>JACZKP010000043.1 GCA_014860005.1 Verrucomicrobiota bacterium | reverse complement strand
AAAGCGAATTGTTCCTCGACCGCGTTGAGCACCAGTTCCAACTTCGAGAAGTACTGGTTGTGCAAGCAAGTCCGCCGGGTCAATTTCCAAACGCGCTCAATGGGGTTGAGTTGCGGGCTGTACGGCGGCAGAAAGTGCAGGTGGAAAGCGGGATTCTGCTCGCGGCGCCAGCCCGCATGCAGTTTGGCATGGTGGTATTTGGCGTTGTCGGAGATGACGACCACCCGCCGGCCGGACGCGCGGCTGCACAGTTGCAGTTGCCGGAGGAATTCCCAGCAGGTCTGGCCATCAAAGCGACCGGGCTCTCGACGAGTCACCAGCCGGCCGTCGCGCAGGCGCACGGCCCCGAAAAAGCCCACGCTTTTGCGCGCAACGCTCCAGGCCGTGGCCGAAATCAAACCCGTCACCATCTTTCACGAACCGATCAACATCCGCGCCGAAAACGTGGAACGAATCGAAGCCCATGCAAGGGCGCTCAGTCTGCTCTCCCTCTCCTCCTCGAACGCTGTCCCTCGCCTGCGGGAGCGGGAGAGGGTGGTCGAAGACCGGGTGAGGGATGTGGGGAAGAATCACTCTCAAGCGGAGATGGAATTCGACTTTGGAAACTAGCCGGATGATGATCTCTCCAACGCGAACATGAACCTCGTTCTTGACAGACCAGTTCAGATTCAAAGACAAGTATGCCCGGCCATTGCCCCGCAAGAGCGACACCCGCGCCGGCATGTGGTCTTCGCCGGCGGTGGAATTGAAGACCGATGTGTTTGAGTTCCGTGAGCGCTGGCAGGATTATGCCGTGAACGCACTGCAAACCGTGGAACGACTGGCCGCCGAAGTGGGCGTTGCCGACCGGCTGCATCTCTGGCTGGACAAATCGCTCGGCAACATCGGCGTGGCGAACCGGATGCCGAAACCGCGAGAATACCTGCGCTGGCTGCGGAAATCGTGGTCGCGCATCAGCGAGTGGCCGAGATAACTTCTGCGCTTACCTTCGGGTCGGCAAGGTGCTGAAGTTCTACAGTGCATAACTCGGTAAATGCTGAAGGATCTCCTGAGCCGTGTCTCGCGGCTTTACAGCCACGTAGAGCTTGTCGATTGCCCGCTCGAATTTGCCGCCGCGCATCAGGGATACGATGGTCGCCGCACGATAATGGTCCTCTGCGTTCGCACCTTCGATGTCTCCGAAGTGAGCGAAAAACCGCAGAGCTGAACCCCGCAGAACCTCGCTGATGAGGTATTTCAGAATGTTTGCTTCAAACAATGGCTGGTAAAGCCGGTCACTGCGAATGCTTCGTTTCATGGCGATGGCGAACAGGAACGAGCGCCCATCCAATTTCCCTTCGATTGATTGGTATGCGTTCTCAATTCGCTGACGGCTGCTATCACCCAAATTCGGCAGCGGTTGCAGGAATTGCTTGAATTCCTTTGGACATGGCTCTGGAATCCTGACACCCACAATGTCCGGGGCGGATAGTCCCAGTTCCATTTCAGCCTGCTTCAGAGCATGTTCATGTGCAGCGATGCTCTTACGAGCGTCTTCGCGGAAAAGAAGCGTTGCGTCGTAGCCGCGCGGCAGCGGCACTATGGCTACCTTTCGGCCTGGTGCAGCCACCGAGTCCTTAGGACACACAAAGGAGTTGGACTTCCACACGCCTGTATCCATGAATCGATTCCAAACGGATGCCGCATTCCAGAGCGTGGCTGCGCCGATCAACTCGAAGATGTCGCCGGTCACTTTGGCAATTGCTTGCTTGCCAATGTCGCAGTCTGCGCCAAACAGAATTTGCCCTGCCTTTTCAGCGTTTTCTCCAAACTGGTTCAAATAAGTGACAAAACTTCGGTTTGGATCCGGATCGTTATCCGTGCCAGGTACAAATGACTCGAAGCAGCAAGCAACAGCTTCGTGCTGGTGAAACCGAAATTGAGTCTTGCGGCCAGGAATCGGATTGGTCCGCCGGTCTTTAATGCAGAACCCGTGCGGGCAATTTGGGCACGTTGCTTGTTGGTCAAACTGGAAGGGCATAGCTAGTTTTTCGGCGAACTTTTTTTCCGAATCCGGGCCATTTCAGCGAAAAGTTCTGCTTCGGACACATTCAAAGCCGTCGCCAACATGTTGATGATGCGCAGGGTTGGATTGCGCACGCCGCGCTCGACGCCGCTTACATACGTCCTATCTAGGTCAGCACGCTCCGCAAGGGTCTCTTGGGACATGCCAGCGTTTTCCCGAAACGTTCTGACCGCCGCACCAAATGCTCGTGGAATTTGCATTGGCGAAAGTAAGCCTTGTTGTCGATTATGAATCCACGGACTAGAAGTCACATTGCGATCTTGCCATTTCGCTCGTGACACGGTAAAAAATATGTTGTTCGCTGACGGGAATACGAATGCAAACAAACGGTGACCATCGCTCTTGGTTGGAAAGACGCCCTGACAAGCCTCAAGGCGACCTGCCGACGGCACTTTCACTTTTCTCAGGGTGCGGTGGGTTCTGTGAGGGCGTAGAGCGCGGGGGCTTCGATGTTAAATATGCTGTGGAGATTGATCAGCATGCGTGCGCGACCTACCGGCACAATTTTCCAACAATCCCGATTTTTCAGGGTGATGTTTGTAGTTTTCTAACTGAAGGCAGCGACGCTCAACCCCAGCAAATCGCAATTCAGAACATTGACCTCGTCTTCGGTGGGCCGCCTTGTCAGGGATTTAGTCAGATCGGCCCGCGCCAGCTCGATGATCACCGCAACATTCTTTACCGAGAATATCTGAGAATCGTACAGAAGCTCCGCCCCCGAGTGTTCATGATGGAGAATGTTCCGAATCTGATACTGCTCAATAAAGGCCACTTTCGAGATTTGATTCTCCGTGACTTTGGGAACATTGGTTACTCGAATGTGACCTACCTCAAGGTTTGTGCCTCGGATTACGGCGTTCCGCAGGATCGCAACCGCGTGATTTTCATCGGCACGCGGGACGAGGACCGTTTTCCCCACGAACTCGCCTCATTTTCGGAGTCGGTCTTGGATGATTTGCGCCTCCCAACACCGTTCAACGTTTGGGACGCTATCAGCGATCTCCCAGCGAAAGTCGTTCCCAGCGGCAAGACAATGCCCTATCCGGAAGCTGATAATTGCAAAACAAAGTTCCAAAAACTCATGCGGCTCGACTTTGATTTCGGCATTTACCCGAAGGCCGTAAAACGACAGCGCGGAATTTCCGATGGAGACTTACTTCTGTACAATCATCATACGAAGGAGATGCTGGATAGGCGACGGAAGCTCATCTCACACCTCAAGCCAGGATTCAAAGGCGATTCGCTTCCAAAGGGCATCTGGAATGGGTTACGCCCGGAAAAGTGGCGGCGACTGCATCCTGAGCGCCCAGCATATACAATTCTGGCTCAAATGCATCGCGACCTGAGTGAATGGGTTCATCCAAATCTGGAGCGCTGGATAACGGTGAGAGAAGCCGCCCGGCTGCAATCGTTTCACGACGGGTTCGTATTTGTGGGTAGCGAATGGCAGCAATTGAAGCAAATCGGCAATGCAGTGCCGCCGCTACTCGGTGCGGCACTGGGCCGCTTGGGTCTTGCACTCGTTGAAGAGTTGCGCGACGCACGACCCCATTCCCGCCGCAGACTGCCTGTTCAAGAAGCGCTAGCGCTGCGCGAAGAGGCCCGCCGCATGAAAGTAAATCGATGCCGGATGTCTTCTCGAAAACAAACCGCTCGCAGGTGATGTCCCGTATCCGGTCATCGGGAAACCGTGACACGGAACTCGTGATGGTGAAACTGCTGCGTCGTAATCGTATCGTCGGCTGGCGTCGCAATCAGAGAGTATTTGGCAAACCTGATTTCGTTTTCCCTATACATCGAGTCGCACTTTTTGTGGACGGATGTTTCTGGCACAGCTGCCCCAAGCACGGGACAAAGCCGAAAAGCAATTCCCCCTTCTGGCAGCGGAAGTTTGCCAGAAACAAGCAGCGCGACCGGAGCGTGACGCGCAGATTGCGGAGCGCGGGTTGGCGTGTGCTGCGAATTTGGGAGTGTGACCTAGCGCGGCGACGGGAAGTTTGTTTGCGTCGAATTGAACGAGTTTTGAAACAGATTTGAGCCGTTTCACTTCGTTTACTGAGCCGTATTCGCAAACGTCTCTGCCAGCGCCACGGCTTTGAGCATGGCTTTGCTTTTGTTCACCGTTTCCTGAAATTCCGCCTCCGGTTCGGAGTCGTTCACCCAGCCGCCGCCGGCTTGCACGTAGGCTTTGCCGTCCTTGAGCAGCGCGGTTCGAACCTGAACGGGCACGCAATCGTCGAGCAGAATCTTCATGCCGCGAGTTCCAACTCAATTCGCTGCTGCCCGTAACGAAGCACTGCCAGGACTTGCTCGCGAGTCACGGAGGGAAAAGTTTCGAGGTAGTACTCCAGCGTCAGGTTGTCCGCCAAGTATTGAAACAGCGTTTCGACCGGCAGGCGTGTCCCGCGAAACACCGGCTTGCCGCCGAGGATGCCGGGATCACTCACCACCAATCCGCCAGCGGCTTGATGAATTTCAGCGGTCGTATTCATGGGGAAACATTAACCTTATTGTCATTGCTGGCCAAGCGGGGATTCAGTTTGAGCCTCGTTAACTCGGCTGCTACGCCGGTTTCGCAAATGTCTCCGCCAGTGCCACGGCTTTGAGCATCGCCTTGCTCTTGTTGACCGTTTCCTGAAATTCCGCCTCGGGCTCGGAGTCGTTCACCCAGCCGCCGCCGGCTTGCACGTAGGCTTTGCCGTCCTTGAGCAACGCGGTGCGGATGGTGATGCAGGTGTCCAGATTGCCGTTGAAGCTGAAGTAGCCCACGCAACCGGCATAAGGCCCGCGCGTCGTTCCTTCGAGTTCGGAAATGATCTGCATGGCGCGAATCTTCGGTGCGCCGCTCACAGTGCCCGCCGGAAACGTCGCGCGCATCAGGTCGTAATTCGTCTTGTTGGCGGACAACCTGCCTTCCACGCTCGATACGATGTGCATCACGTGGCTGTAACGCTCGATGATCATCAGGTCCTTGACCTGCACGCTGCCGAAATCGCACACGCGCCCGATGTCGTTGCGCGCCAAGTCCACGAGCATGACGTGTTCGGCGCGTTCCTTGGGGTCGGCGAGCAGTTCCTTTTCCAGCGCGGCGTCCTCATCCGCCGTCTTGCCGCGCCGACGCGTGCCAGCAATGGGGCGAATCTCCACCTTGTTGTCCTCGCAACGCACGTGAATTTCCGGTGACGCGCCGATGAGGGAAAACCCCTCCAGTTCGAGCAGGATCATGTAAGGCGACGGATTTACTGTGCGGGCCGCGCGGTAAACGTCCACGGGCGAGGCCTTGGTCTCGACGCTGAAGCGTTGCGAGCCGACGACCTGGATGATGTCGCCGGAGGTGATGAACTTCTTCGAGGCTTGAACGTTGGCGAGGAATTTGTCCTTGGGTTGGTTTGATGAAAATGGGATAGATGGGACTTCGGATGGAACGGATACGGGGTGGTGTTCGGACGGTTGTTCCAGCAATGAAAGCAAACGCTCGATTTCCTCGGCGGCGTTTTCGTAGGCCTCGGTCGGGCTGGCGGCTTCGTCAATCGCGGCGTTGACGAGCACGGTGATGGTTTGCGCGACGCGATCGAACACGAGCAACTGATCCGCGACGATGAAATACATGGTGGGCGTTCCGAGTTCATCGTGCGCCGGGCGCGGGACGACCGGCTCAACGTCGTGAATGAATTCGTATCCGATAAAACCCACCGCACCGCCGGTAAAGCGCGGCAACCCCGGCAACGTGACGGGGCGGTATTTCCTCATCACGCGCTCGACGACTTCGAGGCCGTCCTGCACCGTAGGACAGGCGTCGCGCCTGTCTCCATCTTGTTGTTCCGCTTGAGCGGATTCTTTGGAGTCAGAGACAGGCGCGACGCCTGTCCTACAAGTGACGGTGAATAGCTCCATCACCTTCCCGCCTTCGCTCACCTCAACGCGATTGCCCGTCTGCTTGATGACGGCGCGCGGATTACAGCCGACGAACGAGTAGCGCCCGAGATGTTCACCGCCTTCCACCGACTCGAACAGGAACGATTCGCCCTGCCCGCGGATTTTGCGATAGGCGGAGAGCGGCGTTTCGATGTCGGCGAGAATGCGGCTGGTGACGGGAATCAGGTTGCCCTGTTCCGCCAGCCTCAGAAACTCATCCAGCGATGGCGTGGTCATGTCAGTTGCTCCCGGCATCATAGCGGCGGCGGCGGCGGCTCCGCCAGAGGGAAAGAAGCGTAAAAAGGATCACCGCCACAGCGTAAGCAATGACGCCCATGCCAATGCCCATTGGCACGAGCAGCACATACTCGCGCGTCACGCTGAACAGGATCAACGCCGCTCCCAGGGCGGCAGGCAACAGCGTGTTGCCCGCCAGACAGAAGAGATAGAGCGTGATGCGTGTTTCTGAGATTCGCTGCACATACCATTCGCGATATGCGTCTTCACCCATCGAGCGCATGAGCCAGGCGGACTGAAAATTCCGCGCCGCCACCAGCACGCTCGCCGTACTGACGATGATGGCCGAGAGCGGCCACAGAGCCAGTGACGCGACCAGGGCCACGTTCACCGCCGCACCCCATTTCCAACCAAGCCACTTGGCGATGGGATTACCCTCCAACTCGAGATGTGGCGTAGCCACCCAGGTGCTGAGAAAATCCATTCCGCGGGAAAACAGCAGCACCGTGACGAAGATAAAATAGTCGCGGCTGGCGAAAGGAATGGAATCGTCCATGAGTGGGTGGGGCGAGGCTACTGACGAGCCGAATTCGAGGATGAGGCTCGCGAGGACGCTCGCCCCACCGATCGTTCATTTCTTCTTGTACATCTGTTCGGGCGAGAGTAATTGCGGTTCGGTGGTCTTGAACGTCCCGCCTTGACCCTCAATGGACCGGAAGAAACAGGACTGGTAACCTTCGTGGCACGCCGGGCCGTGCTGCTCCACCTGGATCAGCAACGTGTCGCCGTCGCAATCGAACGCAACGTCCTTCACGGTTTGCGTGTTGCCGCTTTCCTCGCCCTTCATCCAGAACTTCTGCCGTGAGCGGCTCCAGAAATGCGTCTTGCCCGTCTCGATGGTTTTTTCCAGCGACGCGCGGTTCATCCAAGCCATCATCACCACGCGGCCGCTCTTCTGTTCCTGAACTATCGCAGGAATCAATCCGTTTGCGTCGAATTTCAGTTTGTCGTAAAAGCTCATGCCGGGCGGATTTTAGATTTACGATGGGCGATTTGCGATGGAAAAGAATGGAGCCTATGCCATGAAGGTGCGCAACTCCCCCAGCCTTGGATAGCAGCCCTTCGCGAGAATCGGCCCAACCCTCCTTCAGTTCAACCTGACCGGAATGCCTTCGCTTGCCAGAAACTGTTTCACGTCACCGACGGTGTAGGTGCCGAAATGAAAAATGCTCGCAGCCAGCACCGCATCGGCTTTGCCCTCGAGCAACACCTCGGCCATGTGCTCCAGCGTGCCCGCGCCACCACTCGCTACCACAGGCACACCGACTGATTCACTGATGCGACGCGTGATGACGAGATCAAAACCCGCCTTCGTGCCGTCGGCGTCAATCGAGTTTAACACGATTTCGCCCGCGCCCAGCGCGACGGCGCGTTTGGCCCATTCCACGGCGTCAAGGCCGGTGGATTTGCGGCCACCGTGCGAGAAGACCTCCCATTTCTCTTGTGGCACATGCGGCTCGCCTGTGCGGTTCTGGCCGAAACTCACGGGCGAGACGCCCGTGCCACTAACTTTCTTCGCGTCAATCGAGACGACAATGCATTGACTGCCAAATTTTTCTGCACCTTCGCGAATCAATTCCGGTCGAGCCAGCGCGGAGGAGTTGATGCTGATCTTGTCCGCGCCCGCGCGCAACATCGTGTACATGTCGTCCACGGACTTGATGCCGCCACCGACGGTGAGGGGCATGAAGCACTGGTCCGCCGCGCGCTCGATCACGTCCACCATTGTGCCGCGACCGTGCGCGGTGGCGGTGATGTCGAAGAACACCATTTCGTCCGCGCCCTGTTCGTTGTAACGCAACGCGAGTTCGACGGGATCGCCGACATTGCGCAGGCCGCCTTTTTCGGCGACGCCGAATTGGACGCCGCGGGTGACTTTGCCGTCGTGAACGTCCAGACAGGGAATGACACGTTTGGCCATCATTGCGGAGCATTGAACCGGCCGGCGGCGCTTCAAGCAAACAATTTGAATCAACAGACCCGGCTTCTGCCATCCGGCCGTCGTGTCCATCGCCAACATCGGGAATGCGAAACCGGTCAACGTGCTGCCACGCGTCCCCGAAGGCAGAACTGTCGGTTTTTGGTTTTGATGTGCCGGCCAGAGGCGGTAGCACGCTGGCGGGGTTTCCACTTTGCTTACGCCAAGGATTTACCTGCGACGATTGCCGTGCTACGGTGTTGACGAATAAAGACCACCCGTGGTCGTCGAAGCGGGAGTGGAACATGAAAAAGTCACTACTAGCATTGTTGACCGTTACCGCGCTGTTCCCGGCGCAAGCGCAACTCTTTGGGCCTGAATCGTTGGGCGGCGCGCTGTGGGGCGGTTTGATCGGCGGGATTGTCGGCGGCGATTGTCGCAGCGGCTTTTCCGGCGAGGGCGCGGCCATTGGTGCGGGTGTGGGGCTGTTGGCTGGAGCGATCGTCGGCGAATCGCGCCGCTATCCTGAATATGACGCGCCAGGTTACAGCGCGTACTACCCGGCAACTTCGGTAAGCTTCGGCTACGGCTATGGCCGCGGTTACGGCGGGAGTTCGGCTTACATTCATTACTCCCCCACCCCTTACTACGCGCCGACTCGCTATTACCAACCCACGCGATATTATCAGCCTGCCAGGCCCAATTATGCCGTGGGCGGAACGCTGCTGGGGGCTGCCTCGGGAGCGCTGATTGGCGCGGGCAACAACCAGGCGGGTGAAGGCGCTGCCATCGGCGCGGGGGCGGGACTGATTTTGGGCGGCGTAGCCGAACACGCGGCCAGAAAGCGTGAGCGCAGGATTGCGGCTGAATCAACGCCAACGCCACAAACCCCGCCGGCGCAACAGCAGGCACAGGCCAGCAACCCTTCGCCGAAGCGCGGCCCGGCCAACACGACCTATTATTGGACCACGCCGCATCACCAGATTCCCGACGCGCCACGAGTTCCGGATGCGCCAACGTTTTGAGAACCGAAATCCGAACGGGGAAACCTTTTAACGATCTAACAATCCAACAACATGAAACACTCCATCACCAAACTGATCCTGCCTCTCACCACCGCTGTGCTGGTCGCTGGTTGCGCCTCCAGCGGCGTCAAGAATCCCTCCGGCGTGCCCGTCACGCGTATGAACGCTGATGAACAAGGCTTCGTTGCCGGCACGGGCATTGAATCACAAGACCTCGTGGCCGTCACCGACAAGATGGCGCGCAGCATCCTGGGGATCCCGCAAATCGCCAACGCGCCGACGCCGCCGATCGTGGTGCTCGATCCGGTGGACAACCAAACGCGCTTCCCGATCAACCGCGACCTGTTCCTCACGCGCATCCGCACGCAACTCAACTCGAAGTCAACGGGCAAGGTGACTTTCCTGGCCCGCGACCGCATGGCGGCGCTGGAAAAGGAACGCAACCTCAAGCGCGAAGGCGCGGTCACTGCCACCAGCGACGCGAATGTGCAGGAATTTCTGGGCGCGAATTATTTCCTGACCGGCACGCTGCAAGGCCTGTCCACGCGCACGAAAGCGGGCACGAGCGATTACATCCTCTATGCGTTTCAACTGATTGACGCGCGCACCAGCGTTATCGTCTGGGAGGACGCGGCGGAGATCAAGAAGCAGGGGCTGGAGGACGCGGCGTATCGGTAAGCCGATTCAGATGTTGGCGAATGCATGCCAACCCAAAATCTCAAGCGTTGGGACAACATCAGCCGATCGCATGGTGGAAGATTCGTTTCAATACACTGATGCTGATCTGGGCGATCACTTCGCTTTTTGTCACCGCCTTCGCTGTTCCGGCTGTCTCCTGCGCTTGCGGTTACTTGACGCCTGGAACATTGCCCCACGTAAGCATGGCAATGCTCTTTGCCTGGATCCCGTTCTGCATCCCTGGTCGCAAGAGCCTGACGACCCGACTTGTCCTGATCATTGCGGTGGTGTTTGCGACAGCGGTCTTCGGCAAGAACCTTGCAGACGTGCTTTGGTTAAGCCCGCACGCTGGAAACTGGTCCCACTGAAGCAACCAATGAGACCATCGCTTTTCGTCGCATTCACCGGCGACTTTCAACGGCTGTTATCGCGCCCGCCCTCACCCCAACCCTCTCCCCCGGGGAGAGGGAGCAGCCATCGGCGCTCCAGTTCGTCAGGTTCGCTGCTCGTGCCAGCGCCGCTCCCTTCCTATTCGCATGAGAGCGCACGGGCTGCTGAACGCCTCCGAAGTCCACTGCGGCTGCCAGACAATTCTCCCTCTCCTGGGGGAGAGGGCCGGGGTGAGGGCGGGCCAACCGCAAACTGCTTTCAAGACTCTGAACTGACGCCAAGACGCCAAGAGGCCAGGACGCGACGAGTAAAAGCCAGTTACAACTTTGCGCCTTCACGTCTCTGCAAGGCTATCTCCCAACTTAGTCGCGGCCTGCGAAGATTCTTGGGGCCACAATCCAACCGCAGAGACGCGATGGACGCAGAGAACAAGCCGCTTCGACAAAGCTCTGCGTCCATCGCGTCTCTGCGGTTTCTTTCGGCCCGCGCTTTGATTGCGGCTCCACCGCACTGTGCCTTGGCGTTGAAATTCCTCCCACTGCTGGTGCTCCTGCTTTTTACGGGCTGCGCCAGCACGCCAAAGCATCGTGTCGTGATGACCGGCGACATTCTGGACGACGGGCCGAGAATGATCGCCGAAGGCCCGCCGCGGGACAAAGTCCTCTGGCAATACCGTACTGCCGCCGCCGCGATGCGCCAGGGTCAGTTCGAGCTGGCCCGCTCGCTGCTGGATGACGCATTGCTCACCATCGGCGGGATTTATGGCAAGGATTCCGAGGCGCGGAAGTCGCGCAGACTCTTTTCGCGCGAGGCGCGCAAGACGTTCATTGGCGAGCCATACGAACGCGCAATGGCGTATTTCTATCGCGGGGTGATCTACTGGATGGATGGTGAACCGGACAACGCCCGCGCCTGTTTCCGCAGTGCGCAGTTCGAGGATAGCGACGCCGCGAACGAGGAATTCGCCGGCGATTGGGTGTTGCCCGATTATCTCGACGGCCTCGCCACAACAAAGCTCGGCGGCGACGGCTCAGATGCCTTCAACCGCGCAAAGGCCAACGCGAAAAACATCAGCCTGCCGGATTACAAACCGCAAGCCAACGTGCTGTTCATCGTCGAGTTCGGTCCGGGACCGCTCAAGTACGCCACCGGTCAGTATAGTGAGCAATTGCGCTTCCGGGCGCGGTCGTCACCACTGGTGTCCGCCCGCATCCAGACAGATGGCGTCAATCTGGCGGTGGCGCCGTGTGACGACGTTAACTTCCAGGCCACCACGCGAGGCGGTCGTGTGATGGATCACGTGCTCGCCAATCAGGCGGTGTTCAAGTCCGCCACGGATACCTTCGGGGATGCGGCCATCATCAGCGGCGCGATCGTGGCCAGCCAGGGCAATCGGAACAACGTCGCTGGTGAAGTCGGCCTGGGACTGGTGCTGGCTGGCTTGGCGAGCAAGGTTGTTTCGGCCAGCACCACACCCGAGGCGGACACACGCACGTGGGACAATCTTCCGCAGTTCATCAGTTTTGCCACGCTGAACCTGTCGCCCGGTCAGCACACTGTCACCGTGGAATTTCTCGACGCCGCCGGGAAACCGGACCCGAAGTTCACCAAAACGCTCACTCTGAACATCACCGACACCGACCGTGACAAGGTGATTTTCGTGAGTGATCAATCCACCACACCGCAAACATTATGAAAAAAACCACCGCCACCCTCCTCCCGCTTGTCGCCGCTGCCGTGTTCATCGCCGGTTGCAGCACTTACGACAAAGGTCCGTATCGGCCGCAACAATCCAAAACCCCGGCCTACGAAAACACCGAGCCAGTCGTCCTGCTCGATCCCGGCGTGCAACGTTCCGTCACAACCACGGGCATCCAGGCGCGCACGCTTGATGATGGCCGGCTGGAAGTCATCGCCCAATTCCGCAACCGCGAAAACCGCCGCATCGAAGTGCAGGCCAATTGTGTATTCAAGGACTTGAATGGGGTTAGCACCGGCGACGAGACTCCTTTTCAGGCGCTGATCCTGACGGAGAATGCGACCGAACAGGTGCGCTTTGTTTCCATGAACAACCAGGCGAAGCGGTACACCATTCGCGTGCGCCAGGCCCGTTGAGCATATCCGCTCAATCAGGTAAACCAGCGGACCACGCCCGCTACCGGTTCATTGGCAGCTTGGGTGTTTGGGTGATTGGCGGTTGAATCTCACCCCAACCACACCCGCTCGACGAACCACCAACCGCCGGCCAGTGCCACGACCGCCGAGCACGCGGGCACCCAGCGTTTCACAAAAACCGGCTGCGTCCGCAGCTTCCAAAAGACTGGCAGCACAACGGCGGCAACGATGATTTGACCCACCTCCACCCCGAGGTTGAAGGCAAACAACGGCATTGCCACCCCGCCCGGTCGTGCGGCCACATTCATGTCTTGCAGCACCGACGCAAACCCGAAACCGTGGATCAGTCCGAACGCGAAGGTGAGCAGCCAGCGCCCGCGCGGATCGCCGCGCCGCCAAATGTTCTCCAAGCCAACGTACGCAATCGAGACAGCGATCAACGGCTCCACCCAGCGTCCGCCTACTGGCACCAATTCAAACGTGGCCAACGCCAGCGTGATGGAGTGCGCGATGGTGAAAAAGGTGATGATCTTGAGCGAGGACAACCAGTCGCGCGCGACGATCAGCAGCGCCAGCAGAAACAACAAATGATCGTAGCCCACCAGAATGTGTTCGATGCCGAGGACGAGAAACTGACGGAACGAAGATTGATCGCCCGTGGCCGGGGTTGCCGCGTCTGTGAATGGTGACTCATTGAGCAGGCTATCTGCCGGCTCCGGATCCACATGAATTTTCACCGTGTCCGCACTGGCACTGAGCAACCGTTCCGCGAGAACGATGCCGCCGGGATTTTGCAGCAGAAAATATTGCCGGTGCTCGAGGCGCAGGTCTGCAATCATCTTTGAGCGGATGGTCAGCCGGGAAAACTTGCGCCCTTGGATGCTCAGGAACACATCGGCGTTGTTGTTTTCATCCATCTGACAAAGGATGTCGCTGGCATGGGCGGGCGTGTCGTCGAAATGAACCTCGAACGCGTCGGCCACCAGTTTGCCCAGTCGCTCCTGCCCGGCGGCAAACTCCTCCTCGGAAATCTCACCGTCCTGATTGCCATCCAGCCCCGCGAGATCATGGGCATCCTTGAGGGCAAACGTCAGTTGAGCTTCCAGCTTGTCCGGAAACAGCCGCACCACCGCGGAGCTTAGGCCCGGTTCATGCGCCCACGTCACTCCCACCAGCCCCAGACAGCAGAGCACCGTCGCGGCCCGGCGGATGAAAGCAAGCAAGGCGACAAATTTCACGGGCGGAGGAGTAGCAGAATCTTATATGCGGGGAAAGCGCGCCGCGAAAAATCTGCTGGTTTCGCGTGTTCCGGTTGCTCACCATGCCGGAGAGTTTTTTGGCGGGAGAACCACCCGTTTTCGTATGAAGGCAAAGATTATCATCACACCCAAGAAAGCCGTGCTCGATCCGCAGGGCAAAACCGTCCAGAACGCCCTCGAACACATGGGCTACACCGGCGTCACCGGCGTCCACATCGGCAAATACATCGAGATTGATCTCGCGCCCGGCACCGACCGCGACGCCGCGCACAAAGCCATCAACGACGCCGCGCACAGGCTGTTGAGCAACCCGGTGATTGAGGATTATCGCCTCGAAATTGAGTGACCGCCGTGATTGTCGAACTGAAAAGGGGCAGAGGAGAAAAGGACCAGAGGGGATTTGCACCCCATCTTCTTTTCCCATTTTCTCCTTTTCTCCTCTGCTGCTACGCCTGCAATCCAACCTTCAGAACCAAATGAACTTTTCAGTTTTACAGTTCCCCGCCAGCAACTGCGACCAGGACGCCGTCCACGCCATCCGCCATCTGGGCCGCGCCGCGCGGCTCGTCTGGCACAAGGATTCGTCCCTCGGCGACGCCGACTGCGTCATCGTGCCCGGCGGCTTCAGCTACGGTGATTACCTGCGCTGCGGCGCCATCGCGCGGTTCAGCCCCGTAATGCAGGCCGTGAAACAATTCGCCGACAACGGCGGCCTCGTGCTCGGCATCTGCAACGGCTTCCAGGTTCTGACCGAAGCCCATCTGCTGCCCGGCGCGCTCATTCGCAATCGTTCGCTGCAATTCCGCTGCGAAAACGTGTTCCTCAAAACCGCCACGCCCAACTCCCCGTTCACGAACCAGATACCAGCGGGGAAAATTCTCCGCGTGCCCATCGCCCACGGCGAAGGCTGCTATTTTGCCGACGAAGAAACGCTCGCAAAGCTCAAGGCCAACAACCAAATCCTCTGGCAATACTGCGACGCCAGCGGAAACCTGACCGACTCCGCGAACCCGAACGGCGCAGTGCAAAACATCGCCGGCATCTGCAATGAAAAGCGCAACGTGGCCGGCCTGATGCCGCATCCCGAACGCGCCTGCGAACCGCTGCTCGGCAGCGACGACGGCAAATGGATTTTCGAAAGCATCTTCGCCGCGTTGGGAAAAGAGACGGCGGCGAAGGCGACGTGAAGCTGAAAGTGCAAATCAGAACGAGCCGAAACACCACTTATGGGCGAATTATGCATAGTTCGGAATATACTTTTAGGCTGATTTCGGCTAAAAAGTGCCAAGCAGAGGCTTGAAACTATGGATTTCTTAAATCGTGACGAAGTGTTGGCAGCCATTCAAGGATTCAACCCTTGGTGGCGTCAGCCGGTTCAGAATGTCGCGAAGTTTCGGCGCTTGGCCTTTGAATCTTGTCGGCGCCGGCTCAGTGATCCCAGTATGCGCCGCGCCATCTTGTTGTCTGGTCCGCGCCGCGTTGGTAAGACAACGGTGCTTCAGCAACTGGCTGTGCATCTGTTGGAACAAGGAGACGCCCCGACGAGTGTGTTGTATTTGAGCCTCGATCATCCGCTCATCAAAATTTATTCACTCGCGAATGTTTTGAAGCTTTATCACGAGCACATTCATCCAAAGGGCAAACCCGCCACGCTGCTGTTGGACGAAGTGCAGTATGCCAAGGAATGGGATTTAGAACTAAAGCAATTGGTGGATCACCATCCCGAATACCGAATTGTTGCCACAGGTTCTTCGGCTTTGACTCATCGCACTCACGTAGCCGAAAGTGGCGTAGGTCGCTGGCTGACCATTCCCGTCCCGACACTTTCATTCTACGAGTATTTACAGATTCGCGGCGAGTCACCGGCAAACATTCCCGACGACTTAATTCCGAGAAATCTTTTTGATTGGGATCCAACCCAACTCGGCGAACTCGCGCGGGCATTTCGTCTGGTCCAAGATTCGTTTCAGCGGTACCTACTGGTCGGCGGGTTTCCAGAAACAGCCAAACTCACCGACCTCTCTTTATGCCAGCGGCTACTGCGTGAAGATGTCGTTGAAAGAGTCTTAAAGCGCGACATGACCGCTTTGTTCCGCATCCGCAACGTCAATGATCTGGAACGCATTTTCATTTACCTTTGCCTGCACACCGGCGGTTTGTTTTCAACCCAAGGTTGCGCCAATGATGTTGGAACGACGAGCGTCACCGTTGCCAACTATCTGCAAAACTTGGAACAGGCTAATCTCATCTATCGCCTGCCGCCGACGGTAAAAGGTGGAAAGGCCATCTTGAAAGCGCGCTACAAGGTTTATCTGGTGGACGCAGCGTTACGGAACGCGGTTTTGTTGCGCGGTGAAGAAATCTTGTCGGACCCGACACAGATGGGATTGGTCGTTGAAACTGCGGTTCTTCGACACCTCTATGCGTATTCCTATCTAGACACGCCACGCATCAGCTACTGGAGGGATGCGGCGACCGAGCGAGAAGTGGACATCATAGTTCAAAGTCCGAATTACCATTTCGCAGTCGAAGTAAAATATCAGGAAAGGCCTGTGATAGGCTCAAAAGATGGCTTGGCGGTTTATTGTAAGAATCAAGCTTTGAAGACGGCGTATGTCGTTACCAAAAAAGACACAGACTTCGGCGTGCGCAAGCTTGAGGGAATGGAGACAATTTTCCTGCACATTCCCGCCCACATTTTTTGCTTCCTGCTAGGCCAAGCTGAACGATTGCTGTGGATAAAATAGTTTCAAACGATTCCCATGACCGAACCCGCCATTACCCCAGAGTTGGTTGCCAAACACAACCTCACGCCGGAAGAATACGCCCACGCCGTGGAAATCCTCGGCCGCACGCCGAGCTACACCGAGCTCGGCATCTTTTCCGTGATGTGGAGCGAGCATTGCAGCTACAAAAACACCAAGCCGCTGCTAAAGACCTTCCCCACCAAGTCGCCCAAAATCCTCGTTGGCGCGGGCGAGGAAAACGCGGGCATTATTGACATCGGCGACGGCATCGCCATCGCGTTCAAGATCGAATCGCACAACCATCCAAGTGCGGTCGAACCGTTTCAGGGCGCGACCACCGGCGTCGGCGGTATCGTGCGGGATATTTTCACGATGGGCGCAAGGCCGGTTTGCGCGGTGAACTCGCTGAGGTTTGGCCCAATCACTGCGAACGGAGTTGAAAGTGGGAAAGTGGGAGGGGGAGAAAGTGAGAAGGACGTCACGGCCGCTGAAATCCCACCTGCCCACTCACCCACCTGCCCACCTGCTGCCCCGTCAGCGGAGGTGCTGAACAACCGCCGCCTGTTCGCCGGCGTCGTCAGCGGAATTGCGCATTACGGGAATTGCTTCGGCATCCCGACTGTCGCGGGCGAGGTGTATTTTGACAAAACGTATCAAGGCAACCCGCTCGTGAACGCGTTCTGCCTCGGCGTGCTGCGCCACGAACAGATCACGCGCGGCGCGGCCAAGGGAGTCGGCAATCCGGTGTTTTACGTCGGCCCGGCCACGGGTCGCGACGGTCTTGCGGGCGCGGCGTTTGCGTCGCAGGATTTGACCGAGGAGTCCGCCGAGCAACAGCGCGGCGCGGTGCAGGTCGGCGATCCATTCATGGAAAAACTCGTGTGCGAAGCGTGTCTTGAGTTGCTCGCCACCGGTTGCGTCGCGGGCATGCAGGACATGGGCGCGGCGGGTTTGACCTGTTCCACCTGCGAAATGGCTGCGCGCGCCGGCACGGGCATCGAGATCGAACTCGACAAAGTTCCACAACGTGCGCCGAACATGAGCAGCTACGAAATCATGCTTTCGGAATCGCAGGAGCGCATGCTCATCGTCGTCCACAAGGGCCGCGAAGAGGAAGTGAAACGCGTTTTCGACAAGTGGGATCTACCGTGGTCCGAGATCGGCATCATCACGGACACCGGCCACATGAAGGTGCGTCATGGCGGCAAACTCGTCGTGGACATTCCCGCGCGGAAGATTGCTGACGAGTCACCGGTTTATCATCGCGAAGCGGTTGAGCCTGCCTATATCAAAGAGGTTCGTGCTTTCAGACTGGATGGTATCGCGGATGTGTCGAATGCGTCCTATGCGACCCATATTCTCAAGCGATTGCTCGCGTGGCCGAGCATCGCCTCGAAAAACTGGGCGTATCGCCAATACGATCATCAAGTCCGCGCCGGCTCGGTCGTGTTGCCCGGCAGCGATGCGGCAGTGATTCGCATCAAGGGTGATTCACTTCCGATTCAGGGGAGCGCAGGCGGCCCGCCTGCTGAACTTGGCGGCCCGTCAAGTTCTCTTCTTACTAACTCAAGTGGTGTTTTGGAAGCGTCCGGCGGGCCGCCGGACACCACACGCGAGCCGCCTGCGCTCCCCGAAAAACTCATCGCCATGACTGTGGATTGCAATGGCGGTTACGTTTATCTCGATCCCTACGAAGGCGCGAAAGCCGCCGTGGCCGAGGCGTGCCGCAATCTCGCCTGCTCCGGCGCGATTCCGCTCGGCGCGACGGACAACCTCAACATGCCCAGCCCGCTCAAGCCCGAGTTGTTCTGGCAAATCAAGGAATCCGTGCGCGGTCTGGCGGAAGCCTGCAAAGCGTTCAACGCGCCCGTCACCGGCGGCAATTGCTCGTTGTATAACCAAAGTCCGGCTGGTCCGATTGATCCGACGCCCACCATTTCCGTCGTCGGCCTCATCGAGAAGCTCGAACACGTCACCACGCAATGGTTCAAGGATGAAGGCGACGCCATCATTTTGCTGGGTGAACCCGTGGAAGCCACCCCACTGCAAGGCCTCGGCGGCAGCGCGTATCTGCAAGTCATCCATGACCAGAAGAACGGTTCGCCGCCGCGTTGCGACTTGGAAGTCGCGAAGACACTGCACACCACGCTCCTCGGCCTGATCCAGTCAGGCCTCGTGAAGAGCGCGCATGATTGCAGCGAAGGCGGCCTCGCCGTCGCGCTCGCCGAAAGCTGCATCAGCCAACTCATCGCCCGCGAAACCCCGAGCTTGATTGGTGCCACGGTGGATTTGTCCGCCGTAGGACAGGCGTCGCGCCTGTCTCAAACTGAAAAAGATAAAGAATTAGATGGAGACAGGCGCGACGCCTGTCCTACGAGGTTGGACGCCCTGCTCTTTGGCGAAACACAATCACGCGTCATTATCAGTTGCCAGGCGCTCGACGCCGTGAAAGTTGTCGAACGCGCCAAGCTCATGGGCGTGCCCGCGGTGCAGATCGGCAAAGTCGGCGGCGACAAGCTAACGGTGAAGACCGCCAGCGGCGAATTCTCCGCCCCGCTCACCGAACTGCACGACGCCTGGTGGAACAGTATTGCCCGCGCGATGGCGTGATGGCGGTTATTCCGGCAACCATTTTTTGATCATCATCACCGCCGCATCGTCACAGGCTTTTTCTGCGTCGTCACCAGCGATGTTGGTGACGGCGATGACGCAGAAGTTCTTTTCCGGCGCGAGCCACATCACCATGTACCACATCGTGTTTGAGCCGTTGTGCCAGAGCACCGGACCGCCGGCCCAACTGCGTTTCATCCGCACCCAGCCGCCGGCGTAGTTGTCCATGACGCTTTTGATTTCCACGCCTTCCGGTGGAGCGTGAAGTCTGGCCATCGTTTCCGGCTGCAACAGTCCATTCGTTCCGCGCTGTAAATGGAACATCGCATAACGCGCGAGGTCGTCGAGCGAGCAATGCACGCGGCCCGCCGGCGAAATGGCGGGCGGATTGTCCGATTGCATCGGAAGGGTTCTGGACAACTTGCGCACATGACCCCACGGCTGGTCAATTCTGTCTTTCGTGCCGGGTGGGCCGAAACCGGCGGTGTGCATGCCCAGTGGCACGAACAACTTTTCCGTCATCAATGATTCAAAATCCTGCCCGGAGATTTTTTCCAGCATGGCCCCGGCGATGGTGTAACCCTGATTTGAATAGATCTTCCTTTGCCCCGGCGCGGCCGCGGGTGGGGCGCGCAACACCGCCTCGATGAATTCGCGCCGCTGTTCCCTGGGGGTGCCGATTTCCTGCCACGCGCGTTTCCACGCCGCGGATGGCGGTGCGCCGGGTACGCCGCCGCGATGATGGAGCAGTTGCTCAACCGTCACCGTTTCGTATTGCTTGACCATCTTGCCTTTCAATTCGGGGAATACTTCCGCGATGGTTGTGTCCCAACGCAACTTGCCTTGCTCGATCAGGATGGCGGCGAGCGTGGCCGTCATGGACTTGGTGCAGGAGCCGATGTGAACCACATCGTTCGTGGTGATCGGCGTGGGGTCGCCATGCTTGCGGACACCGGCGGCGGCGCGGTCGCAAATCTGCCCGTCCTTCGTCGCGATCACCGCGAGCGCGGGCACGTTATGTTTTTTGCGAATGGCTTCGAGGCCCGTGCCCGGATTGGCCTTCGTGGCGTTCGTGGCAGCGTGGACGATCACCGCGATGGCGCTGACGGCCAGGACCAACAGTAATGGACCGAGTGGTTTCTTTGTTTTCATAATTGATGGATGATTTTCCGTTTCGAGTCCGGCCAACAGTTTTTCCAATTCCTGTCGGCGCGGCTCCAACACTTTTCTCACGGCGACCTGATTCAGCCAGTAAACTCCAATATCAACCGCCAAGACAAAGCCAATCAGTGGCAGCAGGGAAAGAATCTTGTCCGCGACCGGCCCTGGCACGCTCCACGCGACACAGCCACAAAACAACATTATCGGCACAAAAAGTGGCAGTAGATACCACCAGAGGATATTTTTCAGCAGCCAGATTTGATGGCTGACTTCCGCGAGCGACGTGGCCGTGCAATCCTTCAACGAACCGTGCAGATCCGGCGTTTTTTTCTTCTGGCGCCAGCGGTCCAGCCACATGTCTGCACCCACCACGAGGCAGGCGAAGGCACACAGATAAAGCGTCCAATGAGTCTCCCAACCGCCGTAGATGAACACCGGCACCAGCAGGGCCGCCACACCAATCTCGCGCACATCGCGCCAGAAAATTGTCCGGCGGAAGCACAGTTGCTTGCGACGAACTTCGATCAACAGTG
Organism: Verrucomicrobiota bacterium; assembly: GCA_014860005.1. The sequence continues at coordinate 19,200 of JACZKP010000043.1, read as the reverse complement.
CGTCGGCATTGATGGAAACCGAGCGGCCCGCGTCCTGCGACTGCCAGGACTTTTGAAAATCCTCAAAGTTCATCGCCTGCTCCTTTCAACATCTCCGCGAGCTGTTTGCGGAGACGGTTCAACTTCACGCCCACATTGCTCTCGGTGATGCCCAGCACTTCGCTCATCTCGCGGTAGCTCAAGCTGTCGAGGTGCATCAGCGCGAGCGACGCGTCCAGCTTCGGCAACTGCCGGATGGCGGTGTAAAGCTGTTGCACCAATTCTTCGTCTCGTGTTGGCGTGGAATGTTCCGCAAAAACTCCCGGCGCGCCGTTCAGTTCAAGAAACTTTTCATGTTTCGCGCGCCGCCGCTTTTCAACGCGTTTCCAGACCAACGCGGTGTTGAATGCCACGCGGTAAATCCAGGTGCTTTCCTTCGCCTCGCCGCGAAATGCCGGCAGTGACATCCAGAGCTGCAACGCGATTTCCTGGAACAGGTCTTCCGCATCCTCCGGGGTTGCCGTAAAGGCGCGTACGACTTTCCACATCAACCCGGCATGATCGGCCAGCCAGCGGCGGAAAAGTAATTCCTGTTCCGAGACGTCCATTTCAGTTCGTTTTGAGAAATAGTGGCCGGCAAACCGCTTTTCTTACAGCCAAACCAAAGAAAGCTGATTGATTCAGCGTATAACGGATTCTCCGCCCCGCCCACCGAAATGCACGACGCCTGGTGGAACAGCATCGCCCGCGCGATGGCGTAATTACTCGCCATCGTTGCCGATGGACTCAGTGGGGCAACCTTTACGCGCCTCCTCTGCCAACGCAGACTATTCTGCGGTTTTCGGTTGCCGATGGACGATGGTGTAACCCCCGTCGTCGAAGCGCTTGAACAATTGCGGCGCTGTGTCCGGACAAAGACCACAGTCTATGCAGGTGTCGTCCACGTAATACGGGCCCGGAACATTCTCCGGAGTCTTTTGGTTCTTGTTTGCCATAATTGTGCCTTTCCTTCAAGACTCTGGCGCAATCCAACTATTGAGTGAAATTCATTAGTAGAATATACTGATGCTTAATATGAATGACTACCTAGCCACGATCCCATTCGATCTCTACGAGTTGTCGCTGTTTCATCTGGTGGTCAAACATCGCAGCTTTACGAAGGCAGCGGAGCTGGCCGGACTGACACAGAGCGCCATCACCCGGCAGATGCAGGGCATGGAAGACAGTCTGGGCATTGATCTGCTGGAGCGGACCACGCGCAGTGTGCGGGTGACGCAGGCGGGTGAATTCCTGTTTCGAGAGTCGGCTAAACTGCTTGGCGATGTGGACCAGTCGTTGCGACGGCTCAAAGAAGACTTTGGCAATGCGCGGAAGGAAATCCGGCTGGGCGTTTCCCGAACCATCAGTCCGGCCTATCTCCCCGGGTTCTTTCACGCCAGCCTGCGGCGGGGTTTGCCGGTCAGCTTCCGAATGGTCTCCCAGTCCAGTTCCGCAATACTCATGGCCCTGGAAAGCAACGAACTTGACGTGGGCGTGCTGTGCCCACCCCCGCGCCTGCCGCGCACTGTGATGGTCACGCACCAATTCGCGGACGCCTTCACGTCGCTCGCGTCAGCTTCAGCCAAAACAGACTTCTTATCGGTGGGCAAAAGCAAGGCTGCCCGGTTGGCATGGTTGAATCGGCAAACGTGGCTGTTGCTGGACGAAACCACCCAAACCGGACAGGCGCTGAGGAAATGGATGACTCATTCAGGAATCCGAGTCGAACCGGCGATGCAGCTCGACAACTTCGACCTGATCATCACCTTGGTGGCGCTTGGCTTGGGGTTGAGTTTCGTGCCGATGCGTGCGTTGGCATTGCACGGACGGAAGAAGAATCTCGTCCGGCTCAGTTTGCCGGATCGTTTCGAGCGTTCCTTGGTGGTGTTAATGCGGAAACATCGCAAACGGCCGGAGCACCTTTCCCAGTTTGTGCAGAACATCCTGTTTGCGTAGTTTCCGGCACGAATGCCAACTGTCGTGCACTTCACCGGAAGCTGGCTGGTGAGAGCGGCGGACATTCCGAGTAACCGGCGTTGGATCCACTGGCACGGGTTGAACGCCTGCAGCAGTAAGAATTCAGTGCCAGTTTCCGCGTGAGCTTTCGCGTGCAGTCGTGTCAAAACCAGGTGGTGCGACCAAGCCGCCGCTCGTGCAACTTTTTTGTCGCTGCGGGGTTATGGAATTGGCAAGGTCAGGCGTGCGTCCCAAGAAAACCCATGAGATTTGCCGGCAAAAATGAACGAACCCGCGTGGACACAGGTCCATTGATTGATCGGAAACCAACATGAGCAAATTCGCCGGGCGACATGGGCTGCGGGGATTATTGCTGTTCTGGCTCGTCTTGGCAGGATGCACCACCAGTTATTACCGGGAGTCCGCCGACCGGGAGGGCTACCGGCTCATCCAGGAGAAATCGCCCGCGGTGCCGAATATGGACCCGGCTTTTACCATCGAGCAAACCAACGTCATCTCCCTCGAAAGTCTGCCGGTCGCTGCCACTGTGCCGGAATTCCTCGGAACGGACGGCGAACGGGAACGGGAGGCCCGCATCGTGAATCTGGAGGAAACGCTGGCGCTGGCGGTCCAGCACAGTCGCAATTATCAATCGCGCAAGGAGCAACTCTATCTCTCCGCTCTGGCGCTGTCCCTCGCGCGCCATCAATTTGCCCCGATCTTTTCGGCCAGCGGCAGCGGGAATTACTCGGTCCAAACCGAACAGGCCGTCACGGTGGGCATTGACGAGATCACCGGCGAACCCAAGGTCATTGTCAGCGACAGCTTGGTGGAACAAAGCCGCGTGGGCGCGTCCGGCACGATCAACGCCAGTTGGCTCATTCGCGACGTGGGCCGCATTACCACGGCGTTCACGGCGGATTTTCTGCGGTTCGTCACGGGTGATCCGCGCGTGACCACCTCCTCACAACTAAGCGCCACCTTTCTCCGGCCCATGTTGCGCGATGCGGGATTCAAGCAACAGACCGAGGCGTTGATTCAGGCGGAGCGGCAACTCCTCTACGACCTGCGCGAATTCACCCAATTCCGCAAGGATTTCAGCGTGCAGATCGCCACGTCTTATTACGGCGTGCTGGGCAACCGTGACACCGTGCGGAATAATTTTCTAAACCTGCAAAGCTCCCGGAAGAACGCCGAACGCACACGGGCGCTGGCGCAGGAAGGCCGGGTCACGCAGGCCGATCTGGGCCGGCTCGAACAACAGGAGCTTTCCGCCGAGAGCTCATGGATCAACGCCATCCGCAGCTATCGGCAGGCGCTGGATAATTTCAAACTGCAACTCGGTCTGAATGTGGACGCCAATATCATCTTGGACGACCGTGAACTCGAAGCGCTCCAGATCCGGCATCCCGAAATCAGCGTGGACAATTCCATTCAAGTGGCGCTGGCCGCCCGGCTGGATTACATGAACACGAAGGACCAGTTCGAGGATGCCGAGCGCAAGGTGGAACTGGCGGCCAACCTGCTAAAACCGCGCGTGGACCTCGCGGCATCAGTGGCCGTCAGCAGCGATCCGAACGACAACACCCGATTTCCCGTCCCCGACTTTGACCGTTACCGGTGGAACGCCGGGTTGAACCTTGACCCCGGCCTGGACCGCAAAGCAGAACGCAATTCGTATCGCACCGCGCTGATCACTCGCAACCGTGCCGCCCGTTCCCTGGAGCAGCAGGAGGATGAAATCAAGCTCGAGGTCCGCGACAGTTGGCGCACGCTGGATCAGGCCAAACGCAATTACGAGATCAGCGAAATCGGGGTGAAACTCGCCGAGCGGCGGGTCGAGGAACAGAATCTTCGGGCCGAACTGGGCCGTGCCAATGCCCTGGATCAGGTGGACGCGCAAAACGCGCTGAATGATTCGAAGAATCAGCGGACGCAGGCGCTCGTCACGCACACCATTGCCCGGCTTCAGTTTTGGAACAACATGGGTATTCTCTACATCAAAGACAACGGTCAGTGGGAGGAACTACAACATGCAAAAGTCCGCTGAAACTGCCAACGCATCACACCGGCCATCCCGCTTCCGCTGGGGCTTGATCCTCGCCGTCACCGGCGCGCTGATCCTCGCCGGCCTGTTTATCTTCCGCGATGGCGGCAAGTCGGACGCCGCAATCCCAACCTTCGCCGCGAAGCGCGGTCTGCTGGAAATCACCGTATTGGAAGGCGGCAGTCTGCAGGCGCTGGAATTTCAGGAGATCAAGTGCGAAGTCCGCGTGGGTTATCAGGGCACGAAGATTCTGAAAATCGTCGAAGAAGGCTATCTCGTCACCGAGGAGGACGTGCGCACCAACAAGGTACTGGTGGAACTGGACTCCTCGGAACTGGAGAAACAAATCGTCCAGCAGGAAATCCAGTATCAATCCGCCGTTGCGAGCCTCACGGACGCGGAGCAAAACTACGAAATCCAGTTGAACCAGAACGCGAGCGACATCAAGGCGGCGGAACAGAAGGCCCGCTTTGCGCGCATGGACTTCGACAAATTCCTGGGTGACACGGTCACGGCGGAGATCATCGTCCAGCTTGGTCTCGACCAACTCCTGGCGGCGGCCAGCACCAACAACGTCGAAGCCACGCTCCACGCCGATGAAGCGACCATGGCACAACCGCGGCCGCAACCGCCGCCCAATAGTCCAACCATGCCGGTCACGAAACCCATGGTGGTCCACACCGACGGTCCAGTGCTGGCGTCGGTCATCAGCATTGCGCAACCTCCACCGATCACCCCGCCGCCGTCGGCTGCCGCCGACATCGAGGAATCGCCCGCCGCACCAATCGCGACGCTCGCGTTTGATTTCGCAAAATATGCTGACATTGAAGTATTGGGCGACGGCGAAGCCAAACAGAAGCTGCGCAAGTTCGAGGATGATTTGCAGGTGGCGCAAAAGGAACTCGGTCAATCCAAAGCGACCCTGGAAGGCACCGGCCGGCTATTCGACAAGGGATTCGTCACCCGGACCGACCTTCAGCGCGACGAGCTCGCTTACGAAAACAGCCGCTTGAAAGTGCAGACCGCCGAAACCGCGAGCGCTTTATTTCTCAAGTACGAGTTCACGAAGTCCGCCGAGGAATCGTTGTCCAAATACGCGGAGGCGGTGCGCGAACTGGACAAGGCGCGGCGGCTGGCCATCTCGAAACTGGCGCAGGCCCGGGCGAAGTTGAAATCCGCCCAAGGCCAGTTTGGAGTTCAAACGCGCCAGAAAAAGGACCTGGCCGAACAACTCGAGAAATGCACGCTGCCCGCCAAGAAAGCCGGGTTGGTGGTTTATGGCGCCAATCGCGACGACATGATGTTTTACGGCGGCGAGGAGCGCATTCGTGAAGGCGCCGCCGTGCGCGAACGCCAGACCATCATCACCATTCCCGACACAACCCGAATGTCGGTGAACGTGAAGATTCACGAGAGTTACATCAAGAAGGTGCAGCGGGGTTTGAAGGCGCGAATCACCGTGGATGCGTTTCCCGACGAGGTGCTCACCGGCGAAGTCACCAAGGTGGGTGTGTTGCCGGACTCGCAGAACCGCTGGATGAATCCGGACATGAAGGTCTATCTGACAACCATTGCGATTGATGGCACGCACGACTGGGTCAAGCCGGGCATGAGCGCCAAGGTGGAAATCCTCGTGAACCGGCTGGACGACGTGGTCTATGTGCCGGTACAGGCAGTTTCGCCGGGCGACGGCAAGCACCTGTGCTATGTGGCCCACGGCCTCAAGCCGGAGCAACGCGTTGTAGAGGTCGGCCAGTTCAACGACGAATTCATTGAGATCAAGAGCGGGCTGGCGGAAGGCGAACGCGTGTTGCTGCGCACCCCGGGCGGTGCGGAAGCCGGGGAAACCGTCAAAGATCGGACTCCGCGTGAAGAGGAGAAGGATAAAGCTCCCGAGCCGACCGCCCCCACAGCCACCGCCACCAAGGCCGGCAAAGCTTGAACCCTGCGCCATTTGTGCCCTCTCCTATTGTTCAATTTGATAACGTCCGGAAAGACTACCGGATGGGACCGGTGACGGTGGAAGCCCTGCGGGGCGTCACCTTCGGCATCGAGGCCGGCGATTATCTCAGCATCATGGGCCCGTCCGGTTGCGGCAAATCCACCCTGCTCAACCTGCTAGGCTGCTTGGACCGGCCCACGGCGGGAAGTTATTGGCTGGGCGGCGACGACGTTTCGCAGATGGATGACGATGCGCTTTCCTCCGTGCGCGGCGCGCGGCTGGGTTTCGTTTTCCAGAGCTACAATCTCATCCAGCAACTCACCGTTTTGGAGAATATCGAGATCCCGCTCTACTACCAAGACCGGCCCGAGGACGAAAGCCGCGACATCGCCCGGCGGCTGGCCGCGCGCGTGGGACTGGAGGACCGGCTCGAACACAAACCGTTTGAACTCTCCGGCGGCCAGCAACAACGGGTGGCCATTGCCCGCGCGCTGGTGAACGATCCGCTCGTCATTCTGGCCGACGAACCCACCGGCAATCTCGATTCCGCGTCCGGCGTGGAGATTCTGAAACTTTTCGACGAACTGAACGCCCAAGGCAAAACCCTCATTCTCGTCACCCACGACACCACCGTGTCGCAACACGCCCGGCGTGCCATCCGGTTGCGGGACGGGCGGATCGAGAGTGATGTGTGCCGCGAGTCAGCCCCTCGCCTATGATCCGCACCTTTACCATTGCCCGCCTCCGTCGTGCCGTGCGGCTGGGTGTGAAAAGCCTCTGGCTGCACCGCCTCCGTTCGCTGTTGACCGTGCTGGGCATCGTGTTCGGCGTGTGCTCCGTGATTGCGATGCTGGCCATCGGCGAAGGCGCGAGTTTTGAGGCGCAGGAACGCATTAAGAGCCTGGGCAGCCAGAACATAATCCTGCGCAGCGTCAAACCGCCGGAGGAGCAGAAGGTCTCGGACAAGGGCAACCAGAGTATCGTCCTGCAATACGGCCTCACCTACAAGGACGTGAAAGCCATCCGGGCGACGATCCCCGGTGTCACCATCGTGCTTCCCTCGCGCAACATCCGCGAATACGCCTGGAACATCAGCCGCCGCGTGGACTGCGAAGTCGTCGGCACGGTGCCGTGGTATCCCGAGATGCGCAACCACCGCGTCGCCGAGGGGCGTTTCTTCACGGACATGGACATGGATTCCCAAACCAGCGTCTGCGTGCTGGGCGCCGAAATGGTGCCCGCTTTGTTCCCGATGGATTCACCGGTTGGAAAACACGTTCGCGTCGGCGCCAATTATTATCAGGTCATCGGCGTCATGGAACCGCGCGGCGCGGAACCGCGGAGCGGCGAAACGGCCGCCACGGACAAGCCGGTCGCGCAGCGCATGTTCATCCCGTTGGAAACCGCCCGCATGCGCTATGGCGAAGTGCTCATGCGCCGACGGGCGGGCGCATTCGAAGCCGAGCGCGTCCAGCTTCACGAAGTAACCGTAAAAGTCGCCTCCCTGGACGAAGTCATGGGTGTCGCCGAAGCCGTCAAAGCCATCCTGGAACGCAATCACAAGCGCAAGGACTACGCCATTGACGTGCCACTGGAGATGCTCAAGCAGGCCGAACACACCAAACGGATTTTTAACATCGTGCTCGGCTCTATTGCAGCGATCTCCCTGCTCGTCGGCGGCATCGGGATCATGAACATCATGCTCGCCAGCGTTACCGAACGCACCCGCGAAATTGGCATCCGCCGCGCGCTGGGGGCCCGGCGGCGCGACATCATCACGCAGTTCCTGGTCGAAACCGTGTTGCTCGCCGGCGCCGGCGGTGTGATTGGCGTCCTGCTGGGTGTTTTAATTCCCTATGTCGTGACTCAGACGGCCGGAATGAAAACCATTATCACACTTTGGTCGCCGGTGCTGGCGTTCAGCATCTCGGCGCTCGTGGGCGTCGTGTTTGGCATTTATCCCGCCCTGCGCGCGGCGCAGATGGACCCGGTGGAAGCACTGCGGCACGAATAAGACGCCCGGCTCAGTTCTTGATATTGTCCTTTTTGCTTTCGCTTTCCCTTCCCTCTTTGCTCCCGTCGTTCCAAATACGGCAGATGGTTCACATGGCCCGGACTCCCCATCCGCAACCGCTCCGCAATCCAGCTCACCGTTACCGCCGACTCGCGCCGCAAGCGCACCGCCCATCACCACCTTCTGGCTGTCCCCTTTGGCGCGCTGCTCCAGATCCTGCTCGCTCCATCCTTTCCGCGGCGTTTCCTCCGCCCCTCCAGCGCCTCCTCCAATCGTCTCCGGCCCGCCACGCTGGCCTCGGGAATGCGATGCTCGCCCGGCAACCGGTCCACCCGCAACCAAGCCGGACGTTTGCCCGGCGACTTCAATTACTCGGGCCAACTACTCCACCAATACGCCTGCATCGGCTGCTCCGGCGCGAGCAACTTTGCCCGCGCCGGATTCAAATGCACGTATTCGCGCACCGTGCGCAAGTAGCCGTTGCCGCTGCCATCCACGATCAACGAATTGTAACGTCCGCTGAACAGATGCCCGAATAACTGGTGCCGCTGGTTGAACCGGTTGCTGTAGGTAGGTACCCGGAAACCATTTCATGCCCATCACCAGACTGGCTTGGAGCGTCTCAACGACCAGATGTAAGTGATTACCCTTGAGACAATATGCATGCACCTGCCAGCCGGTCTTGACGCAGATTTCACCGAGGGTGGCCAGGAAACACTCGGGGTCGGCGTCATCTTGGAAGATCGGTTCGCGACGGTAGCCGCGATTCATCGCATGATAGCGCCCCGCATATTGGATTCTCAACTTGCGCGCCATGCGGGAAGTTCGCTCAATCGGCCACTGATTTGTTAATACTATTGCCCCTTTACAGGGTGACTGCCTGTCCGTCCACTAAACGCCGACGGGCGTTTCGCAGCGCGACGAGCGTTATCTAAATCTGGAATAGAATGGCGGGCATCACGCTCGCGCCTCAGCAGAAAAACACTTCCAGCGGGCGATTGGCGGGTGTTATGTTAACCTCATGAAAATGGGTGGGTGGATTGCGTGGGCGCGGAAGCTTGTGAAGGTCTGCCTGGCTCTGGTTTCGATGCTCAGTCTCAGCACGATTGCTTTCGCACAAACAAATCTCGTTTCCAACGGCAGCTTTGAAATTCTCGGTGGCGTCACCATGTTCACTGACTGGACACACCGGCGGTATTAGCGGCCATGTCAACGAGTTTGGTGCCGAGGGCAAGAACTTCGTGGAGTTTTACAACGCAGGCTCGCGAATATACCAGGGTGTACCCACTGCTCCGGGGCGGGTTTACATTGTGCGGTTTGCGCATGGCCAATCTCCTGATGGTCAGGCAGCAAATCTCCGTGTGAAATGGAATGGCGAAGTGATCGGCGACGCTGGCTTTTCCAGCACGTTTTACCAACCGTGGTACTATACCAACTTCCTTACGACGCCGGCGACCGGCAACGTTTCAACCTTGGAATTTGAAGGCCAGTTACCCGCAAGCCGCCTGGACGACGTTAGCGTCGGCTGGGCCGGCGAGCTTCCCAGCATTCAAGCGCAGGCTCCCAGCCGGAGTGTTTTTGAAGGAGGAACGGTGTCCTTCCCCGTCGTCGCAACCGGGAGCCCGCCCTTGACCTATCAATGGTATTGCAAGAACCAGCCGGTTGCCGAAGCCACCAATCGCGTGCTCGTCATCACCAACGCCACCCAGCAAACCGAGGGGGAGTACCTTGTCGTCATCACCAACGCATTTGGCGAAGTTCGCAGCCTGTCTGCGTCGCTCGTGGTGCATCCGATTCCCAACGTGCCACAACTGATCTTCCAGCCCAAAAGCCTGCAAATGACGGTGGGCTATCTCGCCGGATTCCATGTGTTCGCTGTTGGTTCGCCGGCGCTTTCCTACCAATGGCAATTCGAGGGAACGAATGTTGCCGGCGCCACGTCCGCGCACTTCTTGATCCCCATCGTTGATCTTACCAACACCGGGACCTACACGGTGGTGGTCAGCAACCATTTCGGCACAACGCTTAGTACTCTGGGCCGAAAGTTCGGTGACGTATTCTCGACTTTCACGCAGCCAGTAAACTTGTTGAGCGCGCGTTGAGTTTTTTGACCAACGCCTTCAACTCAACGCGCGTGAACTTCCACTTGAAGGGTTTCGCGATTTGCTCATAGTAGGATTGGAATTCCAACAGTCTCTTGGCCACGGCATCGAGGGAAGAAAAGTCGTTTGGGGATAAGACCTTTCTCTGCACGACTGAGAAGTTAATCTCGACTTGGTTGAGCCAACTGGCGTGAACCGGCAAATGAACCAGAATCAGGTTGGAATACGTTTTGCCCAACCGTTGGCAGGAGGCCTGGCCTCGATACGACGAACCATTGTCCACAATCCAGAAGACTCGTTTGGCGTGCCTATAGGGCTCCTGACTCATGACCTGTTGCACCAAACCATCGAAGGGAGCGATTCCGGTGGTGGATTCGCAACGGTCAAAACTTTTGGCGCGTCGGACGTCCCAGGCAGCCAGATAGGCCAGGGCGCCGCCGCGTTCATATTCAAACTCAACGCGCATGCATTGACCCGCTTCGGTGGGCTGTGTGGGATGAAGGCGAACACGTGCCTGGAGGCTCGTTTTTTCATCGGCCGAGATGACGTACTCATCGCTGCCCAAGGGTTGGTCCTGCCAACAACCCTGGTAGAGATCCATTACCAGTCCGGCCTTTGAATCGAACTGTGGATCGCGTGGAAATATCCAGCTACGATGCTGCCACGGGTGGATGAACGCCGGCGGCGGTCCGGCGCGCCGGATGGGATTTTTCAGCGCGGGTTTTTCCGGCAGATAAAGTTCCATCCGGGTGAACCGTTCCTGGCCGGCGGCGCGGCGCAGCGTCCGCTTGAACAGGTCGCGCCAGTAGCGAGTCGAAATGCCGTGACCAGAGACGCGTTTGGCATCGTCGCGCAGATCAGCGGCACCACCATCTGGCGCCGGCTTGCCGCCGGCTTTCACCGCGGATGAACTGGCCGCGTTTGGCGAATTGACCGGCTACCTCGCCGTGATTCGCAATCCCTCCCAACCCACCGATCTTGAGCAACGCGCCGTCTGGACACTGGCTTGCGAGCAACACGACATGCTTGTCGGGCAGGGCGTCCCGCCCAGCCGTGCCGCCCGTCGGGTGCGCGCGTTCCTGTTCACCGCGGCGCCGTTCCTGGCCGCGAGCCGAAATGCGCTGCGGATGGCTTTCGAGCGTCGCCTCGCCCGTTGGCAAAACGGCAAGGGCGATCCCAAATCCCAGCGCGATGGCCGCGCGGAGAACGGCGAGAAATTTGATTTCCCGGAAGCGGATCGTGAGCTCCTGATTCATCGCTCGGTGTTCAACTATCGCGGTGACGTGGCCCCCGCGTGGCGCGATTGCTTGCGCCAGGGATTCTCTGAGACGGTGCGCGAACGCTACGCAAGCCAGCCGCAAGTCTTATGTGCCGGCGCGCATCATGGATTCCATCGGGCCGGAAGTGGACATTCTCACCGTCATGCACCGCGGCCCGCGCGCGTTCGATTCCATCAAAGGCTTCGTCTCGCGCAACTATGACAACCTCCATTCGCTTCAGTGCTTCCAGGCGGATGATTTCACGATGCCCGTATACACCTACGTCGCGGACGGCCACGGCTGGTTTAACCTCACGCGCGGCCAGGTGATCCTGTTCATTGATTTCCGCTCCCTCCGGATTCTCGGCTGGGCACTGGAGCCGCGGAAGAGTTATTCCTCGCTGACCATCCGTTCACTTTGCACGCACGTCTTCGGCGCGTTTGGCGTGCCGGAAGTTTTGTATTTCGAGCGCGGCCTGTGGAAATCCGCCACGCTCCTGACCGGCAAAAACGATCCGTTCACCTTTGCGGAAATCAGCCAGGGCTTGCGCGAGTTTGGGATCAAGTTCATCCATGCCATTCGTCCGCGTTCCAAGACCGTGGAACGCGTCGGCGGTTTGTTTCAAGACCTGGCCGAAGGCGAGCCGGGATACTGCGGGCGCGATGAACGCCGCGATGCCCCGGAATCGCTTCGCAAACAAATGGCCGAAGTTGAGGCGCGCAAGGTGCATCCTTCGCGTTACTTCTATTCTCTCGACCAGTGGAACAAGCGCATCGGTGAACTGGTTGCCCGCTACAACAGCGATCCGCAACAGGGCAAAATCCTCGCCGGCCTTTCGCCCGAAGCGGGCTTTGAAGCGCATCTGAACCGGAACAATCCCCCATGCAATTCAGCGCCAACCTCCGCTATCTACTCGCCCACGACAAGCGGCCCGCGCGCGTCACGTTGAACGGCGTCACCATCCAGATCGGCAAACAGAAATTCAACTATCGCGGCCCGGAGCTTGCGCACCTGGTCGGGCGCGACGTGCTCGCGTGGTTTGATCCGGAGAATCTCGACGTGCTTACCGTCACCAATCTGGACCGCGAGAACCCGATCTGCGTGGCGCGTTCACAGTCAGCCATGGCTGCCGATGAACACCACCACATCCGCGCGCCGGTTGAATTGGCCTTCCTCCACCGTGAACTGGTTGACGGCAAAAAATTCGTTGGCCTCGGGATTCGCAAAATCAATCAGCCAGACCTTGTCGTGAACGATTTGTCCGTCGCGATTGCGAAATTCCACAGCCACGCCTTCGACCAGTAGCCGATGAAAGGCGCGATTGATTTCGGTGAGCGTGGGATAATTGACCAAACGCAGTTTGCGCAACGCTTCCTGCAAACCTTCCAGCGGAATCTTGGGGTTCAATGCCGACAGCTTGGTTTGCAGCCGATCGAAAAGAAAAACCTGCTTGTAATCCGCTCGCTCCGCCGCCGTTTCACCCGGCGCAATAGCAAGACCGGAAAAAACCTCATAACCTAGCCCACGAAGCCAGTCGAGCGCGGCCTGTTCAACTATGGCTTCGTTGATCATCAAAACAGCCGGTCGGAGTTGGTAACCGCCCGGTATTGAACTGGCTTGGTCTTTTTGACCTTTTCGACCGTTCCTGCTTTTATCAGTTTCGCCAGCCACTCCTTCGCCTGAGGTTTGGTTACGTCCAAAAGACTGACGATCTCCGCCTCGGTTCGAGAGACCGCTCCGAGTTCTCGCCGCAATATCTCTCGCACAGTTTTGAAAAGATCTTCGGCGGGGGATGAATTTACCTCGGGTGTTTCATCGGTGACGGTGGAAGGCTCAACTGGTTTGACCGAACTGGTATAGGCCACCGGTTGCTCTCGCAAGGCGAACGAAAGCGTTTCTTGTTTGGGCTCCGCAGCAACGGATTCCAAGGCGGTTGTCAGCACTGCGGCCAGTTCTGTTGCGTTTTGTGGATTTGGCCAAGCCACCCCACCATGTTGAATGAGCGCCGAGTTTCCCCGGCCCGCCTTGGCTCCGTTACGGACGAAGACCGGAACAAAATGGAGGCGCTCCAGTTGCTCAATTGCCCCGGTCCAAGTGCCTCCCTTTTCAAAATCTGAAGTCACCACCAAACCGGCATCGGCGAGCGCGTAGATAACTTTGTTGCGCTGCATTGCATGCCCCACATTAAATCCTGCCGCTGGATCGTAAGGCGAAATAAGCACCAGTCGGCCCTCCATCAACGGCTCCCGATTATCTCGCGCCAGCGCGGCTCGTTCCAAACTGTCCGCCATCACGCCAGCGACATCGCCACCCTCCAGCAAAGCACCATGCATGGCCGCCCGATCAATTCCCTTCGCTCCACCGGAGATGATAGTTCGGTGCGCGTTGGCAGTAAGCCGCCCCACGCTCTCGGTGAAGCCGATCAGTTCATCATCCACATGCCGAGAACCCACAACCGCCAGACCGCCTTTCTCCAGCAGCCAATTTCACCGCAACCATAAAGCAGCGGCGGAGCATCTTCCTTGAGCCGTGCTTTCAAACGCTTGGGGTAACGAGAGTCCGCCCGGCTGATCACCCAGGCCCGCGCATTCCATCGCTCCACGGCCTGACTGAGTAGAAACCCGCGCCCAAGTAGCGTGTCCAATCGCTCCCGACCAAAGGGTTGCGCACACAATTCAATCAGCGCTTGCGCGTCAGGCCCGATTAAGTCAGCGGGTTGCTTTTGCTTCTCGCGCAGAATTCGCGCGAGCCGGTTGTATTCGCTCAAACTCAACAGGCTACGTGATGTCTCCCCGCGTCCCGCAATCAGCGGAGCGGTTAGTAACAGGATGGCCTGTGTGTTTGGTGTCAAAGGCTCAATCATTCGTCAGAGTGTGCAGTTGAGGCCAACGCCAGAGGATGCACCGGCCCGCTGCCGCTTGAGGTTAATAAATAGGCGGCCACCGTCAAAGTCCACTTTGAATCCACCATGTCATCCACCAGCAATACGGGACCGGTTGGCATTTCAACCGGATTCATCGCAAGCGAACCGTCGAGGTTCGCCGCCTGCTTGTGGCTGTTGGCCATCGTCTTCTGCGCAGGTCGATTGTCCGTCTTTTCGAAGACAATATGAAACGGGAGTCCCAAGTCTATGGCGAGACGTTTGGCGAACGATGGAACGAGCTTTGGATGCCGGAGAGAAGGGACGCATGTTACCCATTTAGGGGCCGGTTTCGGCGCCCATTTCTGGATCAGGTCAACACATGCAATGACAAGGTCATCGGAGAACTGTCCATCACGCTTTCCCTTCCGCACCAACGCTCCCCATCCGGCATCGCCCCACATGCACAGCACCTTGCCGGGCTGCGCCTGATGTTCGGGTTTGATTTTCCCCTTTACCTGCATCTTCTGTAGCCCTCCCGCTGGCCACATCTTTCGCGGGTCTAGCGGCAGGCTGCTTCTCCTGAGAAAGGTCACGGCCTTGCGGACCAATGCTTCGTCCACCGTCTTCGGCAGCGGTTTGAGTTTTGGCTGGCGGTAATTGCTCGGGTCGCCATCGAGCGCCTCAATCAGGAACTCCATATGACGATCCTCCAGTTGGACATACTCCTGCATCTGTTTCTGCTCGTCACGTCGTAGCGCGGTGAGACGTTCGGCCCGCTCCCAAAACGCGGCGGATAGCTCGGCAGAGGTGGACCCCATTGTTTGGACCACGAAACGCAGAAATTAAGTTAGGTTTTCAGGCTCCACTGGGACTTGTTAGTTTGTTTCGTTGCTCTGCGTTTCGTGGTCCAAACAATGGGGGCCACCTCTGACCCTGTGCCTTGAAACATTCACCGGCCCGATCTGACCACTTTTTTCTTCCGCGCATCAGAGGCTTCACCAAATCAACCCCGTATGCGGCCTTCACAATCGGCTCACAGAAAGCCAATGAATAGAAGTCCTCGAACTCGGATTCGTCCTTTCCCCGGCACAATGCATATTTGACCTCGGCCTTGGACAAGACTCGGTCTGCCAACGCCTTCTCAACGGCATTTTTGCCAGCGTCATCATAATCGACGAAAACAAATGCCGAACAAAGGGCCGTGCGAATCAGGGAGAGTTTGAAAGTGAGGTTCGAACTTCCGTGCAAGGGATCGATGGCGAGCAACCCATTGGTGAGGGCTTCGCGAAGGATTTTCGAGTGGTGCTTCAACAGTGCCTCCAATGCGAGGCGGTCGTCCTCCCCTTCAACCACGAGAACAATCTCAGCATGCCGAAGATTGTCAGAGGGGCGTACACCCAGCATCTCACGAATTTGCTCCGTAGTCTTGGCGGGAGATGCGTTGTTAGCCGAAACCAAGATGTTCGTTCCGATGTGTTCCCGATTCACGAAAACAGGGTTATGCGTCGTGATGACAACTTGGTTATTTGCCGCAATTTCGTTCAACACGTTCCGAAGCTGGTGAATCGCCTTCGAATGGAGATGCGTTTCTGGTTCTTCCACGGCGAGAATACTTCGGCGTTTGCCAGCGCTTCGAAGGGCGGCATAACGCATGAGACTCATCGCAGCCAGACTTTGGATACCGTCCCCTTTTTGCTTCAAATCCGTCTCTGTGCCGTCGTGGACGATAATGCTACATGCCTGACGAATCGCTTCCTCTTGTTCCCTTTTTTCCTCGAAGGCGTCGGAGATGTAATTCAGCAAGGTGAGGCCGAGGCAGAGTCCTTCCGTACGGGCACAATTGTCTTCCGACTCCTTGCAATGGGTGCAGGCACTGCCTGCTCGGCGGCAGCCCAGAGCTGGGCTTCGAAGTTCAGGCCGGAGTCGGTGGCTTTTGATTCGGAGGGTTTGCCCTTCGCCATGACCGAGAGAATAGCGGGGCGGTCGGCAGTTGCAAAGGGAAGAAGGGTAGATTTCCGCTGGACGTGGCCCTGGCGTACTTTGAAGCCATTCACACTGGCGCAAGGTGGATGCGGGCCAGTTGCAGCCGTCCTGCAAAGCCGCTGCGGTGTTCCGGCAACGCGGCTATTGGGCGTCGAAGAGCACGCGCCAGGAAACGAGTCGCGACCGATACACCGGCCAGAACGTCGCACGCGAGATCACCGACCTGGAGATTGCCTTGCGCGAAATGGGCTTCCGTCCCGGCTACTGGGAGACGATCCGGGAGAAAGTCACGCGCGGACGCGCGGATGCCCACGCGCTACACCTTTACCGCGCGGCCTTGGAGCGGACGCTCCGGGCTAAGTGCAAACAGCTTTGCGGGTCACTGACCCGCTGACGAAAAACCGAACATTTTCTTGCCCACCCGCCAAAAGGGTGCGCAATTTGTGTGTACACGAGTTTGGGAACTCGGAACTACATCAAACCGCACAGAATCGCGGTGGGTTTACAATCTACATGCCGTGAGTGGTGCCGATGGAGGGGGTCGAACCCACACACTCTCACGAGTACCAGATTTTGAGTCTAGCGCGTCTGCCAATTCCGCCACATCGGCTACCTAACCAACCAATTGTCCACGCGAGCAACAAGCGAACTGGATCGAAGTCGTGCCACATTCTGTGCCACGGTAGGCTCATGCCTGGCAACGACGGTCAAGGCAACCCTCTTAAGGGTTGCAAACCCGGCTCGCCTGACTCCGCTCTCGCGCATCGGCCCGCAAGTTATCACGGGGTTCTCGACGGTCGCAAGCACCCATTTCGAGGGCTGTGGATGCTGAACGGCCACTATTACGCCCGACTCAACTTCAGTGACCCCCAACCATCACCCGCCAAACCCGGCGCGTCCGGCTCACGAACGCCCGCACCCTTTCTCAGGCGCAGGCTGAACTGCGCCGCCTCCATCCCCGGCGGGAAACCGAGGAACTACCGGTGCTGCGCCGTTGTCCGAAGTTCTGCGACCGCCTCAAGGAATATCACGCCTACTATGAGCAGGTTTCCGACGCCAAACGTACCCGGACTGTCGCTACCGAGAAGGTCCATCTGCGCGCTTGGAAGGCTCATCTTGGTGAGACGCGCTTGAACCACATTACGCCCGCGATGATCCGGGCCTTCATGGCGAAGCGTCAGGGCGAAGGAGTCTCGGGCCGCACCGTCAATCTTGCCATTGTCATTCTGCGCAACGTGCTCAAGCGCGGCATCGAGGATGGGTGGCTGCGGCGACTGCCCACCGAAACGATCAAGCCGCTCAAGTGGACGCCGCGCAAGAAAGAACTCTTTCAACTCGACGCAATCGAACGCCTCTGTGCGGCGGCCACCGCACCGCTTTTCCATGAGGGCAGGGTGGCCCAACGTGGGGAAAGCGGGCTCCCGCTCAAGAACGCCCAGGCATTCGCCGATCACATCCGGCTCATGTCATTCAGCGGGGCCCGCATGACTGAGACGCTCCATCTGAAATGGAGCGATGTGAATGGGGAACGCAAACAACTCACCATCGGGAGCGATGGGGAGGCAAAGAATCGCACGGCGCGCCGGATGGATTTCAATCCGCATCTGGAGGCGCATCTACAGGCAATGCTGACGCGGCGTGTCCCGGATTCGGACTGGATCTTTCCTTCACCACAGCGCGGTGATCGTGACATTCGCACCCGCACCTTTCGCGAAAGTTTGATCCTCGCCCGAACGGCGGCGGGATTGCCAACGTTCGGGTTTCACGACTGCCGGCACTTTTTTTTGTAGCTACTGCGTGATGAGCGGCATCGATTACATGACCATCGCCCAATGGGCTGGCCATCGCGATGGTGGCATTCTCATCAGGAAAGTGTGGACATCTCGCAGATGAACACACGAAGGCGCAGGCCGCGAAGCTGGTTTTCACAGCCCCCGCCACGCAAACAATAAAGGATACCAATGGCGCAAAAACGAACTGATTCACTTGGCCTCTCCCTCATTGCGGCCATCCTCGCAATACGCTCGGAATCCCACTGCATCTTGGACGAGCAGAAATTGGCAGCCCAGGCCCGGCGTCTATTGCGGGCTTGTGAGGCGGAGTTGCTAAAACCAGAGCCCAAAACTCCGATCGTGGAATCGCTCCCTGAATCCGTGGCCAAACTGCTTCGTAGAAAATCGCCCAAGCCTCCTAAATTTAA
Source organism: Verrucomicrobiota bacterium (assembly GCA_014860005.1). The sequence goes on along the minus strand of JACZKP010000043.1, from coordinate 816 downwards.
CACCGTCGTGCGCGCCGTTGTGGGCGGCAGCAAAGTCGCTGATCGGCGGAAGTTGCTCCGCGATTACCTGCAAGATCACGCTGAAACTGATTTCCGTAAGCGAACCAGACCGCTAGACTTGGGAACGCCTCGCGAGTTTGATCCGAAATTTACGCTGAGAGCAGCCGTCGCTCGCATGGAGGAGATGCAGAAACCTGGCTTTTTTACAAAGGCGTCCGTCGAAATCCTTGCCGCCGACTTTAGCCGGTGGAAGGCGCAGCGTGACCAGCGAGTGCGGAAGGAAAAGTCGAAAAAGGCCAGCGTCGCATCTGTGGAAAGCAGGCGGCCCTAAAGTTGAATCGCCATTGCTGATGGGCGATGGATTCGACTCAGCGCAGACAACCGTGGCGATCAATGTGTCACGGTTGAGGTAGCATTCCTAGTTTGTCGAGATATTGATCTGATTCATTTATGCCCGCTTGTAGGTTAAGCGAAAGTCGCTTCTCTGCCCACAGTTTTCGGAAGGTTAATGGCCTGTCAGAATGAATCACGGTCGGCGCGTGCGCCGATGTGAGGCAGAATTGCCGCGAGCTTCCCGGCGTTTCATCCGCCTCATTACCTCGGCAGCTACTCCCAAACGGGCTGTTAACGGAGCTCCACCTCCACGAATCCCAGATCAATGTATTGCCCGCCGCTGGTCTGACGGCAATGAACGGCGATCACATTCCGGCCGGGCTGCAACGCCGCGTTAGCCGCCGGGTTCAACGGGAAGGCATCATAGCCGGTCGCGAAACCGCCCGCCCGGAACGCGAGCACGCCGTTGAGGTAAATCTCCAC
>JACZKP010000042.1 GCA_014860005.1 Verrucomicrobiota bacterium | reverse complement strand
TATTGGAACGGCGGCAACTTCTCCCACACAGCGCGGCCGACGACGTAACCATGATCGCCGGGGCGCGAATTGTTCATCATGTCTTCGTTGAGCACGCGGACGTAATCGCGCCGATGCTTTTCGGCAGCGACGGCGAAGTGGCGATGATGCGTGAAGTCGGTCCCGGCCAACGCCATCGAGGCCGTGCGCAGTCCCAACAACGGCGCGGCCAGACCGGCCCAAGTCAGCAAACTGTCTTGCGTCTCGATGCGATCCCAGAGTCGGCCGAAGTGGTGATCGAATACTTCGCCCGCGAGGCGCTCGCTTTCCAGCATGACGAGGCCGTTGAAGTTGAACGGCAGTTCCTCGATGCGCGTCTTGCCGTGTTTGCGCAAAGTTTCCTGGGCGAACTGCTGCAATCGTTCGTTGCGCGGGTTGTGGCCGTCCAGTCCTTCCTGCACCGCCTGCTGCATGGCGGTTTCAAACTCCACCAGTTTCGGCAGAGGCAGAAGATGTTGTACCAGATCCGCACCGAGTCGTGGCGCCAGCACGGCATTGACCGCCCAGCAGACGAGCAATGCGGCCAATGCGGCGCGCGCAGTGGACGCCATCGCCGACACCGCGAGGCAGACGGCGAGAATGGCCGCAAGATAGAGCGCGTAGGCTCCGCCCAATCCCATCTGGCGAAGCCAGCCGCCAGTTTCAGCTCCGGGGAAATTCGCGAGCACGACGGCCCCAAGCAGTGCAACCGGCACCAGCAACGTCGCCAGCGCACCGCCAAGGCCCAGTGCCTTTCCGAGCACGAGGTCCCGCGGACGCACGCCCAGACTCAACACCTGCCGCAGCGTGCCGCGCTCGCGTTCGCCGGCCAGCGCGCCAAACGTGAGCAGAATCACCAACAGTGGCCCCAACATCTGCAAACCGGTGGCGGCGGTCAGTTCGCCGAAGCGCCGCATGGTGGTGGCGTCCTGCGCGGGAAGAAACGCGGCCTGATTTTGCCGGTGCGCTTCCAGAAAGACCGTGGTGCCCACGAAGGGTTCGAGGCCGCGATCAAACACCGCGAGCGGCGCGAGGGGTTTGAAAACGTAAACCCCGTAGTGTCCGGCGGAGTGGGAATTCTTTTCGCCCTGATTTAGCCAGTTTTCCCGTTCGAGCGCGGTGGCGGCGGCGCGATCCGCGCTGGTCCGCCGCACTTGTTGCCACGCCAGCAGGAGCGCCACGCCGAGGAGCGCGACCAGCACGGCGGCGGCCCAGCGAAAACGGCCATCGCGCCAGGCATCGCGGAATTCCTTGCGGGCAATGGCGAGGATCATGCGTGGAGATGCTTCAGGTAGAGCTTTTCCAGATCAACGTGCTCAAGGTCGTTGGTAGTGTATTCGCCGGCCAGTTTTCCATCGCGCAGAATGCCCACCCGCGTGGCGTCTTCGCGGGCGCGAAACAAATCGTGCGTGGCCATGAGCACCGCGACGCCATCGGCGGCGAGCTTGCGAATGATTTGCGAAAACTCGTGGGACGCGGCGGGATCCAGGCCGGAGGTCGGTTCGTCCAGCAGCAGGGCGCGGGCTTCCGTGGCCAGCGCGAGAGCAATGCCGACTTTTTGGCGCATGCCTTTGGAATAAGTGCTGACGCGGCGACGGGCGGCGTCCTCCGGCAAGCCGGCGCGTTTGAGCAGGGACAGAAATTCCGCGTCGGTGTGGCGGCGTCCGGCCAGCGCGCTGAAGTAATCCAGGTTTTCCACGCCGGTAAAACGCGGATAGAGCGCGACCTGTTCCGGGATGTAAGCGATCTGCCGCCGCGCAGCGACGGCATCAGTAGCCACGCTCGTGCCGTTGACCCGGGCTTCGCCACCGTCCGGTTGGAGAAAGCCGAGAAAGCAATTGATGGTCGTGGTCTTGCCCGCACCGTTCGGGCCGAGCAAGGCGAAGATCTCGCCCGGGGCGATGCGGAGGTTCAATTGGTTGACGGCGGTGTGACCGTTGAATTTCTTCGTGAGGTCGAGGGCTTCAAGCATAGGCGGCGTTATTGGCTACAACCTGAAGCCGTCCCGGTGGCGGCGAATGGAGGTGGTTTGCATGGGTTATTTGCCGCCCAGCAGCGGGCGCCGCAGGTTGCGTTCATCGCGACGGCGCAAGCGGCGCATTTGAATCTGCCGTGTGAGTTCTTTGTGCATTTTCAGCAATGTTTCCTGCATCGTATAGCCGGTGCTCTCGACCCGCAAGTCGGGTCCGGGCACCGCCAGATGCACTTGCAGGCGGAACGCGCCGTTGGGATGGCTCATCCGTTCCAGAACGGCTTCGGCGGAATCAATCGGGATCAACGCGCGCAAACCGTTGATTTGTTCCTTCAATTGCCGGGCCAGACCAGAGGCCGTTTTTACGACGAGCGAACGAAATTGAAAGTTCATGGGATGTGATCGTGGGGTTGGCGTTGGAGGGTTCATGCCGGCTGCGAGACTTTCATCACCGAATTGCGCCCGCCGAACGGGTTGGGTGTCAACTCGCGCGCTTGCGGGTCCGGCAACCATTGATCGCCATTCACCACCAGACAATACTCGTAAGTGCCCGGTGGCAACGAAAGGGCTTTCACCCAGCGACCTTCCCCCAACGGCACCATGGGAGTAACTTCCGGCCGCCAATCATTGAACGTGCCCGCGATGGCCACGGACTCGGCCGCAGCATCGGAAAATTCGATATGCACGGTTTGTGTTCCTGTGCGGAGAGGTGGAATGGGCTGCCGCATCTTTTTCAAGTTCGAGTTATTTGCTTTCGTTGTGTTCATAAATTGATCCTCAGATGGCTGGTTTCATTTTCCCCGGGATTTCGCGCTCGTCGCCGTGGAACGCCCCGGATCCCATTCGTTTCTCTTCTCAGTCGCGATCCCTCCCGGTGAGCAGCGGCAGCAGGTGCCAGAGAAAATAGATCAGCGAGGTGATGAACGCCGCGACGTACGTCCACCCGGCGGCATTGAGCACGCGGCTCACGCCTTCGCGCTCCGCGCCGGATTGCATGAAGCCCATCTCGCCCAGCATTACTTTGGCGCGGCGCGAGGCGTCGAACTCCACCGGCAGCGTCACGAGGTTGAACGCCATGATCACCCCCCACGCGACGGCCATGATGAGCAAGCCGACGTGCGTGGCGAGAATCCCGGTCATGATGCCCAGCAGCGGCAACCACAGCACAATCTGGCTGGCAAAACTCGTCGCGCTCACCGCCGCCATCCGCAGATGCAGCGGCGCGTAAGCCTGCTGGTGCTGGATGGCGTGGCCACATTCATGCGCCGCCACCCCGATGGCCGCCAGCGACGTGCCGTGATAATTTGCCGACGAAAGCACGAGCCGTTTCCGCATGGGATCGTAATGATCGCCGAGCATTTCCTCGTGCTCATGAATGGAGACATCGCTGATGCCGGCCGTGCGCAGAAGCTGCCGCGCCACTTCCGCTCCCGTGTAACCGGCGGCTGCCGGCACGCGGCTGTAGCGGTGATACATCCGCTTGACGTGCCATTGCGCCAGGAGCGCGATGGCGATGGTGGAGATGAAGAGCAGAATGATCATTGGTTCAGTTGACAGGTTGTTTTTGGATGCCAATCGACTCCATCGGCGCGCGGGCGGCACGATTTCGCACCAGCATGATCAACAACACCAGCGTCGCCACCCACATGCTGGTGATCAGCGTCGAGGCAAACCATTTCTCCGGTTGTCCGCCGGCGAACGCCATCCAGCCCGCAATGGAACGCCAGGTGAAAGCGGCGAGAAACAGCGAACCTGAAATCATCGCGGCCACCCGCGCCCACTGAAAACCACGGCCCAACAACCATCCCCAGGCAAGGGAAAGTCCCCCGCAAATGCCGCCCGACATCAGCGCCGTCTTGGCGGCCGGATTAAATCCAAACTGGCCGCTCTTGGGCTCATACAGCACCGCGACGATCCCTACGCTCACGAGAAACAAGCCGTAGCGAACGAGCCATGGCGAAAGGGGATGCTTCATGACTTACTCGTTGATGCCCCACTGGCGAGGCGTGGCGCGAGGGAAATCCCCGGGTGGTGAGGCGGGTTGAGCCTTCATGCTCTCCGTCGGCTTACCGCGCGCCGGCTCTTGCGGGGCTTGATTGGTCCGCTGCGCGCGTTTGTCTTGCGGCAGGGCCTCGAACGATTTGAAAATCTTGGACGCTTTCATGGTAATCACCGTCTGTTTTTCGCTGGCTGAAATTTGGTTCGGTTCACGCTATTCTCCTTCAGCTTTGTCCATGCCAGCCGTCGGCAACGAAGCGAATGCCCGAAAATCAATGGCTTATGCCAAAAGACACACGATTCGTTCCTGAGAATGTGGCCAGTGAGTTGCCACGGGTGACCAGTAGGTTGCCATTTGCATGAAGTCGCCCATCAAACTGCGGTTGACCGGCTTCCTCGCCACCGTGGCGTTGGGCGCGATCCTCGTCGGCTGGACCGAGCGCCATGCGTGGCGGCAGACCCTCCAATTGCAGCAGCGCTTCGAGGCCATGCAAGCGGGCGGTTATCACCTGGCCGATCATCTGATCGCCGCCGTTCTGGAGTTCAACGATACGTTGCTGCGCTTCGACCTGCGCGAAGATCCCGCCGACCGGGTCCGCTTCCATACGAACAGCGACGCACTCAAGCTCTGGCTGGCGCAACATCGGGCCGAATTGGCCGAAGCCGCCGAGGGCGAACTCCTGAAGCAAATCGAGAACGCGCTCGACGTTTACTTTACGAACGCGCTTGAGATCCTCGAAGAAAGCGCGCGGATTGCCGGCCCCGGTTCCCCCGCCGCCTTGTTCGAGCGCACCGAGAAAGAGTCGAACCGCCTCCTGTCCCTGGCGCGGGAATTGGCCGACACCCAGCGCGCGTCGCTGCAAATCGCCCTTGCGAATGCGAATCAGGCGCTCGCTGAACTGCAGTTACTGCTGGTCGTATCGCTCGGCCTGCTGATCGTCCTGAGCCTCGTGGTAACGGTGGTGGTTTATCGCGGACTGATTGCACCCCTCCGGGTCAAGCTGATCGAAACGCGCGCGTTGGTGGAACGGCAGGAAAAACTCGTGGCGCTCGGCGCGCTCGCGGCGGGCGTGGCGCATGAGATTCGCAACCCGCTCACCGCGATCAAAGCCCGTCTCTTCACCCAGCGCAAACTGCTGCCCGAAAATTCCGAACCTCTGGAGGACAACCGCTTCATCGGCGACGAAATCTCGCGCCTGGACGACATCATCAAGGACTTCCTCCTGTTCGCGCGCCCGACCGAGCCGCGACTGGAAATGATCAAAGCCACCGCGCCCTTCCGCGAACTCGCCGATTTGTTCCGGCCGGAACTGGAGAAGAATTCCATCGAACTCAAATGTGAATTTCTGGCCGACCCGCAGATCAACGCAGATGCGCAGCAACTCAAACAGGTCCTTATCAATCTAATCAAGAACGCCACGGAAAGCATAGGGCAACGCGGCACAATCATTTTGCGCACCCGCACCAAACCGGGCCGGCTGGGCACGCGGGCGACGCACGTCGCGGTCCTGGAGGTGGAAGATACCGGCAAGGGCATTCCTCCCAAAGTCCAGCAACGGCTGTTCGACCCGTTCTTCACCACGAAAGAAACCGGCACGGGCCTCGGCCTCAGCATCGCCGCGCGCATTCTGGAAAAGCACGGCGGCGCGTTGGAATATCAGACGCAGGCCGGGCACGGCACGGTGTTCAGCGTCGTCCTGCCCATTGCGCAAAGTCATGACCACGAACTCCGCTAGTATCCCATGCTGCTTCGTGGCACTCGCAACCGAGCGCAACAACGCCGTGAAGGAGCTTAGTGGCACGGGCGTCCCGCCCGTTCGGCTCAATGACATTGCCGACGAAACTGCATCAGAAACGCACGGGAATAGCGCAATTGATTTAACGCCACGAACCACTACCATCCCAATATGCTAAAGCGATTCCTTGCGAATAATTTTCGGAGTTTGCTGAACACCGAGTTTCGACCTGCGGGGATGAATTTGCTCGTTGGCCCAAACAATGCGGGCAAGACTAACCTCTGCTCGGCACTGCGTTTCATTGGTCGCTCCAGCGACCAGAATCTCGACGCTGCTCTGCTGGGGGCAATTGGTGAACGGTGGAACGTAACCAATCTGCTCACGCCAGAGGCGAGAAATCTGAATTTTGAGATCGAAAGTGAAGTTCCATTCCGTGGACAACCGCTGCGTTGCTCATACTCATTGCGTTTGGAGATCGCGCGGAGCGACCCGCGCAGCGAGGGCGCTGGCTCAGAATCCCTCAAAGTGACAGAGGAAACGCTGAAAGCGACTGGCGGTCGATTTGCCGATACTCTGCTTTTGGAAAACCGGGATGGGAGAGTGCGGATGCTTCACGAAGAAGGCTTCGCAAACAATCATCCGAACTCTCCCTACTACATCACGTCAACCACCGCGACGAACGCAACGATGCTTTCCAGATTGTACGAATTGGAGAACAACCCTAGGGCGATCCTGTTTCGGCGGTATCTCCAGTCTTGGAAATACTTTAATTTCAATCCTGATTTGCTCCGTTCCCCTGACGTTGGCCGGGACGACGGCGCGCTGGCAAGTTCCGGCGCAAATCTCAGCCGCGCCATTTTCGACCTTCACAATCAGAAACCCCGCTTGGAGCGGAAGCTCATTGATGCAGTACGCAAGCTTGAACCGAAGCTTGACCTCTTCAGCTTTTCAGCGCCCGACCCTGAACACGTTCATCTTTTCTGCGAAGACGATAAGGCTCATCGTTTCAGCACTCGAAGCATGTCAGACGGCACGCTCCGCTTTCTGGCGATTGCGTACGTCATCCTGACGGCTGCTCAAATCGCCGAGACCGAGGGCTTTGCTCCTTTGACGATCATCGAAGAACCGGAGAACGGCCTTTTCGTTGGTCATCTAAAACCGCTTCTCCAGCGCATCGAGCCAGATGGCAAACTCGGACAGTTTATTTTTACAACCCACAATCCCTACTTCATGGACCTATTTGACAAGTGCCTTGAGGGCGTTCACGTCATAAAGGCTGGGACGCCTTCATCTGTTTTGACTCGTCCAGACCCAGTCAAGCTCAAGCAACTCCTCGATGACATGACCCTCGGCGAACTTCATTTCCACGACATGCTCACATGAAGATCGCGTTCTGCGTCGAGGGGAGTGGAGACCGGGCCATTCTCCATGGACTTCGAGATCGGTGGTGTCCAGAGGCCGAACTGGTGGAAGGCCGCTTCCGGGGTCAACTTCCGCGCAGCCAGATTCCCAAGGAATGCAAAATACTTACCCAGAAAGGCGCTGACCTAATTATCTTTCTGCGGGACTCAAACCTTGAGAACTGGCGTGATGTGTTACGCGCGGATGAGGCCAAATGTCCTACAGAATTTCGCCATCGTGTGATCTTTGGAGTTTGCGACCGCAACGCAGAGTGCTGGCTCGCGAAAGCGCCCGATCATCTTTCCGCCAAAAAGGGCTGTTCGCGTGCGGAACTCAACACAGATGATCCCTCACCAGTTGTAAAGAAGGCATTCGGCTTGGTTGGCTTTGACAAGGAACAACAAGAACCGGTGTTGGCCGCCTATGTTCGGAGTGCGCCACTCAAACAATGGCTTCAGAACAAGTCATTTGAGAATTTCTACGAACAGCTTTGGCATCAAAGCCAGCAGAAAGGCTGTACGTTAGAGAATTTGCGGTAGCTGACAGAGATTCTGAACCTACGGGAACGCGCCAAGGCGATCATGTTGCGCATTCCGCAGTTGAAGGACTGCAAGAATCATTTCGACAAAAAGAAGGAAAAGGCAAAGGCACGATGGTCTTCATTTGCGAAGGCCAGTCCGTCGCCGGCTCGATGCTCATGCTGGACGCAATACCTTTTTCAATGCCATCCTGACCCTTGTTGAAAAGCATGATTGCCAGTTCCGCAAGAATTCTGTTGATCGAAGACGACACGCGCGCCGCCGTGTCGCTGGAGAAAATGCTCACCTCGGAAGGTTACGCCGTCACGGTGTCGCATCGCGGCGACGAAGGTTTTGCCCGGGCGCAAGCGGAGCCGTTTGACGTGGTTATCACGGATTTGCGGCTGCCCGGTATTGATGGTTTGGAACTGGTGCGCCGGTTGCACACCGCCAAACCCCGGCTGCCGCTCGTGTTGATGACCGCGTTTGGGACGACGGAAACGGTCATCGAGGCCACCAAGCGCGGTGCGTTTGAATACCTGATCAAGCCGTTTGAAATGGAGGACCTGCTCGAAGTCACCGGCAAAGCCGTGGCCCGCGCGCGGCTGATGACCGAACCGGTGGACCTGGGCGACGCGGCCTCAACCGGCGAAGCCATCGTGGGCAACAGCCGCGTGATGCAGGAAGTCTGCAAGGAGATTGGCCGCGTGGCCGGGAAATCAGTGGCTGTGCTCATTCGCGGCGAAACCGGCACCGGCAAGGAACTGGTGGCGCGCGCCATTTACCAGCACAGCGCCCGCGCGGACAAACCCTTCATCGCCGTCAATTGCGCGGCGATTCCCGAGAACCTGCTGGAGAGCGAATTGTTCGGTCACGAACGCGGCGCGTTCACCGGCGCGGAAAGCCGGCGCATCGGGCGCTTCGAACAGGCGGACGGCGGCACATTGCTGCTTGATGAAATTGGCGACCTGAGCACCTTCACGCAGGCCAAACTGCTCCGGGTGCTTCAGGAGAAATGCATCCAACGGGTCGGTGGCAAGGAAGCCATTTCGGTGGACGCACGCATCATAGCCGCCACGCATCGGGATCTGGAACACGCGATCGGCGAGAAACAATTTCGCGAAGACTTGTTCTACCGGCTCAGTTCCTTTGTCATCCATCTGCCGCCGTTGCGCGACCGGCTGGAGGACATTCCCGACCTCGTGAGATATTTTCTACGGCGCTTCGCCCGGGAACTGGAGTTGAACTCCGCCGCGATTCATCCCGAGGCCACCGCCTGGCTTCAACAACAGCCGTGGCCGGGCAACGTGCGGCAGCTTGCCAACGTGATCCGGCAGGCGCTGCTGCTTTCCCGCGATTTTCCCATCAGCGTGGACACCCTCAAGAAGGTGATGCTGAAAAGCGCCAGAACGGTCACGGCGATACACCAGACCCTGACGGTATTCGTGGACGAATTTCTGGACGCTGCCCGCCAGGGAACGCTAGCCGACGCGCACGCCGCCGTCATCGAAGCCGTGGAGCGACAACTCTTCACGCGCGCCATCGAACTGGCCCAGGGCAACCAGGCCAAGGCCGCCCGCTGGCTGAACGTCTCCCGCCAGACCATGCGCGAGAAGCTGACCCATTTCGGTCTGCGCACTCCCTGAGGAAGCGCATCACTCCTCGATGCGTAAGA
>JACZKP010000041.1 GCA_014860005.1 Verrucomicrobiota bacterium | reverse complement strand
GGCAAAAAGCCAACCGGAGCGGCCGGGAATGCCAGCAGCGGCCCGGCGAGCGGGCCGCAGACCCTCGGTATTAGCAGCGACCGGGGACCGCAATAGTTTCCACTCCTTCAATCGGTTTTCTAAGTCCGACAAATTCCTAGCTGCGCGAGGTTTTCTATCGGGAGCGCGCCGACTTTTTCCAGAGCTTCGCGGTAGGCTGGCATGGCGCGCCCGCCGGTGAGCAACTTGACCTCTGCCGGCAGGGACTCGCGCAACAGAGTCAGCTCGCCTTCCAGCCGGGGGTCATCCTCGGGATACACCAGGCTCAAGGCCACGGCCCGGGCCCGCCGTTGTTGTGCGGCGCCGGCAATCTCCGCGGCGGGCAAGCTTGCTCCGAGGTAGGTGACCTGCCAGCCAAGGTTCGCCGCAGTTGCCCCGACCAGCAGTGCGCCGAGTTCATGAACCTGCCCGGCGGGCGTGGCCACCACCAGGACGGGCGCATCGTCCATGGCGCCGAACGGCTTGGCGAAGTTCCCCAGAAAGACTCGAAGCGCCGCGCTGGCAAAGTGTTCGTGAGCTGCAGTGAAGGTGCCCTCGCGCCACAAGTCACCCAGCGTCTGCGCCAGGGGTGCGACGACACGTTGCAGCAATCCAAACGCCCCGAGCGCAATGACTCCGCGTTTGAGCGCGTCGTCCAAAGCGTTGGCGTCGAGCGCCCTGATCGCGGCCACGCATTCGTCGAGGAATGAACCGGTGGGCGGCACTGAAGCCAAGGCGCGAACGGCAGGAGTTAGGAGGCTGGGCGATACGGCAATCAACTTGCCCAGCTTTTCCGTGGGCAACTGCGCGACCTGGCCAATGCTGTAGCCCGCTTGGGTCACGTCCCGCAGCAGGTTGAGCCGGTCGATCTCGCGCTGGGAATAGAGGCGACGTTTGGTGGCGGTTCGCTGCGGCTCGACGGCGCGGTATCGCTGCTCCCAAATCCGGATGACATGGGCGCTCAACCCCGTCAGCCGGGCGACCAATTGAATGGGATACTGAGCTTCGTTCATGTATTCCACAATAGTTATACAACAGTAGACGTCGCGCAAGCAAATAATCCTTTGAATGGCGTTAAAGTGGCGGTAATATTGGCATTTATCCGCTTCCGAAAGATTTCTACACAAATATTTGACAAAGCACAACACTTAGACAACTATTCTACATGCTCAATGACCGAACGTCGGCCGTTGAACCGAGAAAAACTCAAACACCAAAAAAACATAAACATGAAAATGCATCGCATCCTGACCGTGGCAGCCCTCGCCGCTGCCTTCACCCTCACCCCCAACCTCTTCGCCGGCGAATGCAGCGCCAGCAAGGACACCGCGGCTGCCACCTGCACGGCGGGCAAAGATTTGGTAGCTGTCGCTTCCGGGGCAGACAACTTCAAAACCCTGGTCGCAGCCGTCAAGGCCGCGGGCCTGGTGGAAACGCTTCAAGGCAAGGGGCCGTTCACGGTCTTTGCCCCCACCGACGCGGCCTTTGCCAAGCTGCCGGCTGGCACCGTCGAAAGCCTTCTCAAGCCGGAGAATCGCGACAAACTGGTGGCCATCCTGACGTATCACGTCATTTCCGGCAAGGTGCTGGCGGCGGATGTGAAGACGATGGAAGCCAAGACCGTTCAAGGTCAGAGTGTAAAGCTCGTGGTATCTGACACGGGCGTGACTGTGGACAACGCCAAGGTCGTCAAGACCGACGTTTTGGCCGAGAACGGCGTCATTCACGTCATTGACACCGTGATCCTACCCAGAGCCTGACTGAGCTGAACATCGTTCAGAAGAAACACGCAATCAAACAGCAAACACACAAACTCAACATGAAAACAACACGTATACTCGCCCTTGCAGCCCTCTTAAGCTCAACCTTGGCGCTGCCAATGGCCCAAGCCGCCGACAAACCGGGTGACATAGTGGCAGTTGCCTCCAGCGCGGGCAGTTTCAAAACCTTGGTTGCAGCGGTCAAAGCCGCAGGCTTGGTGGAAACGCTTCAAGGCAAGGGGCCGTTCACGGTCTTCGCTCCCACGGATGACGCCTTCGCCAAGCTGCCCGCAGGCACGGTCGAGGGCCTGCTCAAGCCTGAAAACAAGGAAAAGCTCGTCGCCATCCTGACCTACCACGTCGTGCCCGGGAAGGTCATGGCGGCGGATGTGAAAACCATGAAGGCCAAGACCGTCAACGGCCAGTCGCTCGATGTGAAAGTGGCCGACGGTGTAGTTACCGTGGACAAGGCCAAGGTCGTCAAGACCGACGTGGGCGCGAGCAACGGTGTCATTCACGTAATTGACACCGTCGTATTGCCAAATTGAATCCTGCGGTGCAGGCGGAGAGCCTCCGGCTCTCCGCCTTGACCACCCATCTTTAACCACCAACCAACCAATTATTGTGACCGCTGCTCATGTCAACCGGCACACGCGTTCGAGAGTCATCACTGTTCCGCGCCTTACCGGCCGTTCAAAGAGCCTGAATCTTGTTGGGCAGTCACGAACCGCCAACGGTCACTCTCGATCCGCCACCATTGAACGGGATTAGCAGCCCTTCGGCGCAATCGCTCAAGCGCAGCTTCCCGCCAGATGCTGGAGCAGCCGTCATCTGGTGTGCCCGCCACCTGATTCACTAATTCATCGCATCGCTCACCAACCAACAGCATTCACTATGTTTCAAAAAGTAGATTATTATTTCCTGTTCGCCGCCTTCGCCAGCTTCGTGGCCAGCGTGTCGCTCTGGTTCCTCGTCAACCACGATTACGGCGTCTATGTCGGTCTCTGGGTGCCGAGCATTCTCATCCTCTGGGTTGGAGTCCGTTTGGCGCTGCTCGCCATCGTTACCACCAACCCCGATCGGAGGAAATGACCATGGTCATTTATCTCTTTCCCATTTTCGGCTTCGGGCTCGTCATTAGCGGAATTGTTTTTCTGGGCCTCCAGCAGGCTTCTGATTTGGCCAAAAGTCTGGCCGCAGAGAGGAGTGAAGCGGAGAGCAGGTCCAAAATCCCCGGCCTCGTCTCATCGAACCCAAACGGAGCTCCAGCCCAAGTGGCGACTACCCAGAGTCGCCCATGAGTCAGTCACCTGGCCTTCCCAGCATCATCATCTTTGGCGCCAGCGGCGGCATCGGGTCGGCGCTGGCGCGGCTGTTGGCGGCGCAAGGTTGTCATCTATCGATCGTTGCGCGCGAGCGGGGTCGGCTCGATACCTTCGCCGCCGAGTTGAACGCTGAGGCATTCAGTCTGGACGCGACGGATTCCGCAGCCGTCGAGCGTTGCCTGGCTGACGTCAGCGAAAAGCACGGGCGGGTGGATGGCGTGGTGAATTGTGCCGGGTCGCTGCTGCTCAAGCCCGCGCACCTGACGACCGATGGGGAGTGGGCGGCGGTGCTGGGCAATAACCTGACTACTTCGTTTTACATCCTGCGATCCGCCACGGCGCGCATGATGAAGACCGGCGGCGGCTCAATTGTGTTGATGTCCTCCGCGGTCGCCCAGCGCGGCATGATCAACCATGAAGCCATCGCCGCCGCCAAAGCCGGCGTCGTGGGCCTCGCCCTTTCTGCGGCGGCGACATACGCCCGCTACAACATCCGGGTCAACTGCGTCGCGCCCGGTCTCACCCGCACGCCGCTCACCGCTTCGCTGACCCAGAATGAGCTGACCCTCAAAGCCTCCGCCGCCTTGCATCCGCTGGGTCGCATTGGTGAGCCCGACGAAGTGGCCAGCGCGATCCGATGGTTTCTGTCGCCGGGGCAAAGTTGGGTGACCGGCCAGGTGCTGGCTGTGGATGGCGGGCTGAGTTCCCTGCAATCGCGCATGGCCTCCAATCCGTGATTGCGACACGATAGCCCCCGTGAATTTTCATCCCCAAGCGCGGCCGCGGCATCTGGTCATTGTTTTCGGCGACCAGTTGGATAACGACTCGGCCGGCTTTGATGGATTTGACGCTGGGCAGGACGCCGTGTGGATGGGGGAGGTGGCCGAGGAAAGCACGCACGTCTGGTCGCACAAGGCTCGCATCGCTGTCTTCCTAAGCGCCATGCGGCATTTTCGGAATGCACTTCGCCAGCGCAGTATCACCGTTCATTACCGCCAACTCGACGAGGCCGGAAATCACGGCACATTCGTCGGAGAACTTACCGCCACCGTCAGCCTGCTCCGCCCCCGGAAGCTCATCGTGGTTGAACCCGGCGAATGGCGGGTGCGGGAGTGCCTCCAGACCACGGCGCACGCCTTGGGCGTGGATTTGGAGATGCGCCCCGACCGACATTTTCTCTGTTCGCGGGAAGAGTTCGCCCGGCACGCCAACGGTCGAAAGCAATTGCGGATGGAATTCTTCTACCGCGAAATGCGCCGCAAGACCGGTGTACTCATGGACGGCGAGCAACCGGAGGGTGGCGCGTGGAACTTTGACGCGGAGAATCGCGCGAGCTTCAGACAGGGCGGGCCGCGCGACGTCACCGAGCCGATGAGTTTTCCGCCGAACGAAATCACACGGAAGGTTCTGGCACTTGTGGAAAAGCGGTTCGCCAAGCATCCCGGCAACCTCGCGCACTTCGACTGGCCGGTCACGCCGGAACAGGCTCGAGCGGCGTTGCAGGATTTTATCCGGCATCGCCTCGCGCACTTCGGAAAATACCAGGATGCCATGTGGACTTCACTTGGTGGCCGCGAATCTCCGCCAGGTCCTGGACTGCGCCAGCCCTCTGGCGCTTTGGAATTGCTGTTGCCTGATGCGTCGTCCGTAGAGCGGCAGAGGACTGCCGCACTGCAAGACGCTGCCGCGCCTGCTCCTGCCCGCCGGGACGCCTATCTTTTTCACTCACGCCTGAGCGCCGCGTTGAACTTGAAACTGCTCGACCCGCGGGAGGTGATTGCCGCCGCCCAGCAATCGTATCGTGAAGGCCGCGCGCCGCTGGCGAGCGTGGAGGGCTTTATTCGCCAGATCCTCGGTTGGCGCGAATACGTGCGCGGCATCTACTGGCACTTTATGCCGGGTTACTTGGAGTTAAACGAACTCAAAGCCACTCAGCCGCTGCCGGATTTTTACTGGACGGGTAAGACGGAAATGAACTGCCTGCGCGAAGCCATCGGCCAGACCCTCAAATTCGGCTACGCGCATCACATCCAACGGCTGATGGTCACGGGACTTTTCCCGCTGCTGCTCGGGGTGAAACCGCAGGCGGTTCACGCGTGGTATCTCGCCATGTACGTGGACGCAGTCGAGTGGGTGGAATTGCCGAACACGCTCGGCATGTCGCAGTTCGCCGACGGCGGATTGATGGCCAGCAAACCGTACGTGGCGACCGGCAAGTACATCCAGCGCATGAGCAATTACTGCCCGGGCTGCCGCTTCGATCCGGCCAGGGCCACAGGGGAAAACGCCTGCCCGTTTACGACGCTCTACTGGGACTTCCTGCTGCGACACGAAAAGTTGCTCGCCAAAAACCAGCGCATGACAATGCAGTTGAAAAACCTCGTGCGACTGAATCCGAAGCAGAGGGCGCAAATCCGCGAGCAAGCGCAATCGTTTCGCCATTCGCTCGCCCCCCGAGCGGCCGCCGGTTGAGCGGGATTTCCTGAATCGGCTTTTGCGCACGCCCTGCTTGTGAGCTAACTCTCCAGCAAATCAATCATGTTGCCCGGATTATTATCAATGGCCGCTCGTGGCGGCATACATTCTCATCCTGGGAGTGTTCCTTTACGGCATCCTCCGTCCACGGCGACGCACGGAGTGGCGTTCCGCAGGCGTAGCGCAACGTTCGTCATCGCGCTCTACGCTGAAATGTATGGTCTGCCGTTGACCATGTATCTCGCGGCGTGGCTGACCGGACGGACGGAATTTGCACAGGATCACTTTCACGGACACGCCTGGGCTTTCTTACTCGGCTGGGGTGACACCGGCGCAATCCTTTTCGACCTCGTAGGCCAGTTGCTCATTGTCGCCGGCGCGTTGCAGGCGCTGGCTGGCTGGCGCCAAATTCATCGCGTGCGCGGCGCCATGGTCACGGGTGGGTTGTATCGCTTCGTGCGCCACCCGCAATACACTGGCTTTTTCCTCTTTCTCTTGGGGATCATCTTGAACTGGCCCACGTTGCCCACGCTGTTGATGTTACCATTATTGGGCTGGGTCTATTACCGACTCGCTCGAACCGAGGAAGCGGAGGCAGAACAGGTCTTTGGCAAAGCTTACCGGGAATATCGCCGGAATAGCGGAATGTTCTTTCCGCGTCTGCGGTCAGGCTCATTTTCCCCCATTTGGGCGCGGGTTTCCGGGGTGTCCAGATCTGGCGCAACTCATTGACTGGTCCGGCCTTGACGCGTGTTCCGCAGGCGTCTTTTGTTCGCTTTGGCTAGCGCCAACACCGGGGTCGGCAGTTTGGGCAGCACTGCCAACACCTCCGTCTGCGCCGCTGGATAACTGTCCGCCAGCCGCCACAGCCCCAACTCCGTGTCGCCCAAGCACACCAACCGCACGCCTTTCAACCGCTCCACCGCGTCGTCCGCCGTCAGCCCCAGCGACGCCACCCGCCGTTCCAGCTCCCGCGCCAGTTTTAACGCCAACAGACTCACCACCGCGTGGCCTCGCGTCCGGTCGGCTTTGCGCAGGAACACCGGTCGGATTTCCAGCAGCCCCGTCTTGAGCGTCCGAAAGTCCCGCTCCACCCGTGTCAAATCCAGGTAGCGGTCATGCACCGCTTGCGTGCTGGCCACCGCCACCGGCAGGTCGCTCTCCACCACGTAACAGCCGTCCAACTGCGCCTCCAACTCCCGCGCCTGGGCCTCCTCGGTCCACACCACCTGGCGTGCTTCCAACCGCACGTTCACCCAGCCGCCCAGCCGATACTTGGCCACCCGCGCTTGCGCTCCCCGCAGCGAACTCTCCGGTTCGCACCGCGGCTGTCTCGCCACCACCGCGTTGCGCGCCTCGATCCCCTTCCGCACCCGCGACCATTGGTCCTGCCGTCGCGCCCGTTCCCGCGCCTGCGTCTGCGGGTTGCACCGCAGCACATAGCGTTTGTTCCCCACCGTCACTTCCGCCGGCTGGTCCTCAAAGAGACCCAACTGCAACACGCCTTGCTTCAGCAAGGCCCGCACTTGCGGGTCGGTCAGCGCCCTCACGTAGCGGAAG
>JACZKP010000040.1 GCA_014860005.1 Verrucomicrobiota bacterium | reverse complement strand
GCTGAAACCGGAGAAACGCAACTGAGTGCGCAACATGTGACGGAGGCGCTGGCCTATGCACAAAAGTCGTCGGCAGCCGGCATCACCAACCAAACTGGCTTGGCCGAGTTGATTGACAGGCTTGATCAGAAGGCGGCGAAGACCAAGCATGATGAGTGATGCCAATTCCATTTTGCGATTTCCACCCTCACAGGGACGAGCATTTGTGAGTTCGGAACGTTTGTCGAAAGGAAAATGATGCGATTCAACTTCAATTCTATTTGCGCGTTCGCCTTGCTCTTCACACAGCCGGGGACCACATCCGCTGCTGAAGTAGCAGTCAAGGTGATTGACCGTCTCGGGCGTCCGGTGACCAACGCAATTGTAAACATTCACTGGTTGGAATCTGTTTCTAAAGACGATGTTCGTGAAGTTGGCTTGGTCAAACTGACTGCGGATAGCAACGGCATCGTCAAGGGAACATACGACGAAACTACCATTCCGCCGGACGAAGACATCTGGGTTGAGGTTTCCAAGGATGGTTACAGTGGTTACAGCACGACGGGATTACAACCTGAGTTCGTGTTGAAGCGCGAGTTTCGCGCTGCCGACTTGCACCGCATCGCGACCCTTGGTGGCGCGGTGCAAATCGCTGAACTCCGGGAATTGTTGGCGGGTGACTTCGACCGTTCGGGCGATAGGATGGACGAATTGGTATTTGTTCAGGAGCACAGGTTTCGTCCTGCGTTGCGGGCGTTGCTTCCAGATACAAAAGTTGGAACCGCAGCCGGCCTGCTTCTTGCCTTCATTGGCGTTCCAGAGGACGTGCGGCTGGTGGTTGCTCATGCGCCGCCGCCCAAGCGAGAATTATTCGAGGATCGCTGGGCGTATAGTGTCGCGTGCGCTTTGCTCGAGCCTGCAACCGAGAAGGAATGGGCCTTCTTACGGAATTGCGCGATCAACGAGTACGAAGACCTGTGGGTGGATGCGGGCGGGATCAACTCCCTCAAGTTGATTGCCTCGTCAAGAAGCCGGGAAATCCTACAGGAAGTGGAGAAGCTGAACAGTTATCGCGCGGATTACGTAAAGTACGCGATGCAATACATCGAATCCAAGCCGCCTGCGTTAGCGGACAAAGACCTTGTTGCCGCAGGGAAGAGGGTAGCGCAGGCAATCAAGATCGGGAACTGGGAAGGCAACAAGGAGCCTCGGTTCAACGAGAACCGAGACAAGGCGCTGGTGGATTGCGAATTTATTTCTGGTAGGGACTTGCTCATTCATACCGCGACGTTTCACAAGGTGGATGGGCAATGGAAACTCCGGGGCGTGCGCGAGACGATGCAGGTTCTTCTGGCGCACTCTCCCGCGCGCGAGGACAACGCGGATGAAAAGTGACAGATTCAGAAAATGAGGTTGGCATCTCGCAAGACTAATTCTTCTGCCCGTAACCTGGTTTGATATTTCCTTTCTCATCCAGTTTGCCGCAGGCCCAGAGCAGGCCGCGCGTGACGAGGTCGAGGTAACGGGCGTCTTCCACGGTGGCGTTGTTGTGGCCGATGGTGGTGCTGAACACGCGTGTGCCTTCAAAATCATTTACCCATGCGACGACAGTTTCATTCTCCCGGGTCGTGCCGTCGCGGCGTTTGACGGTTTGTTTGCCGCTGGCCAGCGGCGTGGCGGTCGGGAGCACCTGGATGTTGTTGTAAAGTTCTTCGTTGATGGTGGTCCAGTCGGCGAAACCCTGCGTGATGGGATGGTTCTTGTCCGTGAAGCGAATGGCAATGGGTTGTTGCGGGCCGTGGCTGCTGGATTGCAGGCCGAGGTAATCGAACCACGCGGCGCGTTCCGACCCGGCCTCCGCGCGCTCGCCCGGATTGCCGACGCGATAGGAGTGCATGGCGCAATGCAGGTTCACGCCGGGAACGCCCGCACGATGCGGCGCCAGCACGCCTTTGATAACGGAGGGATCGCTGAGGTCGGCGGCACATTCGTCGTGGATGACGACGTCGTAGCCTTTCGCGTAATCGGGGTTGCCCAAAATCGCCAGCGGCGGTTTCGTCGAGGAATCCGCCGTATGAAGCTGGTCCACGACGACGTTGGCGCGGGCTTCGATGCCTTTCTTTAAAATGTCCTTCTGGTTCGCGTAATCGTGACAGCAACCGCCGGTGATCAACAGGGCGCGAAGAGGTTTGGCTTCCTGCGCATGAGTGTTCAGAACGAATGCGGTGGCGAGTAATCCGGCGGCAAACAGGCGAATAGCTTTCATGGCGGGTTCTTTTAGCGGGATTCGACCGCCGGGGAAAGCGCGGAATTCAACATGCCGGTGGCTAAACCGAACATTCCGTCCGCTATCTTGCGGCTCGTTCGCCCTCAACCTGGAAGCCCGATCATTGGATCGCGGCATTTATGCCGCATCAATCATTTAGGATCCAATAACTTCGGAGCGCGAAGCGGACGCATCTTTCGTCAAGCTGGCAAGCAATTAGTCTGATGGAGACGACGCTGTTTGGAAGCTACAGCGATTCCATTTGAACCCAGCCCGCACCACCGCGCTTTGGGCGTTTGCCAATTACACTCTGGTGGCATAGCCTTGCGCCAATGTCCTCGCCACAGGGCAAAGCCTGGACCTGGTTGCGAACCGGCGACGAGGTGTTTCCCGCCATGCTGGCCGCGATGGACGCGGCGCGCGAATCCATCTGCCTTGAATCCTACATCTACACCGGCGGGCTTATCGGTGTACGCTTTCGCGACTCGCTGGAGCGTGCGCAACAACGGGGGGTCCGCGTGCGGGTGCTGGTGGACGCGCTTGGGTCACTCACCCTGCCCGACAGTTTCTGGGCGCCGTTACGGGCCGCCGGCGGCGAGGCGCGCTTCTTCAATCCGGTGTCATTGAACCGAATGGGCATCCGCAACCATCGCAAGCTGCTGGTATGCGATGATCGCGTCGCGTTCATCGGCGGATTCAACATCGCGCCGGAGTGCGAGGGCGATGGGGTCACGCGCGGCTGGCGGGACTTGGGCTTGCGGCTTGAAGGCTCGTTGGTCGCGGAACTCGCAGCCTCGTTCGACGAGATGTTCGCGCTGGCGAGTTTTCAGCACAAGCGATTCGTGCGGTTGCGGCGGCCTGGGTTGAAACGAACGGTTGCCTTGCCGGCGGTGCAACTGTTGTTAAGCGGTCCGGGGCGCGGTTGGAGTCCCATCCGCCGTGCCTTGCAGAAGGACCTGGCCAGCGGACGGAACGTGCAGATCATGGCTGCTTACTTCCTGCCGACCTTGCGGTTGCGGCGGGCAATCATCCGCGCAGCTCGGCGCGGCCGATCCGTGCAATTGCTGCTCGCCGGCAAGTCGGATGTGGCGGTCTCACACCTGGCTGGGCTGAGTCTCTACCGGCGGCTGCTCAAAGCCGGAGTCGGAATTCATGAATACGAACCGCAGATTCTGCATGGCAAGTTGTTCATCGTGGACAACGCGGTGTATGTCGGCTCGGCGAATCTGGATCCGCGCAGCCTGAGCATCAATTACGAGTTAATGGTCCGCTTTGAGAATCCAGTCATGGCCGCCGAGGCGCGCGCGGTTTTTGCCGAGGCGCTTCAGCATTGCCGGCGAATTGATGCGGCGGAGTGGCGGCGTTCCCGGACGATGTGGGCGCGGTTGAAGAGCCGGTGGGCGTATTTTCTGCTCGCGCGCATTGATCCGTACATTGCGCGACGGCAATGGCGGGCGTTGCCGGATTAGGGAGATTTACGATTCAGGATTTGCGACTGGTCAACGCGCCAGTGCCACGAGATAGCGTTGGAAACGAGTGACGTCCTCGGCGTGTCCCAGGCGGACGTAAATATGATGCAGGTTGCCGCAGATGCGGGAGAGGATGCGTCGCGGCCTGACCGGCGAGAGATATTCCTCGCGCAAATCGTAATTACCGCGGACCAGGTAGTGAACGCAGTCCGCCTTGGTCATCAATTTCCCGCGATTGAAGGCGTCAATGAAAAGCTCCTCGGAGGCGGACTGGTAGCGGCAGAGAAAATGGCCGGGCAGCCCAATGCCGCTGATCGGCAGGCGCAGCCGCCGCGCGAGCAGCAGGTAAACGAGGCACAGGTTGATCGGGTTGCCGGTGCGCCGGTCCAGCACGCAGTTCAAGTAACTGTTGTCCGGGTCGTAATAGTCTTCCTCGTTGCCGGCGAAGCCAAGCTGGCCAAACAGGTAGTCATTGAAATGCGTGAGCAGGGGATGGGCGCGGTGATAGGGGCGAAGGCGCTGGCGCAATTCGCCGGCGAAACTGTCCAGCAACGCCGCATACGCTTCCACGTTGATTTCCGGGTATTGAGTTTGCGCCATCAGCCAAACGCCGCTTTCCAGATCGAGATCTTCGCCGTGCTTGAGGCAGAATTCCACAAAACGATTGTCGGCCAACTGGCGGTCGAAATGCCGGATGATTTCCGAGGCCCGCCGCCGTCGCAACGGATCGCTGCTCAAGGTGCAGGGTCGCAACCATTCGCGCGACGATTCGCCGGCAGTGAGAATCCGGTCGCGCACCGCGTCGTAAACGGACGGATCTTCATCGCCCAGCAAATTGATCAGCGCGGCTCGCTGGCTGGCGCCCAATTCCGGGTTGGCGGTGTTGGTGGTTGCAGGTTGCATAACGGCTGCCTTGGTGAGCAAAGCAAAATCTGAAACCTGACTCAATCCTTAATGCGTTCCCGCTTCCGGTTGGGCAAATTCGGAAACTGCCCAGGAACTACTTCTCGTTGGAACGCGGCTGGGTGCGGAGCCAAGCCGCAGCACGGTGAACAATCCGCCCTTCCAGCCATGAGTCGTGGGCCCTGATTGCTGGCTGGCTGTGACTGATCAGCGGCACAGCCGCGCGGCGGGGACAGTGTGCGAACGCCTGCCGGTTTTGATAGCAGTGTGCTCGCGAGGCTTAGCGCACTTTCCGTTGACGCCATGGCTTTTGCGAGATTCCCACAGCGAACTCGCTGAGTGTTTCAGTGTGAAGGTTGCTGGCCGTCTTGATTGTCAGGTTTCCGGCGTGCTTTCTCTTCCTCAATTCTCCGGAGCGTGCTTTCGAACAGGGCGCGCTGTTGTTCGCGAACTTCATGCCGCAAAACGAGGACATCCAGGAAGGCGGCGGAAATAGCCAGCAGCGTGAGGAGGAAGCAGCCCATCCAGTAAACGAGTAACGCCATGCCGCTGAGCCGGTCCTTGAGCAAGGTGGATTCGGCCACGAGCATGACGATGGCCGCCAGCAGGCAGAGCGCGCCAAAAAGCCGGCGTCGGGATTTTGCGTTGAGCGCCATGACGACAAAGTAACCGAAGGCAGGGCGATTGGGCAACTGAGGGTTGCGGGGAAGTGCGGGCAGATTGTCTGCTGGTTTGGGCCCATGATTTCAGTTTTGCGGTGGCGGGCCGGAGCGTGTTAGGATCGGTGGCGCGAGTGAGTTGAACGGCACCCCAACCACCAACGCAATCAAACCATGTACATTACCAAACAGCTTGCGATCTTTCTGGAGAATCGGGCCGGCACCATGGCGCGCGTGTGTGACGCGCTCGCCGAGCACAAGATCAACATCTACGCCATTGCCACCAGCGATACCGTGGACCACACCGTCATGCGGCTGGTGGTGAGTGATCATCGCAAGGCGCTCCATGTCTTCGAGGAACACGGGACGCTGGTGGTCGAGGACGACGTGCTGATGATCGAAGGCGACAACCGAACCGGTTCGCTGGCCCGGATCGCGCACAAACTGGCTGCGGCGAAGATCAACATTGAATACGCCTACTGCGCGACGTTGCCGGACGCGAAGAAGGGCTTGCTCATTTTGCGCGTTCACGATGCGAAGAAAGCGTTGAAGGTGTTGAACTCGTAGTTCACCACGAGCTGCGGAGTGTGCGGGCCAGGGCGGCCCCGCGGTGTCCGCATCAATTATTTTCCCAATCCCAATGTTTCAACCCTTGTTGTACGAAATCAACACGCGCTGCTGGTTGCGTGATTTATCCGATCGCCTGGGCCGGCCCATTACGCTGGCGACGGTGCCCGAGGAGGAATTTGCCGAATGGAAAAAGCTCGGTTTTACGCACCTCTGGCTCATGGGCGTATGGACGACGGGACCGCGCGCCCGGGAGATGGCAGTAAACGAACCGAATCTGCGGCGCGCTTACGACGAATTGTTGCCGGGCTGGCAGGACGAGGACGTGGCTGGCTCACCTTATTCCATCGCGGACTACGAAGTGCCGCGGACGTTGGGAGGCGAAGCGGGGCTGCGGGAATTCCGGACCCGGCTGCACCGTGCCGGCTTGAAGTTGATCCTGGATTTCGTCCCCAATCATCTGGGCATAGACCATCGCTGGTTGAGCAAACATCCGGAGTTGTTCGTGCAAAGTGCGGAGCAAGTTGAAGGCACGTTTGCGCAATCAACGCCCGAGGGCGAGCGCTGGATTGCGCTGGCCAAGGACCCCTATTTCCCACCCTGGTCGGATGTCGCTCAACTGGAATACCGCAGCCCTGTCACCCGCGCCCGGATGCAGGAACTGTTGTTGTCCGTGGCCGAGCGGTGCGACGGCGTGCGCTGCGACATGGCGATGCTGCTGCTCAATGACGTGTTCGCGCGGACCTGGGCCGGCTTTCCCTGCCCCGGCGAAAGACCCGCGACGGAGTTTTGGGAAGAGGCGATTCCCGCCGTGCGCCAGGTGCGGCCTGATTTTCTTTTTCTGGCCGAAGTCTATTGGGGATTGGAAGGTTGCATGCAATCCCTGGGCTTTGATTACACCTACGACAAGCAGCTTTATGACGACCTGATCTGGCGCAATCCTGCGGGCGTGCAAAAGCATTTGCTGGGCGCCACCCAAAGCTTTGTGGCGGCCTGCGCGCACTTCCTGGAAAACCATGACGAGCGGCGGGTCGGCGGCGTGCTCGCGTTGGCGGAACATCGGGCGGCGGCGCTGGTCACGCTGGGCCTGCCAGGAATGCGCTTTCTGTACGAAGGGCAACTCAGCGGCGCGCGCATCAAGTCGCCGGTGCAACTGGGCCGGCTCCCCGCAGAAGCGCCGCAACCCGACGTGCAACAAATGTACCGTTCGATGCTGCACGCCCTGACCCGGTCAGCAGTTGGCCGCGGGCAGGGCGAGGTGCTCACGCCGCGCGAGGCCTGGCCGGGGAATGGCACCGCCCAGAATTTCGTGGTGGTGCAGTGGTCGGCGCACCCGGTGGAATTCGATCTGGTGGTGGTCAACCTCGCCCCGCACCGCAGCCAGTGCTACGTCTCGCTCAAAGTGCCCAATCTCTCCACGCACAATTGGTCGTTGCGTGATCTCCTTGGAACAGAGAGTTACGAACGCTTTGGCAACGATCTGGAAGGGCAGGGGCTTTACCTTGATTGTCCGGCGCACGGGGCGCAATTATTTCACTTTGCACCGGTCAAGTAGCGGGGAAATCTGCGCCGAGCGGTTGATTGCTGGAGGACAATTTCGAACCGATGATTGTAAATGAATGTTTGGACATGCTGAACACAGGGGAGAATCGCGCCAATGGAGGCGAAGTCGGTTGAAGTGTCCGCTTGAGCTTTTCTGGTGACGCCTTCCAGTCGGAGATTGGAGTCGCGCGTGAATCACGGATTTTCATCCAGGAGTCTCGGACGCGGGCTTGTGGGTCAGGCCGCAGACTTTACCACCACGCACACGCACGCACGGCAAGTTGGTGTCTCTGAATCCCTCCGGGCAGGGCACCGCCCACATTGCGGCCACAAACACCAAGCGTAACAGGCCCCGGCCGCAGGGTTCACGCTCAGAACGCCGCGTTGGGGAACCCGGCCTACCGGGACGCAGGCCCGGTATGGCACATACGCGTCAACCTAAGCCGGCGTCCAAAGCTGTGAGCAGTTCGAGACAGTTTTTACGGTCTTGGCGTTGCTCGTCGAAGAGTTGCTGGGTGAGGTGATGTTACAGCCATTGCGCTGGATTTTCTCCAGCGTCTCGGGTGCGGGCAGCACCGCCGCCACCTGTCGCGCCTGCTGCTCTTCGCTGACTTGGTTGAAAAAAATCCTTGTTCATCCCGGTGGACAAGTTGTTGGATTGGACCCACACAGCCAAAATGAACAGCCCAGTTGCGACAACCAAGCGGTTTCCAGTTCGTTGGCCTCGCCGCGTTGGCCGATGTATGGTTGGCGTGGTTGTCGTCGCGAGCCTGGGTACAGCCCTCATTATTCAAAAGCAATCACGGGCCAACTTGCGGGAGCTGGACAGTATGATTGAGCATCAGGCAAATCAGATCGCCAAGTTGCAGGCGGAGAACCGCCGGCTCTCGGAGCTTCGAGGCACAAACCAGGGACCGAGTGCAAACACGAAGGAGAATCTGCAGCGGTTGCGCGGCGAAGTTACCACGCTGCGGAATCTGACCAACGATGTGGCGAGGTTGCAGGAGGAGAATCGCGAGTTGCAGGCTGCGCTGGTCAAGGCGGGACATAGCCAAACCAAT
Source organism: Verrucomicrobiota bacterium (assembly GCA_014860005.1). The sequence continues at coordinate 66,729 of JACZKP010000040.1, read as the reverse complement.
CCGGGACTGCGGTGCGCTTATCAGGCTCAGCAACTATCAGCCAACCGAAGAAACCAATCCAAACATTGGAGCGCTGCGTTGATCCAGTTCGCCGACAGCCGGGATTCGGACCTGACGAATCTCGGACAGTTGACAAACTATCTGCCGACGGAAGCTTTGGCGGACCCCAGTTTTTCTGTTGGCCAGTACGAGCTTGTGTATCGGGGGCCACGCTCCTGGATGCAGGGCTGGGAAAAGTCGCGATTCATTGCGCTCCGTGAGAAGCAGCTCGCGAGTGGCCGGGCGCGGGATGGGAGCGGGTTTACATTTTTCTCGACGGGCGCACCGTCGTTCAGTGGGAGAGCGACGGTAATTTCGCTGCCTGGGAAAAAGCGCGACTGGCTGCGCCGCCCGCGCGTTTACCGTGATGAAGCTCCGATTTGCCATCATCGCCGCCAGCGTGGCTGCACCACTCTTGCTTCGGTATCGTGCCCAAGTCGGAATGCAAGCCAAGCCCCAAGTGTTGCGAACTCAGGCTGAACACCTGGCGCTGCTCTCGGAGGAAAACACCCGGCTCTCGCTCGCCACTATTCAGAAGAACAATGGGCAGGCGCTCACCCGGGACAAACTCACTGAACTGCTCAGGCTGCGCAACGAGGTGGGCGCACTTCGCCAGCAAACCAACGTCATCCAACGTTTGCTGGAGGATAACTGCCAGCTTCGCAGTTCACTGACCCATTCGCCCGTGGCCGGATCCCCGACGGAAGCATCGGCGCGGGTTGTTGTCCCAATGGGATCATTGAAGTTTGCGGGGCATGCCACTCCCGAAGCCGGTCTGCAATCGCACTTCTGGAACATGACTCAGGGCGGCGGCGATCCGTGACCGGAGGCTCTGAGCACTTTCTTTCTGGTCAATGATCCGGGCTACCGCATTGTTGGCCGGGAGTTTCTGGCCGACGATGAAGTGCTTTTGCAGCTTGCCATGATGAGGACGGACTTTACCAATCCCAGAAATCCCGTGCTTAAAATGAAACGGGTGGGCGGCGAATGGAAACTGGCCGAACCGCGCAGGTAAGTTTGGCCAGCGGGAGTGAACTGCCCGTCTTCAGCGGGTTTCATTCTGCGACGTTCTCGTTCGTCCCGCCGGGGCTTGGTCATTATCGCTTCGGCAACCCACCATTGAAACGGTGGGCTGTGGTCGGTCGTCTCCCTGGCGGGACTTCGGAATGGCGTTCCTCCGTTGGAAAACAATCCGTGCTCCTCCTTGTCTTCCGTGGTTGAACACGATTGGTTCTAACGCCGAAAAGTGACTCCTCGGACGAAAGCATTCGTTTTAACCTGTTCCGGTAAAAGCGGCTGCCCGTTCACGATGAAATTCTGAAAGACCACGTTCTCCACCGCGTGTGCTTCGTCGAACCCGCTGAGTTCCACTCGCAGCGGTTGCGCGGTCGCACGGATGTTCGAGAACCTCACATCACTAATGTGCCCGCGCGCGTCGTCGCGGGTCCAGAAGGCCGTGCCGATCCAGAGGGAGATGAGCCGGGGCGATTCCTCGATGCGAATGTTTTCAAACCGCACGTTGCTGATGCGCGCCGAGTCGCAATGATAGACGCGCAACGTCCACTCGCGACCTTTGTCGTGGATCACGTCGCAGTTGGCAAAGAGCACGTCGTCCACATTCTCACGCAATTCCGCGCCGATGCTCAGGGCATGGGCCACTTCGTTCCACAGGATGCAATCGCGCGCCACAATGCGCCGCGCCGCGCCTTGCCCCCGGTCGGTCTTGATGACGATCAAATCGTCCAGCGTGCGGATGAAGCAGCGTTCCACGGTCACGTCGCGGCTGTTGCAGATGTCAATGCCGTCCGAGTTCGCGCGGTAGCCCAGCAATTTCACGTTCCGAACCGTGACGTGGTCCGAGCGCCGGATGGGAATGGTCCAGGTGCTGGCGTCCCGCAGGATCACGCCTTCCATATGGATGTCACGGCCCTGCACGGAAATCATATTGCGCGCGTGCGTCGTGCAGCGGCTGCCATCCACAATACCGCGCCCGCGGAAGGTGATGTTGGTTCCCTGGAGCAGAAAGGTCGGCGCATAAGTGCGCAGGCCGCTGTAGCTGCTGATGGAATACTTTTCCTCCGGTCGGATCACGCCGCGCACGACGGCGCCGGCGGCGACATACACGGTCTGATCATTCGTCACTACGACGTGGCTGACTTCGTGAATGCCGGGACCGAAGTAGAGCACGTTCGGATCGCCGGGCTTGGGCGCATTGGTTTCCGGCGGATTCGCGAAGAGGTGCAACGCGCCGACCCAGTTGCCGTTGATCTCGATGGTCACAGGCTTGGGTTCGGTGAGCGTGAGCCGAAGGCTCTTGCCCTCGATGACGGGTGTGAGCTTGAGCGATGAAGGCAGCACTTTGGCGGATTGGATTACCTCCGGGCCGGTGACGGTGACGGTCACCGTGCCTTGCATGTCGAAATAAGCGAAGGCAGCGGTTTGGAAGTAATTGGCGGAATTGGTTTTATCATCCATCGCCTTCCAACGCAGCGCCGGCTCGGCCGGGGCAACCTTCGCGACATAAACGGGAATTTCCTGGCCTTCGACGCGTACGGTGTAGTCCTTGGACAATTCCTCCCCGACTGGTGCTGAATCAATGCGCACGACGCCGGCCCAAGCCAGCGGTACGACCCAAAGCGATGAAATGAAACCCAGAAAGAGCAAGCGCAGCCTCATGGTCGGATCGTGGCAGGAAGCCGCAAAGATGCAAGGTCGAGGCGCGCGCGACATTGCCCCAAATTGAATTGAATCCTTGACTGCTTAAAACAGCACTCATGAAGTGCAGCTACATTCTACTCGCGAATGCTTGGCGCGTGATGGGGTCCGATTGAGTCTTCCAGCCGGGAGGATTAGGCCGGCGGGTTGAGCAGCGGAATTGGAGGGGGCGCAACTGGGCATTTGCCTGGCCATCGCATAGCTTGACGGCGCTTGGATCACGTCTGCATTCTCCCGCCATGCGAACCACGCGCTGCCTGGCAGGAATCCCCGGCCTCATAGTATTCACTTGGGTCGCGATGGCCTTCGGCGCAACGGCGAATCCGATTGTCTTCGAGACTCCTCATTTCCGTTACACCATCGGGACAAACGGTTGGAACGTGGCGTTCGTGGATCGCACGACGGGGAAGGATTATCTCCGCACCGATGAGCCCTCGCCCTGCGCACTGGTCCGGGTGCAAGGCAAACCTCACAGTGCCACGGCGGCAACGCTGGCCGATGGCCGGCTTACATTGCGCTTTGGTGACACGGGCATCACGGCGGTGCTCCAAGTGACAACACACCCTTCGTGCGTCGTTCTCAGCGTCGAGTCGGTCAGTGGCGGGGAGTTTGATTCGCTGACCTTTCTCAATGTGCCGCTGGTGTTGAAAGGTTCGCCGGCTGAACCGTTCGGCGCGAGCGCGCTGGCGCTCAATCTCGTCACGCGGGTGGATGCGTTGCCCGCCTTGCAGCGCGACCTTCGCGCCACGGGTGAAAGGAAGTTTGGCGTGGCCGGCGCCAAGGTGGCCATTGTCGCCGCGCCCATGGCCAGGATGCTGCCGGTGCTTCAGGAATCTCTGACCACCGCCAGTGAACTGCCGGTGTGCAAGGTCGCCGGGCCGTGGGCGCGTGAGATTCCGTTCAACCACGGCTCGTATCTGTTCAACTTCGGGTCGCTCACCGAGACCAATCTGGATGAGTGGATCGAGATGACGCGCAACCTCGGGTTCACGCAAATTGACAATCACGGCGGCGGCGCGTTTTTCCGCTTTGGCGACATGGAATTGAATCGCGACAAATGGCCGGAGGGCTGGGAGGCTTGGCGGCGGATCGTCGGTCGGTTGCACGAAGCCGGCATCGGCTCGATCTTTCACACCTACGCGTTCTTCATAGACAAGCAGTCGAAATATGTGACGCCCGTGCCCGATCCGCGGCTCGACGCGTTCCGCTCCTTTACGCTCGCCGAGCCGCTCGCAGCGGACGCCACGGAGATATTCGTGAACGAACCCACCGCCGGCCTGAGCACCATCACGGGATTCTTCGAGCACAACAGCGTGGTGCTGCACCTTGATGATGAACTGGTGACGTTTGGTGGATTCAGCAAGGAAGCGCCGTGGAAATTCACCGGCGTGAAGCGCGGCGCACTTGGTACGCGGGCGACCGCGCATGAATCCGGTGCGAAGGCGCGGCATCTGAAGGAGTGTTTCGGTTTGTTTGTGCCGGACGTGGAGTCGTCCCTATTCGAGGAGATTGCGGCCAATCACGCCGAGGTGGTGAACCGCTGCGGCTTTGACGGCATTTATCTGGATGCGATTGATGGCAGTTCGATTTTGCGCGGCGCGGATGAATGCTGGTATTGGGCAAACAAGTTCGTGGTGGAAATCCAGAAGCGGGTTAAGAAACCCGTGGGCATGGAGATGAGTGCCATGTGGCATCACTTTTGGCAATACCGCACGCGCTGGCAGGCGTGGGATTATCCGCAGCGCGGGCACAAGCGCTTTATTGATCTGCACGCCGGGGAAGTCAACGGCGGCCTGCTGCTGCCGCTGCATTTGGGTTGGTGGAATTTTCAAGCGTTCAATCCGCCGCAAATCGAGCCGAGCTACCCGGACGTGATGGAGTACCTCGGTGCTAAACTAATCGGCTGGGATGCCGGCGTGTCACTGACGGCGGGAGTGAACCGTGAGGCGCTGCGCAAGACGCCGTTGTTCCAGCGCGCGGTGGACATCCTGCGCATGTGTGAGGAACTGCGCCACACGAATGCATTCGACGAAACCACCAAGGCCAAACTCCGTGAACCGGGGAAGGAATTCACGTTGTTCAAGGATGCTGAGGGCAAGTTGCGATTTCGCCGAAGTCATTCGCAGTCGCAAACCGTTTCGATGAGCGAACCGTGGACGTTGACATGGCAGGCTACGAACGTGTTTGATGAACAACCGGCGCGGTTTCGCGTGGAGGCATTGATGGCGGCAGATTACACCAACTACAAGCAACGGATACCCTTGATGGGGTTTACACAGTCAGAGATTGATTCCTGCGAGCGCGCCAGTGCCGCAGGGGTGACGGTGGAGTATTTGCCGTGGTTAGAGAATCAACCCTCCGGCTGTTTGATCACGGTCACCAATTCTGGAAGCGTCCCGCAGAAGGCCGCGTGGGCGCGTATCGAAAAACGATTCGATCCTCCCATCAACTTGAAAGATCACCAGGGTCTGAGCGTCACCATTCGGAGCGAGACGGGCGGCGCCATGGCTGCAATCCGCTTGGAAAGTCCGAAGCATCTTGCCTTCGGCGCGATTGCCGACCGTTATTTCAACATCGAGTCGAACGTTTGCCGGCGCGTGAATCTTGTCGAAACCGAGTCCGCGCGTTGGAGCGATTACGTTTGGAATGACGGGAAGAGCCACTACAACGTTTATCGTGAAACGATTAACTTCAGCGCCGTTGAAACCATCAGTTTCTGGCTGCAAAACATTGAGCCGGGGCGGGAGATCAAGGTTTCCGTAGGGCCGATTGCAGCCATCCCTTTAAGCTCAGTGGTTGTTAAGAATCCAAAGTTCACGGCGGAAGAGCAGGGGATCGAGTTTCCGATTGAACTCACTCCGGGAAGCTGGATCGAAGCGAATGGGCCGGATGACTGCGTGGTTTACGGTCCCAAAGGTGAAGCGCTTGGCAAGGTCAAGCCATACGGCGTGTGGCCAGTGCTCAAGGCAGGCCTCACACCAATGACGTTTACGTGCGAAACATCTGATGGTCAGCCCCGTGCGCGCGTCACGGTTTTTTCGCACGGCGAGGGACTCTGAAAAAACAAAGGCGGGGTTCAGCAACTGACCCGCGATGTATCAAGCCCGCATTTTTCCCTGATGGTTGCTGGCACTTGATGAAAAGTCCCATTCACCGTGGCGCCGGCAGGTTGGAGCCGGGTCAGTAGGTCAGCAATTCCAGAGCGTTTTGGCCTTGCGGAGTGAGTTCCCAGCGAGTGCCGCGTTTGGTCACGAGGCGCCGGCAAGGGTTGCGCTTCTGCTCGGCTTCGTTGACGGAAAGCACCTGAAACTTGGAGCCGCTCTTGATTTCCGATGCGGCGCGGGGAATCAACTCGAAGGGCAGGGCGTTAAAGTTCAAGGCGATTTCATAACCGGCCACGCCCTCCGCCTGCGCCGTGGGATTGGGACGAATCAACGCGGGATAACGTTTGAGCCAGGGAAAATCCGTGGCCCTCACCAATACCCGGCAAAGTTCGGTCTGATTCCGAAGGTGGTTCAGCAGACTGAATTTAGGACCGCGACGCTGTTGTTCCTGCAGGATCTGTTGTGGATCGAGGCCCAGCAGGTTCTGGCCATTCCACGCGCCGTGATCATTGCGCTGGTCGGGATTTCGCATTTTGTACCAGCTTGGAAACCGATCATTGATGAGCAGGTTCAATTCGAAGTGGACATGCGCGCGGTCTTTCGAGATGCCCTGGCGGGTATTGGCCGTGCGGCCCATGACGGCAATGGCTTCGCCCGCTTTAACGGATTTGCCTGGCGCAAGGTCGGGTCGGATCTCACTCAAGTGGGCGTAGAGTGAGTAGATTTGCAGCCCCTCCACCAGATGCAGGAGCACAAGGTAGGTGCCGTAATTCGACAATGAGGGTTTACGGTTGGCGTAAACCACCGTGCCATCGGCAGTGGCCAGGATGGGATCGGTGGGCTCGCCGCGTTTGTCGCGTTGAAGGCTGCGGATGTCGAGTCCCTCGTGGAGTTGCCAGCCCTCGCTGCGCACGCAACCAAAGCTGCCACTGGTCCAAGTCCGACCAACGGTTCCGACAAAAAATCGCTCCTCGCCACCTGGTTCAAAGAGGGCCCGGTTGGCGGTGGGCAGGCGGAAAGGTTGGGCCGCAAGCGGTAATCCCACGCTGAGGAACGTGGCCACGACCAGACATGGAATTCGGAAGCCAGACAGCACTAATCCCGTCATTCTCTGCTTCACGGTTAAGGTTGGTTTTTCTTGGCCACGTTATTCAGGCCGAGTTCAAGTTGTTCAAGTTCCACGCGGTCTGCGTCTGGAGTGAACATAAGCACGCCATCGGCGATACGCCGGGAAATGACCGGTGCAGCCAGCCAGCGGCCGGTGGCGGGTTTCTCGCCAAATTCGGCATAAATGGCGAGGCGCTTGCCGGGATTCGAGGAGGAGTACTGTTCCAGCAACCACGTGCCGCTGCGGCCAAATTCAAGGCGCAGCGCGAACCCCTTCGCATCTTCAATGATCTGGGCCTTGGCGAGCTCGTTTTCCGAGACGAAGGGCGCTTTGGTGACGGTCAGAACCATGGGGCTGCTGCGGAGTACGGTCACGCTTTCGCTGAAGTTGACCTGATTGGCGTGGGTTTCGATGTGGATGCGCAAAACCGCAGTCTGCTTCTTGCGCTGGCTCTCGGCGCTTTGGCAGCCAACCCCCACGGCGAGCAGCGTGAGGCAACATAAATAGGTGTTGAATCGGGACGCGCGAATTACCATAGTGCTGCCCACACAATCGGAACACTGAACCGATGTAAAGATTCTTATGGGAAAACAGTACAACAAGAGCGAAAAAAAGAAGCGCCGGTTAAGCTATCTGAAACGCAAGAACCAAGCTGCCAAAGCCAGGACCAAGGCCAAGACCAAGGTCGTTCCGGCTGCTGCGTAGCGTGTCCCCGACACACATTTTGCGACTGCACAAAGCCGCCCGCGAGGGCGGCTCTTTTGTTGAACGACACGAATTTCAGATCCCCGCGAACAGTTTGAGGCTCGGCAGCAGCCGGTGGCGCGGGTGCCGGTGCAGAAGTTCATTCAATTGGAGGTCTCAACTTGTTCACTGTCCGTTTTTCATCGCGGATGGGGTGGTGAATAACGTTTTTCGATGTGGCGCGAAGTGGCTGTATTTATTGATTGAAATGAGGTTTACGGCGACCAGGCCGCCCGCGATTTCGGTCAACAAGTTGTGGACAAGAATTCATTGTCGGAACCGGGAAGTGCGGTAAGATGATTACAGTTCATTGAAAGAACTGAGATGGACAGTGACAGACGAGAGAAAGTTGCAGGTCGTCTCAAGGATAATCCCAGGCAACTGGGGAAAGGCTGAGTCAGGCTGGTTGGCTTGGCCCCTCTTAAGCCGGATCGTGAGGTTCGGGAGCGGAGGCAGGATTCACCAGTTCCTCTGACCGCGTTCGCGCGCGGTCAGTAACGCGAAGCAGGAACTTGGTGGCAAGGAGCGATAAGAAACCGTTCCGAGCCGAATCAAGTAGCTGAGGCTGGTTTCGGGCTTGAGTGAATCGCAGTTACCCAGAGGGTATCCGGTTGCTACTGTGGATCAGCACGGGGCGAACGACTCCGGCGGAATCAATAAACCGTTTGAATCCGCCCAGAGAAAACCACCGAAAGGTGGACAACAGGAGCGGGCGCACCGGGAAGGTCACGAGGACGCGGCAGGTCCTGTGAAAACCTTCCGACTGCCGGCGATGTTACAAACGACACCGCTGGCCTGTAAGCGAAAGGCAACCTGAGAGTTAAGAGGCGAGACCCGTGGCGCTGGCCAACGCACCGTCAAAAGCGGTGGCCGACCAGTGTCAAGCGGTCAAGACGCGGAACCGCAGTTACAGTCGTGTCTTGACCTGGTTCGCAGGCCGGTGGCGCAACCATCAGCCCAAGCGAGCTGAAAAGCCTCACTCAAAATTCAGTGTCGCAAGACGCTGGACGGCCCTGCTACGAGGCCGAAGACTCCGCTTGCCGTGGAGAATAGCGTCGGGAAGCCGGCAGCCACCGCGAGGTGCGCGCCTAATGTCGGCACGGGAAAGAGAGCGTGGCGAACTCCCATCCCCCGATTTGTCCCTGCTTGGCCGCAAGGCCGGGCAGGGACTTATCGTTTTACGCTTGTGCCAGCCCCGAGTTGGCCTCCCATCGGTCAAACTTTCGGATGCCGACGTGTCTTCCCCCAACAAGTCGTAGCCAATCGCCAGCCTCGTCTCCCAGATGCCCCAATCCGGGCCCAAGCGAATTTCCGCAGGGCGGAAGATCCGCAAAATCAACCACGGGCATGCATTGCCGCCGGAGGGTCGGCCCATCAGGGAGTTTCGGTATGGTTAACTGGTGGAAGCCCGTTGGCGGGGAAGGTGACTGAAAGGCCGGCACGATGATTGCATCGCCTGAATAATGTGGCCTCGTGGAGGCCAGAGGCGTGTAATATGAGACACTATGTCCAGTTTTTGGTCTCGCTATTTGCTGGAGCCAAGCCAACTGCAACAACAAACCGGATGGCAAGAATCCTGCCTGCAAGAGCCTCAAAGGAATCCGTGTCCAGTTCCCATTTCGCGGACGCCATGCGACAATCAATTATTACATGAACATCGAATCGGCAATCAGCCAACAGCCTATGCGGGCCCGCAAGGCCTTTGCGCTTGCCGAAGTGCTGGTCGCGGTTGCCTTGCTGGCCATCATGATGGTTTCCCTCTATCTGGGCATGTCATCCGCCTTTGCCGTCACCAAACTTTCCCGGGAGAATCTCCGCGCCACGCAAATCATGCTCGAGCGCATGGAGGGCATCCGGCTCTACAACTGGAATCAATTGTGTTACAGCAACATGATTCCCACCAACTTCACCACTTACTACTACCCGTTTGCGACCAACGACCAGTCCAAGGGCATTGTGTACGGCGGCACGATGACGGTGTCCCCGGCCAACCTGAATCCCACGGCAAGTTACGCCAGCGACATGCGCGCCATTACGGTTACGCTGTTCTGGACCAACAGCAACGGTGGGGAGTCCCAGATTGTCCGCCGCCGCAGCATGACGACCTACGCCGCGCGCAACGGTGTTCAAAACTACGTGTACAGCAATTAAGCCTGCGGCCCAGCCATGAAGATCAGTTTCAATCCCGCCCCGGCTTCCCATCGTGGACGCCGCGCCGGCATGAGCTTGCTCGAGACGATGATCGCCATGTCCATCGCCGCCCTCGTCATGGCCGGGGTCGGCTCGGTGACCATCTTTACGGCGCGCAGCTTTCTGGCGATGGGCAATTACGCCGACCTGGACGACGCCAGCCGCACCGCGCTCGACGTGTTGAGCCGGGACGTGCGCCAGGCCCGGGCGGTGACGGCCTATAGTTCCCACCAGATCACGCTCCTGGCCAACGACAACAGCACGCTGACATATTCCTACAGTCCTTCGACCAGCCAGTTCACCCGCAAAACCGCAACCAGCACCACCGTGTTGCTTGAACAATGCGACTTTCTCCACTTTAACGTTTACCAACGCAACCCCTCCAACAACTGGACCTGGTATCCGGTGCAGTCGGACGTATCCACGGCCAAGCTCATTGACGTGAGTTGGAAGTGCTCGCGAAAAATTCTCGGCGAGAAGGTCAATACGGAGAGTGTGCAAACTGCCAAAATCGTCATCCGCAATTAACTTCGCAACCAAGGAACTATGATTATGAAAACGCTCAATTATTCCACCCGCCGACAACAAGGCAGCGTGCTGGCCGCCAGTCTGGTCATCGCCTTCATCATCGGAGCTACTCTGGCGAGCTACATGGTCATGACTCAGAGCCAGAACACCTCCGTGGTGCGCTCGCAAATCTGGAACAGCGCCATCGCGCTTTCCGAGGCGGGGGTCGAGGACGCGCTGGCCATGATCAACAAGTACAGTGGCAACTTTGATTCGCTGCCAACCTGGACCAATAGTGCTTCGTTGTCCGCCGACAACTGGACCGCCATCGGCGGCAATGTCTATTACGTCCGCCGGTACATCGGCAGCAATTACTACGATGCCTACATCACCAACGCCAACAACGCGCCCACCATCTATGCCGCGGGGAGAGTCCACTGGAATAACGCCTATGCGTCCGCGCCGGTGGGTTTCCTGGCCACCGTCAATGGGACGGTTCAACCCACTAGTACGACCGTCAGCCGCCAGTTGGAAGTTCGCACCAAGCTTGATCCGTTGTTCAACGTGGCCATGGCCGCCGAGCGCAGCATTGATCTCAACGGGAATAACATCACGACCGACAGCTTTGATTCCGCCGACCCCAATCACAGCGATAACGGCCTTTATCCGTCCAATCTCAGCAAAACCAAGGCTGGTGGTGATGTCGTATCCAATGACGTGGTCAAAGATACGCTCGACATCGGCAACGCCAAGATCAAGGGCATCGTCAAGACCGGTCCCAAAGGCACCATCGCCATCGGCCCGAATGGCTCCGTCGGGGACCGGGCCTGGGTGGAATCGGGTAAGAAAGGAATCAAGCCTGGCCATTCGGCGGATGACATGAACGTCCTCTTCCCGGATGTGGAACTGCCCGCCGGCGCCACGACGTGGGTGTCCCCTCCGTTGCACACGCAAAACCAGTTAATTGGGGGATTAATGTACAATTACGCCTTTCTAACCGATGGCAACTATCGGGTCTCTTCGCTCGGCGGGAATATCTATGTGGGACCAAATGCCAACGTACGCCTTTATGTGACCGGTTCGGCCAGCTTTTCCGGGGGCAACCGGATTGATCTGGCGGCGGGTAGCCTCGGTGGCTCGACGCTCAGGCTTTATATGGGCGGTTCCTTCAGCACCACGGGCAACGGCGCGATCAACAATTACAATCAGAATGCGGCAGCCCTGACCCTGTTTGGATTGCCGAGTTGCACCTCGATCAAGTTTGCTGGAAACGCCGCATACACTGGGGTTGTTTATGCCCCGCAGGCACACTTCCACCTCGGTGGCGGCGGCAATAACGAGTATGACTTTGTCGGGTCGAGCGTCACCAAGTCTGTCCAGATGAACGGCAAGTTCCAATTCCACTACGACGAAAACCTGCGCCGGGTTGGTCTGGGCCGTGGCTACATTCCCACCAAGTGGGCGGAAGTGCGTTGAGTACGCAGCCAGAACCGGAACGACATTCTTGCTGTCTTCGGGGCGCGGCGTAAACGCCGCGCTCAACTGCGATTTAACAACTCACCCGGCCGTCGAGGTAAAGAGTCGGATGAGGCGTGAGATTTTCTGCGCAAACTCCCCCTCCTAACGTTGGCGGCTACACTTCGGTCATGTTCTTCGCCGGGCTGTTGAAGCGGGCAGGCATCAAATGGAACTGTCCCGCGTTGTAGCCTCACTGCCTTACCGCTTGGTGGTTTTTCATCCACTCAGCCTTTTGTGAATCAGGAGTCTTTCCCATCCGTTATCTCGGTTCGCTTTGTTTTTCATCACTTTTACACTGGGCATAACCGGTTGACGTGTGTGGCAGCCGTTATGCTAAGACGGTATTGTTGGAGTATTTCTGCCAACGCAGAAGTTGATTAGTCGCACGTTGTCAAGGAGCTATGCATTTCAAGCAGTCATTCGGGATGCGCACACCCATCACGCAGGCCGGGCAGGCCAGCGGTTTCACCCTGGCGGAAGTGGTCATGGCCATTGCCATCATGGGGATGATCTTCGGTGGCGTGCTCAGTGGCTATGTGCTGTCCGCGCGCCGTGCGGAATGGTCGGGGTATTCCCTGGCCGCCCATGCACTGGCCATCCAACAGTTGGAGCAGGCGCGCTCGGCCAAGTGGGACGTCATGGATACTCCCGCCGTCAACGAAATCACAAACCTCCCCGCGATGACTTGGGCAACCTTGGACCTGCCGATTTCGGGAACCAACGCGATTCTCGCCACCAATTACGTGTCAGTGACGACGATCTTCACTTCGAGTAATCCGCCGGTCAGTGTGCAGATGGTGCAGGTGCGCACCGTGTGGCCGTTCCGCGGCGAACTCTTCACCAATACCATCGCCAACTATTTTGCGCCCGACCGATGAAACTTCCGTTGCCAAACTCCCTGGTCGCCCGCGGGCAGCAGGCGCTGACCCTCGTTGAAATGATGGTCACGATGGGCCTGTTCGGCCTGGCCGTGAGCGGCTTGATCACGCTGCACATCTTCGGCCTGCGGCAGGATCAGTTGGTGCAAAGCAAGCTGGGTTCAAGCGATCAATCGCGCCGGGCCTTTGATCGGCTGACGGGCGAGATTCGCGCGGCCAAACTTTGGCGGGTGGGGCATGGGACGGAAAGCAGCTTCGCGCCCGTTCTCAATGGCACGCCTCAACAGGGCACGGCCGTCCAGATCAGCCTCAGTACGGACACCAACCAGTGGATTCGATATTACTTTGATACGAATTACAATGAGTTGCGCCGCACGACCAGCGTGGGTGGCGAGCAAGTCATCGCGCGAAACCTGACCAACAGCATGTTCTTCCGGGCGGAGGATTACCTCGGCAATTTGAAGACGGACCTGTCCTACAAGTATGTGGTGCGGGTGATCCTCGAGTTTTATGAGTACCAATACCCGTTGACCCAGGTGGGACCGGGCCACTATTACGACTACTACAAGCTGGAATTCAAGATCACCCCCCACTGTCCCGACGGAGCATGAAAACCACAATTCCTCCTCACCGCCGCCCGACCCGGGGTTATGCCCTGATCATGGTGCTGATCATTGCGACCGTCGGCGTCATTGCCCTGTCCGGGACGATGCGCCGCACCACGAACATGGCGCTGCTTAATCAACGCAACAACCAGTACGTTTCAACGCTGAACGCGGCTGAAGCCGCCACCGAGAAAGTCATCGCGCGCATGCGGCATGATTACATGCTGGGTGGTGACGCCTCTCTGAGCGGCAACCTGGCCCTCTACCGGAATAGCGTGCCCACTGAGAGCGAGAACCCCTACTGGGGAAGCTTCGAGTTCTCCGATGCCCAAGGCAACCTGAACCGCACCTACGTCCAGACGATTTCCAACAGGACCTACACGCCGCTCCAATCGCAGTTCTACGGCCTCTATGGCTGGCGCACGGTGTACCGCGTGGTTTCCAACGCCCGCGACGCAGAGGCCCGGTTTGATATTGCGGCGGCGGTGCAGCAGGACGTGGAAACCGCCTCCATTCCCGTGTTTCAATTTGCCATCTTCTACAACAGCCTGCTGGAATTCACCTGGGCCGCCCCGCTCACAGTGCGGGGACGCACCCACGCCAATGCCGACATCTACGTGGGTTCCGCCTGGTCGCTGGCGTTTGACGGCACCGTCACGACCACCGGGACCATTCAGAAGAAGCCCTGGTTCAGCAAGACCGCCTCGCAGTACAGCGGCTCGATCAATTACAACGGCAGCCCGACTTACCGCACCAATGTCCCGGTGCTCTCCCTGCCCATTGGCACCAACAATACCCCGGCGGCCGTGCGGGAAATTGTCAACCTGCCGCCCGCGGGTGAGAGTGTTGATTCGCCCCTGGGGCGCGAGCGCTATTACAATAAAGCCGGGGTGGTCTTGCTGGTTAGCAACAACACGGTTAGCGCCATCATCAAGAATTCTCCTTCCGACGCTTCACCGATTGTCATTACCTCGACCACCAATGTGGCGGCGTTGAGCACCAATCTTCCCTTCCTGACGTTGACCAAGAGTTTTACCGATAAACGGGAGAACAAGACGGTGAGAGTCACCGAGATTGACATCGGCAAGTACGGCCAGTGGACCACCACCAATTCGTACGTTCAGTCCAAGTTTCCCCCGGGGTCCGGCTCCTGGCCGAACATTCTTTATGTGGCCGACAATCGTACCGCCAGCAGCAGTGTGCTCCCGTCGGTTCGGGTCATGAACGGCGCTATGCTTCCGGCCAACGGCAACACAGGGTTTACGCTGGCCACCCCGAACCCCCTGTATGTCTGGGGCCATTACAATGTCAGCCTCAACGGCACGCCCGTGAACCTGGGCAGCACGAACACCTCCAAGACCTATCCGGCGTCGCTGGTCTCCGACGCGTTCACCGTCCTCTCCGACAATTGGAATGACAGCCAGAGCGGCACCACCTACAGCACCAGTTCGTCAAGTTGGGACGCCGCGAATACGACCATCAACGCCGCCCTGATTACGGGGGTCGTGTTTTCCACCGGCGCCACCGACACCACCTTCAGCGGCGGAGTGATGAATCTGCCGCGCTTATTGGAGGATTGGGGCAATGGCAGCAAAACCCTCACGCTGAACACCTCAATGGTGAACCTGTTCAATAGTGTCCGCGCGACCAACCAGTTCAAGAATCCCGGCATCTACTACAACGCGCCCACGCGTAATTTTAATTTCGACCAGAATTTCACCGTGGCCTCCAAACAACCCCCCGGCACGCCCATGATCGGAGTGATTCTGCGCTCCAAATGGGCCAACCCGCCGCCGAACACTGTCACTTATGCTGGTCCATAGATTTCTCCTGCTTTGCGCCACTCAATTCGTGGTGTGCGGTTTCGCCTTCCCATCCCACGGGGTGGAGGAAGGGACCGCTACGAACAGCACAATGGCGAAGCTCGAAGTCGAGATTCGTCAGGAACATGGGACGGGCATTGCCCCCGCCCGGCGGGCATACCTGACCGCGGGCGCTACGAAGTTTGCTTTTCTTGTGCCCGCTGGCTTGCGGGTTGATCTCTCCAACCCCGAGCGCGTGGTGCTCACCACCGCCGATGGTTACGCCCACCTGACGATCCGCGTCAACCGGAGTCTGCCACCCGGCCTGACCGGTTTGGACTCAGCCTCCGTCCGGCAATTGGTCTTGAGCCGTCATCCTGGCGCCCAGATCAAGGAGGAGTTCTCAGCCAGTGCCGCGAACCAGAGCGGGCCGGCGTTCGATTTTCGGTGGAACTTGGGTTCGCTGGCGTGCGCCTCGCGCGTGGCGTTCATCCCGTGCGTGGCCGGATTCCTGGAGTTCAATCTTACGGGCAATGCCGACAAGCTGGATCAGTATCTCAGCGACCTGAGCACGGTCATGCAAACGTTCTGCGCCAGTGACGCGAACGGTCAGCTTGAGGTGACGCCGCTCTCGGACCAGATTTAACCTCATTACCCTCCGGGAATTCTGCGGACAGATCCAAGGCGCATGGCGGCAACAAGCCGGCTCCGAGAATCCGGCATTTGCTTTTCAAGTGGGGTCGTCAGCCCGCCTGCAATTGCGCGATGAAAAGTGCTTGCCCTAGATTTCGATTTGGCCAATATCGGTTTCCAGCAAAGCAAGAACTCTGAGTTGTTTTCATTTTATGGGACGCATTTACAACAACATCGTGGAAACCATTGGCCGCACGCCGCTGGTGCGTTTGAACCGCGTGACGGCGGGACTCCCGGCGACTGTGCTGCTGAAGTGTGAATTCTTCAATCCCCTGGGCAGCGTGAAGGACCGCATCGGTCAGTCCATGATCGAAGACGCCGAACGTCGTGGTGTGCTCAAACCGGAAACGGTGATCATTGAGCCGACCAGCGGCAACACCGGTATCGCGCTGGCTTTTGTAGCGGCGGCCAAAGGGTATCAATTGATTCTGACCATGCCGGAAACGATGTCGTTGGAACGCCGCACGTTGCTGGCCATGCTGGGGGCGAAGCTGGTGTTGACGCCCGGTACGGAAGGCATGAAGGGCGCGATCGCCAAAGCCGAACAACTGGCCCGGGAAACGCCCAACGCTTGGATTCCGCAGCAGTTCGAAAACGAAGCCAACCCGGAGGTTCATCGCCAGACCACGGCCGAGGAAATCTGGCAGGATACCGACGGCAAGGTGGACATCCTGGTGGCGGCAGTTGGTACCGGCGGCACGATCACCGGATGTTACGAGGTCATCAAGTCCCGCAAAGCTTCCTTCCAAGCCATCGCGGTGGAGCCCAAAGATTCCCCCGTCATCTCGCAAACGCTCGCGGGACAGCCGCTCAAGCCCGGCCCGCATAAGATTCAAGGGACCGGGGCGGGATTCATTCCCAAGAACCTGCACCTAAAAGACGAGCAGGGCCAGGCACAGATAACCGAGTGCCTGCAAGTGACCAATGATGATGCGTTCGCCATGGCGCGGAGACTGGCCAAGGAAGAGGGCATTCTGGCGGGTATTTCCACGGGTGCGAACGTCTGCGCAGCGATAGAAGTTGCGAAGCGCCCGGAGAACCAAGGCAAACTGATCGTGACCGTGGCGTGTTCGACGGGAGAACGGTATCTCAGCACGCCGCTGGCGGCGGAGGCCCGCGCAGCAGTGGGTGGATGAGTCCGACTGGGCTGCCTCAACGCCATGCACAACTGTTTGGGTTGATTTTCGCCGGGCATCGGGCGGGTGCGAAATGACTGGCTTATGACAAAAAATGAGTTGCGCTTGGGCCGGATTACGCCTATTTAGATGGCGAATCGAAGGTGTGATGGTTGCGTGCGGATGGGGTGGTTCAAGTTTCCGGCGCGGCAGCTTCCCATAATTCATCGTTCAATAAAGGCTTTCGGGGAATTATTCCGGCCTTCGAGCACACAATACAGCTTATGAGCAACACAAATAACACCGCCACCGACTACGGTGCGGGGTTCCTGGAAATCTCTGACAAGGGCTTCGGTTTTCTACGCACGTCCGTAAACCATTTTCACCCGAAACCAACGGACATCTTTGTCACGCCGGACACCATCAAGCGGAATTTTCTGCGGGAAGGCAGCCATGTGGCCGGTCCCACCCAGCCGCCGCACCGGGGCACGAGTCCCCAACTCAAGGCCGTGGACAAGGTCAACGACATGCCGTTTGAGGCTTACACGAAGGCCGTGCGCTTCGAGAACCTGACGAGCATTGACCCGATCGAAAAATTCAGGCTGGAAACCAGTCCCGATCTCATCGAAACCCGCGTAATTGACATGGTCACGCCGATCGGCAAAGGCACACGCGGTTTGATTGTTGCCGCGCCGCGCACGGGCAAGACGATGGTGCTGAAACAAATTGCCAACGCCATCACCGCCAACCACCCGGAGGTGCATGTTCTCGTGCTGCTGATTGACGAGCGCCCGGAAGAGGTCACCGACTTCCAACGCTCCGTGAAGGCCGAGGTCGTCGCCTCCTCAAACGATCAGGACATCGAAACGCACGTGCGACTCTCCCGCTTTATGGTGGAGCGTTGCCGCCGTATGGTGGAGTCCGGCAAGGATGTGTTTGTGCTGATGGATTCTCTAACGCGGATTGCGCGGGCCTACAACAGTGTTCATGGCGGCAGCGGTCGCACCATGACGGGCGGCGTGGACGCCCGGGCGCTGGAAATACCCCGCAAGATGTTTGCCTCCGCCCGCAAGATCGAGGATGGCGGCTCGCTCACCATCCTGGCCACGGCGTTGGTGGATACCGGATCGCGCATGGATGAACTCATTTTCCAGGAGTTCAAAGGCACGGGCAACATGGAGTTGATTCTCGACCGTAAACTCTCTGACCGCCGCCTGTACCCGGCCATTGACATTCCCAAAAGCGGTACGCGCAAGGAGGAAAAACTTTTCCCAAAGAATCAGATTGAAGCTGTCCGCAAGCTCCGCCGCATGATGGTGGATCTGAATCCCGTCGAAGCCATGGAAACGCTCGTCGCAGCGCTCAAGAAGCACAAGACCAATGACGAGTTGTTGTCCAAGCTGATGTAGCAATTCAAGACAGTCGCGCCGGTCTTTGGCGCTCCCAATCGCGCCCGGAAACTTAAGCCTCGGCGGGTGTGCCTCCCCGGGCAGTTGGCGCGCTTGGTAGAATGCACGTTTCTCGCGCGAATTCACCCCTTGGCTTTCGCCCCGGTTCTTCCTTCGCCTTGTCCTGATATGATTCGACCGGCGGCACGCAAGTCGCTTGATTGACGGTCTGAGGATGCCGATTCCCTGGATCGAAAGCCGTATGACAAGACCTTCATTCTTTTATTGGGCCGCCCTGCTCTGCGTCGCCGGGCTGATGGTTTCTTGCAGTACCCCGTCGTCGTATCGTGCGGATGCTCCGCCGTTGTTTCGCGAGGAAAAGGCTGCCGATGTGATCCTGCACTTCTACCAGTGGGACGCGATTTACTTGATCAAACCTGATTCGCGTCAGGAAGGTTTTCTTCCGCTGCTGAAGCGCGAGGACATTGCGGGCGAAATGAAGCGCAGGGCCTTCGTTCGTGATCTGGCGGTGGTGTTGGTGGGTTATACGCACAATACCAATCCCCAAGGCCCGGTGGTGCGCGAGTGGAAATCCTTGCTGGCCGAGCAAGGGTTCCGCCGGGTGGTGTTTCTGCGCGCTGGCGTGGGGAAGGGGAACGGCATTGACGGGTTGCCGATCCTGCACGATTCGGTTATTGCTCAGGCACATGAACCGCAAGGCAAAGCTGCCGCCACACTCGCCGCTGTCCCGGCCGCCGCTGGAGCGCATGTTGCGCATCCATCAGGCCGTCCAATCCGGTAAGTTTCCCAACGCCACCCGGCTGGCCGCGGAACTGGAGGTCAGCACCAAATCCATTCATCGCGACATTGAATTCATGCGCGACCGGCTCGAATTGCCGATCGAGTATTCGCCCCAAAATTTCGGTTATCATTACACTGCGGAAGTCACCGCGTTCCCCACGCTGCACATCACTGAAGGCGAACTCGTCGCGCTGGTCATTGCCGAGAAGGCCTTGGAGCAGTATCGCGGCACGCAATTCGAGAAACCGCTCCTCAGCGCCATTCGCAAGATCGAGCAATCGCTGCCGGACACCATCTCGCTCAATCTCGCGGACATCGAGCAAACCATCTCCTTCCGCACCCGCGCCGAGCCAATTCTGAACCTCGCCATCTTCGACGCCCTGGCCAAGGGCACGGCGCATCGTCGTCAGCTCGAACTCGTTTACCGCAAAGCGGGCAGCCAGCAGGGCGAGGTCCGTCTGGTTGATCCTTATCACCTCGCCAACATTAACGGCGAATGGTTTCTTTTCGCCTGGGATCACGCCCGTAAGGACATTCGAACCTTTGTCCCCGCGCGCGTGCAGTCGGTCAAAGCGACTGGTAAAACGTTTCCTGTTCCGCAAAAGTTTTCCCTGGAAAAACGCCTGCGCGACAGCTTCGGGGTCCACTCCGGCGAAGGTGAATTCAAAGTGGTCCTGCGCTTCAACCCGCGTGTGGCCGACTACATCCGCGAAAAGAAATGGCACGAGTCCCAGGAATTACGCGAACTCAAAGGCGGCGGTGTGGAACTGCGCTTCCAACTTTCCAGCCTCGTTGAGATCGAACGCTGGGTGTTGAGTTGGGGCGGCGACGCCGTGGTCGTGAAGCCGCGGGAACTGGCCGACGCGGTCAAGCAGGCCGCGAGTCGAATTCTCAAGGCATAGATCAAAGCCGACACCCGTTCTGCTGGAATCCACCAGACACCACGCCCGTCGGCCGCAAATCCCCGACAACAACAATCCCACCGCACTCGCGCCGCCGCGCTGGTCTGCGAAGCCTGGGTGTTGGCGTTACTTTCCGGCGTGCCGGAGAATGGCTTGCCGCATGGCCGCGCCGGCGTGGGCGGAAATCGTGTGCGTCGCCGTCGGGTCGTTGAACATCTCCTTCATTCCGGGCAACGCATTGTAGGCTGCGTAAACCGTGCTGGGTGGACAAGTGGCGTCAATGAAACCGACGGTCACGATTCCCGCCGCCTTCGCCCGCGTGGCAAAGTTGACCATGTCGTAATAGCGCGCGACCTGAAGCACCTGCGGATTCGGCGTGCCATCCAGGCCGCTGGGTACTAATTTCGGCCACCCATTCACCCGGCCGGCCACCGTGCCGGTGTGATCGCACATTGCCGGCACGCCGGCCGCAAAGAACGTCACGCGTTCATCCAGTCCGGCCGCCACGATTGCCTGAGCACCGCCCTGGCTGCTGCCGTAAACAATGACCGTGCGTCCGTCCCACTCAGGTTGCTCAGTCAGGAAATCAATCGCCCGCAGCACGCGCAGAAACATGCCCAGGAAATAAACCGTCTCGCGCGACTCGCGGCCCGCTGACCGATAATCTTTAAGCGCGCCGTTTGCGAGCTCGCTGTAATAGCTTTGCGGCTGGCCGTTGGGGATACCATGCGCATTGATGTCCAGCGCCAGAAAACCCTGTTTTGCCCAGTTGGCTGGTCCGTCGAGACTGGAGCTGCGCACGCCCGCGCCGTGGACGGTGAGAATGATCGGCAGGCTCTTGGGTTTGGCTTCCGCCGGCCTCGCAAAGTAGCCGGAAACCGGCGACCCGTGGCTGTCCGCCTTAAGATCAAAGCACTCCACTTCGGCGTGAGGTGACTTAACGGACGTGAGCCGCGGATTGACGCGGACGGCGGCAAGTTTCTTTTTCTGCGCGGACCAAAACTCATCAAAATCATCCGGCACCGGCAGGCTGGGTTTAATCTTTAGTGGATCAATGCCGGCACCCGCGACCGCCGTGGGCGCTCGGCTGGCTGGAGGATGAAAAGTCGCCCGGAATTGCAGAAAACCGGGTTCGGCCAACGTGCCGGTCACCGTACCGTGACCACTGGTCAGGAAGATTGTGCCAGTGCGAACCGGCGGCACGCCGTCCTTGGTCATCGTCCATTGGACTTCGGCATTCGTGAGGAATTGTCCATTGAGCGTCACGGTGAGATTAAACCCAACCGTCTCGTTTTGCTCGTAAATGGCTTCCGGACGATCAGTGCCGACGTTGATTTGGTAATTGGTGGACGATGCTGCCTGGGCAAACAGGGCAGGGGAGAGGAAGAGAAGGAGGGCGGCAAGGGGGCGGCTGAATGAACGGTGTGGCGTACGTAATGTCATGCCGTCATCTCAGTCACCGGGGAAGGTAATGGCAAGCGGAATTCCATTGCTCCGGGCACGTGCTTGCGCGATTCGCCGATGCTGACTCTGAGTAAATGGATTCCCTGTGCCTTCGCGTTGAATCGGTGATGAGTATTCATCCGGCAGCCAGGCATACTCATGGCTTGTGCCTTGCCACTGATGCTGAGGCTAACTTGCTGTGGAAGTTTTAGTGTTCCTACCTGACCGGGTTTGCTATCTAATTCCGTGCGACGTATGAAACTCATGCATCCTTTCTTACCACTTCGATCTGCCACGTTATCCGCAATCATTCTGACTTTGGCGGTGGGTCTCCCGGCCTGTCATCGTAAGGAATCCGGCGAGACTTCCGGCAAACCGCGCGTGGCCCTGATCATGAAATCGCTGGCCAATGAATTCTTCCTGACGATGGCCGAGGGCGCGAAGCAGCATCAGGCGGCGCATGCCGGCGACTACGACCTCATCGTTAACGGCATCAAGAACGAAACCGACCTGGCCGAGCAAGTCGGCCTCGTGGAGCAGATGGTCGCCCAACAGGTCCAGGCGATTGTCATTGCCCCGGCTGACTCGAAGGCGCTGGTGCCGGCGCTCAAACGCGCCAAAGCGGCCGGTGTGCTGGTCGTGAACATTGATAACAAACTGGATGCCGAGGCGCTCAAGGAAGCCGGCCTGACCGTGCCGTTCGTTGGCCCGGACAATCGCGCGGGCGCCCGTCTCGTTGGTGAGGTTGTTGCCCGAAAACTCACGGCGGGCGACAAGGTCGCCATCATCGAAGGCGTGCCGACAGCGTTCAACGGACAGCAGCGGCGCGCGGGTTTTGAGGATGCGATGAAGGCGGCGGGAATGAACATCGTCAGCGTGCAGAGTGGTTATTGGGAAATGGACAGAGCCAACAATGTGGCTGCGGCCATGCTGAGTGAGCACCCCGACTTGAAGGCGATTCTCTGTGGCAATGACAGCATGGCGTTGGGCGCCGTGGCTGCGGTGCAGGCGGCGGGCCGCACAGGTAAAGTGCTCGTGGCCGGCTTCGACAACCTTGCCGCCGTAAAGCCCATGCTTGCTGATGGACGGGTGGTCGCCACTGCTGACCAGCATGCCGACAAACTCGCGGTGTTTGGCATCGAGGCGGCGCTCAAGATTCTGGCGGGAGACGCCGCACCTGCCGATCAAACGACGGCAGTGGACTTGGTGACTCGTTGAGCAACCGGGATGAGTGTCTGCCCGTTGACGCTGTTCAAACGAAGGGTTGAATTGATGTGCGGTTCGTGCGCTGAAATCACTTGGGCCAGTTTTGAATGAGCTGGGGTAACTCGATTTGGGGCTGAAGGACCATTCATGCGCAAACTCTCCTGGATTCGGGACTACGTGGCGCTGGCGATCATCCTTGCCGGTTTGATGCTGTTGTTCGGCGCGATGAGCAGTCGGTTTCTCACGCCGGCAACCTTCGGCGCCCTGGCCAATCGCATCCCGACCCTTACGCTGGTGGCCACGGGGATGACGCTGGTATTGATCATTGGCGGCATTGATTTGTCGGTCGGTTCGGTGCTGGCGCTGGCAGGTGCGGTGCTGGGCGTGGCGCTGACGGATTGGCAGTGGCCGTTCTTCGCCTGCGTGGCGCTCGCGGTGTTGGCAGGTTTCGCGGCCGGCGCGGTGAACGGGTTGATAATTGTCGGCGCCCGGGTGCCGCCGTTCATCGTCACCCTCGGGATGCTGGAAATCGCGCGCGGCCTGGCTTATCTCACGACGAATTCGCAAACCAAGTATCTCGGCGCGGCGGTCGAGGGCTTGGCCAGACCCATTTCTGGTCTGGGTCTTTCGTATGCCTTCGTCCTCGCGCTCGTCGTGGTCGTGGCGGCGCAAGTCTTGTTGAACTGTCTTGTCCTGGGCCGCCGGATGGTTGCGGTTGGCGCGAATGAACAGGCTGCGCGACTGGCTGGCATTGACCCGCGGCCCGTGAAATTTACGGTGTACGCACTCGCCGGGGCGCTGGTTGGTTTGGGGGCGCTCTGCAATGTCGCCCGGCTTGGCGCGTCCGATCCCAACGCGGGCGTGGGGTTGGAATTGTCCGCCATTGCGGCGGCGGTGATTGGCGGTACGAGCCTGATGGGCGGGCGCGGCTCAGTCATCAAGACGTTCTTCGGCGTCCTGATTATTGCCACCTTGGAAGCGGGACTCGCTCAGGTTGGCGCGTCAGAACCCGTGAAGCGCCTGGTCACCGGATTGGTCATCATCGTCGCGGTGGTGGCGGATGCCTGGCGGCAACGCGCGGCGGGAAACTCCTTTCCCCTGTGGGCACGATTGCTTGGAAGAACCGTGAACTCGAATCAAAACCATCAACCTTGAACTACAATGAAACCACAAATCCTCCTGGTCGGTCTGCTGCTGTGTTTATCCACTCCGTTTAGCGCGCGCCCCGCAGGTGCTCCGCCTCCTGCTCCACCGGTCAAGGTCATCTTCGACACAGATATCGGCAACGATGTGGACGATGCGCTCGCCTTGGGGATGTTGCACGCCTTGCAGTCGCGCGGCGCCTGCGACTTGCTGGCGGTGACGATCACAAAGAATGATGAACTGGCCGGGCCGTTTGTGGACGCCGTCAATACCTTCTATGGCCGGCCCGATGTGCCGATCGGCTGCATTAGAGGCAAGCCGGAGCGCGATCCGGGAAAATTCCTGCCCTTGGCCGAAGTGAAGGACGAGGGCAAGTTGCGTTACCCACGCGATCTCAACCGCAGCAGCGATGCCCCGGCCGCGCCGGCCTTGTTGCGCAAGATTCTCGCCGCGCAACCGGATGCGAGCGTGGTGCTGATCCAGGTCGGCTTCTTCTCCAACTTCGCCGCTTTGCTCGACACGCCGGCTGACGATGTGTCGCCGCTCAACGGGCGCGATTTGGTGAAACAAAAAGTGAAGTTACTGTCCGTGATGGCCGGTTCGTTTCAGACAATTCATGACAACAACCACATGCTCGAATTCAACGTCGTGCGCGACATTCCCGCTGCGCAAAAGGTCGCGCGCGACTGGCCCACGCCCATCGTCTGGAGCGGATTTGAAATCGGCATCGCGCTGGCGTATCCCGCGGTGAGCATTGAGCGGGACTACGGTTACGTGCGGCATCATCTGCTGGCGGAGGCCTATTACTTATACGAACCGCCGCCGCATGATCGGCCCACCTGGGATTTGACCAGCGTGCTCTATGCGGTGCATCCCGACCGCGGCTATTTCAACCTGTCCACGCGCGGCGCGGTGGAAGTGCTCGACGATGGCTTTACGCGATTCTCCCCGAAGAAGGACGGGCGGGACCGCTTTCTGAAATTGAACGCCGATCAGATCGCCCGCACGCGGGAAGCCCTGGTTCAACTCACCAGTCAGCCGCCAAATCTTCCGGCCCGATGAAGCATCAAAAAACTCTCCCAGCTTCCGCGCCGCGCGTCGTTGTGGTGGGTTCGCTCAATCTCGACCTGATTGCGCGGGTCGAGCGTTTGCCGGCTGCCGGGGAAACGGTTGCGGGGACTGCGTTGCTGCGACGTTTTGGCGGCAAGGGCGCGAATCAAGCCGTGGCCGCGGCGCGTCAAGGGGCGAGCGTGGCGATGATTGGCTGTCTTGGCCGGGACGCCGGGGGCGACGCTTATCGGAGACAGCTTGCCCGCGGTGAAGGGATCAATGTTCGAGCCGTTCATCGGATTCCGGATCAAACCACGGGCACGGCCTTGATCGCGGTTGATGGCCGTGGACAGAACTCTATTGTCGTCGTCGCCGGGGCCAACGCCCGCCTTACCTCCGCCATGGTTCGAGCGCACAGTGCCGCGATTCGCAGCGCGAAGGCCCTGCTTGTGCAGTTGGAAGTGCCGCTGCCCGCCGTGCTGGCCGCCATGCGGATAGCCAATGCTGCCCGAGTACCTGTGGTGTTCAATCCTTCTCCGTTGCGCGCCGACTTTCCGTGGGGGCGCGTGGCGCTTCATGCCGTGGTGGTGAACGAAATCGAGGCCCGCCAGATCTTCGGTCACAGCCCAAATGATTCACTGCGCAAGCCGGCCGCCTGGCGCGGTCGGCTTGCCGAGCGAGGCATTACGCAACTGCTCATCACCCGTGGGGCGGAGTCAACCCTATGCCTGACGGCAGAAACATTTTTCAGTGTTTCCACCTTGTGCGTTCGTCCGGTGGACACCGTGGGGGCAGGGGATGCCTTCGCCGGCACCTTGACCGCCCGTATGGCAGAAGGGTGTTCACTTGCCGAGGCTGTGGCGCTGGCCAACGTGGCCGGTGGACTTGCCACACTTAAAGCCGGCGCGCAGGAAGCAATGCCCTCGCGACGGGAAACCGAACGCTGGCGGACCAAACTGCGTTGATTGCCAATCTGCAATCACCTTTTCGCTTGCCATCACAGCGCGCCCGCAACACGGTTTCTCCCGCATGGCACGTTTCGATCTCAGCGGGAAATCTCTGGTCATTGTGGGCGGCACCACGGGTCTGGGGCTGTCTGCCGCGCGTGCCTTCGTTGAGCACGGCGCGCGCGTGGTTGTCTTGGGACGTAATGCGGACAGCGTGAGTGCGGCGCAGCAGCGGCTCGGCGCATCGGCTTTCGCCATGACAGCGGACGCTGTTGACCCGCAGACGGCGGTTCTCGCCATCAATGCGGCGGTGAACCATTTTGGCGGTTTTCACGGGCTTTATCACGTCGCGGGCGGCAGCGGTCGGAAATTCGGCGACGGGCCGTTGCACGAACTGACGGATGAAGGCTGGCGGTCCACCATGGATTTGAATCTGACTTCGCTGGTCTATTCCAACCGCGCCGCCGTGCGGCAGTTTCTCGCGCACGGCAGCAGTGGCACAATTCTCAACCTCGGCAGCGTGCTGGGTTGGTCGCCTTCACCGCATCACTTTTCCACGCACGCTTACGCCGCTGCTAAATCCGCAATCATCGGTTTTACCAAATCCATCGCGGCCGGCTATGCGCCGCAGAACATCCGCTGCAACGTGCTCGCGCCCGGATTGGTGGAAACGCCCATGGCGCAACGCGCCGCACGCGACGAGAAAGTCCTGAGCTTCATCAAAACCAAACAACCGCTCGACGGCGGGCGTATAGGCCGAGCGGAGGATCTGGATGCGGCGGCGGTTTATTTCATGAGCGACGCCTCGCGTTTCACGACCGGCCAGGTGCTTGCCGTGGACGGCGGCTGGTGTGTCAGCGAAGGACAGTTCGCATCGGAGACAAGCGATTGAGCCATGAGTGAAGTTCAATCATTCATCGGTCTCGATGTTGGCGGCACCAATCTCAAGGCGTGCGCTTTCACCGCCTTGGGGGAATTGCTGGCGGAGACGAGCGCGCCAACTGCCGATGACGGCACGCCGGCCTGGCGGGAGCAGGCGCGGAGCGTGGTTCACAATGTTCTCGCGCGCTGCCCAAGCCCCGCGAGAATCGGCGTGGCAGCGCCGGGATTGCCCGCGCAGGACGGACGATCCATTGCGCACTTGCCGAATCGCCTTGCCGGACTTGAAGGGTTGGTGTGGCAGGAGTGGTTGGAAGCGCCAGAGCCGGTGCCGGTGTTGAACGATGCGCAGGCGGCGTTGCTGGCGGAGGTGTGGTTGGGCGCGGCGCGCGGCGCGAACAATGTGGTGTTGCTTACCCTCGGTACGGGGGTAGGCGGCGCGGCGATGGTGGATGGCCATATTTTGCGCGGGCATTTGGGCCGCGCCGGACATTTGGGCCATGTCTCGCTAAATCCTGACGGCCCGCGTGATATTGTCAACACGCCGGGCAGCCTGGAGGATGCCGTGGGCGAATGTTCCCTGGCACTGCGCAGTCAGGGCAAGTACACCTCCACACGCGAACTCGTTGCGGCATATCGCCAGGGTTTGCCGGACGCGGAGAGAATCTGGCTTCGGTCCGTGCGTGACTTGGCGGCGGGCCTCGCGGGATTCATCAACGTGCTCGATCCGGAATTGGTCGTCATCGGTGGCGGCATGGCGAACGCTGACGCAGCGCTGCTTGAGCCGCTGGCGGGGTCGCTGGACGAATACGAGTGGCGTCCGGGCGGCGCGCGAGTGCGGTTGGTGAAAGCCGCACTCGGCAGCAACGCGGGCGCAACCGGTGCGGCCTATGCCGCCAAACTGGCGGCCACTGAAAATCCCTAACCGCGCGATGAAGAAGAAATCTTACGGCTTCAGCAAAGTTTGCACGACGAAGTTAGTCGCCGCGCCCGTGCTGCCGTATCAACCGCCGCGCCCGCGCCGCTACCGGCCCAAGATTGCGCTGATCGGTTGTGGGGGCGTCTCCGCGGTCCATCTGCGCAACTACCGGCAGATGGGATTGGACGTCGTGATGTTGTGCGACGTTGACCGCGCTCGCGCACAGCAACGGGCGCGTGAGTTTTTTCCTGCCGCGGCCATCACGACCGATTATCGCGAGGTGCTGCGGCGCGATGAGATTGAAGTCGTGGACGTGACGACGCATCCTGCGGCGCGCGTTCCGTTGATGCAAGCCGTGCTAAAAGCGCGCAAACATGTGTTAAGCCAGAAACCTTTCGTGCTCGATCTCGAGATGGGCAACCGACTGGCCGACCTGGCCGAGCGGCAAGGCGTCCGGCTGGCCGTCAATCAGAATGGCCGTTGGGCGCCGCACTGGAGTTATCTGCGCCAACTTGTGCGCCGAGGCACGCTGGGCGAACTCGCAACGGTTGAT
Organism: Verrucomicrobiota bacterium; assembly: GCA_014860005.1. Next base: position 38,480 of record JACZKP010000040.1, on the reverse strand, counting down.
TTCACGCTGGCCTGGGATCACTCCTGGATTGCCAGCACCCCGTTCAACACCTTGCGGCATCTGGTGCTGTATGATTTCGCCGTGCATTGGTTCGACATTGCCACGGTGTTCCTGGGCGGACGACGGGCGAAATCCGTTTACGCTACGCTCACCGCCAGTGCCGGCCAGCCGTTCGCGCCGCCGGCGCTTGCGGCCGTGATTGCCGACTATGGCGATGCCCAGGTACGCTGGGTCTTCAATGCCGCAAACCGTTTCGATCAGTGCGATCGCACCATGCTGTGCGGCAGCCAGGGCACGGCAATTAGCCGGGGTGTAAATTTCAACGACCAGTGCGTTACCTTTACCACTGCGCGCGGCACAGGCTCGCCGAAGCTGGAGGGCACGTGGTTCACCAACGGATTTCAGGGCACGATGGGCGAATTGCTGCGCGCCATCGAGGAAAAGCGCGAACCAGAGCACAGCGCGCGAAACAATCTTGCCACGCTGGAACTGGCGTTTGCCGCACTGGCCAGCGCCGAATCCGGCAAACCGGTGACACCCGGCAAAGTGCGCCGGCTCGCGGGCGTGCTGTTGCAACGCTGCACTCCGACACCAATCTCGCCCATGAAAAGTCGAACGAAAAAAACATGAGCCAACCCACCCAGGACTATTTATTGCATTGCCGAAGGATCTTTGATGCTGTGGCCGCCCAGGAAACCGCGATTCAACAAGCCGCGGATTGGTTCGCGGCCACCATTCTTGCCGGACGAATGGTGCATGTGTTCGGCTCAGGCCACTCGCGGATCATGGTCGAGGAGATGTGGCCGCGCTACGGCTCGTTTCCCGGTTTCAATCCCATCGTGGAACTGTCGCTCTCTTTTCACAACCTCGTGGTCGGCGCAAACGGACAGCGGCAGGCGATGTTCCTGGAAAACGTCTCGGGCCTTGCCGAACGCATCTTGCGGAATTTCGCGGTGCGCCCGGCGGATTCCGCGCTCGTGATTTCCTCCAGCGGCTGCAATCTCGTGCCCGTGGAGATGGCGGCGGGCTTCAAGCAACGCGGAGTCAGAGTCGTTGTCATCATCAGCCGCAGCCATTCCGAGGCCAGCCCCGCAAAACACCCCGAAGGCAAGAAGCTACAGGACTTCGCCGATCTCGTTCTGGACACGGGAGCACCCGTGGGCGATGCGATGGTGCAGATTCCCGGACTGGATACGCCTGTTTCGCCTGGTTCCACCATTGGCGGATGTTTGCTCATCAACGCCATCAAGGCGGAAGTCGCCGCCCGGCTTACGACCGCGGGACAGCCGCCCAAAGTATTGAGCGCTGCGGCCGTTGTGGGCGCCAAGCGCGCTGTCGAGATTTTTGAATCTGCGTACGACGAACACGCGCATCGCATCGCGCGGCTCTATGCCGAATCCGGAACGTAAATCCCACTTCGACATGCTATGAAAACCTGTCCACTTCGCACCTCCGTCATTGGCAGCTATCCGTTTCCGGGCTGGCTGGAATTTGCCACGCAACATCTCGATCAGTTCGGCACAGCGGATCGCGCCGAGGTGCAGGACGACGCCGTCATCACGGCCTTGCACGATCAACTGGCAGCGGGCCTGGACGTCGTCACCGACGGCGAACAGACGCGGCTTGATTTCAATTTGTCCTTCTATGGTTATCTGGAAGGGATCGAACTGGAATCCTCCTCGCCGCGCCGGTTTGGACCGCCTGCGCACGATCAACGTGGCAAACATCAGGTCACGGGCGAACTGCGGGCGCCGCGCGGCCTCGGCGTGGTTGAAGAATTCAAACGCCTGCAACGACTGTTCGACGCCATGAACCGGACTGCGAACGTCACGCTCAAAGCCAGTGTGCCCGGACCGTACACGATGAGCGGGCGTTTGCTGCCGAACAAACAATATGCCGATCGCTGGGCGTTGACCGAGGCGCTACTGCCTATTGTTCGAAAGGAATTGACGGACCTTGTCGCCGCCGGCTGTCCCGAGATCAGCGTGGATGAACCTTCGATGAGTTGTTACGCCTACCGCGAGGACGCGCGGCGATTCGTGGATATTTTCAACCGCACGGTCGAACCCGTTGCCGGCAAGACGCGCGTTTGCACGCACCTGTGCTTTGGCAACTTCAAAGCCCGCGCCGTGGGCTTGCGGCGGCTCGCGCCGATGTTTCCGGCCTTCCTTGATTTCAAGTGCGACGAGATGCACGTCGAAATGGCGAGTCGCGAATTCGCCGAGATCGAACTGATCACCCAAATCGCGCAACGCATGGATGCGGCCGTCGGCATTGTGGACGTGAAGAGTTATTACGTGGAATCGCCCCGCGACATCGCCGACCGTGTGCGGCTGTGTCTCAGGCACGCGCCGGCGGAGCAATTGGTGTTCGCGCCGGATTGCGGGTTGAGTCAAACCGCGCGTTGGGCCGCGAAACAGAAACTCGCAAATATGGTCGAGGGCGTGGGGTTGGTCCGCAAGGAACTGGGCATCGTCACGTGACATGAAGCCGGCGTTTCAGAAGAACGATGCCTTGCTCGCGGATATCGCTCGAGCCCGAGGCGAAGGACGCGCCCGCCTCTGGTGGCTCGGTCAGAGTGGCTTTCTGGTCTATAAGAAAGAGGCGACGGTGTTGTTCGATCCCTATCTTTCAGATTCGTTGACGAGAAAGTACGCCGCGACGGACAAACCGCACACGCGCATCACCGAGCAGGTCATTGCCCCCGAGTGTTTGCAAGGCATTGATGTTATCACCAGTTCGCATACCCACACGGACCACCTCGACGCCGAAACGCTCCAACCGCTGCTGGCTGCGAATCCGCAGGCGAAACTCCTCATCCCACGAGCCAATCGGGCATTCGTCTTGGAACGTCTCGGCAAGGTTGAAGATTCACTCGTCGAAGTTGACGCCGGCGAGAGCGTGCGCGTGGCGGGCGTAACGTTCCACGGCATCGCCGCGGCGCACAACATCGTCGAACGCGACGAACTAGGACGCTGCCGATTTCTCGGTTACGTGGCGCAGGTCGGAGGCCGGACGATCTACCACAGCGGGGACACGTTGTTGCACGATGAACTGATACCTTCACTTCTGCGGTTCAAAATTGATGTGGCGATCCTGCCGATCAATGGCAACAAGCCTGAGCGGCGCGTGGCAGGTAATCTCAACTGTCGCGAGGCCGCGCAGTTGGCTTGGGACATCAAGGCGCGCGTAGCGATCCCGCATCACTTCGATATGTTCGAGTTCAACACCGTTTCGCCGGAGGAGTTTCTCTCGGAGTGTGGCCGGCTTGATCAGCGCGCGTGCGTGCTGCAAAACGGACAGGGCTTGGACCTGTGAACCGCGTGTAATTGAGGCGGGCTGCTGGCGTTTCTTCACTCAACGCAGCGTCACCTCGACGGTCGGAGAATCGAATTCAGACTATACGCCGGGTTGTTGATTGGTTATGGAATTAGGCTGCCGCACTGAGTGAAGCCATGTCGCCAAGGTCAGATTGATCCGAAGCGATGACCGGTCATAAACCTCCCTCGTCCTGCTGCTTGGTGCGAGCAACGCACGTAGTCCAATTCCTTCCACATGATAGGTCGCGACCATCCGGATTGATACGGAGTGGGTTAGGGTTTCAACCGGACTTTCAAAGTGGATTGTCTCTGGTATAAGAAACTGTGCGAACAGCTTGGCAATTGTTGTTGTCCCTGCCTTACGCCGCCACAAGCAATTGCCAGTGATTCTGATGGGTTAAAGCTGCGGTAAACCGAATCCAACCATCAGCCGGAAAGAAATGTACCATGAAGACCCCCGAACCCGATCGTCTCCTCACCCAGTTTACCGTCTTGATTCTTGGCGCCTTTCTGTGCTTGGCCGAACCGCTCGGCACAGCGTGGAACTATCAAGGTCGGCTCGTTGACAACGAGTTGCCTGCCGATGGGCTCTTTGACCTCTCCTTCGTACTTTACGACGCAGCCAAAAGCGGCAACCAACTGGGCTTGGCGCAAACAAACACCTTCGTCCGCGTTAGCAATGGGCTATTCCGGGTCGTGCTCGACTTCGGCGCGGTGTTCACCGGCGAGGCCAGCTGGCTGGAGATCGCCGTTCGCACCAACGGCGATGGCGGTTTCACCACGCTGTCTCCTCGGCAAGAGTTGACCCCCATGCCCCATGCACTCCATGCCTCTACTTCAGGCAATGCCACCACCGCGACCACGGCCAGTGCAGCGCCTTGGAGCGGGATCACGGCGATGCCTCCAGGCTTTGCCGACGGGGTTGACAACGACACGGTTTACTCGGCTGGCCTGGGCCTGAACCTCATCGGCACCGAATTCAGCGTGAACTTTGACGGCAATGGTGTGTTCGATAGCGCCGCGCGCAGCGATCACCACCACGACGCCACCTATTCACTGTTGGGGCACGGTCATGCTGCCAGGGACCTCACCACCGGCACGCTGGCCGACGAGCGGCTCTCCAGCAATGTGGCCTTGCTCAACGCCCATCAAACTTTCAGCGGCTCCAACCTCTTCTCGGGCGTGGTGCAACTGACCAACACTAACAACAGCTTTGCGGGCAGCTTCAGCGGTAGCGGCAGTGGGTTGACCGGACTCAGCCCGGCCAACCTTGCAGCCGGCACAGCAGGGATCGACATCTCGGGCAATGCGGCCACCGCCACGACTGCGGCCACGGCTGCGACAGCAGCCAGCGCCACAACGGCCACGACCGCCGGCAGTGCCGCCACGTTCACCGATCCACTGGCCGGGGATGTCACAGGGAATCAGCAGGCCACGGTGGTTGCCAGCGTCGGCGGACTGACCGCGGCGGAGGTCGCCAGCGGTGCAAACGCGGCCAATGCCGGCACTGACGCCAACACCCCGGACACGATTGTTATGCGTGATGGCGCCGGTCACTTCGCAGCGGGTGACATCACCGCCAACAGTTTCAGCGGCGGCGGTTCGGGGCTCACTGCGCTGAATGCCTCATCACTGACCACCGGCACGCTGGCCGACGATCGGCTCTCCAGCAACGTGGCGCTGCTCGACGCCCACCAGACCTTCAGCGGCGCTAACACTTTTAACGGCGTCCTCACCGCCACCAATCTGGACAACTCCTTCGTCGGCAGCTTCAGCGGCAGCGGTAGCGGGCTGGCTGGCCTCGATCCGGCCAGCTTCGCGCCCGGCACCGCAGCCATTGACATCTCCGGCACCGCGGCCAATGCCACCACCGCCACCAGCGCCCCTTGGAGCGGTCTGACCGGTGTTCCGCCCGGCTTTGCCGACAACGTGGACAACGACACCCTCTACACCGCCGGCCTGGGCTTGAATCTCACCGGCACCGAATTCCGCGTGCTCTTTGGCGGCAATGGGACGGCGGACAATGCAGCCCGCAGCGACCACGACCACAACAGTCTCTATGCGGCGCTGGTCCACAACCACGATGGCACTTATTCACCATTGGGCCACCACCATGTTGCCACCGAGATCACCAGCGGCACGCTCTCCGATGAACGGCTTTCCAGCAACGTGCCGCTGCTCGACGCCCACCAGACCTTCGGCGGCTCCAACACTTTCAATGGCGTCGTCACCGCCACCAACCTGGACAACTCATTCGTCGGCAGCTTCAGTGGTGACGGCAACGCTTTAACCGGATTGAACCCCGCGCATCTTGCGGCAGGAATGGCAAGCATTCACATCTCCGGGAATGCGGCCACCGCCAGCAGCGCCACAACGGCCACGACCGCGGGCAGTGCCGCCACATTCACCGAGCCGCTGGCCGGCGACGTAACCGGTAATCAGAACAACACGGTGGTCGCCAGCGTCGGCGGGCAGACTGCGGCCAATGTTGCCAGTGGCGTGACCGTGGCCAATGCCGCGACTGAGGCCAATACGGCGAACACACTCGTGAAGCGCGACGGTTCGGGCAATTTTACGGCAGGCAACATTACCGCCAACAGCTTCGCCGGCGATGGGGCCGGTCTCACCTCATTGAATGCCTCGCAGCTTGGCAGCGGTATGATCCAGGACGCGCGGCTCTCCGGTAACGTGGCGCTCTTGAATGCCCAGCAGACTTTCAGTGGATCCAATCTCTTTTCCGGCGTCGTGCAACTCACCAACATCGACAACAGTTTCGTTGGCACGTTTGCAGGCAACGCCAGCAGTTTGACAGGACTCAGTCCTGCCAACCTCACAACCGGCACAGCACACATCAACATCTCAGGTCAGGCGACCAGTGCGACCACGGCCGACAGTGCGGCGAGTGCCGGGAGTGCGCCTTGGAGCGGGATCACGGGAATGCCTCCCGGCTTTGCCGACGGGGTGGACAACGACACGCTCTACTCGGCTGGCCTGGGCCTCAATCTCATCGGGGGAGAATTCGGCGTAATCTTTGGCGGCAACGGTGTGGCCAGTAGCGCCGCGCACAGCGATCATGATCACAACGGCCTCTATGCGGCCCTGACCCATGACCACGACGACACTTACTCGCTGTTGGGCCACGAGCATGCGGCCACCGACCTCACCAGCGGTACGCTGGGTGACGAGCGGCTTTCCAGCAATGTTGCGCTTCTGAGCGCGCACCAGACCTTTAGCGGGTCGAACACGTTTACGGGAGTCAATGCCTTCACCAATGCCAACAACACTTTCGTTGGCACTCTTGCTGGCGAAGGCTCGGGGCTGAGCAATCTGGTTGTCGCTGCTGCCAACGTGTTCGGATCATTGCCGGCTGCACAATTGAGTGGTGTACTGCCACCGAACCTGCTCGGCGGCGCCTATAGCAATGCCGTCACATTCAACAATCCTGCCAACGTTTTCGCTGGCAGCGGCAGTGAACTTACAGGCGTTGACGCCGCGAAGCTCGGCGGACTGACCGCATCGGATTTCTGGCAACTCGGTGGCAACGCAGGAACGACGGCCGGCATCAATTTTCTTGGGACGACCGACGATCAAGCATTGGAACTCAAAGTCAACGGCCAGCGCGCTTACCGGCTCGAGCCGACAGCGGGTGCTCCGAATGTGATTGGCGGGGCAAGCGGCAACCAGGTTTTCTTGGGGTCTGTGGGGACAACAATCTCTGGTGGGGACGGAAATCTCGCCGGATTCGACGAACCTGTAAGCTACGTCACCGTGGGTGGCGGCGCGGGCAACACAATAGACAATCAAAGCATTTTTAGCACAATTGGTGGAGGTGGACAGAACAATATTACTAGCAACTCAGCATTTGCCACAATCAGCGGGGGTCACCAGAATCAGGTGTTGAGGGGCGGGATGGTATACACGACTAATAGTACAATTGGAGGCGGCTATTCCAACACAATCTGGGTGGCTAATTCCGTGATCAATGGAGGAATCGAGAATAGGATAGGTAACTCCGCATCGGGCTTTATCGAAACTGGACATACCATTAGTGGCGGGACTCGAAACATAATCGGCTACGAGATTTTTCATTCAACCATCAGTGGTGGGACTAACAATTTCTTGGACGCATCCTACTCTACCATCGCGGGAGGAGCAGGAAACAGGATAAGTTGGGGTGGGCACACTTATGGCAATTCGATTGGGGGAGGTGTGGGGAATCATATTGTGGGATACTACTCGGCCATCGGTGGTGGGCAGAACAACAGTTCAATCTACGCCTTATACTCTGTCATTCCCGGCGGTTTCAGCAACAGTGTTACCGCGAGCTATTGTTTTGCGGCTGGGCAGCGAGCGCATGCTGGCCATCAAGGAACTTTTATTTGGGCCGATTCCACCGATGCGGATTTTACCTCGACTGGAGAGAATCAATTCCTGATTTGAGCTTCCGGCGGAGTGGGCATTGGCACTGATGCTCCCGCCTCGGAGTTGCATGTGAATGGGATTATTACCGCCATGGCCATCAATCCAACCAGCGATCGCAATGCCAAGGAGCATTTTGCTGCCGTGGACGGCCGGTCCGTGTTGGAGAAAGTGGCCATGCTTCCTATTGAATCGTGGAACTTTAAAAAGAACCCTGGCATCCGGCACATCGGGCCAATGGCGCAGGATTTTCACGCTGCCTTTGCTGTGGGCTCGGATGACAGACACATCGCCACGGTGGACGCGGATGGCGTGGCGTTGGCGGCCATTCAGGGCCTGAACCAAATCGTCAACGAACAACAGGCGGCGTTGAGACAAAAGGACGGTGAGCTTCAATCCCTGCAGCGGCGGCTGGAGGTTCTGGAACGAGCCGTACTCGGTTCTCCGACTGCACTGAACAGGGGTGGAAAATGAAAAGCGGATCGCGGCTTGGCCTTTTCGCGCTCGTGCTTGCAACGTGGTCGGTTCACGCCCAAACGAACTACGCGATTGACTGGTGCGCATTGGATGGCGGTGGTGGCACGAGCACCGGCGGTGTTTATTCGGTGAGCGGCGCGATTGGTCAACCGGATGCCGGCTAGATGAGCGGCGGCCAGTATTCACTGACCAGCGGTTTCTGGGCCATCGCCGCTATTCAGCCGCCCGGCGCACCATTGCTGTCCATCTTCCGCACAACCACAAACACCATAGCCGTCGCTTGGCCATCGCCGTCCGCGGGCTGGACGCTGCAACAAAACACCAACAGCATCAGCTCAATGAACTGGAACAACGTCAACGACACAATCCACGACGACGGCGCGACCCGGACGCTTATTGTCAATCCACCAACTGGCAACCAGTATTATCGGCTCTGGAAACCCTAATCCTGATTAGTCGGCTCGGTTGAACGGTTAATCATGCTTGAATCTGTGGTTGCCAAGGCTTGCTCCAGCAGACGTTGGTCCCGCGGGCCATAAGGCAACTTCAATGCTTCGGCGTGCGCGGTGGCGGTCATTTTCTGCCACGACTTCCGCAGGGCATTGATTACTTTATCCTCGCTCGTTTTGAGCGCCAGTGCGGCGAGTTGATGTTCGAGGAAAACCAGGCAGAGCGCGTCTTCGAGCACGCGGCTCGAAGGGTCGTCTGGGAAGTTTTGCTTTAGATTCAACTGCTGTACCTGGCGAATGACCTCGTCCGGGTAGCCGACTTCCCGCAGTATTTCTCCCGCCGCCGCGGCATGAAACCGTTTGAGTGCCGCGCGCCATTGCAGGTAGCCCGCGCGCGTCATGGGATACTTGTCGCGCGGAATCAGCCAGCGTTGCGCGGAAGCCGACATCTTTCCTTGAAGCGGAGCGCCGATCTCCGATCCGGCGCATTGATAACGGCAGCTTTGAAACTCACCGGGTCAGCGACCGGCGTTCCGGCTGCCGTGTTCATGTCTCCGGGGCGATGATCGGCGTGCTTGAATTCGGGAGCGTCCAGGCGCCCGCGCATCTTGTCGGCGGCGGCCCAGAGTTGTTGCTCGGAATTGAGGCCGGAGTCGTTGGGTTTTGCTTCAGAGGATTTCACTTTCCGCACTGCGCCAGATTAGCGAAGCAAGCGGCGGTTGCAAGGCAAGGAGTTGTGTTTGCAGCGGAAGGAGGCGGTTGACTGCCTTGGCTTCAGTGAGTTGCTGAGGAATGGCGACAGACCTGTACCGCGCGAGCCATCCGACTTGCTTCGCCGGGCCTTCTGGATAGCCTCTGGCCCTTCAACATGAGCGAAATCCTTGTCATCGGTCATCGCAATCCGGATACGGATGCGATTTGTTCGGCCATTGGTTACGCGGAGTTCAAACGCCGCACGGGCATGCCCGAAGCCGTGGCCGCGCGCTGCGGCGATACCAATGACCGGATTGATTTTGTGCTGCGGAGCTTTGGCGTGGCCGCGCCAAAGTTTGTGGCCGATGTGGCGCCCAAGGTGCGCGATGTGATGCAGACGGAGGTGTTCAGTGTCACGCCGGGCGCCACGGCAGCCGATGCCCTCGCCTTGATGGACGAGCATGATATTCGCATCCTCCCCGTGCTGGATGAAGACCGGGTCTGCCAGGGATTGCTCTCGCTCTTCAAGCTCAGCAAGTTTCTCTTTCCCGCGGCGCAACGACTCATTGATTCGCGCCGCGTCCTGTCGTCCCTTGAGAATCTGGCTCGGACGCTCGGCGGCAAAATTCTGTTTGCCAGCGAAGCAGAGCGCGAGGAGGACTTGATCCTGATGATCGGTGCGATGGGCCTCGAATCGTTTGCCGAAAGACTGGACAAGTATTCGCGTGAAAAACTGGCGGTAGTGGTCGGAGACCGCTGGGACATTCAGAACCTGGCCATTCGGGAAGGGGTGCGGGTGCTGATCGTGACGGGCGGATTGGCGGTGGAAACCAAAACCCTCGAAGCTGCGCAACGAAACAAGGTAAGTCTCATTTCTTCGCCGCACGACACGGCCACCACGGCGGCGCTGTGTCGCGCCTCGGTGGCGGTGCGGCACATGCTCAACGAAGATTTCCTGGGCCTGCGCGAAGAGGCCCCGTTGGTGACGGTGCGCGCCCGGGCCACCGCCTCCGGCTTTGCGGCGTTTCCCGTGATGGATGGGCAGGGGAGGACCGTGGGGATTTTGTCCAAGACGGACTTTTTGAAGACGGTGCAACGCCGGCTGATTCTCGTGGATCATAATGAACTTTCCCAAGCGGTGCTGGGCGCCGATCAGGTGGAGATTCTTGAAATCATTGATCATCACCGCATCGGGTCGCTGACCACGCACCAACCGATTCTGTTTCGCAACGAACCCGTCGGTTCCACCAGTACGATTGTGGCGGATTGTTTTCTGCGGCACGGCGTGGAACTGCCGCAGCCAATTGCCGGCTTGCTGCTGGCCGGACTGGTGTCGGACACCCTGAATCTCACCTCGCCCACCACCACGCCGCGGGATGCAGAGGTGCTCGCCAAGCTGGAGTCCGTGTCCGGCGTGAACGCGCGCGAGTTCACCGAAAAACTGTTTGCCTCCGGCTCATTGCTCACGCTCAAGCCCGCGCCCCAGGCGATCACCACCGACTGCAAGGAGTATCAGGAAGACGGCACCACGTTCAGCGTGGCACAGATCGAGGAAATCGGTTTCAACCAGTTCTGGCCGCGAAAAGACGAACTGCTGGCGGCGCTCGGGGAGTATCAACGGGGGCGGGGCTATCTGTTTTCCGCGCTGCTGATCACGGATGTCACCAAGCAATGTTCGCTGCTATTGCTGGCTGGTGCCAACGCGTTGATTGAGCGCGTGGATTATCCGCAAGTGGAGGCGGGGATTTTCGAACTGCGCGAAGTGGTTTCCCGGAAGAAGCAATTGCTCCCGTATCTGGCGCATTGTCTTCAGCGCATGAAAACGGAAGCGTGAAGGCAGGCTTGGGATTCGGTCGCGTGCGGCTGACTCCAAGGCGGCACGGTTAAGTTGTTTTCCGCAACCGTTCCAGAAATCCCGGTCCGGTGGCGGCGAGGTCCGCGGCGCGTTGGCGGGCGAGTAATTCGCCGTAAACCCGCGCATCCCGCGCCAGCATTTCCAGCCGGCGATTCAACGTGTCACTCACGATCTGTCCGCCGGCTACGTCCTGTTTGTCGGTGAAGGAAACTCCGTAGGGCAGCGACCAGGCGTAGCATTGGCGGGCCACAGTACGAAGCTGGTCGGTTACCGTCAGACCCTTTTCGTGCGACGCCACAATCATGGTAAAAAGCTTGCCGGCAAACTCGCGCCAGAAATGGTCCAGAAAATTTTTCAACGCGCTGCTGATGCTGCCGTGATAATCCGGCGTGCCGAGCAGAAACACATCCGCGCGTTCCACGCGGTCTTGCAGGGCGCTGAAGCCCGGTTGGTCGTACGCAGTGTCGGGGTTGTAGAGCGGCAATGCTTCTTGCGATAAATCCAACACGTCCACCGTGCAGCCTTCGGCGCGTAGCTGCGCCGCGAGATGCTGGATCACGACGCGCGTCACGGATTCGCGGTGCAGGCTGCCCACGACGGCAAAAACGTTCAATGGATGTTCAGGCATGCGGGCAGTTTAGGCGGATGCGCAGGGAAAGTCGAATTGGACCTTTTGTACGCGGGAGCACATCAGGTTGCGACGATTCGCAGCGTTTGGTGGCGCACCGGCTGCCGAGGGCGCGAAACCCGCCGAAAACTTTCAGAAGGCATCTTCAGCGCCTGCATCAGCAAGAAGGAAGATGGATGCCGGAGTGGCGGCTAGCCGTAACGGCCTTCGATATACTCCGCAGTCTTGGGATGCGCCGGGTTCAGGAACAAGTCTTCGGTCCGCGAGTGTTCGATGATCTCGCCGAGGAGCATGAAGATGCACTCATCGCTGGCGCGGCGGGCCTGGGCCATGTTGTGCGTGACGATGACAATCGAGTACCGGCCCTTGAGGCCTAACAGCAGTTCCTCGATGGCGCGCGTGGCCTCCACGTCCAATGCGGAACACGGTTCATCCATGAGGATGATCTCCGGTTTGAGCGGCAGCAGGCGGGCGATGCAGAGCTTCTGTTGTTGTTCGAGTTGCAGGTTGGTGGCCTTGGTGTCAAGCCGGTCGCGCAGGTCATTCCACAACCCCACTTCCGTGAGGGCTTTTTCCACGGCGGCATCCAGTTCGCTGCGGGCGGGTTTGCGGTCGCTGTGGATGCGCAGGCCGAACACGACGTTTTCGTAAACTGAAATGGGCAGCGGGTTGGGCCGTTGAAAAACCATGCCCACGGATTTGCGCAGTTCGATCAGCGAAACGTCCGGGTCGTAGATGTTTTTGTTGAGCAACTTGATTTCGCCCGTGGTGGTGACGGAACCGTAGCGTTCGTTGATGCGATTAAAGCAGCGCAGGAGCGTGGTCTTGCCGCAACCGCTTGGGCCGATCAGCGAGGTGATCAGACCGTGGCGGATGTTGACGGCGACGTTGATGAGCGCCTGGAACTTCCCGTACCAGAGGCAGAGGTCGCGGGTGGTGATGCTGTGGACCGGGGAGGCGTTCATCCGAAGATTCCGTTGACGTAATCGCGCGTGCGCTTGTCCCGGGCACGATCACTGAAGATGACGTCGGTGTGGTCCAGTTCGATGATTTCGCCGTTCCACAGGAACATGGTGCGATCCGCGAGGCGGCGCGCCTGCTGCACGAGGTTCGTCACCAAAATAATGGTCATCTCCCGTTTGAGCGCCTTGAGGACGTCCTCGATCCGCATCGTGGTCACGGGATCAATGGCGATGGAAAACTCGTCCAGGCAGAGAATCTCGGGTTGATGCGAAAGGGCGCGGGCGATGGTCAACCGCTGTTGCTGTCCGCCGGAAAGTTTGGTGCCGAGGCTGCCGAGGCGGTCTTTGACCTCGTCCCAAAGGGCGGCCTGACGGAGGCACTTTTCCACCAGGGCCTCCAGCTCGCCCTTGCGCGTCAGGCCGGCGCAACGCGGGGCGAAGGCGACGTTGTCGTAAATGCTCAGGGGCAGGCCGACGGGCAGCGGCGCGACCATGCCGATCTTGCGGCGCAGTTCATGGACGTCGGCCACGCGGCGGACATCCTCGCCGTCCACCTGAATCGTGCCGGTGGTACGGGCGCCGGCGGTCAGTTCCAGGGTGCGGTTGATGGCGCGCAGCAAGGTGGTTTTGCCGCTCTGCGCCGGCCCAATGATGCCGAGCACTTCGTTGGCGCGGATGTGAAAGGAAATTCCCTTGTGGACGGGCTTGTCTCCGTACCACGAGGAGAATTGCTCCACTTTGATCTTGGGCGGCGAATCGGACATGGTCACCACTTCCGGTGGCTACGCAGCCACGCCCGGATGGCGATGGACGTGGCATTGATGAGGATGATGGCCAGGATCAGGACGGTCGCGACGGCAAAGGGCAGTGCCTCGGGCGCGCCGGTGACCTGCGTGGTGACGGTGTAAAGATGCATGGACAACGCCATGCATTGGTCGGTGATCCGGTACGCAAAGAGGTCCCCTTCCGGGATCGAGCGAAAAAACACCGCGCCGGTGAACATGATCGGAACGGTTTCCCCGGCCTTGCGGCTGATCTCCAGAATCACGCCGGTGAGGATGCCGCTGACGGCGTTCGGCAGCACGATGCGGCGGATGGTTTGCCATCGCGTGGCGCCCACGTTCCAACAGGCCTCGCGGAAGCTCATCGGCACGGCGCCCAGCGCCTCGCGGGTGGCGGTGATGACCACCGGCATCGTCATGACGGCCAGCGTAAGCGAGGCGGCCAGAATGCTGCGTCCCATGCCAAAGAACAACACGAAGGCCCCGAGGCCGAACAACGCGTGAACGATGCTGGGCACGCCCGCTAGGTTCACCACGGCCAGGTTCACCACCCGCGTAAACCAGTTGTCCTTCGCGTACTCGTTCAGATAGACGGCCGCCAGCACGCCGATGGGCGCGCTGAACGCCAGCGAGACAACGACCAGCCAGATGGTGCCCAGCAACGCGCTCCAGATGCCGCCCGCAGTCATGCCCTTGCTGGGATTGGTAGTGAGAAACTCCCAGGAGATCAACGGCGCGCCGCGGACCACCAGATAACCCAGGATACCCAGCAACGGCAACAGCATCAGCACGACCATTGTGGCGAAAACGGCCTTCGCAATGCCTTCCTGCCGGAGCTTGCGGCGCACGCGCGGATTGATGACGAACGGCGCGGCTGACGTGGCGGTGTTGGAGGGAGTTGAGTTCACTTCTGTTTGCGGATGCCTTTGACCACTAGGTCGGCGGTCAGGTTGATGACAAAGGTGATGCTCAGGAGGAGGACGCCGATGAGGAACAACACGCGGTAATGGTCGCTGCCCGCGCTGGTCTCCCCCAACTCCGCGGCGATCGTGGCGGTCAGCGTGCGGACGCTCTCGAACATCCAGCCGGAATTGAAGCTGCCGTCGTCGTTAAAGAAGGGAATGTTGACGGCGTGGCCCGTGGCCATGAGCACGCCCATGGTTTCGCCGACGGCGCGGCCGACGCCCAGGAGCACGGCGGCGAGCAGACCGTTTTTGGCGGCAGGCATCAGCACGCGGAACACCATTTGCCAGCGTGTGGCGCCCAAGGCCAGCGCCGCTTCGCGGTAGTTATCCGGCACGGCTTTGAGCGCGTCCTCGCCGATGGACACCATGATGGGCATGGCCATGAGGGCGAGGATGACCGCGCCGTTGAGAGCGTTCAGGCCCACCGGCACGTTGAAGACCTGGATGATGAGCGGATTGATCACCGTCAAACCAATGAAACCCCACACGATGCTGGGAATGGCGGCGAGCAATTCGATGACGATCTTGAGCGTTTCCTTGAGCTTGCCGCCGCAGAATTCGGACAGGAAGACCGTTGCGCCCAGCGCGAACGGCACGGCGATGGCAATGGCCAGCATCGTGACGGTGAGCGTGCCGACAATCAAGGCCAGCGCGCCGTAACGCTTGTTTGCCATCGAAGTGGGAAACCATTCGGTGCTGAAGAAAAACTTGCCCAGGCTGAAGCTGGTGTCCTCCTTGAAGATCAACGGTAATCCTTCGCGGAACACGAAGAAGCAAATGCCAAAGACAAAAATGATGGCGCTGATGCCGCAGAGGTAAATCAGCGTTTCAATGCCTCGTTCGGCGATGGTTTCGTAACGGCGGCGTCGGGAAATCATGCTGGATTCGGTGCCAGGAGACGCGGTATCGGGCCGCCGCGGGCAGGCGCGGTGGCCGGATGGGTGGCCGAACTCCGTGGAAGCAGCCGGATCAATTGGCCTCCAGCGGGATGTAGCCCTTGTCGGTGACAATTGCCTGTCCCGGCGCGCTCAACACCCAGTTGATGTATTCCGTCACGTGCGCGGGGGCGTCCGGCGGTGTGTAAAAAAACATCGGACGGGCAATCGGATAGGTTTTGTCGAGAGTCGTCGCCACGCTCGGTTCGACGCCCGGTTCGCTTTTCTTGCGGGAAATTTTCAGCACCTTCACCTTGTCGGTGCGGTAACCGATGCCGCTGTAACCGATGGCGCTGGGCGTGCCCTCGACCAGCGCGACCACATCTTTCGAGCCGTTCAAATCGCGCGAGCCGGGCTTGAAGTCGGCTTTTGAACCGACCACGGCCTCGCGGAAGTAATGGTAGGTGCCCGAATTGTTCTGGCGGCTGACGCGCACGATTTCGTCATGCCTGCCCGGCAGCGTCACGCCCAGGTCGGACCATTTGCTGATCGAGCCGCCTTCGCGATAAATCTCGCCGAGTTCCTCGACCGAGATTTCATTGATCGGATTGCTGGGATGCACATAGATGGCCAAAGCGTCGTAGGCGACCTTGAACTCCCGCGCCTCGGAACCGTACTTGGCTTTGGCACGGGCGATTTCATCCGGCTCGAGATGGCGCGAACTGTTGACGATTTCCGCCGTGCCGTTGAGCAACGCAGCCACTCCAATGCCGGAGCCGCCGCCGCTGACCTCCACCGAGACAGCGGGATTGACGCCGTGATACGCCTCAGCCCACGCCTGGGCAAGATTCACCATCGTGTCGGAGCCGATGTTCTGGATGGCCGTGGCTTTGGCGGAACCATCTCCCTTCCGACCGCAACCGGTCAGCAGCACCGCGGCGCACAACGCCGGGATCAGCAGGCCGATTGTAAGTTGAGAATTCTGTTTCGTCTTCATGTTCGTTTTGGTTTCAGATCAGTCAATTTTGTCGGCGAGGATGCCCTCGACCAGGTCGTTAATCTGGGCGTGCAGGTGTTGATACGTTTCCTCGAACGCGCGCTTGACCTCGGCATCCGTGCCTTGAACTCGCAAGGGATCGGGCACGCGCCAGTCAAGGCACACAGGCTTGGATTTTCTCGGGAATGCTCGCTTTGCTTCCGGCGCCAAGGCCACCACGATTTGGTAGGACTCCAAGTTCGGCACTCTGTCCACCGGGCGAGAAGTAGCGCTCGAAATATCAAGGCCTTTTTCCTTCAGGAACGCGATGGTCGCCGCGTCCAGGGGCTTCGGATCAAGCCCCGCACTGGTGAAAAGAAATTTGGGCTGATTGAGAGCGTCGGCAATGGCGTGGGCCATCTGGCTGAGGCAGGAATTGTGGTCGTCAATGAACAGCACGCGCCAGGTCTCGCCCGCAGTGTGCTTCTGATACTCGCCCGTGATCAGGTAGAGGGTTTCCTCGCAAATGTTCTTGGCTTGATCCGAGGCGCGCTCGAATCGGCGGGCAATGGTCATGAGCGGCGTCAGCGCTTCCAGGGGAATCTTGTTTTCCTGCCGCAACTGGACCAGTTCGGCGTTGAGAATATCTCGCAGGTTATCCACCTCTTCTTCCACATGAACAACGCGGCGGGCGAGTTCGGCGTCCTCGCTGAGGTAAGCCCTGACGGCGTCATGAAACATCGGAATGGCCAGGCCCGCGATTTCCCGGTAACGCTCCAGCGGTATGGAACAAGAAGTTCCGGCCAGCTTCAGAATCTGCCGCGCGATGCTCTCGGCGTAATCACCGATGCGCTCAATTTCCTGGTTGATCTTGATGGTGACGTAGGCGAAGCGCAGTTGCCGGGCGACGGGTTGCTGGCGCACGAGAAACTCCAGACAGAGACGGTCAATCTCCCGTTCCAACGCGTCAATCCGCTGGTCGCGCAGGATGATTGAATACGCCAACTGGCGCTTGCCTTCGACCAAGGCGCGCAAACTCGCTTCCAACGCGCTCTCGGCCAGTTTCGCCATCTCCGTCACCTTGATGCGAATCCGGTCCGTGTCTCGTTGGAGCGTTTCTTCGAGCTGCGATGCCATAATGCGCGACCACCTTAACGGGCGGGCGGAGAACGCCTCAAGAGGATTCAACCGCAGGTACGTTACAATTGTGTGACAAGAATCTTGTACCTCCTTTTGCCGTGTGGGGCGCCCGGATTCTGCCGCCTTGCACCAGAAAACATCGTCAGCGCGCTTGTCAATTTGCAGGCCACTTGCAGCGCAGGATTTGCCAGCCTGTGTTTCTTGTCTGGGCAGGCCAAGGCTGCTGTTCGCTCACGCCCGCGAAGCTGTTCGCAAAGCATCTTTCAGCGGCTCGAATGTCATCCAATCGTAACATTGCTGCAACGTGACCGTCATCGGTGTCTGGAATATTGCACTGCATACAACCGGAAAGACTAGCTATGACGATGCTGAAAGAGTGTGTGCCGCACCCGGAGACGGGCTTGGCGGATTTGCGTCAGGCGGTGGGTGAACGCACCTTGATCGCCTGGTCGCTGGATGCGGTACACCTCCTGGGTGACCGCTTGCCGGGTCTGTCCGGTGCTGCAATCGAGGAAGGTAGCCCGCGGATGATGCTGACTCTGCTGACGTACTGTTACGCGGCGGAGATTTATGGTTCAGAGGATATCGAATGGGCCTGCCGCCATGATGCGGCGGTGCGCTACGTCTGCGGCAATGAAGCTCCTGATCAGGAAAGCCTCCGCCGCTTTCGCCGGGTCAATCGGCCATGGATTGAAGCCTGTCTGATGTGGGTGCATTCCAAAGCGGAAGCCGCAAACTCCCCCGCAACAGAAACCGAAGTCTCGCCGCTCGCCAGATTGAGTCCGCAAGCCTATGCTGATCTTGCCGTCCTCGTGCATCGCAAATTGGAATTGGCGATCCTGATAGATACCGCCGCCAACGACTGAAGCCAGGGCTGACAGTGGGGCAGAGTACTTCGGTAGTGCCAGGGAGCGTGACTTGGCCGAAGAGACTGAATTCACATAAGCCACACTTTCAACAAGCCCGCGGCTGAGCCGCCCGCCACCAGCCATGTCGAAGTAACCCGGTACCGAAACAGGGCAAAGGCCGCACCGCCCGCCAGCAACAGGGTGAGCCAATCAACCAGCGCAGCGGTACCTAGATGGAAAGTTACCACCGCCATCAAAGCCAGCGAAGCGGCGTTGACGCCATCCAGGGCCGCGCCCGCCAGCGGGGAACGGCGCAGGCGCGGAATGAGTGGGCCGCTGATCGCGACAAAGAAAAATGCGGGCAGAAAGATCCCGAGCGTTGCCAGTGCCGCCGCAGGCAGGCCGCCCAGCAGATAACCGATGAACGTCGCGGTGGTGAACAGGGGGCCGGGCATCATCTGGCCCACGGCGATCGCATCCAGCAATTGGGCTTCCGTCAACCAGCCGAAACGTTCCACCAAATCCCCGCGCAAGAATGCCAGCAGCACGTAACCGCTTCCGTAAAGCACCGCGCCGACTTTCAGGAAGAAAAGAAACAGCGGCCAAACTCCAAATGGAGTGGCAGCGGCACCCGCAGAAACGGCACCGGTGGTTGCTGCGGCGAGCAGGGGTGATTTGAATATAAATGGCGGCAGTATCGCGTGTGCAGGTGGTCTCTTTCGGCTTTTGAATGACTGAATCAATGCCAGAAGCGATCCCGCGCCGAAAAGCACGGCCAGTTCGTTCACACCGAGGGCATTCGTCACGGCAGCCGTGACCGCGACGAATGCCAGCAGCCGGTTTTTCAACGCCGTCCTGCCCAGTCCCCACAGTGCCTGAAGAACCACCGCGATGATGACGGGTTTGATGCCGTAAAGAATTCCTTCGGCTTGCGGCAGCGTTCCATAGCGCACGTATGCCCACGCGATGATGGTCGCAATGAGCGTGGCAGGCAGGATGAAGCACGCGCCCGCCACGAGCAGTCCGGGCCAGCCAGCGCGCCGATGTCCGATGTGGATCGCCATCTCGGTGGAGTTCGGACCGGGAATGAGATTGGTTGCGCCGAGCAAATCCATGAATTCCTCCCGCGTCAGCCAACCGCGACGGCGCACGACTTCGTCCTCGAACATGCCGATGTGCGCCGCCGGGCCGCCGAAGCCGGTTGTGCCCAGCTTGAGGAAAAGGCAGGCCAGCTCGCCCAGTCGCCGTTTGTCAGTTTTTGCTGGCATTGCCTACAGCGCGGCGTTTGTTGAGCCAGGCGTCGAGTGACCACTTACCCCCTCCGACGATCAATAGGAACAGTGAACCCAGCGTCATCGAGAAGTCCGTGCGCGCGGCGTGCGCCATTTTCCAAAAGCCACTTTCCTGCAGAATTGGAATCTTGGTGCTAAAGATCGCCACCGCCATGATGGTGAGCAACGGCAGGACGGCGATTCGGGTGAAAAATCCCAGCAACACCAGCGCGCCGCACAGGATTTCAAACCCACCTACGAATGCGCCGAGGAATTCGGGATTGGGCAAGCCGATCTTTTCGAAGCGTCCCGCGCCAACGTCCCCCGGGAACAGGAATTTCTGGATGCCTTCGGAGAGAAAGACCGCCCCGACCATCAAGCGAATGATAATCGCCGTCGGGTCGGCAGACGTCCGGATCAGTTTGGAATGAGCAAGGGGCATGCTGTCGGTTATGGGGTGGTTAGCCGTGGTGGCGCATTTCGTTGAGCGTCCACTGTCCGTGCAATGGCTCTTCCCCGGCGTGATGCAGGATATGCACTTTCCAGAAGCTCAACAGAATTTCGCGGCTGACCTCTTTCATGCGTTCATCAGGACTTAAATTACAACTGCCGTGGTCGGAGAACGTAATAGCAAGTCCGCCGAAGGCGTCAATGGAATCCGCCGCCGGCTCAATCTCCTCCGTGCCGCATCCGGCTTGTCACAGAGTTGTAACATTGCTGCCACTGAACCGTTGCACCAGCTTGAAATCCTGCCGGGAGATGAATCGCAGCATTGTGTTTCTCAGTCTGGCGTTCCTCGCGTTTGCCGGCGACGCGGCGGAGGACTCCTCGTCCGTCGCCCGGGCGCGGACGACGCTCGAACAATGGGTGCAGACGCGCCAGTTGATTTCCCGCACGCGCTCCGATTGGCAGGCCGACAAGGAAACGCTGGCGCAAACCACACAGCTCTATGAGCGCGAACTGAGAAATATCGCCGAGCAGATGGGGCGCGTGTCCACCAACAATGCCCAGGTGGACCTCGAACGCGATCAGGCGCTTCGCCAGCAAAACGAACTCACGACGGCGGCGGAAACGGTCAAACTTTTGGTGACGGGACTGGAGTCCCGCGTGAAGGCGCTCGCACCTTCATTTCCACCAGTCCTAAACGAAAAGCTTCAACCATTGTTGCAGCGCTTGCCTGCTGATTCCGCTGCTACCCGCGCCAGCGGATTGGAGCGACTGCAGAACATCGTCGGGATTCTCAACGAAGTGGACAAGTTCAACGCCGCCATTACGGTCGTGAGTGAAGTGCAGAAGAATCCGTCCGGCGCGGAAGTGCAGGTGGAGACGCTGTATCTCGGATTGGCGCAGGGGTATTTCGTGGACAAAGCCGGCGAGTATGCCGGCGTGGGCCGCCCGACGGCCCAGGGCTGGCAGTGGACGGAGCAAAAGGAACTCGCGGGCAGGATTCAGGATTCGCTGGCGATGTACAAGAACGCGAAGCCTGCCGCGTTCGTGAGCCTGCCGGTTCGGATTCAATGATGCGGCTGAAACCATTTCATGAAGCACATTCTCCAACTGGTCAGCTTGAGATTCATGACATCACGGGCGATAGACAGCCTTGCCAGCCGCTTCGTGCGGCGAATCGGTCCGACGCTGGCTTTGTTGCTCGTGCTGGCAGTGCTGGCCGGTGCGTCCACTGTTCGCGCGGTGGATTTCTCCGCCGTAGCCGGCGGCGCGAGCGCGGATTTGGAGACGGCCCTGGCGGAGTTGGCGGCTTTGCGCAAACAGATCGAAACCGAGCGTCTGCCGCTTGCGCAACAAGGTCGCAAGTTGGAACAGCAGGTTCTCGATCAACGCCGCGAACTGGAGCGCGCCCAGCGTTTCCAGGAGAACCAGCTTGTCGAATTGAACGCCCTCAAGACCGACGTGAAGCGGCGCACCGATGAACACAAATTCCTGGAGGCCTTGCTCGGTGAGTATCTCCGCGGTTTCGAGACGCGCGTTCACATCAGTGAAGTGCCGCGCTTCCAGGAAGTGCTGGAAGCTGCCAAAACCGCCGGTGTCGCCGCTGACTTCACCGAGGCGCAACGCCTCGAGCGTCAGGCCGCCTTGCTGACCGCTTCCCTTGATCGGATCGAGCGGGTTACGGGTGGTGAATTGTTCGCGGGCAAGGCGCTTTCGCCGGCAGGCCGGCTGGAATCAGGCAAGTTTGCCCTGCTTGGACCGGTGTCGTTGTTCGCCAGCGATCAGAGCGAGGCGGTTGGCGTCGCGGAACTGCAGCTCGGTTCCGCCGAGGCTACGGTACTGGCAGTGCCGGCTACCTTCGCCACGGACATTCGCGGCCTGACTGCGACGGGCACGGGCGACCTTCCGCTGGATGCCTCGCTCGGCAACGCGCTGAAAATCGGCGCCACGAAAGACGGCTTGTTCAAACACATCCTCAAGGGCGGTCCGGTGATGGTGCCCATTCTCCTCCTCGGCATGGTGGCGGTGGTGATTTTTGTCGCCCGCTGGTTTGCGATTGGCCGGGTGCGCACCGCGAGCCCGGGCGACTTGCAGGTGATTCTGGGGGCGTTGCGAACTTCGGATCGCACCAAGGCGACGGCACACGCCAGCGGCATCACCGGTCCCGTGGGCGAGATGTTGCATGCGGCGATTGATCATTGCCGCGAGCGCAAGGAGTACATCGAAGAGGTGATGTATGAGAAGATGTTGGGCACCCGGCCGCGGCTCGAGAAATGGCTGCCGTTTCTGGCTCTCTCGGCTGCGGCGGCACCGTTGCTGGGCTTGCTGGGCACGGTTACGGGCATGATCAACACGTTCAACATGATCACGGTGTTTGGCGCGGGCGATCCCAAGACGCTCGCCGGTGGCATTTCCGAGGCGCTCATCACCACGGAATTTGGATTGGTGGTGGCGATTCCTTCGCTGCTGCTGCACGCCGTTTTGTCGCGGCGCGTCAAGGGAGTGCTGGCGAGTATGGAACAAACGGCGGTGGCCTTCATCAACGGGTTGCCGTCACAAAGCGAGGAAACCCTGTTCCTCCGAAAGGAGAATCAATCATGATCGAAAGAATTCTGCACATCTGGGCCGCGGGTGGATGGGTCATGTGGCCGCTGCTGGCGTTGGCGGTCATGATGTTTTTCACCGCCGTGAAACTGTGGCTGGAACTGAGCCGCCGCCAATACCGGCGAGTGGACGAGGCGACTTGGAAAGCTTGGGTACGCAAGCCCGAGAAGGGGCAGGGCGAAGTCGGCGAGGTCATTCGCTACACACAGGACGAAGCCCGCAGCGCCAGTGAAATCAGTACGCGCTTCGCCGAGGTGAACGCGCTGACGCTGCCGCCGATTGACCGGCAGATTCAAACGCTCGGCACGTTTGTGGCCGCGGCGCCGCTGGTTGGCTTGCTCGGCACCGTGTTCGGGATGCTCGTGACGTTTCAAGCTTTGTCCGCGGGCGGCGCGGGCGGACAACTCACCGAGGCGCTGGCGGCAGGTATTTCCCAGGCGCTGTTTCCACCTGAGGTCGGATTGTGCATCGCCCTGCCGGGATTGATCTTCATTCAACTCATCAAGCGGCGACGGCAGGAGTTCGAGGTGTTTCTCGCGCGGCTCGAGAGCTACACCGTGCAATGGAACCGTGCGCAAACCGGGATGCCGTTTATTCCGTCGCCGGACAAACCTGTCGTGCCGGGGGTCGTCCCCGCACCGGTGTCCGCCACCCTCACGCCGGTGGCGCAACCAGCATGAACTGCATTCCGGCCGGTTTCCCCTCCTCTGCCCCGGAGCGCCGATCCGCAATCGGCGAGGGGCATTCGCCAGCGGCGGTGGTGTGTTGGCGACGAGGTTTGGCCGGCATGAAGTTGTTCAACTCAAAATCGGCAGCAAGCCGCCGTGCCCATTCATTTAACCACGCATGAGATTCCGCCGCGCCATTGTAGATTCAGACGAGACCAACGACATCAACGTGTCCCCGTTGATAGACATGGTGTTCATCCTCCTGATTTTTTTCATCGTCACGACCGTGTTCGTCGAGGAGACCGGGACGGACGTGGACAAGCCGCAGGCAGCGTCGGCCATTCAACTCGAAAAGAACAGCATCCTGCTGGCGCTCACGTCCAAGGGCCAGGTCGTTTATGGCGGCAAGGAAATCGGCGTGGGCGGGGTACGACCACTGGTGCGGCGGCTTACGCAGCAGGAAACGATGCCGGTCATCATCCAGGTGGACCGCAACGCCAATGCCGGCCTGCTTGTGCGCGTGATTGATGAATCCAAACTTGGCGGGGCCAAGAACGTCAGCATTGCGGCGGAACAGGGAGGAAGCTGAGATGAGCAGGGAGAGCTGGAGTAATGGAAAGGTGGAGTGGTGGAAAATGTGCCCGGCACTTCCGCTCCATCACTCCATCACTCCATCACTCCGTTCCTGCGCTTGATTCCCGATGCGCCGCGTCTATACACCGCCCCGCCGCAACGCCAATCCGGTTTGGCCGATTCTCGGCGCGTTGCTGCTCACGCTGGCGGTGTTCCTGGTATTGCCGCTCACGCAAATGGTGTCGAGCCGCGCGCAGCGACAATTGATGTTGTCCAAGGTGGATGCGGTGCAAATGGAAGCACCACCCGACACGCCCGAGCCGCCACCACCGCCGCCACCGGAGGAGCCAAAGGAGCCGCCGCCGCCGCAACTGAGCGAGGCACCGCCGCCCATGCAGTTGAACATTGATCTCGATATCGCCGTGGGTTCGGGCGGGGCGCTGGCAAGCTTCGGGGTGGTCAGCGGCGCCGATGGAGGCGGCAGCCTGTTGGACACCTTTGATGTGGCGGATTTGGAGAAAGCTCCCGAAGTGGTTTCGTCCGTGCCGCCGCAGTATCCGGCGGAGTTGCGCAAAGCCAAAGTCACCGGCGCGGTGACGCTGGTGTTCGTGCTCGACGAAACGGGCCGCGTCGATGATTTGCGCGTGGAAAACTCTTCGCGCCCGGAATTTGAAAAGCCCGCGCTCGACGCGGTGCGCCGCTGGAAGTTTAAACCCGGCATTAAGGACGGCGAAGCCGTGCGCACCTACATGCGCCTGCCCATCCGCTTCCGGGTGAACGCGTGACGCAACCGGAGCGCCGGTCGGTGAAGACCAATTTGAACATGCAAACGAATGTGACGAACGAGTGGAGTGCGGTAAGCCAGGAGCGCGGGCAGCGTTGTCCGCGAGCCATCCGACGTCAGTCGGCTCTAACTGGAATAGTGAGCGGACTAACGTCCGCTGCTACGAAGCTAAAAAGGAGCGCGCGGACTCGGCGGTCCGCGCTCCGCAGGGCGTTGACGCTTACGGTCAGCTTCACACTGTTGGCGACTTTTTCAGCCGAGGCGCAGAGCCGCCGCAGTTCCGGCAAGTCGAACACGCCCGCGATCATCGAGGCCACCGCGCCGACCACTTTCGCGCCGGTTTCGGAGAATCATCCGCTGGCCGGGGTGTGGAACGATCCGGTCTTCGTGCGACAGTTGCTCGGCAGCTACGGCTTTCTGGCCGAAAACGAGCCACGGCTCACGCCCGAGGAACAGCAGTTCTATCGCGATAAGATCGTGCCGTTGCTGCGCGAAGACCCGAAGAAGGCGATTTCCGAACTCGAAGCGCGCATCAAGCCGGACGCCAGCGCGCTGTTCGACTTCACGCTCGGCAACATTCATTTCCAATCCGAGGACCTGACGACCGCGGTTAAGTATTTTGAGCAGGCCACCCTCAAGTTTCCCAACTTCCGGCGCGCGTGGAAGAACCTCGGGCTGGCGCTGCTGCGGGACGGAAAGCAGGACGAGGCGGTATTGCCGCTGGCGCGCAGCATCGCGCTGGGTGAGGTGGATGGCCGCACCTACGGGCTGCTGGCGTTTGCGCATCTGAACGGCGGTCGCTTCGTCTCCGCCGAGGCGGCGTATCGGCAGGCGTTGTTGTTCGAGCCGGACATTCTGGATTTTCAACTCGGCCTGGTGAAGTGCCTCGTGGGGCAGGCCAACTATGACGGCGCGCTGGCGTTGCTGGAGGAACTGCTGCAAAAGCACGCGGAGCGCGATGCGTTGTGGGCGATTCAGGCCAACGTGTTTCTGCAAAAGAACCAACCCGCGAAGGCGGCGGTGAACTTCGAGGTGTTGCGGCGGCTGGGCAAAACCACCGCGGAGCAGCTCGGCACGCTCGGCGACATTTACATGATGGAAGAAGCCCGTGACCTCGCGCTGATGGCGTATCGCGAGTCCATCGAACAGGACGGCTGGCAACGCCCCGCGCGGGCGTTGCGCGCCGCAGACATCCTCGTGGGCCGCGGCGCGTGGGACGAGGCGAAGTCCGTTTTCGGAAAGATCCGCGAGGTCTCCGCCGGCAAACTGGAGGCGCCGGACGAAATGAAACTGATGAAACTCGAAGCCAAGGTGGCGATGAGCACCGGCGCGGGCGAGACGGCCATCGGCGTGTTGGGAAAAATCACTGAACGCAATCCGCTCGACGGCGAGGCATTGTTGTTGGCGGGTGATTATTACGCGCGGACCGGCGAGGTGGAGAAGGCGGAGTTTCGGTATGACGCGGCGGCGAAGATTTCCGGCTTTGAGGCGGACGCGCTGGTGAAGCAGGCGCAACTGCTGATCAAGTCGGCGAAGTATGCGCTAGCCCTGGAGGCATTGAAACAAGCGCAGAAGCTCAAGCCCCGCGACAACGTGCAACGCTATCTCGAACGCGTGGAACAGATCGCCCTGGCGCGGCGGTTGTGAGTGGTGATGATTTCCTCTCCCGAGCAATCCACCACCTACCTAATGAGTTGCAGGCTGAATTTCCGCGAGGTCTTGGACTGCGCCAGTCCTCTGGCGCTTTCGCCTCGCGGTTTTACGACGAATCCATGCGGTCGGCGAACTGGTAGAGGCGACGCCTCGTCGCCTGCATGTGGCGGCGACGCCCTCGTCGCCTTGCGAGTTTCCAATTCATTGTTTGGCGCCGGCGATTCAAGCGACGGGGGCGTCGCTTTCACCTCACGGCGACGCGGCGTCGCCGCTACTACTGCGTCCTCGGCTACTACTGCGTCCTCCAATTCCATGGATTCGGCTAAGACGGAAAAGCGCCAGAGGACTGGCGCAGTCCAAGACGCTGGCGCGTTAATACAACTCCATCGTCGTTCACGAGCGATTTGGATGATCGCGGTGATTCTCCTGTTCACGTTTTTCATTTCAAAAGCACAAGACGGCGGTGCGGTGGCCGGCGTGGTGGTGAGCACTTGGGACGGGACGCCGTTGCCAGGCGTGGTCGTCAGCGTGCGCGGCACGACGCTGGCGGCGCAAACGGATGCGACCGGAAAGTTTGAATTGAAAGGCGTACCGCCGGGCGATCAGGTGTTGCGCTTCTCGAAATCCGGTTACGCAGCGGCGGTGGTGACTGAAGTGCGTGTTCTGCTCGGGCAAACGACAACCGTGAATGGAAATCTTCGGCCCGAGTTTTACGACATGGACGAATACGAGGTTACGGCGGAGGAATTTGCGGATCAGACGGCAGAGATTTTATTCGAGCGGCGCGAGTCGAGTTCCATGATGGATGCGCTCGGGTCGGACATGTTCAAGAATTTGGCGGTGGGCGACGCGGCGGGAGCGTTGAGCAAGGTGACGGGCGCAAGTGTGGCGGACGGCAAGTACGCGGTGATCCGCGGATTGGCGGATCGTTACACGTTCACAACGTTGAACGGGCTGGAATTGCCGAGTGCCGATCCGGATCGCAAGGCGTTTCAACTGGATTTGATGCCGTCCAAGTTCATTGAGCAGTTGAACGTGTACAAGACGTTCACGCCGGACATGAGCGGCGGCTTCGCGGGCGGTTCGATTGATATTGTGACCAAGAGTTATCCCGAGGAATTCCTGGTCGAGTTCCGGGTGGGCACGGCCTACAACACGCAAGCCAGTTTGCGGGACGATTTTTTGACTTCGAAACACGAGAGCAAGGACTGGCTCGGATCTGATGACGGGACGCGGGCGTTGCCGGATGCGGTGCGAGCGCAAAGTCCTTCCGGCGGCCAAAACTATCCGCCCGCGGTGAAGGCGTCGTTTGAGTCGAGTCAATTTGCGCCGGTGGAAACGGATTCGCCGCTGGACGCGAGCACGGAATTCTTGTTGGGCGGCCGTCATCAGTTGTTCGGGCGGCGCATCGGTTATCTGGCGGGATTCAACTACAAGCAAGAACATCGGTTTTACGATGATGGGGTGGTGCGCAGTTACGACGAGGGCGGAACGGTGCTCGCGGTGGACAAGACGGTGGCCAAAGGGACCATCGAGTATCAGTGGGGCGCGCTGGCGAACCTGAGTTTCGAGTTGGCCGAAGGGCACGAGTTGAAATTCAACTATCTGCGGGTGCAATCCGCCGAGGATGAGGCGAGTCGGGCGGTGGGGCAGCAGGGCGACATCACCAGCATCGAGGATGGCACCTACATGGATCAGTCCGTGATCAACTGGACGGAACGTAGCTTGAGTTACTATCAGTTGGTGGGCGAACACCTGGTGCCGCAACTTCAGGACGTGAAGTTTGATTGGGGGGCGGCTTATTCGGTCACCACGCAGGAGGACCCGGATTTTCGGGTGTTTCAATTCCGGGCGGATCCGCAAAACTCGACTTACAATTCCTCGCTGACCGCGGCGCAACCCAACGCGCCGACGCGATATTGGCGCGACTTGGAGGAAAACAACACCAGTTACCGGGCGGACTTGACGATTCCCGTGCCGTCATACAACTCGCGCGAGAACGCGATCAAGACCGGGGTGGCGCTGAATCATTCCCAACGGGATTATTTTCAGCGCGGCATCTATGCGTTGGGCACGACCGGACATCCGTTCAACAGCGTGGGGGATCCGAACATGTGGATGGCGCCGGCGAATCTCGGATTCGTCAACGTGCGGAATTTTCCGGCGAACACCACGTATGACGGCGAACAGGAAATTCAGGCCGGATATTTGATGGCGGATTGGGCGGCGCTGGAATGGTTGCAATTCGTCGGCGGGGCGCGGTTTGAAGCCACCGAAATCACCGTGGACGCCTTCAACCTGACGCAGAACCGGCCCGAACCATCCGGGCGATTGGAACAGGATGATTGGTTGCCGTCCTTGAGCGCGATTGTGCGGTTGCCGAAGGAGGTGGAATTGCGTGCGGCGTGGTCTCGTACCGTCGTTCGCCCCACGTATCGGGAAATTGCTCCCGTGGCGATTTACGACGTGTTCAAGGGGCGCTCGGTGTTGGGCAATCCGGGGCTGCAAATGTCCGCGAGTGAGAATTTTGACCTGCGCGCCGCATGGTATCCACGCCCCGGCGAGATTCTCGCCGCTTCGGTGTTTGCCAAACGGATTGAAGAGCCGATTGAACTCTCGGCATTGCGGACGGACTACACGCAAATCCGATACGAGAACTTCGAGAAGGCCGATGTTTATGGCGTGGAGGCCGAAGTGCAGATCAAGCTGGACCGGTTGTGGGAACTGCTCGGCGCGTTTTCGCTCGGGGCGAATGCCGCGTACATTCAATCCGAAGTGCCGCTCACGCAGGTGCAGATTCTCAATCGCGCCAGTTACGGCGAAACCGCCACCACCCGCGCGCTCTACGATCAGCCGGAGTATATTTTCAACGCCAATCTCACCTGGGACAACCCGTCCACCCGGACCACGGTGACGTTGTCCGGCGGCGTCGTGGGCGAACGGCTCGTGCTGGTGGGCTTGTCGCGGCCGGACGAATTTGAGCAACCGGCACCCGAGTTAAATTTGTTCATTCGCCAACGCCTCGGAAAAAACTGGGACGTGCGTTTCACTGCGCGAAATCTGCTGAACCCCAAATATGAAGTGGCCCAGACGTGGCCGAACGCCGGGAAAGTGGTGCTCGAGAGTTACACCAAGGGCATCACCTTTGGGTTGTCGGTGGGGTGCGAATTCTGATCGCGCGTATTTTTTGAGACTCGCCGGTGGCGGCAAATTAAGCTGTCGCCAAATTGTAACGCCTCCGACCTTTGCTCGTTACATTTATGACTCACCCTCCCTTGCGCCAAAGCCAGCGGTTGGCACCAAACGACGGCGCCGCGGTACGGCGGCGCAGATTGCAATCGAAAACTCAAACCAAACGAAAGAATCAAAATGAGATTGAACAAAACCTTGATGCAGTGGGGGGCCGCGGGATTGCTCGCCGCCACCACCGCGCAGGCGGCCCTCGTTCCTGTGACGACGGATATTGCGGCGAACACGACGGTGACGTGGTATGCGACGAATGAGTATCGGCTGGACACGATTATTTACGTGCAGACGAATGCGACGTTGATCATTGAGCCGGGGACGGTGATTTACGGGGCGGTCAATCCGACGATCAGCCGGACGGACATTCCGGAACTGGTGTCGGCGTTGTGGGTGACCCGGGGTGGCAAGTTGTATGCGACCGGCACGGTGGACAAGCCGATCATCTTCACGGCGGAAGGGGACGATTTGAACGGGAACATTCCGCCGACGCAGACGTCGTTGTGGGGCGGGGTGGTGCTGATGGGCAACGCGGTGTTGAACAGCGCGAAGGACACGGTGGGGAATGTGTCGAACCCGAAGTTTGACGTGTATGAAGGGGTGGATGGCCCCGGGCCGAACAACGAGCATCGGTTTGGGGGCAATGATGACGCGGACAGTTCGGGCGCGTTGCGGTATGTGTCCATTCGGCATGCGGGGCGGATTTTCGCGCCGGATTCGGAGTTGAACGTGCTGACGATGGCCGGCCTGGGCAGCGGCACGGTGCTGGAATACATCGAAGTGTACGCCGGCTCGGACGACGGGTTCGAGTGGTGGGGCGGCACGGCGGGCAGCAAGTATCTGGTGTCGGCGTTCTGTGAGGACGATGATTTTGACACGGACCAAGGCTATCGCGGCACGAACCAGTTCTGGTTGGGGATCAAGGCGCCGTGGATGGTGGCGACGGCGGACTCGCGGGGGATTGAATCGGACGGGGATTTGAGCCAGTCCACCCTGGGCGAGTTGCCGGTGAACCGGTGGTATGCGTATAACGCAACGATCATCGGGCGGGGCAAGGACGTGACAGCGTCGGATCGCGGAGTGGCGTGGAACACGCGGGACGAGGACGCGGCGAACGTGTTCAACTCGGTGTTTGTGGCCTGGCATCAGGGTCTGAAGCTGGACGCGGATGGCTTGTATTGGCACACAAACGCGACGCCGCTGGCTTCGATCCAGAACAACCTCTGGGACGTCAACGCCGGGGCTTCCAGTGATGAAGGCCAGTTCATCTTCACGACGGCGGCGTTCAATAATACGGTCGGGGACGCACTTCTCGGACCGATCAGCTACAATCCTGATGGTGTGTTGGATCCTCGACCCCAGGCGGGAAGTCCAGTGTTTCAAGACGTGCTTGCGGGCGCACCGATGCCGGTGAGCTATCGGGGCGCCTTCTCCGGTCCGAGCGACGATTGGGCTGACGGCTGGACGGCCGTTTCCCAGTACGGCTACCTCAAGCCAGCGGTCGTTTCTTCCACGCCCAATCCGGTGACGCTCACCATTACGCTCAATGGCGCGAATGTAGAGATCAGCTTCACCTCTCAAGCGGGCTTCAGCTACACGCTGGAATCCACCGGCACGCTGAGTCCCGCAGGTTGGGGCACGGCCACCGGTGTAAGTCCGGCGAATCCGCAAACCGGCACGGGCGGCACGCTCACATTCACCGTTCCGGCAGCGGACGCGGCGAAATTCTTCCAGGTAAGCGCTCAGTAAGCATCACGTGGACCTAGCAGCAGCGGGGGAATCGGCAACGATTCCCCCGCTTGCTTTTTGTGGAACGCTGGCCTCCCAATCCGGCGCGTTGATTGGTTGTGACAGATTCACGTCGGGGCAGTAGCTCGACGCTCCGAACCCGAAATGGTTCAGGATTTTTATCTGCGTCCATCGGCGGCGGAATCGTCAGAGGAAGGATTGGCAGGGAATGGTTTGGGATCTATTCCCCCAACACCGATTGCGCTGACCAACAGATCAGTTTCAAACAAATGTAACCGTGTTGTCCGACAAGTGACACAGACGCGGCTCATAGTTCGCGCGATTCGAACAACTCAACAGTAAATCATCCCCCCCGAAGGGCGGGGCTTTTGATGTGGGCCTCTGTAAGAGGCCAGAGCCCAGCCCCCAAAGGCGGCTGGGCTGGGGAGCTTGCCCCAGGTCGTTCATTTATCGGCTGAAGCGGTACTCCTCTTGCCGTTGCTCCTGCCTCTCCTGCCACTTTACATACTTCCGTATCATCTCTTGATCCAAGCCCACCGTGCCAACACGGTAGCCCTGCGCCCAAAAATGATTACCCCAATAGCGTCGTTGCCTCAGATCTCGAAACGCCCCAAACACCCGGATCGCACTCTTGCCTTTCAAGCGCCCCATGTATTCCGAGATCGCGAGCTTCGGCGGGACCTGCACGATCAAATGCACGTGATCGGCCTGCACGTTCATTTCCTGCACCTCACAGTTCATCTGCCGACTCTGTTCCCGAACGCACAGTTCCACTTCTTCTTTCACCTTTCCCTGCATCACCCGGTAGCGGTATTTTGGCACCCACACAATGTGATATTCGCAGTGCCAGATCGTATGCGACAACTTTTTGAATCTGCTCATGCTTTTTCCTTTCTGGTTCGTTGTGGGACAATGCTCAGAAAAGATGCTCATGGGCAGGTTCTTTACAGCATCGCTCTTTCTCTAACCCCGGTCAGAGCACGGGGGTTTCGCTGCTACGACTAAAGCAGCATTCACTGTCTTTACGTGAGGTTCCTTGGCTCGCCTTGTCAGGATGAAGTTGTTATCTCAGGAACTGGCGGGAACTCTCCCGGTGGATTTGGCAAGCCACCATTCGTGAAACGCACCGCTCGGTGAACTGATTCTGAAGCTGCTGAGGACAACTGCGATGGTGCGAGCGGGTCAGAGGGGCGGGCTAGTCAGTTGCCGCCAGAGTCATGTCGCGGGTGTAATAGAGAATTCGTCCGCAGTTGGTGCAGGTGACGATTTCCTGTTCCTGCTGGCAGGTAACCAGAATCTGGGCGGGCAGTTTCATATGGCAACCGCCGCAGACGCCATGTTGCACGCCCACCACCACGTTCTCCCCCTTGCTCTTGACCAGGCGTTCGTAACGGGCGCGCACGCCACTGTCCACGGCGGCGGCCAGTTCCTCGCGGTTGCTGCTCAATTGCGCCAGTTCCTGCTGCAGGCTTTGTTCGCGCTCGCCCAGCCGGGCGACTTGCTCGTCCACCAGTTTCCGGGAGTCCGCCGCTTCGCGGGTCAGCCGCACCACTTCCTTCTGAACCTGTTCGGCCTGCTCCATCAACTCGATTTCCTGGTCCTCGATTTTCGTGATGTCCGTTTTGCACATCTCTATTTCGTGAGCCAGCGCGCGGTATTCCTCATTCTTGCGTGTTTGAAGCTGCTGGTTCGCGTAGCGTTCGATCAATTGCTTCTTTGCCTCCACGTCCAGTTCAAGCCGCTTGCGCTCGGTTTCGATCTGTTTGACGCGCAGTTTGGCGGCTTCCAGTCGGGACTGGGCGTCCGCGCCTTTCAACTTCAATTCCTGTCGCTCGGGTTCAATATGCGCCAGTTCTCCCTGAATCCGGCGGATGCGCCGGTCACGGTCCTGGAGGATTAACAACTTCTCAATGGCATCGAGCATCGGTTCTCTTTCGTTCAGGCGCGCAGGCTATGCGGCGACGTGGGTCAAGTCAATGAATGGCTCCGGCAAATTGGGTTGGTGCGGCTTGGTCGGAGGGGCGGTCTCCGCCGATTTCGGGTGTGGTTGCGGCAACAAACGGAAGCCGCACAAAGGATTCATATATTGTGAGCATCCGTGGCTTGCACCGGCGGCAAATGTCCGTTAGTGTGCGGGCGTTGACATCGTTTGCGCCCAGAAGCAAACGTTCGATTTTAACAAACAACCAACACCATTAACCGAGCACTAAATCTATGGCACACGAACTACCGTCCCTCCCGTACCCCAAGGAAGCGCTGGAGCCGCACATTGATGCGACGACCATGGAAATCCACCACGGCCGGCACCACAAGGCCTATGTGGACAATCTGAACAAAGCGATCAGCGGCACACCGCTCGAAAGCAAATCTCTCGAGGCGCTCATCAGCGACCTTGCGTCCGTGCCGGACAACATCCGCGGCGCGGTGCGCAACAACGGTGGCGGACACTGGAATCACTCGTTCTTCTGGAAGATCATGGCGCCAGGCGCAGGCGGCGCTCCTAGCGGTAAACTGGCGGACGACATCAACGCCGCCTTTGGCTCATTCACCGATTTCCAGGCGAAGCTCGAAGTCGCCGGCATTGGCCGTTTCGGCAGCGGTTGGGCCTGGCTGATCGCGAACGGAGGCAAGCTGGAAATCGTTTCCACCCCCAATCAGGACAATCCGCTCATGGGCAAAGCCGTTGCGGGTTGCGAGGGCAAGCCATTGTTGGGCGTGGATGTTTGGGAGCACGCCTATTACCTGAAATATCAGAACAAGCGCGCCGATTACCTCAAGGCTTGGTGGAACGTCGTGAACTGGGCCGAGGTGGCGAAGAATTATTGAGTTTCCGGTTGGCATCCGTCCGGCGGATGAAATTCAAGGCGCACTCGATTCAATCGGGTGTGCCGTTCTATTCTGCCTTGGATCAAGCCGCCACACGCGCGGCTTCCCAGCCCAGCATTGCGTGCTTGCGGTTCGTTCCCCAGCGATAGCCGCCCAGCACGCCGCTTTGGCGAATGACCCGATGGCAGGGAATCAGATAGGCGATGGCGTTCTGCCCGACGGCGCCGCCGATCGCCCGCGCGGTCCGCTGTGCGCCGATCGTTTCTGCAACGGCCTGGTAAGTCGTGACCATCCCGGCGGGGATGCGCAGCAACGCCTGCCAGACTTTGATCTGAAAATTCGTTCCCATCAGCAGCAATCCCAGTGGCCGGGTAGCTTGCCCATTTATACCGTGAAAAATGCGGGCCGCCACGGGCCCGGTGATTCGGGGACGCTCCGAGATGCTGGCGCCGCTCCAGTGTGATCTGAGTTCGCGCAGGGCACCGCGCCTGTCGTTGTGATTCAGAAAACTGAGCCAACAAACACCCCGCGAGGTGACGCCCAACAAACATGGGCCGAAGCGCGAAGGCTGGAAGCCATAGCTGATTTTAATGCCGGCGCCTCGGGTCTTGAATTCACCGGGTGTCACCGCTTCCGCTGACACAAACAAGTCATGCAAGCGGCCCGGACTGGATAGTCCCGAGTCCAGCGTGACGTCGAGCACTGCTCTCGCGTCCAGCAATTGTTGTTTCGCGTGCTCAACGGTGAGGAATTGCAGGAAGCGCTTGGGGCTGATGCCCGCCCAGCGGGTGAAGACTCTTTGAAAATGGTATTCGCTCAGGTGCGCGGCGCGGGCCACTTGCGACAGTTCCGGTTGCTCCGCGGCGTGCGCGGTGAGAAAGGCGATGGCCTTTTCAACTCGCTGATAATCCAATGCCGCCTGCGTGATGCTGGTCGAGGTCGCAAGAGTCCGATTCACACCATGAGAATACGTTCGGGGATCGGGCGCGCCCACCCGATTCTTGCGGTGTCTTGCGCGCGTGTGCCGGTCAGGTCGCCGACAATTCGCCCGCGACCGCTTCCCATTCAGCCGTGGCCACCGGCAGGCGGTCGTGAATTTCGATCAGTTCCCGATTGATCTGCATGGCGCGTCCGCCGGCGGTGTAAGTCTCTGGCTTCTCCAGTTCCGTGGTCAGTTCCTTTTCCTTCGCTTCAAGTTCCGCGATTTCCGTTTCCAGCGCGTTGATTCGCTTCTGGATTTGCTGCCGTTTGCGTGAGCGGGCCTGGCGTTCTTCCGCTTCCAGGCGCTTTTGTTCTTTGCGATCAAGGGTGGGCGATGCAGCGCCGTTGTCGTATCGGGCAGTGGTCTGGGAGGTGGACGAACTTGTCAGTCCCGCGCGCGCTGATTGCGCTGTCTTGTCGAGGTAATACTGGTAGCCACCGGTGAAATGGCGAAGCTGGCCGGCTTCCACGCGCACCACGTGGTTGGCCAGCGCCCGGATAAAATGCACGTCGTGGCTGATGAAAACCAGCGTGCCCTGGTAGGGCGTCAGCGCTTCGAGGAGCGCGTCCACGCTTGACAGATCAAGGTGCGTCGTCGGCTCGTCCATCAACAGCAGGTTTGGCGGATCGAGGAGCAACTTCACCAAAGCGAGCCGGCTTTTCTCGCCGCCGCTCAGCACGCTGACGGGTTTGAAGACATCGTCGCCGCGAAATAGAAAACTGCCCAGCACCGTGCGGACCGCCTGTTCGGAAACGCGCTGCGGGGTGTCGAGCGCCTCCGCCAGAACCGTGCGCTCCAGTTTCAACATCGCCACGCGATGTTGCGCGTAATAGCCGTGCCGGGTGTTGTGGCCCAACCGTCGCTCGCCGGCTTGCGGTACCAATACCCCGGCCAACAGTTTGAGCAGCGTGGACTTGCCCGCGCCGTTAGGTCCCACGAGCACAATGCGCTGGCCGCGCTCGGCCACGAAGTTAAGGTCTTCGTAGATTAATTTAGGCGGCGGCAACTCCTGGCTGCCGGAAAGTGGCGGGGACAGTTCGTCACCCGCGCCGTGCGACGAGGGCGTTGCCGCCACGCTGTAGCCAAACCGCACATTCTCCAGCGTGATCACTTTCTGTCCGCTGCGTTGGGGTTGTGGAAAGCGGAAGCCCACGGTCGCGTCGGGACCACCCGGCGTCTCAACCATTTCCTCCTTGAGCCGCTCGATCTGCTTCATCTTGCTCTGCGCCTGGGTGGCTTTCGTGTTCTTCGCGCGGAAGCGGTCCACGAACAGTTGCAGGCGATCTATCTCGCGCTGTTGCGCCTTGGCGGTGGCGAGCAGCGTCACCTCGGTTGCCGCGCGTTGGACCAGATATTCGTCGTAGTTGCCCGTGTAACGCAGGATGCGCGACGCGCGCAGTTCAGCGACGTGAGTGCAGAGACGGTTCAGAAACTCGCGGTCGTGGGAAATGAGCAGAATGGCGCCGGAATAATTCCGCAGATAATCCTGAAACCACAGGAGCGTTTCGAGATCAAGGTGGTTGGTTGGCTCGTCC
Source organism: Verrucomicrobiota bacterium (assembly GCA_014860005.1). The sequence goes on along the minus strand of JACZKP010000040.1, from coordinate 1,756 downwards.
AGCAGCAACAAGTCTGGGGCTTCCGTCAGCAGCCGTGCCAGGTGCGCCCGCATCACCCAACCGCCGGAAAGCTCGCGGGCAGGCCGTGCGAAATCCGTCTGCTGGAAACCCAAACTGGCGAGAATCTGCTTGGCCTTGGCGACGAACTGGCCGTCGTGCTCGTGTTCGTGCGGCACGGCAATGTCCAGCACGGATTCCTTGCCCGCCGCTTCGCTTTCCTGCGGCAGATAGCCGATGCGCAGGCCGCGCTGACTCGTTACTTCGCCGGCATCCGGTTCTTCGTGGCCGAGGATGATCTTGAGCAGCGTGGATTTGCCCGCACCGTTCGGCCCCACCATGCCGACACGCTCCCCGTTGAGCAGCGTCAATGAAACATCGTCAAGCAGCACCCGATCCCCGAATGACTTGTGAATACCGGCAAGGGTCAGCATGAGTATCTGGCGAAACAGCGCTTCCCGCGTGTCAATCAGGATCAAACGGCGACCGGCGCGAAGCTCTTCCTACTTCATCGGCGAGTAATCCGTGGCACTCAGATAGACGGACTCCACCTTGTCCACGAGTTTGCCGTTCGCTTCGGATTCCGCGCGGGCCTTTTTCCATTCGGGATCGTTGCCGAAATCAGCGAATGACTTTTTCGCGGCCTCGCGGCTCTTGTGGGCGAGGATGTAAACCAGCTTGTTCTCCGCGCCCTGATCCTTGTCCATGGGAATCCAGTAGCCGACGATTTCAATGCCGTGCTTCTTGAAGAGTTTGGACGTGTGGTCGCGGAAACGTGCATGCATGGCCTCGAATTTGCCGGGCGCGGCATAGTAGGTGCGCATTTCAAAACAGCGCGAATCTTTCGCGACGGACGGACTGGTTTGCGCCACAGCTTGAGGCGCGACCAACATAGTGAGGGCAAACACGCCCAGAGTCAGACTGGCAGACAGGGTTTTCATAGTTTTCATGGAGTTTTGATTGATGGAGAGTTTGGGATTCACCGGCAGGAAAAGCTTGAGTCACGGAACATTCTCCGTCCTTCGCGCGGCGTGCCACCAACGAACGCCGGCAATTGCGGTTTACAGAATTTAGCCTGATGCTTTGTCATGCAGAGGAAGATGAAACACCAATCCGGCGTGCAAGTCCAAGAATTTGATATCAGGCAACGGCGAAGCCAGGAATTGAGTGCCGGTGCATTGCCACCTCGTTGCCCGGGTACCCGGGAAGTACTTCACTCTTGGATGGCGCGCAGATGCAGCGTCATGCTCAAGAATCCGGGGTGTTGGTGATAATACCGCTCACACCCATATCAAGCTGTCTGTTGGCCGTGTCCGACCGCACCCAACACAACAACCTTGCCCTGCGCAACGCCACCTGCGTGATGCCCTCGAAACGTCTTTTTCACGTCGCCACGCGCGGGAAACTTCGCGACGATTCTTATTCGTCGGATTGCTACTCGCTCATTGGTGTCGAAGCCTGATTGTGGGCATTGAGGCCAATGTTGCGCAGCGCACCTTTGGGCAATGACTCCAGCCAGGCAGCCGCATCCAGCGGCTTCTGTGAAGTCCAAATCATTACGAGGTTATGGACGGCGGGTTCCCGTGAAGGAATATCCGGGAATTGTGCTACCCACGCCGCGGCCTCTTGCGGGGAGAACTGCGCCCAACGTTGTACGATGGAAACGGCAGCCCGGTCCTGTGCTTCGCCCGCGCCGAGAGCGTTGGCGACGAGCGCAGCGGCCATAGCGCCGTCCTGCTCGGCCGCGGCAATGGCCACC
>JACZKP010000039.1 GCA_014860005.1 Verrucomicrobiota bacterium | reverse complement strand
GGTTACGGGGTGCTGAGCTACAACCTGCACGTCATCGGGCGGGAGTGGCTCGCCCGCCAACGCGCGCGTGGCAACCTTCTCGCGCTGGCGGCCTGACGCCGCCACCCCGCCACCCGCCGCCCAGTCCGACAGGAGCGGTGTTGTCGTCGCCTGCGATTTTTGACGACGTGAGCGTGAGCGAACGGAAACTCCGTCCCGCAACGTCCTGCGCCACCGCCCATCGTCACCTGCCGTCATCCAACAACCCCCGTTTCCGGCCAGAAACGCAGTAGGCTTCAACAATCTGATTACCATCAGCAGAAGCCTGACCTCAGGGTCGGGCTTGTTTGCTTGTTACCTGGTGCGAAGTCCCTGGCGGCAGTGCGGTGGGACTGAAAGTTCAACTGTTCTGCCGAATGATGCGGTCCGGATGCCGGGCGCGGCTGACGGCGGTATCGTAACTGATCTGGCACTTGCAGTAGAGGTCGTAAAGGCAATTGTCCATCAGCACCATGCCATCCTTCTTCCCCATTTGCAGCGTGTTCTCCAACTGATGGAGTTGATTCTCGCGAACCAGATTGCGCACGGCGCCGTTCGCAATGAGCAACTCATACCCAAGCACCCGGCGCGTGCGATCCGTGGCTGGCAGCAGATCCTGGGCAATCACCCCCTGCAACGCGTTGGACAACTGCAGGATGATCTGGCGTTGCGCGCTGCCTTCAAACACGCCGATGATCCGCTCCAATGCCAGCGCCACATTAGGCGAATGCATGGTGGCCAATACCAGATGGCCGGTTTCCGCCGCCGTGAGCGCCGTTGAAATGGCTTCATAGTCGCGGATTTCACCCACCACGATCACGTCCGGGTCCTGGCGCAGAACATGCACCAAGGCCCGGTTGAACGACCGCACGTCGGTGAGCACCTCCTGCTGGACCACGATGGCGCGTTTGTTCTGATGCACGAACTCAATCGGGTCTTCGATGGTGACAATTTTGCAGCGACGCTCGCTGTTAATGAGATCAACCAGATAATTGAGCGTGGTGGTTTTGCCCGCGCCGGTCGGGCCGGTGATGAGCACCAGGCCGTTCGGGCGACGCGCCAGTTCGTCAATCCGCTCCGGCAGACCAAGCTCTTCCCGCGTGGCAATGCTCTCGCCGCAGAACCGGAAACTCATTTCGGGATGGCCGTTGCGCCGATAAAACGTGGCGCGCACCCGGCCCGCCACGCCGTGCAGCAGCGAAATACACAATTCCCATTCCTGCTCGAATTTCCGTTGCTGCTGCTCGTTTAACAGTCCCGCGGTCATGGCGGTCACCTCCGCCTCGGTGAGGGCATCCTCATCGGCAAGGATGATTTCTCCGTTGACCCGGAAGGCGGGGGGCACGCCGACTACCAAGTGGAGGTCGGACGCATCGTACTCGTTGGCTGCGGACAGGAAGCGGTTCAGTTTTTCGGTGCTCATCGGTTGAAAAGTTGTCGCCCCCAGCCGGTCAATCGAGGCCAGAAGCCGACTTGAGCGAGCTTGGCAAACGCGGCGCGCGTCTCGGCGCATTGCGGATTGAGTTGTTGCGCCTGAGTGTAGGAATTCCGGGCGGGGCCGACCAAGCCGAGCGCCTGCTGGCAGCGTCCGAGTTCCAGCCAAAGCAGAAAATGGCCGGTGTTCAGTTCAACGGCCTGTTGAATCAGCTTCAGCGCCAGCGCGAACTGCTCGTAATAAAACCTTATTCGCGCCGCCAGCCACGCCACGAACCAATCTTTCGGCGCCAACAACAGCGCCTTGTCGAAACAATAATCCGCGCGCGATTCTTCCCGGGCCAGAAGCACGTCACCGCGCGCCAGCCAGATGTAGGGCGTGTCGCCCCGTTCCTCGATTGAGGCATCGGAAAAGGCCAGCGCACCCTGGAGATCACCACTGCGTCCCAGGGCCACCGCCTTGGCCGCCAGCAACTCAGGTTCGTTCGGAAACTTCTCCAGCGCCTTGTCCGCCCAGAGCTTCGCCTCCCGGTACTCGCCCAGTTCGATCAACATCCGCACCTGGCCGGTCCAGGCGCCTGCGTTCTGCGGATTGAACTCCAGCACCTTGGAATAATGCCGCAGCGCCAATTCAAAATTACCGAACTCAAACGCCGCGTTGGCCTCGCCGAGATAGTAGGCTTCGTCCTTGACCAATTCCTTGGGTTGATCGTGCGACGAGTCTTCCGATTCGCCGCCCAACTCGAGATTGACGAATCGGCTCATGGCAGCAGTTGGCGGCGCCAGAACCAGCGCTTGAACGGTTTCCCGAGGTAATTGGTTTCTGAAATGATTGCCAGTTGCAGCATGGTTGTTGAGACGAGCGATTCACCCGCGTTTCCGGCCGCGGTTATAGCAAGGTCCGGCCAGACAAACCAATGATTTTCGGGCACGACCAGTTCTCCGCTCTGCGGCATGTGCGGAAGTGGTGCCCGCAGGATGCCATTGACCGCAAATCCATTGGTGTGGAAGCGGATTTGATCTCCGCCCATGGCGAGCACGGGTCCCAGGCCCATGCCCTCCCGGACCCATACCCCCGTTAACCCCCGGCCAGTGGGCAATGTGTAGGCAATCCAGTCACCGCGTTGGACCGCCTGCGCCGACGCAAAGCGCTGCACTATTACCACGCGTTCGTTGGTGCGTACCGGCATCAGGCAATGCTCTTGAAACAGATTCCGGAGTGGAGCATAGACAAACAGACCGAGCAGGAGGAGCAGCGCGAACACTGCCCCAAGGCGAACCCGGAATCGTTCACCCGCCAGCCAGGGGCTGCACAGGAATACCAGGCTGGTCACATGAGCCGAAAGCAGCAGTCCGAAAGCGACATTGGCCACAGCATGGCCGAGCCATATAATGAAGATGCCGGCGAGCAAGGCACTGCCGCAGATGATCGCGGCGCCAATCAGCCTTTCTCCCCGCACACAGAAGGCGATGCCGGGCCACCAGACACTTTTGAAAATGCCTCCCAGTGTGATGCCTTCGGGGAGTCTTATTCGATCAAGGTGCGTTCGGCGGCGTAGCGCATCCCCCAACTGAAACAAGGGGCTGTACCACTTCGCCCGCGGCGGATAATAGGGTAAGGCCGGTTTGCTCATCCGTTCAGCGTCGGAGTTCCAAAATTCCACATGCTACCTGAAACATCAATTCGAACACCCGCTTAATTGCGAAAGACAACGACTCAAGTCTCAACCTGGTTTGAGTCGCTTACCGCGGCGGCTTCAGGGCGAGCTAGTGCCTTTGATCAATATTGTAACGCACCTGCTCATCCGGCTCATAGAATTCACTGGTTTCGCGCTGTGACTTCAGTTCGCCGACAATTTTTTCAAACACCTTCATCGCTTCGAGACAACCCTTGCCTTTGTAGCCTTTAACGTGCAGTTCCACGTTTCCATCCGGCCCGATGGTAATGTCAAATTCTCGTTGCGGCATACGTCAGTTCTCCCAATGCCGGACCTTGAGGCGGATGGCCCGGTTCTCATCGGTTTCCTCCTCCACCACGACGAATCCGCGTGCGCGCATTTCGTCCATCAACTTCTGATAGACGTATTGTTGCACGACCCCCTGACTCAATTCCTCACCCAAGGCGCGCAATGCCTCCTTGCTCTGGCCGCCACCCGTCACGCACAGCGAGGCACGTCCCCGAACGTCCCGCGAGAAAGTTACGGTCACGCCGTTGCGCGTGACCGAGATGTGCTGGTCGCGGGCCAGTTGGCTGGTCACCAGTTCGCTCTGCTCGATTTCGAGTTGAACCGAAGTGGCCCGATCCTGGGTGACAATGGTTCGGCTCTGTTTGGCCGTTTCGGATACGACCTCGTACCCGAGCGAAGTCGCTGCCGCCACAACCGCCGCACTAAAGGCCGGCCACGCTGCGATCACCACCGGAGTTAAAATGCACACACAACTCATAAAACCTTCACATTTGCTTTCAGATTTCGATCTTTCATCAATTTTGACCGGGCCACGCGCAATTCGTCACACGATAATGGCCGCCGCTCCAATCGCTCACGCCGCCGCGCCCGCGCCCGGTGGATTGCCACGGCCAGCCATGCCAGCGCAACCACACCGGCCCAGGGCAGAGCGGGCAACAAGTATTCGCGAACCCGAGTTTCGCTGACGACCGCGATCAAGACAGGCACGCCGAAGAACGCGATGACGACGCAAAGGAAAAACTTCGCGTTGCGTCCGCAGACCTTCAGATTGTCCGACAAAGTGGTCCAAAAAGGGTTCATGTCATTTCCAGGCTTTACTTTTTTTTAGCCGTTCGCGCCTCAAGCCTTTCGATGCCGTCACAACTCCATCCGCCGCAGTTCATCCGCCGCTTTCTCGATTCGGGCGACGCTGGCGTTGCGGGCACGGCCTACGGCCCAATTGCGCTGGGCGTTGACTTTTTCGGCCATGGTCTTCGCCAGCGGCACCGTCTGGCGGAGTCCAGCCAGCACATGCTCCGTGGCGAGGTCTTTCTTCTCGTAAAACGCATCGTAGAGCGCGCTGATAATGGCCTCCTCGATTTCCGCGCCGCTGAAATCCTTGCTGGCTTCCACCAGTGATTGGAGGTCGAACTTCTCCGGATCGCGGCCGCGCTTGGCCAGGTGAATGCGGAAAACCTCCGTTCGCTCTTCTTCAGATGGAAGATCAACGTAAAAAATTTCGTCCAGCCGTCCCTTGCGCAGGAGTTCGGGCGGAAGTTGTGAAACATCATTGGCCGTGGTGACGACGAACACCGGCGCGGTTTTTTCCGAAAGCCAGGTCAGGAACGTGCCGAACACGCGGGCCGTGGTGCCGCCGTCGGTGGCGCCGGAGCTTTGCGAGCCAACGAACGCTTTGTCTATTTCATCCACCCAAAGGACCGCGGGCGCGATGGATTCCGCCACCGCGATGGCCCGGCGCACATTTTCCTCCGACGAACCCACGAGACTGCCGAACATGCGCCCCATGTCGAAGCGTAGCAGCGGCAGTTGCCACAGGTTGGAAACGGCCTTGGCGCAAAGGCTCTTGCCGCAGCCCTGCACTCCCAGCATCAAGATGCCTTTGGGCGGTGGCAGGCCGAAGGCACGCGCTTCACTCGTGAACGCCACGGCCCGTTTGTTCAACCATTCCTTCAACACACTCAGACCGCCGACGTTCGAGAAGCTTTCGTTCGTCGCGTAGTATTCCAGCAGGCCGCTCTTGCGGATGATTTGCTGTTTCTCCGCGAACACTTCACTCACGTCGTCGCCGGTGAGGCGCTCATCCTTGACGATGATTTTCGCGAATACGTTTTCCGCCTCACCCATGGTCAGGCCCAACGCCGCCTGGAGCAGTCGCTCGCGCCCGGCGGCATCGAGATCAATCTTCACCTGCTTGAACTGCTTCACGTCGGCGATGATCTTGTCCAGCAACTCACTCAGGTCTTCGCGCGAGGGCAACGGGTAATTCAGCACCGTGACTTCCTTGTCCAGTTCGGTCGGGATTTCCATCACGGGCGAAACCAGCAGGATGGTCTTGAAGCTGTTCTTCAGGTGCAGCGCGATTTCCTTGAGCTTGCGGACGACGGCAAAATTGTTCTTCGTCAGGAAAGGATGAAAATCCTTGAAGATAAAGATGGCCGGTTCGACCTGTTCGATGACCTGGTCGAGCGCCATGAGGGGGTCCTTGGTAGCCGCGCTCCGGCTCTTTTGCGACTGGATGGATGTGCCCGCAGGCACGATGCCGGTGCTGTAGCTCCACTCGAACACCTTCTTCTGCCGTTTCTTGGCGATCTCCACCACGGCGTTCTGCACCCGCATCTCCTCGCTCGTGATGATGTAGAGGATCGGGTAACGCGCGCGGATCAGCGTTTCGAGTTCAGTTTGGAAGTTCATGGGGCTTGATACGTAATGCGTGCTGCGTGCGGGTGGCGATTTGCTCCTCGTCTGGATTCAACTCGTGGAGCAAGTCTGCAAATGCAGGCGTTAGATTGTGAACCAGAATCCGGCCGTCAGGCATAATCAGCAACTCGGTCGTGAGCGGCTGGCGCGCATTGCGAGCAGTGCGTGAAGCGCGATTATGGTGAGGTTGTTTCATCAATCCTTGTATCGAGAATGTGGATGCCAAACATCTTCTGATTTACCATGGCGTGTACAAACCATAGGTTATGAAAGACGGGCGATTGTGAACTTGGGGTCGCGGCAGCTAAGTCTCGCTGCAGGCTTGCCAGCTCACCGGGACTAAGTTGCAGAAGCGAGAATGAAAAAGATACCAGCCACTCTTTAATTGCATCCTCTGGCGTCGCTGCTCGGTGCTGAGTAAAGTAGCAAGCACCGCGGAATTCAGCGATCAATGTGAAAAGTCTTGGAAGTGGGGACGACATATGAGTCAGGGAATCAAATTCAGCTTGTGGGCATTCGCAACCCGCATCGCCCAATCGCTTTCGGCCTTGGTAATCGGTCTGCAAAAATCCCGGTGCCGTGCCGCGTGCCATGCGGGCCAGAAGCCGGAGCGCAGATTCACTTTGACGCCCGGCAACTCAGCCGCAAGCCATTCTGCTACCGGACGCCAGCAGCAGTCAACGTGGCCCGGCATCAGCAGATGGCGCACGATCAATACCGGAGGAGCGAAAGTGAGTTCGTACTTCAGCGTGCTCCTCGAAGGGTCCGGGGTGACTTCAAATGAATTGTGGTCGCGGCCTTGAATGAGCGCCGTGTTCTCCCTCACCCTGACCCTCTCCCGCTGGGAGAGGGAACAGATGTTGTCCGTCCTCTGAGTAGCGGAACTTCGTCCAGTAAATCCAGACGCAGGTTCTTGAGTAAGCCGGCGAACAATTCTCCCTCTCCCAGCGGGAGCGGGCAGTGGTGAGGGAGAGTCGTTCAAATTCGCCGGGCGGCCAAGGGTTGACTGGAACGACCCGGACTCCTGAACAACGCCCGCATCGGGCGGTTTTCCGGCCATCCAAAGCAGATTCTCCTTCACGATGCGGAGATAGTTCGGAACTTTCGCCAGCCGGAACGCACACTCGTCGTTGCCGAATTTGAAATCCGCCAGCCACACGTCAAACATGCCATCGAGCAACTCGCGCGCTTGCGCCGAGCCGTGGGTGTTGGTTTTCCAAATCAGTCTGGCTGTATCGGGCATTTCAGCAACGAATTCGAGCACGGCGGGCAGGTGAATCGTCGGCTCGCCACCCAGTACCATCACCGTGCGTGCGCCTTGATCGAGCGCTTGGATTGCCCGCATCGCCATTGTGCGGGAATCGAAACCATCGCCGGCGCGGGCATTCCAACTTGGCCCGCCCGTGATGCAAAAGTCGCAGCGGAGATCGCAGCCGCTCAACGCGACGGCGAACGTCGGAATCAGTTCCAACTCGTCCGAAACCTCGACTTGCGCGGAGAAGAATCGTGTCTCAGCGCCGGCATGGCAAAGGCCCTGTTCGCCCGCGAGCCGATTCACACCGCAATGATGTGCGCAAAGATGGCAGTCCGCCAGCAGGGCTCGGGCGATTTGTGCCCGTTCGCGTGCAACAATGGAGCGGAGACCAAAGTCTTGGACTGCGCCGGCAGAGCGCAGCGACGACGGCGCTTTTCCTGGATCTGGTGGCGGGGCTTCCCCTGCCAAAGCGGGGTCGCGCTTCGCTTGCCCCCGCACTCCAAAATCGGTGCATGCATTCGGGTACGGCAGAGTTGGTTCGATAGAGTTCACAGTTCCAATCGCCCCATTCGCTCCGAAGTCACAGTCCGGCTGGCGCGAGCGTGGGTGATCTTCCCGCGCAACCAGACGTAGAGCAGCCCTGCCGGTGCGCCGCAGAGCATGATGCCGGCATTCACCACTCCCGCGCAGGGCAGCATGATGATGAAACCGATCACCGTCATCAGGATTGCAGCCTGGCGGACGGTCATTTCCCAAATGAACCAGAAGAGGATTTTCTCGTACGCGAACAATCGTCCCCAAGCGGCCAGTAATCCAAAAACGACCGGCATGGTGCCAACCATCAGGAGCGGGTCGGAAGGCTGAATAATCACCTTGGCCAATCCCGCGGCCAGCAGCGCAAACAGGCAGCAGAGCCACAATTCGCCCCGCGACCAGATGCGCTCCAACCAGACCCCGAGAAAGAGAATCACAATCCAGTTGAACAGAAAATCCCAGATACCCGCCGGCAGCAGCCCGTAAGTGAGGATGGTCCACAACCGGCCCTTCCAGAAGCCCGCGCCACTCAAGGAGAGCCACGGGTACAAATCGTAAGCGCGCGAGTAACCTCCAATGATCACCGCCAGCCCCATAAGCACAAGAATGGCCACGATGACCCGCACGCCCGGCGTAAGCGGTCCAACGAAGCGATGCCAGAGGGATTTCATGCGGTCAAGAACCCAGCAACCGCCGCCACCACGACGGGGCCGGCTTGGGGAGGTCTTGGATGGAGCGAGCGAGTCGTTCGGCGATTTCCGGCGGCGCCGCGTGCTGATCGGCGTCATACCGGATCAATTCTTCCGCCGAAGCAAATTCCTGGGCGGACGTCTTCCCGGACTGGATTTCAGCAAGCTGCTCCTGCTCCTGAGAAGTGTGTTTGGTTTGGCGCTTCATAAGGCCCTCAGGCGGTTTGTTGGAAAAGGACGGCAAACATTTTGCGTGCGCGATGCAGTTTGCCGCGGACGGCATCGGCGGTTTGTTCGGTGAGAGCGGCGACTTCGTCGTAACTCATTTCTTCATCCGCGACGAGCAGCAGGAGGAGACGGTATTCATCCGAAAGGGCATCCAACGCCTTTTGAATGCGCTCACCGAGTTCCTTGGTTTCGAGGACGCGCAGAGGCGAATCGGACTGGGAGGCGGCGTTTTCCCACACGGCATCGTCCACGTTGGTCACCAGCTTGCGGGCGTGCCAGCTTTGCTGAAGGTTGCGGCAGTGGTTGATGGTGATGCGGTAAAGCCAGGTCCGCATGGTGGATTCGCCGCGAAATTCGTTGAGCTTGAGATAAACCTTCAGGAAAACGTCGTGGGTGACGTCCTCGGCCTTCTCCGGATTGCCGAGAAACCGCAGGGCGAGATAATACACCATGCGGCTGTGCGTTTGATACAACGCCGCAAACTCGGCCGGCTCCAGCCGGAATTTCGGCTGGCGGGGCCGCTCCGGTTCAACCAGTGGCTCGCTCACGAGTGATTCCATCAATGATGAGACAGCCCTGCGGAAGGATTGTCACGCGGATAAATGAGCCGCCGCCGGACTGGCGGGCGAGGCGGTGGAAAATTTCACGATCCGCGTCGCGGGCCGCGTTTCAAACCGATGTTCTGCTCGTAAGTGCCGAGCTTCACGCTTTGATTCTGCGTTCTGGCCTTCAATTCCAGTTTCAGCAAGTCCATGCGGTTGCGGGCGAGATTGGCCGCCGCCAGATTCGGGTAACGCTCGATGATGCGCTCCAGAGTTGCGCTGGCCGCGTCATAGCCGGCGTCATGCCGAATCTGCAAGTCCGCGAGCAGATTCAACCAGTGGACAACCTGCCTCGCCGGCTGGTGCGGCTGCTCGATGAGTTGATTGAGCTGGTCCGCGGCCAGGTCCAGCCGCCGGTAATGGTCGGCGTAAAGGATGGCCAGCTTTTCGCGCGCCTCGGTGTCTTGCGGGTGCTGCTCCAGATGTTGAACGTATCCTTCTGCAACCTTGGCCGGATCCTCTTCGGCGCGTTGAAGGTGAACGGAAGAAGACAGCAGGCCGACGTTCTGCACGCCTTCAGGGAGATGGAGCCGCGGGCGTTCGTGTGCCTCCAACAACCGGTCGGTGTTGGCCACGTGCGCAATGCGTTGCGCGGCGGCGAGGGCGAATTCTGAGTTGGGAAACAGGGCGATGATCTGTTCGAGGTCCTGGCGCACGGCTTCGCGATCAACGGCCAGTTTCAGATGCCAGTCGGCCAGCGCATTCAACGCTGCAGCGATGCGAGCGGGCGGGTGCCCGGGCTGTTCGCAGAGGTGTTGGATGGCGATTTCGGCGCCAGGCAGATCATTCATATTCTCGGCAAGGGTTTCGGCCAGCTTCAACTGACCCTCAAAATCCGTGGGAAACTTGTCGAGTTGCTTGCGAATCTCGGCGATGGCTTCCGGGTAGTGACCTTTCTTGCGCTTGGCTTCGGCGATGGAATAGAAGGGGCGCGGTTCTATTTGCGCGTCCCCGCCGTCATACAAGGACACGAAAGGCTTGGCCAGGATGGAGGCAATGCTGTGTCCCCAGATGATGGCCAGCGTCCAGCCACAAGCCACGGCAAGGAAAAGGCCGCCGACGGCCGCAAAACCGCCGGCCCCGATGATGGGCGCAACCGTCCAAACCATGAAGGCAATCACTGGAATGGTGAGCAGCCATTTGAAAACCAGCTTCGGCGGATCCTCACTGCTCTTGAGCGCCCGGAAAAACAACCATCCCGCGATGGCCAGGAAGACAATCAGAATGATTGTCCCGCGGATCACGTTGTACGTTGTGTTTTCCGGCGGCATGGGAAGTAAATGTCTGCTGGCTTGGACAGGACCGCAAGCGGGGTGTCACGCGGTGACTTGAATTTCGTTTCGGCCGAGTGCGTGGCGGGGCCGGCTAAGGCGCATCGAAGTCAAACTCCAATACGGTGCGCGAGCGGGTCTGCGAACCGTACATTTCCATGCGTTGCACCTGGTATTGGCCGTCCACCTTCTTGACCGCCTTGGGCAGGAATTCCTTCATGCGCCGGCGATTGGCGTCGAAGGCTTCGGCGTAAACGATGCCGCCGGTATCAATGTCAATCCAGGACACCACGCGGGCATAAGTGCCGGCGGCAGGATTTGGGTTCGTGCTTTCCAGAACGTTGCAGGACTGGCTGCGGCGGACTTCTTTCTTGAGGATTCGTTGGTCCGGCCAGCGCAGAAACTCCAGCCCGAGGTCCGCGAGCCAGAAATCGGAACCGGCAAATGGGATCATCGCGTCGTTACCCGTCAAAACCGCGAACTGATTGGTTTGGCCGTCCGGCAGCGCCGGATTCAAGAGTTGGTATTGGTTGGGTTGATTCTCCGTGTAGATGACCGTGAGCGACGCGGCGTTGGCGTGGTTCGTTCCGGTGGTCCGATAAACCGTCTGCCAGTTTGTGGCAGTCACGAGAGTCCGGAGTTGCACCGGGATTTCCGCGCGCACTCTCCTGCCGTCATAGATTTTCAGGGTGCCGGAGTGACAGGAATTCTCCGCGGGCCGCAGGTTGCTTAACTCCTCCGCCAGCAGGCGACCCGCGCGCACGGCCTCGGGAGCCTCGGTGGCCGAAATCATCTGGGTTGCCAGCAGGCAGACCAAAGTTACTGTCAGACGGAAGATCATTTCGGCTCCAGCGCGGTGCGGACGACTTGGGAGATGTGCCGGACGAAGTGGGCCTTGATTTTTACGCGGACCTCGCGCGGCACTTCGAGCCAGTCCGGCTTGTTCTGTTCCGGCAGGATGACGTGCTTGACGCCGAAGCGCACGGCGGCCAGGACTTTTTCTTTTACGCCGCCGACGCGCAGCACGCGGCCGCGCAAACTGATTTCGCCGGTCATTGCCGTGTCCGAACGCACGCGGCGCCGGGAAAGCAACGAGGCCAGCGCCGCGACGATGGCAACCCCGGCGCTGGGGCCGTCCTTGGGCGTGGCACCCGCCGGAACGTGAATGTGAATGTCGTGCTTGGCGTAATCGGCCAAATCGAGCCGCAACGCGGCGGCCTGACTGCGCAAATAACTCAGCGCGGTCTGCGCGCTTTCCTTCATTACCTCACCGAGCGAACCGGTCAGCAGCAAATTACCCTTGCCGGGCATGCGGGTGACTTCGACGTACAACACTTCGCCGCCAGCGGGGGTCCAGGCCAGGCCGGTGGCGATGCCGTATTCGTCAATCTGCTCTGCTGTTTCGGCCACGAAAGGCGGATTGCCGAGATAGGATTTGAGCGATCCCGCCTCCAGTTTCAGGGGGCGGACATTGCCGTTGTTGCTGACGAGTTTGCGCGTGGCTTTGCGGGCAAGCGCAGCGATGCCGCGTTCCAGTTGGCGCACGCCGGCTTCGCGGGTGTATTCCTGAATCAACCGTCGCAAAGTCGCATCCGGCAACGAAACGTCGCTTCGCGTCAAACCGTGTTCTTCAAGCTGGCGGGGCAACAGGTAGCGGCGCGCGATCTGCAATTTCTCGGATTCGGTGTAGCTCGGCAGTTCGATGACTTCCAAGCGGTCGCGCAACGCGGGATGAATCGGCTCCAGCCAGTTCGCCGTGGTGAGAAACAAAACGCGCGAAAGATCGAACGGCAAATCCAGGTAATGGTCGGTGAACGTGTAGTTCTGTGCGGGGTCGAGCACTTCCAGCAACGCCGCCGCCGGGTCGCCGCGAAAATCAGCGCCCACCTTGTCCAGTTCATCCAGCAGGATCACCGGATTGCGGCTTTCGACGCGGCGCAGGGTCTGGATGATGCGGCCGGGCAGCGCGCCAACGTAAGTGCGCCGGTGGCCGCGAATTTCCGCCTCGTCCCTCATGCCGCCGAGGGAGATGCGCGCGAACTTGCGGCCCAAGGCATCCGCCACACTCTTGCCTAAAGAAGTCTTGCCGACACCGGGCGGCCCAACCAGACAGAGGATCGGTCCTTTGATGGCCTTCTTGCGTTTGATGACGGCCAGGAACTCCAGCAGCCGGTCTTTGACTTTGACGAGGCCAAAGTGCTGCGCGTTGAGAATGCGCGCCGCGGCAATCAGGTCAATTTTGTCGTCGGTCGCCTGTTCCCACGGGAGGCTGAGAATCCAGTCGAGATAATTGCGCGCGACGCCGTATTCCGCGGCGGCGGGCGGTGTTTGTTGGAGGCGCTCCAGTTCCTGCAAGGCGGTTTTCTGGACTTCGGGCGGCATGCGTGTCTGTTCAATCCGCTCGCGCAGCAATTTGATTTCGCCGGCATTCGGCTCGGATTCACCGAGTTCGCGCTGGATGGCGCGCATCTGTTCGCGCAGGAAGAAGTCGCGCTGAGTTTTGGCAATCGAGGTGGCGACGTCGGTTTGGATTTTGGAACTGAGGGTGAGGACCTCGTGCTCGCGATTGAGCATGGGCAACAACCGGGTGAGCCGCTCCTTGACTGAGGCGGTCTCCAGCAGCTTCTGGCGGTCCTCCAGATTCAGGTTCAGGTTCGCCGCAATCAGGTCGGCGAAGTGGCCGGGGTCCTCCGTGTTGAGGGCGGCGACTTTGATCTGCTCGGAAAGCGCCGGAGACAGTTTGATGATCTCCTGAAAGTGGCTCTGCGCGTTCCGCATCATCGCGGTGATTTCGATGGTGTCCTCCCGCTCATCATGGAGCAATTCGTACTGCGCACTGAGGTAAGGTGTGGTCGTGGGGTAATTTTTGACCCGGATGCGCCAGAGTCCTTCAACCAACACCCGCGCGGTGCTGTCAGGGAACTTCACCATCTTGGCCAGGCGCACCACGCACCCGCATTCGTAAAGGTCCTCTGGTGCGGGGTCAGCCACTTCGGGCCGCCGTTGCAGGATCACGCCCATCAGGCGGTCGCCGGCGACGACATCGTCAATCAGCCGGATGCTCGGTCCGGTTTCCACCAGCAGCGGAGCCACGGCGCCGGGAAAAATAACAATGTCGGAAAGGCCGAGGATGGGCAGCACGTCAGGCAAGGACCGCGAAGAAATGCGCGCGGGGGCCTCCGGGGTGCCGGAAGCCCCCAGGATGCTGATAAACTCTGTATCGGGCGAGGTCATCGTCGCGTTAATCTGCAACAACAGTTAGATGCCGCCGCCCGGAAATGATTCAGACAAGATGAGTTATCCCTCGGCAATGGGCACCTTGGAACTCTTGGAGTGGGCCGGCGGTGCCAACGGCACGTCAATGCGCAGGAAGCCGTTCAAATAGGCGGCCCGGGCCTGGCTGAGATCGTAACCCGGTGGCAGTTCCAGCACACTCTCGAAAGGTCCGTAGTTGATTTCCATCACCAAGAAGCTGCATTTGGGCGCGCGGCATCCATCCGGCCGGTTGCCACTGATGCGCAGGCGATTGCCTTCAACGGTAATCTCCAAGTTTTCACTGCGCATGCCGGCCAGCTCCACCTTGACCACCAGGCCGCCGTCGGTTGCGTAAACGTCGGTGTTGGGCACCCAGTGACCATTGGCGGCAGCTTCACGACCGCCCACGGCGGAAGCGCGGGTTACGAAATGCGCAGAAGAACTGATTTTGGTGACGGCCATGTCGCGGGAAAAAATATGTTAGTTGATGTCCATACGCAAGTGCCGGCTCATCTCATCCTGACGCGGACTTCTGGCGGGCTGCCCTTGCGGGCGTGGAAGATAATGGAACTCTTGTTCAGTGGTGCGCCTCCGCCTGAACACCCACAGGAGGTATCCCGCTGGAAGCTGAACTTGCGCCGGTGGAATTGGAGCCGTAGCAACCCGCCAACGGCGGCTGCCACGATAACCAAAGAAACAAATTGCTGCCAATCCACAGACGCAACATAAGCCTAAAACTCCTGTGTGCAATGGAGAACTTTTTGGCGTTTCAGTCACAAAAAACGCTCTGTCCGGCCACCGCTGTCGCCCATAGGTTTCCCATTTCCACACCCCGCCCCGCCCGTTACGCTGCGGGCGTGTCCATGAAAGTCTTCAGTCATCAACATCGCGTGGCTTACGCAGAATGTACCCTTGGCAACCACGTTTATTACGCCCGCTACCTCGATCTTCTTGAAATTGCCCGCGGCGAATTCTTCCGCCATCTGGGCACGAGTTTTCTCCAGTGGCAGGAGCGGGATGTCATCTTTCCGGTCATTGAGGCGCGGTTGCGCTACAAATCGCCCGCGCGGTACGATGAAGTGCTGACCTTGGAAGTGTGGCCTGCGAACGCGGCGCGCGTGCGTCTGGATTTTGCCTATCGAATCCGCCACGCCGATGGCGTGTTGGTGCTCGAAGCTGAAACCTTCCACGTTTGCACCGCGCAAAGCGAGAAACCCCGACGTCTGCCAGAGGAACTTCAGGACGTAATCAAACCGTACCTGTCGCCGGAGGCTTAAACAAATTTGGTGGATCCCGGCACGGCCATCTGGGGAATCTCGAGCTTCATGTTCCAGTCGAGCTTCTCCGGGACGAGCACTTCCTTGGAGTTGAGCGCGTCTTCCCACGAGATTTCCTGCCCGGTGTAAGCGGCCATGCGCCCCATGATGCCCATCATGGTGCTTTGCGCCATCCACACACCGTCGTTGAGGGGTTTCCGGCTGCGGATGCTGGCGAACAATTCATCGTGCTCCTGCTGATACATGTCGGTTTTCGGGCCGCGATACCGCCAGGTTTCCTTGCCGCGGATGAACGGCGCCTGCCAGCCGGGAATCTTGGCGAAACCATCCGCGCCCATGAGGTAATCCGAATTCTCATTGGCGCAACTGCTGATCTGTCGCTGGCCCATGAACGCGCGCACGTCGTCGGCATATTCATAAACAATGAACATGTGATCGTAGATGTTGCCCTGGTTGTTCGGAGTCTGGCGTCCGCCGACGGCCATGGCCTTGAGCGGCGGTTGATCCTTCATGGCCCAGGCGATTTTGTCCACGCTATGCACCGCCTGCTCCACCAAGCCGTCGCCGGAGAGCCAGACAAAATTATACCAGTTGCGCATCTGCCATTCGAGATCGCCCATGTTCGCCGGCCGGCTGCTGACGGGCGGCATGGGCTTGACCGGTCCGGTGTAGTAAGTCGCGTAAACCGCGCGAATGTCGCCAATCGCTCCGTCGTGGATGCGCTGATAAAACTCGCGGCGCGCTCCCTCGTAGCGCCAGCATAGTCCTGCCACCAGGGAAAGGTTCTTCTCCTTCGCCAGCCGGGTGGATTCGAGGATGGAGCGAACCCCGGGTGCGTCGGTGGCCACCGGCTTTTCGCAGAAGACGTGTTTGCCGGCTTTGACCGCTGCCTCGAGATGCACGGGCCGGAATCCGGGCGGCGACGCGAGCAACACGACGTCCACGCCACTGTCAATGACCTTCTGATACGCGTCCAGGCCCACGAAGCATTTGTCGGGCGTGACCTTGACCTTGTCGGCATGGGCTCGCTTCAAATTGTTCAGGCTGCCTTGCAGCGGTTCGGGAAACGCGTCCCCCAGCGCGGTCAGCACAACGTTTGGATCGGCCTTGAGCGCCTGATCGGCCGCCCCGCTGCCGCGACCGCCGCAACCGACCAGTCCGACGCGCAACGTGTCGCCATTGGTATTGGCAAACAGGTTGCCCGGCAAAATGGCCGGCGCCGCCAGGGCGCCGCCCAAGGCGGCAGATGTTTTCAAGAAGTCCCGGCGAGTGGTGAGTCGGTCTTGGTTTGTCATAAGCTGAAGAATTTTTTCCAGTGTTGCGCGCCAGCCATGCGACGTCAAGACGGGGAGTCTATTCAAGCCATCCCCCTTTTTAGGTAATTCCGACTGCCTGGATTTGCGAAGCTGCTGCGGGTCACAGATCCGCGCTCCGGGGAAAGGCGGCGGCGAACGCGCCGCAGTCCAGACGCTCCGCGAGCTTTGAAGGCGCTTGGCGGGTGCGGGCGCGTCTTGGAGTGCGGGGCCAAGCGCAGCGAGACACCGCTTTGGGTGAGGCGTGAATCAATGCGAAACCTTTCGTGCCAGGCCAAAGCGCCGTCACCGCTACGCTCCAACCTCCGCCAAGGCTTTGGCTCGGCAGGCTGCCGGCGCAGTTCCAAGACGCTTTGTGAAGTGCGAGAACGCCGGGCCAGCACGCCAGCTTTTGCCGCACGGTGGACTTTGCGTCGCGTCGCATCGGACAAAGAGATAATCAGTTGCCATATTTGCCAACAGCCCACGTCATCGCTGCCTCCTCGCCAAATAACTTCATTCGATCAAAGTAGGCTGATTGATCGGCTGGAGTCATGATTGGCAACAGATTTTCCATAGGGCCGACGTTGGCGTTGAGGTTCTTTCTGTTCTGCGCAAGTTCATCAATCCGCTGTTGCACGGTGCGACCTGAATTGTCGTAGGCATGGTTGGGGTCAAGCGTGTTAAGAACTTTGCTTTCAATCGAGATTCCAACGAGCTGATTGATGATGGCTTTGTGTTGCGATCCGTCTTGGAGCATGTCGGCAAGGTGCAAGGCAAGTTGGAGGGCCTCCTGTGCTTGCACGTCGTCACCGGATTGTTGATAGCGCCCCGCCAAATCAAGCAGACCAACGCCCGCTTGTTTGAGTTGGGACAGATGCGGGAGTATGAGTGTCGAAGTCGCAATGGCCTTCGCATCCGCTTCCGAGTAGCCCGCATTGCGATACGCCTCCTCGGCGTTTTGAATGAACTCCAACGAGTAATCATTCAACGATGACTTCGTGGCTGCATTGCGAATTTGTTCCAATGCCTTGTCGGATTCTCCTTTGTTGAAATAATCATAAGCGGCTAGAAAGTTCCCCAACGAATTCTCCGGAGCGGATTTCGTGAGGCGATCCAGCAGCGCGCGTCGCTCCTCAGTCGTGTAGCTCGCCCCGTTTCTAAACGCATCGCAATATCCAGCGAAGTTAACTTTAGGATCATCGGGAAACTTCTCCAGAGCTTCACGCAAAAACGTTCTGTCCGTGCTCGCCCGATACGCCGCCAGCAAACTTTCCGCACTCCGCTTGCTTGCCGCGACATAAGCCTCCGCTTCTTCGCTACTCAAACTCGGAAAATCGCCCGCCTGCATCCGTGCCAGCCAGTTCGTTGTTGCCTGGGTTTCAATAACCGGTTCGGTCGGCCAAGGTGTAAAAGTGTCGCTGCGCCCGACCTGTATTGTTTGGCGGAGCTCTTCACTGGATGTCTCCTCCGGCTGTGCAGTGGCAATCCTGGCATCGTCCCCCTTCTGAAAGATTACTAGAAAGCCCACGACCAGCGCTCCGATTGTTAGCACTATGACTACTATGCGTTTCATGTCGGTAAGTTTGACTGGACTGAAGCTATTTCGTTCCGCCGTGAATGTCACCATTCCACAGATAGAAGCCAACCGCGATCTGCTTATGAATCATCCCCGCCGTCTTCCACCAAACATCGAGCGCGAGTGGGAGGACGGGTCTTGAAAGCGCTGAGGCGGGCGTTGTTTAGAGGGAGTGTCCGGCGAAGCGGAGGCTCGTGCTCGACAAAGCCGGGCGGGAATGACATTTTCGGGGTGTGCTCGCAGAAAAGCTGGAAAATCTCCGCGCCCTGTTGCGCTCCTACGGTTCGTGCCTCGTCGCCTACTCCGGCGGCGTGGACTCGGTGTTTCTGGCCCGCGTGGCGCACGAAGCACTGGGCAGCCGCGCTCTGGCAGCAATTGCCGATTCACCGAGCCTGCCGCGCCGCGAACTGGAGGACGCCCTCGCCGTGGCCCGTGAATTCGATTTCCCCGTGCGCGTGGTTCACACGGCGGAGTTTGCCAACGCGGACTATCTGGCCAATCCGGCCAACCGCTGTTACTTCTGCAAACACGAGTTGTTCGAGGAATTGGCGCCGCTGGCGAAGGCGGAAGGGTTTGCAGTGATTGCCTATGGCGAGAACGCCAGTGACGTGGGCGATTTCCGGCCCGGCGCGCAGGCCGCGAGTGAGTTTCAAGTCCGCGCGCCGCTCAAGGAAGCCGGCCTGACCAAGACGGAGATTCGCGAATTGTCCGCGCAACTCGGGCTGCCCACGGCGGACAAGCCCCAGATGGCCTGTCTGAGTTCGCGCATCCCCTACGGGGAACCCGTCACGGAGGAAAAGCTGCGGATGATCGAAGCGGCGGAGAATGTGCTGAAGGACCTGGGCTTTTACGATGTGCGCGTGCGGCATCATGAATTGAAATCCGCAAGCACTCAACCGCTGGCCCGCATCGAGGTGGGCGCCACGGAACTGCCGCGATTGTTGGCGAATGGCTTGTCGGCCCGCGTGGCGGAGTCGTTGAAGCAGATGGGTTACGCCCATGTGACGCTGGACTTGCAAGGCTACCGCCGGGGCAGTTTGAATGAGCACCCGCGTTCACTCGACGCGGCGCACGCCGGGCGCGGCGCGGGCAAAACGCCGGCGTGAGGCGTGAAACTTTTCGGGGAAACTGGTTTTGAATACTTAGTCTATGGCACAATTCTCGTATCGAGCACGACGACGCAGCGGTGAGGTGGTCCAGGGGGTTCTGGAAGTGACCGACCGTTCCGCCGCCTTGATGCAGATCGAGCGGCTGGGTTTGTTCCCGGTGGCCGTGGAGGCGGCCAAAGGCGGCGCGGCAGCCGTGACCTCGGACCGGCAACCCGCCAATCGCAAGGAGGCCTTCGCGGCCATGCTGCCGCCGACCTTGCGCCAGGCGTTTCTCCGCAAGCGCAAACCCAAGTTGCAGGAACTGGCCACCTTCACCCAGCAGCTCGCCAACCTGCTCCAAGCCGGCATGCCGCTGACCGTCGCGCTCAACAGCATGACGCACCTGGAGTCCAAGGGCATTTCTTCCGAGGTCAGCAAACAGCTCAAACAGGAGGTCATGGAGGGAAAGAGTCTGTCCGATGCCATGGCCCGCCAGCCGCTGATCTTTTCCGACCTCTACGTCAACATGGTGAAGGCCGGCGAACAGTCCGGCTCCCTGGTGGATGTCTTGCGGCGCATGGCGGATCATTTCGAGCGGTTCGCGGAGGTGCAGTCCAAGTTTACTTCTGCGCTGGTGTATCCCGCCTTCGTGGCGGCGGTGGGCATCGGGATCATCGTTTTCTTCATGACCTACATGCTCCCGAAGTTCATGAGCATGTTCGAGAACATGGAGATGCAACTGCCGATGACGACGCAGTTGCTTGTCCAGGTCAGCGACCTCCTCACCGGTTACTGGTGGCTGATCGCCTTGATGATCATTGCCGCGTTCATCTTGTTCAAACGCTTCCAGGCCACGGAGGCGGGCAAGCGCAAGATTGACGAATGGAAGATGAGCGCGCCCGTGTTCGGCAAGGTGATGAAACTCAATCTTTACGGCCAATTTGCGCGGACCCTTTCGACGCTGCTGGAGAACGGCGTGCCCGTGCTCACCGCGCTGAAGATTACCGAACAAGTCCTGCCCAACCGCGTTATCAAGGAGGCGATCTCCAAAACCCGCGACGCGGTCACCGACGGCAAAACCCTCGCGCAACCGCTGGCGCAAAGTAAAATCTTCCCCCAACTCATGGTGGACCTGGTCAAGATTGGCGAGGAAACCGGCGATGTGCCGGGGGCGCTCAAGAACGTGGCCGACACCTATGAAAACGAACTGAACATTGCCCTCCGGGTGATGACCAACATGATCGAACCGGTGCTGATCGTCGTCATGGCGGTGGGCGTGGGCTTCCTGCTGTTGAGCGTGTTGTCCGCGATGTTCTCGCTGATCTCCAACGTCGGCGGCTCCATGACCCGATGATCGCGCTGTGTCCAGAGCCAGGGATGCAAATCCGCAGGCCAGCTTGGCGTTCCCCGTTGAGCCGCCCTTCGCCTATCGGACTTCGTCTCTCCCGCGCCTTCACCCTCATTGAAATCATGGTGGTGGTGGCGATCATGGGCCTCATCCTGGCTACGGGGATTCCGTCCATTTACCGCATCTGGAACCGGGAGGGCATGCGTCAGGCGGTCATAGATGTGCTGGAAGTGCTCAGCCACGCCCGGGCGCAGGCAATCTTTAGCGGCTCGCCCGTGGAGGTGGTTTTCTTTCCGCTGGAACGCCGATTCCAGATCGGCGGCGCACCGCAAGTGACCAACGACGACCTCTTCGCGGTGGCCCAACCGCAGCCGGCGTCCAAGAGCGGTCAGTCTGGCAGCTTTCCCGACGGCATCGCCATCGAAATGCTGGATGTGAATTTGCAGGAATACAAGGAATCGGACTTCGTGCGCGTGCGGTTCTTCCCGAATGGCATGTGCGACGAGCTGACGCTCATTCTGCGGTCGGATAAAGCTGAGTGGCGGGCCATCACGCTCGAAGTCACAACCGGATTGACGAGCGTGGAATCCAATCCGCAAAACCTCCTCCGCCAATGAAACCAAGCCACCAGTTGGGAACGGAGCTTCAAAGCCCCGCGCGCAAGGCAACGCAGCGGGCGCGTCGCCGTTCGGCGGCTTTTTCGCTCATCGAGGTGATGGTGGCGCTGGCGATTTTCTTCATGGCGGTATTCGCCATTCTCGGCCTGATGTCCACCGTGCTCAAAAACGCGCGCGGGCTGCAAAACAAGAAGAGTGTGGACGCGGGCCTGGTGGCCGCCGAACTCTCGATCACCAACAAGCTCACAGAAGGGTTGGAATCCGGCGATTTCGGCGACCTGTATCCCGATCATCACTGGACGCGGGACTCCTATGAAGTGGCCACCAACGGCCTGTTTCAAGTGGACATCATCGTCCAGCGCGGCTCCGGCAGCGGGCCTGTCGAATCGAAAATGAGCATCTTGCTGTTCCGGCCGGAATCAGCCGGCGGCAGCTTGAGTGGAGGGTTGATGCGATGAAAATGAATTCTGGCCGCCCCCGGTCCACCGCGTTTACGCTCATTGAAATCATGATGGCCATGGCCATTCTAGGCCTGGTGCTGACGGCGATCTACGCGACTTGGACGCTGATTCTGAAATCCTCAAAGATCGGGCTGGCGGCGGCGGCCCAGGCGCAACGCGAGCGCATGGCCACCCGCGCCATTGAAGACGCGCTCACATCCGTGCGCTCCTTCGCGGCGGACCCGCAGAGTTATGGCTTTTACGCCGAGAACGGTGCGGACGCGCTGATCAGTTTCGTGGCGCGACTGCCCGACTCGTTTCCCCGCAGCGGCAAGTTTCACGGCCTGGATGTGCGCCGCGTGACATTCTCACTGGCCAGCGGGCCCGATTCGACACGCGAACTGGTGGTGCGTCAGAACCCGATTCTGATGGACGTGGATGAGGACGAGAAGAAGTATCCATTGGTGCTGGCCAAGGGGGTAAGCGGGATGGAGTTCGGTTTCTGGGACGCGCGCCTGAACGACTGGGTGGAGGAATGGACCCAAACCAACCAGCTTCCCAAGCTCGTCAAGGTGACGATCCAATTTCAACACGGCAATCAACGCCAGTCCTACTCCCAGACTCGCGAGGAGGTCACGCGGATCGTGGCGCTGCCTTCCATCACTGTGCCTGTTTCCTGGCAGATGCCCGGCCAACCTGGCCAACCCGGCCAGCCCGGCCAGCCCGGCGCACCGCCGCCAGTCACGGCCAACCCCGTCGTACCAAAACAATGGGTCGCACCCCCCATTGCGCCAAATCGATGAGAACCATCGCCCGCCAGAACGCTGGTATTGCGCTGATCATTGTGATGATCTGCATCACCGTGCTTTCCATTCTCGCGGCCGGCTTCGCGTACTCCATGAAGGTGGAAACCAAGCTGGCGCAGAATGCGGGTTCGGACACCGAAATGACCTGGCTCGGTTTGTCCGGCGTGGAACTGGCCCGCTATGTTCTCGCGCAACAAATGGCCATCACTCAGGAACGGTATGATGCGCTCAATCAAGTCTGGGCCGGCGGGCCGGGCAGCATGTTCGCCACCAACAGTCCGCTCGCTTTCATCTCGCTCGAAAACTACGAACTGGGCAATGGCCGGTTCACCGTGAAGATCGTGGACCTTGAACGGAAGTGGAACATCAACACCGGAGACGACCTGATGCGGGAACGCGTATTGGAGCAGGCGCTTCGGCTCATCGGGGTGGACGCCGGCGATTTTACCGCCATCGCCAACTCGATTCTGGACTGGACGGATGGCGACGACCTGGAGCGCATCGGCGGTGCGGAAAGCAATTACTACGAAACCCTGGATCCGCCGTATTTCGCCAAGAACTTGCCGATTGACGATTTATCTGAACTCCTGCTGGTGCGCGGCGTGACCCCGGAAATCTACTGGGGACCGGGCGCGAACCCTTCCCTGCAGCCGGCGTTTCAGGATCGGTTCGGTCTGGTGCGTCCGCCTGCCGCCATTTCGCATCCGGTCGGCCTGGTGGATTTGTTCACGCCGCTTTCGACCGGACGCATCAACATCAACACCGCCTCCCTGATGACGCTGCAACTAATCCCGTTCGTGGATGAGAACATCGCCTCAGAAATCATCCGATTCCGTTCCGGGCCGGACGGCATGGACGGCACCGAAGACGACACCCCGTTTAACAATCCCGGCGAGCTGGTCAATGTTCCCGGTCTGCCGCCACAAATCATCCCGGAACTCCAGCGGATGTGTGACGTGCGCAGCCGGACGTTCGAGGTGCAGGTGGACGTGGAAATCGGCAGCTACAAGCGCCAGTTCTTTGCCATCCTCGGTCGCAACAGCCCCCGCGACGTTCAGATTCTCAGCTTCTATTGGAAGTAATTGCCGGCCAGTTGCGGCCGGTGAAGCGCTGTCCTTTGCCGTTACTCGGAAATCTCCTCGACCAGCGCGCTCGCCGGTCTGGCGCGTCGCCCATGCTTGATTTCGGGAATCAGAAAGCCCGTGCCGATCAATATCAGTCCCGCACAAATCCAGCCCGCGAAATACAGCGGCATTTCGGCCAGTACGTAAAACGCCACCAGCGGTGCGAACAAACCGCGCAGGCCCGTGAAGAACGTGTGCGCGCTCATGTAATCCGCCACCCGCTCTGGCGGCGCAAACTTCGTCACCCACAAGCTCCACGCCAGGTCGGCCCCCGCGTTGGCGATGCCAAACAATATCGCGCCCAGCACCAGCCAGGGCATGCTGCCGCCGACGAAAAAGGACAAAGCGCCCAGCGCGAAGCCGATGTTGAGGGTGATGCGCAGCACGAAAAAATTCATCCGGTCAAACAGCCAGCCCCACAGCGGATTGAGCACCAGCCGCGCAAGGTTGGGAACAACGCCGGTGAGCAACGCAATGGTGGCGGCCGTCAACGGCTTCCCGTCCAGCAGCACGCCGTGTTTCTCGTTGGCGAGATATTCGACGCGCAACGGCAGCATCATCAATGTCGCAAACCCCAGGAACATCCACGAGATGAGCGTTTGTCGGAACAACCGGTCGTCCCGCGCGTAGCGCAACGAACGGAACGGATGCGTGCCCGCCAGCTTTGTGAGCGGGTGCGAGGGGATGCGCACCAGCGTAAGCGCGGCAAAAGCAAACGCCCCGGCGAACACCGCCAGCAGCCAGGGAAAGTATCCAATGCGGTTCGACAACGCGCGCCCGGCGAGTTCGCTGAAGAGCGCCGCCGTGGCAATGCGAATGATGAACGCGCGGGAAAACAATTTGCCGCGCTGCCGGTCGGGATAATTCTCCTGATAAATCTGGGTCAGCAATGGAATCACCGCCGAGGAAGTCGTCATGGCCAGCACCGCGCCGATCACGAACACCGGCAGCACCGGCACCAGTGCCATGACCAGGAAACAGCCCGCGCCCACCACCGCCAGCCGCGCGGAAGCCTGCGCCGTCGGCCAGCCCAGCGCCGCCACGCGAGTCACCACCCAGGGCGCGAGCATCAAACCCAGACTGCCACCGGCCGCCACGAGCGACTTGGCGAACGGTCCGGCTTCGTAGTGACGCACCGCAATGAGCAGCAGGAAGGTCGTGCCCGCGGTTTCCAGAATTCCAGCGGAGAGGGCGCGCCAGCGCTCGCAAAGATAGGTTTGTTGAGTGCGGCTCGCGTCTGGCATCGGCCCAAGGATTACCCCATCCGGAGCAGTTTGAAAGATTGGAGTGACCCGCTGAACGGGGCGGGCATGCGCACGCATACGTGGTCCATGTCTCCATTGTCTGATTCCAACCGCGGAATCAGGGAATCTGGTTCACTCAACCGTCACCGCGCTCAGGAGCGGGTGGGCGGTGAAGTGAACCATTTTGCCAGAATGCGGATCGGTTGCGCTGAATCCGAAATCTGAAACCCGAAACCGATCGCCGGATGTGGAGTCATCCGCCGACCCAGCGGGAGGCAAGGCTCACCGCTTCTGCCGCCGATTTCGTTGCGGACGCTCGCGAACACCCGCCCGGCGACCGCCGGAGGAACGCGGCGGGTCCTTGTGAAACTTGCGTTTGGGTTCGATGGTCTTCGGGCGCGGCTTGGGCACGAGCACAATCGGGCAGCCTTCGTAGCCGAACGCGCGCCGCATTTCGCCGGCGAGATATTTTTTGTATTGATCGGAGAACAGTTCGTCGCGATTAACGAACAACAGGAACGTGGGAGGCGAGTGCCGCACCTGGGTCGCATAGAAGAACTTGAGGCGATGCCCCAGATCGCTCACCGGCTGGCGGCGCTCGACAGCGTCGCGCAATGTGCGATTCAGAATTGCCGTGGGAATCTGCTGCTGCAACTGCGCGGCGACGTAACGCACCGCTTCCAGCAGGCGATCCAGGTGAAAACCCGTTTTGGCCGAGGTGAAAATCACCGGGGCGTAGTCGAGGAAGAACAGTTTCTTCTGCACCCATTCGGCAAATTCCATCAGCGTGGTCATCTGCTCCGCTTCGCGATGTTTGCTCTTTTGGTTGCGCCGCGCGATTTCTTCCTCCCGCGCGCTGCGGACAGTCGCCTCGTACAGGTCCCACTTGTTGATCACCAGAATGCACGCCTTGCGGTTTTCCACAATGCGATCGGCAATCTTCTTGTCCTGTTCAAGAATTCCGCCCTCGGCGTCGAGCACCAGCACGGCGATGTCGCAGCGCGCGATGGAATCCTCCGCGCGTTGCACGCTGAAGAACTCGATCGTATCGTCCACGCGGCGCGTTTTCCTCATGCCCGCAGTGTCAATCAACACGTATTGCTGAGTGGCAGCGACGCCCCCGTCGCCGCTCTCGACTTTGACCTCAAACGGCACATCCACCGCGTCGCGTGTCGTGCCGGGAATCGGGCTGACGATGACGCGGTCCGACTCGGTGAGCGCATTGATGATCGAGGATTTGCCGACATTGGGACGGCCGACGATTGCGAGTTTTAGGGGAGAGTCCTGAGTCCTAAGTCCTGAGTCCTGAGTCTCGTCACCTTCCACCTTCTCGCCCGACTGCGGACTCTGGACTGTGGACCGTGGACTGTGGACTGGCAACAAACGGATCGCCTCCGTCATCAACGGATCAATTCCTTCGCCATGAATGGCCGACACCGGGTAAGTTTTCTCAAAGCCCAGTTGCACAAACTCCGTCGCCTGTGGCTCGGCCTTGCTCGTGTCCACCT
The DNA here is from genome assembly GCA_014860005.1 of Verrucomicrobiota bacterium. The sequence continues at coordinate 3,716 of JACZKP010000039.1, read as the reverse complement.
TGTTGACGGCCACCAGCACCGGCTTGCCGCTCTTGCGCAAGCGCATCGCCACTTCACGATCCAACGGCACGACACCCTCCTGCACATTGACGACGAGAATGATGACGTCCGCCGCTTCGATGGCGATATCCACCTGTTCGACCGCGGCCTTGATGATTACATCCGTGGATTTCTCGCGGCGCAACAGGCCGATGCCGCCGGTGTCCACCAGCGTGTAGGGCCGTCCGAGCCACTCGGCCTCCGCGCTGATGCGGTCGCGCGTGACCCCGGGTTTGTCATGCACGATGGCAATGCGCCGTCCGACGATGCGATTGAACAGCGCGGACTTGCCGACGTTAGGGCGACCGACGATGGCGATAAGACCTGACATGCCAGCATAATGGTGGAACTTGCGAGGCCGAGAAAGGTAAAACGGTAAATCAGCATTGGGTGCAGCAGGATTCCACCGTTTCCTGATTCAGTTTTCGGCCGATACCAGACAAAAGAGACATGACTCGGCAAAGCCAACCCCTATGAAATCACCCCCGCGTATTGAACCCCTGAACCGATGAAAAACATCCAACATCCAACGCCCAACATCGAATCTCCAATGGACTTCCGGGGGCCGACCATTGGATGTTGGGCGTTCGACGTTGGATGTTGGATGTTCCCAAGGGTTCATTGGGCAGGGATCAAAGGTGAGGTGTGCTGCTCTCCCTCTCCGCATCGGATGGGGAGAGGGCTGGGGTGAGGTGCTCGTAATCTTAATCCTAATCTCAATCTCCCCTCTCCATTCCGATTTCCGAAACGAACACCACCTACGACGGGCAGGACATTGTTGTGGACGGGGCGACGGTGACGATTGACGGGTGGCACAGCTTTAATTCTGTGCTGCTCACCAACGGTGCGGCGCTGACTCATTCGCCTGTCGGATTTCGCTCCTTGCGCTTCCGTCCGGGATTTGCGACAAACGGCGTCACTCGACAAAGCCAAATCCTATGAAACCACTCCGGTCTTCGGTGGACTGCGCCCCTCGGTGCGCGCGCCATATCCTTCCGCTTGTTTTGATGATGACGCTGGCTGCGTGGCCGGGGCGTTCTCAAACCGTGACGTTCACCAATGCGGTGACGATTTCTGACACGAACACGACTTACGACGGGCAGGACATTGTGGTGGACGGGGCGACGGTGACGATTAACGGGTGGCACAGCTTTAATTCGGTGCTGCTGACCAACGGTGCGGTGCTGACGCACTCGCCTTGCACGACGACGAATACCCACAAGCTGGATTTGGTGGTGACCAACGCCATCGTGATCAGCACGAACAGCCGGATTGACGTGAGTGGGAAGGGATATTTGACCAGACGGACGAGCGGGAACACGACGATGGGTGGAGCGACCGGCAGCAGCGGAGGCAGCTACGGCGGGCTGGGCGGGCTGGGTTCGTATGGATCACCCAATGCGCCCAACGCGGTGTATGGGGATTACGCCGATCCAGACGATTGGGGCAGCGGCGGCGGTGGAAATTCCGGAGCGGCGAGCCCGGGCGGTGGGCTGGTGCGGCTGATGGCCGGGACGCTGGCGCTGGATGGGCAGTTGCTCGCCAATGGCACGTCGACCTCATGGGAGGGCGGTTCTGGCGGCGGGATATACGTGGCGGTGAACACGCTGGTAGGCAGCGGGAGCATCCAAGCCCGAGGCGGGAGCGGCAGTGCGGGTGGATTTTACGCTCCCGGCGGCGGCGGACGAGTAGCGGTGTATGCGAGTGACTTGTCGGGGTTCACGCTTACCAATGTCAGTGCAGCGGGCGGCACCGGCGGCAGCGGCATTTCGGCAGCCGGGGCGGGCAGCGTCCATGTGATTCAAGGCCGAGCTCCGACACGAGTGAAGTCGTTCGTGCCTCTCGGACAAAACGGTGGCTACCTTCAGCAGCTCGATAGCGTTACCCTGCGGTTCTCGCGTGCGGTGAATACCAACTCTTTCACCGCATCTACTTTGCAGATCACAGGCCCAGCCGGTTCGGTATCGCATAGTGGGTTGATGGAGAACACAAATCAAACCTACCAAATTACTTTCACACCTCAGTCGGAAAACGGCGCTTACCGTTTCACTCTCCTGCCAACACTGCTCGACATCGAAGGTTTCCCCCTCGACCAAAACGCCAACGGCATTCCGGGCGAACCAGACGATGCTTTCGCGTTCACCCTGGTTCTCGACACCGTCGCCCCACGCATCACGCAACACACGCCGAACGGCGACATCGCGGGCACCATCACCAACGTTGATCTGTTCTTCAGCGAGGCCATTGACAAGACGACCTTCGCCCCCGCCGACATCACGATTCTCAATCCAACCAACGGCGTGGTGGCTGTGGGTTCGGTCATGGAGGTTGGGTTTAATCGTTTCCGCGTTGCCTTTTCTCCACAGACGTCGACCGGTCAATACCACGTCATCATTGGCACGAACATTACCGATCTCGCGGGCAACACCCTTTCCCCATCGCTGGGCGAGGGAGTGGCCTACGACGCCTCCTTCAATCTCGTTCCGGTGGACTTAGAACTCGCTAACGTCACACCTAGCACGAACCAACTGTGGGCCGGCGCTGCTGTCAGCGTCGCGTGGCAAGGCCGCAACAATTCCGGCGCTCCGTTGCTTGGCAACTGGATTGATGCCGTCTATCTCTCGCCCGATCCGTTCTGGAACATCACGGACATCCGTGTTGGCACGGTTCAGCACACGGGCGGGCTGGCCTCGAACGAGGTTTATACCGCCTCGTTGGATTTCAACGTGCCGGGCCTGTTGCCGGGCAATTATCATCTCCTCGTCCGCGCGGACCTCGGCAACCAGGCGCGTGAAACCGTGGAGACGAACAACATCGTTTCCGCCGGTCCGATTCCGGTCATGGTTCATGAGATGTCCATTGGCGGAAGTCTTGCGGGCACGCTCACGCCCGGCAATCGCCACCACTACTTCGCCATCAACGTCCCCTCCGGCGAAAGTCTGCGCCTGACGCTGGACGGTCAAAGCGGAGTGAACCATCTGTTGGTCAACCACGCTTCGATCCCGACCCGGTTGAACTCTGATGTCAGCGGAACTGGGGCAAACTCCGACCAAACCATTACGCTCACGGGCGTCCCCGGCGGCGGGACTTACTACGTGCTGGTTTCTGGCGACCAGGTGGGCGGGAATGGCAATTACACGCTCACCGCCGACTCGGCATCGTTCTTCCTCTCCGATTTTACGCCTCGCCAATTGGTGGGTAGTTTTAGTCAACGTTTCTGGGTGCAAATTCTGCAATCCAATCTGCCTTCGGCAACGCTCACCGGCGTTGGTTTTGACGAAGCGACAACGGTTGAATTTCTCGGCACCAACGGTTCTGCCTTTCTGCCGCTTCGGAAGGAGTTCGTTTCCCCTTCCATGCTCCAGTTAGTGTTGCCCGTCGAACACTGGCCGGCAGGCGCCTACAACGTCCGCGTTACCAAGGGAGCATTGAGCCGCGTGCTGACCAATGCGTTGACGGTCGCGGGCGGTGGTGAAGCCAAACTGGAGACGCGGATCATTGGAACCTCATTGGGCCCGGGCGGCGGGCAAACCCTTTATGTGGAATACGCCAACACGGGCACACGGCCCATGCCAACACCTATGCTCAAGGTCACTGCTTACACGAATGCGGTGATCGTTACTCACCGACTCAACCGGCGACCCCAGGATGCGCTGAATCCGCCGAGTGGTATGAGT
>JACZKP010000038.1 GCA_014860005.1 Verrucomicrobiota bacterium | reverse complement strand
CCCGCCCACTTTTTCCAAAACCTGTGGCGATCAAGCACGAGTGTTTTTTTGTTACCGGATACTGGACATGAAAAATAATCACCCCATCGTGTTGAAAGCGGCGAACCCGCTCGTCGTGGAATTGGATTCGGAGGCTCATGCTGCCTACGTGCGCTTCAGCAAAAAAGGTCGCGCGAACGCAGCCCATCACCACGGATGGAATTGACCAAGGCGAAGAAGTCAATTGCCACACTTCTCACCCATGCTAAACTTCCGGCATGAGCGCAGTCGAAATGGTCATTGAGAAAGTGAAACAACTGGACGAGTTGCACGCGCGCCAGTTGCTGACCTGGCTGCAAAAGCAGGAGCGCGCGGCGGCGCCGACCCGGCAACCGACGGGGGCCATGGCCATGCTGGGTTTCGCCCGCCGCTTTCGGCCCGCTCCGCGCGCCACCGCCGATTGGATGGACGAACTTCGTTCCGGGGAGCGTGAATAATGGCCTGGGTGGTGGACACCTGCCTGTTGATTGACGTCGCCGAAGCCGATCCGGCGTTTGGGGTGGCGTCGGCCAGGCTGCTCGACAGCAAACGCGCGAACGGCCTCGCCATTTGTCCCGCCACTTATGTTGAACTTGCGCCGGTGTTCAATGGCGATCAAACCGCTCAGAACGAGTTTCTCTTCAACCTGGGCGTAACGTGGCCTGAAGCCTGGCAGCATGGAGACACCGAGGAAGCTCACCGTGGCTGGCACTGTTACGTCGCCACCCGCCGCACCGCGAGAATCCCCAAGCGTCCGCTCGCGGATGTTCTGATCGGTGCATTTGCGTCGCGGTTCGACGGGCTTCTGACGCGCAACGAGGGTGATTTCAGGGCGGTGTTTCCGAGCCTGATCATTGCTACTCCGTGACAAACTGCGTTCCAACATTAGAGGAAGCTTGATTGGCAAACGCGCGCTACTCACCGGCGGCAGACAAACTCCCGGCTGACGTAACAAACACACCCGATGACCAACCACTTCACCCTCTCACCTTTCGAGTTTTTCGTTCAGCACACGCGGACGCGATTTCCGTTTCGCTACGGCATCGCGAGCATGACGGAAGTGCCGCACCTGTTCGTCCGCACGCGCGTCACGATCGGCAACCAATCATCCTTCGACCTCACCAGCGAAGGGTTGCCGCCCAAATGGTTCACCAAGAATCCAACGACCACTTTCGAGCAAGACTTGCCCGAGATGCTCGACGTCATCGGCCACGCAGCCCGGCTCGCGGAGCAAATCGGGCAGACGCCCATTTCGTTCTTTGACTTCTGGCGCGAGTTGTACCGCCAGCAAATTGCTTGGGCGAAATCCCGCAAGCTCGCGCCGTTGCTGGCCAATCTTGGTGTGGCCCTGGTCGAGCGCGCGGTGCTGGATGGCCTGTGCCGGATTGCCGGCCAACCGCTTCACCGAATGATCACGGCCAACCGGCTCGGACTGCGGTTGGGCGAGGTTTACCCCGAACTCGGCGACGCGCAGCCGAGCGAACTGCTGCCTGCCGCTCCGCTGGAATCCTGCTTCGTGCGTCACACGATCGGCCTTGGCGATGCGCTGTCGCCCGCGGACATTCCCGCCGACGAGCGGGTGGATGACGGTTTGCCGCAGGATTTGGAAAGCTCCATTCGCGCCTACGGCTTGAGTTATTTCAAAGTCAAACTATTCGCCGATGCGGAGCGCGACTTCGCTCGGCTGCGCGCCTTGAGCGGCCTGTTGGAACGCGAAACTGGCGGACAATTCTTCGTCACGCTTGATGGTAATGAGAATTTCAAGAACTTCGCCGCGTTCCGTGAGTTCTGGGAGCAGGCGTCAGCCGATGCCACTCTGCGTGGTTTGTGGCAACGGATCATCGTCGTCGAGCAACCGGTTCATCGTGACCACGCCTTGAGCGACGAGGCCGGGACCGCCTTGCGCGCCTGGCCGGATCGTCCGCCGTTGATCATTGATGAGTCCGATGGTGAACTCGGCGATTTGCCACGCGCGCTTTCGTTAGGCTACGCCGGAACGAGTCACAAGAACTGCAAAGGCATTGTGAAGGGCATTGCCAATGCGGGCCTGTTGGAGAATGTCCGACGCTCTGGTCAGCGCGTGGTTCTGACCGGAGAAGACTTGTGCAATCTCGGCCCCGTGGCGCTACTGCAAGACTTGGCGCTGATGGCTTTGCTCGGCATCAAGCACGTCGAGCGCAACGGCCATCACTACTTTCGCGGCTTAAGCCTCTGGCCGGACGACTGGCAGGCCCACGTGCTGTCGGCGCACAGTGACCTTTACACGCGCCACGCGCAAGGTTTCGCCTGCCTGCAAATCAACGAAGGCAGACTGAACCTCGCTTCCATAAACGCCGCGCCATTTGGCCTAGAGCCGCTGCTCGATCCCTCGCGTTTTACGCCGCAGCCGTTGCCGGCCTGAAACTGATCAAAAGCGGGGTTGCCAGCCCAAGTGTCCAGTGACATTCTGCGGCCATGGGCACTTCTTGGAATTCCTCGGCCCGAGCTTCGCTTTGGGTTTCACTCACGCTCATCACGCTGCTGGGTTGTCGCTCGGCGGACAAACCGCGCGGTGAATTCTCCACCACCGCAACAGTTGGCCAACTCGACACCAACCGCTGGTACACACCGGCCAACCAAATCCTCACCCCCGCCGGTGTCCAGGTGGAACTGCCCGGCCTGCGACCCCAGGCCCTCGCGTTGAGTCCCGACGGCAGAATGCTCGTGACTGCCGGCAAGACGAAGGAATTGGTGGTCGTTGATCCCGTCACGGGCACCATTCGCCAGCGCGTGCTATTACCATCCGAAAAGGACCAGGATCCCGCGCCCGACGCGGTTTCCACGCACATTCTCGAACCGGACAAGGAAGGTCAGGTCAGTTACACGGGGTTGGTGTTTTCGCCGGACGGAAAACAGATTTATCTGGCCAACGTCAACGGCAGCATCAAGGTGTTTGGCGTCGAACACGCTACGAACGTGGTCGGCCTTTTAACCTTGCCGCTGCCTCCAGCCGACGCGCCGAAACGCAAGGCAGAAATCCCGTCGGGCATCGCGGTGTCGCCCGATGGCAAGCGCCTTTACGTGTGCGGCAACCTCTCGAACCGCCTGCTCGAACTAGACGCGACCTCGGGCGCGGTGCTGAGAACTTGGGACGTGGGCGTGGCGCCGTACGATGTGGTGCTCGTGCGCAACAAAGCCTACGTGAGCAACTGGGGCGGACGACGGCCCGACGCGCAGAGCATCACCGGCCCGGCGGGACGCGGGACATTCGTGCGCGTGGATCCCGTGCGACACATCGCCAGCGAAGGTTCGCTGTCGGTGATTGAGTTGATGCCGGGTGCGGCGAACGTCCCTGCGAGCCGGGCGGCCAAAGGCTCGTCAGTAGCCTCGCCCCACCAAGCGCAGGAAATTCTCACCGGCCTTCACGCTTCCGCCATGGCGCTTTCGCCCAATGGCCATTGGCTCGTCGTTGCCAATGCCGGCAGCGACACGCTCAGCGTGCTGGACACACACACCGACATGATCATGGAAACGATCTGGATGCGCCAAAGTCCGGCGGATTTGTTTGGCGCGCAGCCCAACGCGCTGGCGTTCGACCCGTCCGGCAAAAAACTTTTCGTCTGCAACGGTTCGCAGAACGCTGTCGCCGTCGTGGATTTCAAACCGGGCAAATCCAAACCGCGCGGGCTGATTCCTGTCGGCTGGTTTCCGGGTGCGATCACCGTCACGCATCACGAATCACGCGTCACGCTATGTGTCGCCAACATCAAAGGCATTGGCTCCACCAGACGCCTCAAGCCCGGAGACAAGGTCGAGTTCAACTCGCATAATTATTTCGGCACGCTGTCGCTGGTAAACGTGCCGGCCAAACGCGAGCTGGCGGGCATGACGCAGGTTTCCCTGGAGAACATGCGTTACGGCTTGTTGCAGGAAGCCAAACTGCCGCCGCGACCCAATCAACCGCCGCGTCCTGTGCCCGAACGCGTCGGCGAGCCGAGCGTGTTCAAGCACATTGTCTATATCATCAAGGAAAACCGCACCTACGATCAGGTGTTGGGGGACATCCCCGAAGGCAAGGGCGACCCCTCGCTTTGCCTCTTTGGCGAGAACGTCACCCCCAATCAGCACAAAATGGTGCGCGAGTTCGTGCTGCTGGATAACACCTATTGCTCCGGCATTCTCAGCGCGGACGGACATCAATGGTCGGACACCGGCATCACCACCGATTACATGGAAAAATCTTTCGCCGGCTTTCCGCGCAGTTATCCCGACGGCATGGAGGATGACGACGTTGACGCGCTGGCCTATTCGCCCGCCGGGTTTATCTGGGACAACGTGCTCGCGCACGGCAAGACCCTGCGCATTTACGGCGAGTTCGCCGGCACGGAAAAACGCTGGACCGATCCCAACCGCAAAGGCCCGATCAAGTTTGCCGATCATTGGAAGGACTTCACAACCGGTGCGGGCGAAATCACCATCTGGAGCCGGCCCATGATCGAATCCATCCGCCCGTATCTTTGCACCAACACAGTCGGTTGGGACATGGACATCCCGGACGTGTTCCGCGCACGCGAGTTCATCAAGGAACTGCGTGAATACGAAAAGGCCGGCAGTCTGCCGAACTTCATCGTCATCTGCCTGCCCAACGACCACGCCAGCGGCACGAAGGCCGGCTCGCCCACACCCGCGGCGCATGTGGCGGACAACGATCTCGCGTTTGGGCAAGTCGTCGAGGCATTAAGCAAGAGTCCCTTCTGGAAGGACATGTGCATCTTCGCCATCGAGGACGACCCTCAAGCCGGCTGGGATCACGTCAGTGGTTATCGCACGACCGCTTACGTCATCAGCCCCTACACGAAACGCGGCGCGGTGGTGAACACGCAATACAATCAAACCAGTTTGTTGCGCACGATGGAACTCATGCTCGGCCTGCCGCCGATGAACCAGTTCGACGCGACCGCGACCCCGATGACGGATTGTTTCACCGCAACGCCCGACTTCACGCCTTTCAGGGCGGTGCCGAACAACGTCCCGCTGGACGAACTGAATCCCGACCCCAAGGCAATTCACGATCCGTTGCTCCGAAAGAACGCCTACGCCTCGGCGCGTCTGCCGTTGCACAAGATTGATGCCTGTCCCGAAGACCTGTACAACCGCATCCTCTGGCACGCGATGAAAGGCTCGCAAGTTCCCTATCCCGAATGGGCGGTGACAAAAGTCGAGGAAGATGATGATTGAGCCTATATGGCCGCGTATGAATTCTTCGCCATCTCCTGAATGATTGCGGGTCGAACCGGCGTAAATGCCGGTCTCCGGCGCGCGGGCTTCAGCCCGCTTCAACCTGCGGCGATTCAGCGCACGACGATCGAAATATGCGCGGATAGCGCATGAAACTCGGCATCCTTCAGGTTTCACGAGCGTGACTATTCGCACCAGTGTCAGGCTCAACTGTGGGCGGCAGCTTCTTTTTGACAGGCTATCTGCCGGCACGACTGGCCGCCAGATCACACCACTTCCAGCGGGCACGGCGGCAGTGCGTCAATAAAGCTTTGCCCGTACTTCTTCGCGAGAATCCGGTTGTCCAACACCACCACAACGCCGGCGTCCGTCCTGGTGCGGATCAAACGCCCCACACCCTGGCGGAATTTCAGAATGGCTTCGGGCAGCGAAAACTCGCTGAAGGAATTTCCGCCCCGCGCTTCGATGGCCTCAATCCGCGCCTCGATGAGCGGATGATCCGGCACGGCAAACGGCAGGCGCGTGATGATAACGTTGCTCAACGCCTCGCCCGGCACATCCACGCCCTGCCAGAAACTGTCCGTGCCGAACAGCACCGAGTCCACGTCGTCCTTGAACTTCTCCAGCATCGTCGAGCGCGGCGTGCCCGTGCCCTGCACAAAGAGCGCAACGCCAAGCTGGTCGTAAAACGGTTGCATGCGCTCACCCAATTCCTGCATGAGTTTGTAGTTCGTGAACAACACAAACGCCTTGCCGTGCGTCTGCCGGACGAAATGGCCGATCCAATGTTCCAGCGCGTCGGCGTAACCGCGCTCGCGCGGGTCGGGCATCTTGCTTACGACGAACAATTTCATCTGCCGCTCGTAATCGAACGGCGTGCCGACCTGGAGTTGGGTGGCGGCTTCGCAACCGACGCGGCGGGCGAAGTAGGCGAGTGCGTCTTTTCGTAGGACAGGCGTCGCGCCTGTCTCAAACTTCTTGGATGCTCCTTTTGAAGACGGAGACAGGTGCGACGCCTGTCCTACGCTGCTGCCATAACCTGCTCGAAATTGACCGGCTTGGAGTCCCGACTTTCCGGGGTTTTCCTGGATGTACGCGGAGAACTTTTCCAGCGCCTTTGCGTCCCGCACGATGTTATCAAACGACTCTTCCTGCCAAAGCGTTCCGGTTCGGCCGATGGCAGCGTTGATCATTTTTGCGGTGAAAGATTTCCAGGAGTGCAGGATTTCCGAAAGTGAATGGTCGCCAATGGGCCGGACTAGAACGTGAACATGATTTGGCATCACGACATAATGTCCGAGCCAGTAACGCTGGCCGTCAAAGAACCGCAACGCCTCTTCGACGGCTGCGGAACGCTCAGGCTGCTTCAACCAGCATTCCCCGAGACCCTCGTCGAGCCAGCGATGAAATCGCTCCGCGAAAAGTTCATTGAATTCCTTGTCCTGTTCCGCCGTTCGAGGTTCGCGGTGATTGAGCAACCAGGCGCGCAGTTCAGCCTCCCATTGAAGCAGCTTGTCTTTTGGAATGGCGTCCGCAAGTCGGAAAGTGACGAAATACGTGCAACCCGGCTGTGTCCAATGTGGCAGATGACGTCCGGCCTTCACCACCGGAGCGTTGGGATCGAACGGAGTGAACGGCAGTGGAGGAATGGTCGGAGACGCGGGCTTCCTCGGCCGTAGGACAGGCGTCGCGCCTGTCTCTGACTTCTCTGATCCAGATGGAGACAGGCGCGACGCCTGTCCTACGGTCGCCAGCGTGGCGCTGGTCATGATGATGCTGGTGTCACTCTCAAACAATCGCCGGCGGAGGAAATCCGCCACGTCAATCGGCGCGGCGTTGAGCGCCAAGCTTCGCTGCGCTTTGCCCGTGCGCTCAACCCAATAAACATGATCCTCCGCAGCCTGGCTCAGGAATTCTGCGACTTCGAGTTTCAGTTCTCCGAGCCGGCGGTTGCACTCGATCAACTCCTGCCCCACGTCCTTGTCCTCGCTCAATTTGACAAGTTCGCTCACTGCTTCGCGCAGGCGCTGGATTGGCAGCGTGAGGTTGTCCTTCACCAGTTCGGCGCGGCGGATGCGCAACTCGGACCAGGCGCGTTGCTTCGCCCCGGTCGGGCGTCCCCGCGAACTGTAGCCCTCCACATCCCTTTGCTGCCGGCTCAACTCGTCGCAGGCAACTTCAACGGCCTCGAAGAACTTGTCCGATTCCTCCAGCAGTTGCGCCACCAGTTTTACGGCGGCGCCCTGGCGCAACGTCGCCAACAGTCCCTTTTCCGTGCGCGGATTCCACAGCCGATTCAGCGCGTAACGCACCTGCCCGCTTGAAACACTCAGGCCAATGTGCCGCGACGCCACGCTCTCCATCGTGTGCGCTTCGTCGAAGATGACGAAGTCGTTCTTGAACAGGATGCCGCCCGCCTGCTCTTCCTGAAGGCCGCCCAGCAACGTGAAGAACAGCGTATGATTCAACACCAGCACGTCCGCGGAGAGAATCCGATTCCGCGCGCGTTGAAAGAAGCAAACGCTGTGATCCTTGCTGAAGTCTGATTGGAAACCGCAAATCTTCGGCGAGCACAGTCCGCGCTCGGAACAAACCAGCGACCAGACTTTCGGGTCCGGCTCGATCTCGAAGTCTGACAGGCTGCCGTCCTTGGTTTCCTGGGACCACTCGTAGATGCGCTGCAATTCCTGCGCTTCGGACGAGGTGAACAGGTTGCCGCTTTGCTGCATGGCCTTTTGCAGTCGGCGCGTGCAGAGATAATTCGCGCGGCCTTTGAGCATGGTGAAGTTGAACTTTACCGGCTCCGGGAGCGCGCCGAGGACACCCGCGAGCATCGGCAGATCTTTTTCCGTCAGTTGCTCCTGCAGGTTGATCGTGTGCGTGGAGACGACGGCCTTCTTCTTGTGCGCGACTGCAAACAGAATTGCCGGGACCAGATACGCGAGCGATTTGCCGACGCCGGTGCCCGCTTCAACTGCGAGGTGTTCCTGATTTTGCAGCGCCTTCGCCACTGCCACCGCCATTTCCTGCTGCTGCGGACGGAACTCGAAGTTCTTCGCCCGTGACAGAATACCCGTCGGCGAAAAGATCTCTTCCACCCGGGCGACGAGGTCCGCCCCGGCGGGCTGGGGTTCAACGACGGAAATCATTTCAAGCCACGACAGTGTAGCTTACGGGCTTGAGCGTGGGCAAGAGCGCGAGAAACTTCGGCATCAGCGGGCGCGTATCAGCCAGCCGGTTTGAGGGCGCGCTAAGACCGACGATGGCAAGTTTGTAGCGCTCCAGATAGTGCTGATGCAGGATGCCTTTATTCCTGGTGAGTAAAAACTCTGACGGTCGGAACTCGCGCGAGAATGAAGCGCACCTCTCCCGCGGGCAGCGGGCATGGGTTGCGGAATGACCGGCCTTCACCGCCTTCGCACTACTGTGAAATAGCGATGACCCGGAAAAACCTGCGCGCGGTGTTCATCTGGTTCGTGACGCACAATTCACCGCCAGTTCCGGGGAGCAGCGGTCCGATATTCTCCCAGGCATTGGTCGTTTCCAGGTTGGCGCGGCGCTGAATTTGATAGGACTGGTTGGTCCGTGTCAGCCAACAAAGGCTTATGTTGTTGCCCGCCGCCGCGATGCTCAGTCGCAGCGCCGGTCCGGTGTTGAATTCCATGCCCCGGATATCGAAAAGCCCGGTGGCAATGGCTGCGGAGGGAACGCCCGTGGCGGTATCAATGGTGAACAAACCGTATTGCGCCCCGTAGAGAGTGCCATCCGGCGCAAACGCCAGGCATTGGATTTGGGCGGATGCATCTACCGCTGGATTCACGTCCGTGGCTGCTCCGTTGGCAGGATTGATTGTGACCAGTCCGCTGGAGATGTTCCATCCGTAAAGCGCCCCATTCGGCGCGAAGGCCAGGCCTTGGAGCGGGCCACTGCCGGTACTGCCAACCAATGTTCCCTGGCCGGTGGTGAGATTGATGGTGTAGAGGTCGTCCGAGTTCCCCCTTTGGATAGCGTAAAGTGTCCCGGACGGTGAGAACGCCAGCGCTGGCACCACTGGCGTGGCGCTGCCGAAATTCAAGGTGGCCACGGGGGCCGCCGCACCCGTGGTGGGATTGATGACGAGCAGGTTGCTGCTCGCATCCACCGTGTAGAACTCCCCCGCAGGGCTTCTGGCCAGAGAATTCATTCCCGTTACCGCTGGAGAACCAATCTCCTGACCGCCGCCCGTCGTCGAATCAATCCGATATACTCCCGTAGGCCAGGCAATGCCGATGATTTCTTCTGTTCGTCCGACCGGTACAAGGTTAAGGATGAGTGCCGCGAGCACCAATGTTCTTCTCATGGATGGTTCTATGATTGGGTTGTCTTCTGTTTATTTCAGGGCTGCTTCCAGCAACGAGTTTTCTCCGGCTGCCACTGCCGGTCACGGGAGCGAATTACCCGCCAAGGCCAATCACTCCACCGTCTTCCCACTGCTCGCACCCACTATGCAACCGATTATTTCTGACCGGCACCGCGATCCGTGGTGGCGCGAATCACATCATGCGGCATCGCCGGCCTTGAATAAGCATCAAGCTCCCCAAGCGAATTTGCAGTGATAAGAAAAGTTACCCGGGACTCATGCTGAATGAAACGATTTTCTCACTGATGGCGTCTGACTTGCCCGTATGGGTCATTTCTGAGTGCGGTTCGCTCAATCCGCCGCCGCCGGAATAAGACGCTTGCAGAGTGCAAGGCGCAGGAGTAAAGAATTTGCATCCGCCACAAACCGCCATGCATCAAACCACTCAAGTCTCACGCGCCTTCACGCTCATCGAACTGTTGGTGGTCATCGCGATCATTGCCATTCTTGCCTCCCTGTTGCTGCCCGCGTTGTCCCGGGCCAAGGCCAAGGCCCATCAAACCGGCTGCCTCAATAACTATCGCCAGCTTCAAATCTGCTGGCAGATGTATGCCGACGACAATCATGACGGCCTGCCGGCCAATGAAGCCATTACCAGCGGCGGCGGCTCGCGCGCCGTGCTCACGGTCGGGGCCAATTCCTGGTTGCAGGGCAACGCGTGGACGGACACCACCCTGACGAACATCCAGCGGGGCGTGCTGATCGGCTACAATGAATCCGCCAGCATCTACAAGTGTCCCGCCGACAAATCCACCGTCCGCGACGAGGGCCGGATTCCCCGCACGCGCAGCGTTTCCATGAGCATGTACATGAACGTGCGCGCCAATCCGTCTGATCCCGATTACAACCGCTGCTGGCACAAGACGACGCAGATTCGGAATCCCGGACCGGCCAAAGCCCTGGTGTTCATTGATGAACACGAGAAGAGCATCCAGCAAAGCGCCTTTGGCATCAACGCCCCCGACCGCTGGTGGTTGTTTGGCACGACGCAATGGACCTGGATCAGTTTTCCCGCCACGCGGCACAACAACGGTTGCGTCCTCACGTTCGCCGATGGCCACGCCGAAAACTGGCGCTGGCTCGAACCCAACACCATGCGGATCTCCAGTCTGAACACCTGGATTGTGCTCCAACTCGCGTCCGGTCGGAGTCAGGATCGTGACCTGCGCCGCTTGTTCGAGGTCATTCCACAGAAGGTGCCGATTTTCTGACCCAAAACTTTGGACCTCGGACTTTGGACTTTGGACTTACGTCCGCACCGGTTAGCATCCGCGCATGCTCACTCAGTTGACAACTCAACTTGGCGCCGCGTGTTCACTGGACGCCGAACAGGTGCGTCTGGCCGTGGAACAACTTGTGGACGAAGGCATCCAGCCCGCCACGAAAGCGGATTTCCTCAGCGCGCTGGCCCGCAAAGGCGAAACCACGGAGGAAATCAGCGCCTTCGCGCATGAACTGCGCGCCCGTTCGGTGCAACCGCCGCTCGACGCGCAAACCCGCGCCCGCGACATCCTGGATGTGTGCGGCACGGGCGGCGACAAGTTGGGCACGTTCAACATCTCCACCACCGTAGCCATCGTCTGCGCCGCCGCGGGCGTGATCGTGGCCAAACACGGCAACCGCGCCATCACCTCGCAGGCCGGCAGTGCGGACGTGCTGGAGACGCTGGGCGTGCGGATTGATCTGTCGCCCGCGGACGCGGCGCAGTCCCTGCGCGAGCACCACTTCGCGTTTTTCTTTGCCCCGAATTATCATCCTGCCTTCAAACACATTGCCCCCGCTCGGAAGCTGTGTGCCGAACGCGGACAGCGGACGATTTTTAATTTCCTTGGTCCGTTGCTGAACCCGGCGCATCCCACCGCGCAACTTATCGGCGTGCCGCGCGCGGAACTGTGCGAGCCGGTCGCGCATGTGCTGCAATCGCTCGGCGTGCGGCGGGGGATGGTGGTTTGCGGAAAAGTCCCAGCCACGACCGGCGCGGTGGCCGGCGAAGCCTCGCTGGACGAGCTTTCCACGCTGGGGGTCAACACCGTGGCGGAGTTTTATCAGGAGCGCGGTTTTGCCACGTCGGTGTTGTCGCCGGAACAATTTCCGTTGCAACCCGCCACGCTGGCGGACCTGTTGGGCAGCGACCGCGCCGCCAACGCGGAGATCGTGCGGCGGATTCTGCACGGCGACGAGCGTGGCCCCAAGCGCGACGCGGTGTTGTTGAATGCCGGTGCGGCGTTGCTGGTGGCCGGGCGCGTCCGCTCCATCACTGAAGGCTGGGAACTGGCGGCACAAACAATTGATGACGGCAAGGCGGAAGCCAAATTGCAGGCATTGACTGTTCGTTAGCCGGTTTGCGCAGGCAGAATTCCGGATGGAAACTGGACCTCACAGTTTTATGAACAAAGCAGCGGCGTGAACGCTGCGGTCCGTTCAGCCGGCTTCAACACCCAAAGTTCGGAGTGAGTTTTTCCGATCAAATCGAAGTCGCGTGGAATCACCGCGTCAAGGACGTGGCACTTGCCAGGAATTGCTGTTGACGCGGGCGTGCTTTATTCGCCAATGATTTTGACCAACACGCGTTTACGCCGGCGCCCGTCAAACTCGCCGTAGTAAACCTGCTCCCATGGACCGAGATCGAGCCGGCCTTTGGTAATGGCAACCACGACTTCCCGGCCCATGATCTGGCGCTTC
>JACZKP010000037.1 GCA_014860005.1 Verrucomicrobiota bacterium | reverse complement strand
GAAGCGCCAGATCATGGGCCGGGAAGTCGTGGTTGCCATTACCAAAGGCCGGCTCGATCTCGGTCCATGGGAGCAGGTTTACTACGGCGAGTTTGACGGGCGCCGGCGTAAACGCGTGTTGGTCAAAATCATTGGCGAATAGGCCGCCGCACCATGCTTCAGGTTCGCGCGCATCGAGATGTTGGCGTTCAGCGAGCGCGAGATGGGACAATTCGCTCTTGCCCGCAACGCTGCATCAATAAAGTCGCATTGCGCCACCTTTGGCACCGTCGCAATCACATCCAGATGGATCTGCGTCATCGTCCACACGGCGGCGATCTCCTCCATCGTGACGGTCGCCGTGGTATCAATTTGACGCGGGTGATACCCGGCCTCTCCCAGTTCATTGGCCAGGGTCATCGAAAAGCTGCCGGCGGAGCGGTCGCAATCAGTTCAGGCGGGTTCGTGCCCCTTCCGCTTGAGGACGCTGCCGGAGGCGTAGGGGGACTTTCTTCAGTACAGCATTCGGTGTGCTGATGGCGCCTTTGCCACGCTGATGAGTGTGCCCAGCCAAAGGACTGAGGCCTTCCGACTATATGGTTTCATTCCGCGCTCAGGATCGTCCTTGGGCCGCGCCTGCGCTAATACTTAGAATGCGCAATGGCGATACCTTTAAGCTATGGGCATCACCACTGCGCCGCGACGTTGAGCGTGTGAACGCCATTGACCGGTTGCTAATGCAATTGAAATTGCTAAACTGCGGGTCACGATATGGAACTGCGTCACTTTCGGGATTTCGTAGCCGTGGCGGAGATTTTGAATTTCACCAAGGCAGCCGCCAAGTTGCATTTAGCGCAGCCGTCGCTCACGCGCCAGATCCATAACCTGGAGGAGGAGATCGGCGTGCGCCTTCTGAACCGTTCCAAAAGCCAGGTGGCCTTGACTGAGGAAGGGCGGGCTTTCCTCGTTGATGCCAGACGCGTACTGGCGCTGGCCACGGAAAGTGTTAAGGCGGTGCAGCGTCTCAGCCGGGGCGAGACCGGCCAGTTGAACATCGCGTATTCGTCCAATTTTAACTTCGAGCTGCTCCCCGAAACGCTCGGGGCCTTCCGCCTGGCCTTCCCACACGTTGCGCTGAACCTCTTCGACCTGGCGCCGGCGGAACAGTTTCGCGCCCTGGAAGCGCGCAAGATTGATCTGGGCTTTGTGGGGCTGCGGCCACCGGCCTCCACGCGGGGACTGCAATGGGAAAGCATCGCCCGGCACAGAACGGTCGTGGTCCTGCCGGCAAAACATCCACTGGCCAGGAAGCGCCGCGTAAATCTCGGCGCGCTGAAAACGATGTTCTTCGTAGGCATGTCCGAGAAGACGCATCCGGGTTTTCGCGACTGGCTCTGCGAAACCTGCCAGCCGGCGGGCTTTACGCCGAGAATTCTCCAGGACGCCGAGTTGGAACCCGCGCTCATGACCTTCGTCGCCGAAGGTTTGGGCGTCACGCTGGCGCGCGAGCACATCAAAAACTTGCCCCACCCCGGAGTGGCATTCCGGCCCTTGGCGCCGCCGGTCAGGAGCGATTACTACATTGCCTGGAACCGGGATGACGATTCACGCGCCCTGCAACAATACATCGAGATCGTCAAAAGCCTCACCGCACCGGTAGCGTTCTGAACCAAGTGAAACTTTTCCGCCGCTCCGCGAAACTTGGATTGCAGTCAGGCCGTAGAGCGCAAACACCAACACGTCTATTTCGCTCTGATCTTGCTCGTGATTCTTGCCAGGTCTTTACCTTCAGGCATCACAAAAAGACATTTGCCGCCGCTTCGACTTTCCCATACTGCTCCAACCGAGCGCTTTTCTTCCGCGTCGGCAAACAAATGTTCGCCCTTGTATTCCACGACGAGCACGCGGCTATCGTGGAGTTGGCAGAGGAAGTCGGGATAAAACCAGTTCCTCGACGTTTGCAGGCGGAAGGAAGTGGCCTTGTTCGCGAGATTCCGCACCCAGAATTTCACTTCCGGCAAACCGTCGAGAAACTGCGCGCATTGAAATTCCTCTTTGAGCTTGGCGCTGGGCGTCGTTTCCGGCAATTCGCCCGGCTTCGGGCCGAAGTAATGTTTCTTGAACTGAAACCCGCCTTCGTAATTCCAGCTTGGTTCATAGCTCATCGTTTTGAAATTGATCGCCCGTTCGTCACTTACGGCGAGCGCCGAACCCTCAAGCAGGAATTGCTGAAACGCCACTTTCCGTTCGCCGTCACGATGTTGTTGGATGCGGTCCTCGACCTGCTCCCGCAACCGGAAGCGGTCCAGCGCCAGCAGGCCAATGTCGGCGATGCCAAACTTTGCCATAAGCCCGCGAACCACCTGTCGCAAAAACTCGGCTGATTCGCCGGCGGGAATGTCCTGATGGTCAATGTGCCGGTCCACCCACGCCACCAAATCTTCCAGCGTCCAATCGCCCGAACCGCCCAGCGCGAGCACATGCTGGTGCAGCGTCGCCACGAAATCGGTTTCCGCCTTGTCCTGCAACACGCTCGTTTGCACTTCGCCTTTTGCGCCCACGTCCACCAGCCCGGCTTTGCCCGCCGGACGTTTTAGCGGATTGTAACCGTCGGCCAGCGAAGCATCCTTCCCGCTCAATTTCCACGGATGCTCAAGGAGAAACGTGCTCTCGAACTCGAACAACACTCCGTTCTCCAGCACGCAAAGCAGCGGCACGATAAAATCAATCTGCCTTTCGTAAGGCGACGGTTCGCGCGTCTGGCCGCTTCCGCCGAACGCCTTTTCCATCTCCCGCACCAGTTCAACCGCTTCGGCAACTCTCGCCTTCGCTTCCGGCGTTTTCACGCAACTCGCCAGCTTCTCCGCTTCGACCTTGTCGAGCGGGACGAGCACGGTGATTGCGCCGCTGGCCGTATCAATCCGCGCCTTGCCCGCCAGAGCCGTCACTTGTGCCTGCGCCACCGTCGCGTCAATGTCCGCGGGCGACACCTGCACCGTCTTGGGTTGCGCGCCGAGCGGCAGCGCCCCTTGTGAAACGGGAATGATGATCCGCTCCGCTTCCGCCCGCGTGAATCCGTTGCTTTCCAGCGCCTCCCTCAATTCATTCAAAACTTCCGGCAACGAATCCGAAACTGAAAACGCATACGCGCAATTCAAGTCGGGATGCTGCTTTGCCTGCGCGTCCGGCAGGCGAAGAATGCGCCCGACGATTTGCTCAATCGCCGTGGCCGAGCGCGTCTCCTTCAAACTGCAAAGCACATAAGCAAATGGACAATCCCAGCCCTCGCGCAGCTTTTGCACCGTGATGATAAAGCGCACCGCCGGCTCTTTCGGAGATTTAATCGCTTCCGCACCCGGCAACTCGTCGTTCGTGCCCACTGAGATTTTCACCTGGTCTTTGGCAATGCCAAACTCGTTTGCCAATCGCTCACGCAACGGCTCGCAAGCATCCACGCGCTCCGCCTGAATCAACATGATGGGCCGCAAGTACTCACCGGTCTTTTGCGATTCGGCCAGGGCGATCTTTTCCAGGTCACCGCGCAACGTGATGGCTTCGGACAGGAGTTGATCCTTTTGACTGGGCTGGCGGGTGATGACGCGCAAGGGCAATTTCACCATTTCCGCCGCCTTTAATTCCGCCGCGGAAACATGATGCAGTATGTTCGACGGGGCGGCGCCGCTGCGCGCGGGCGTGGCGGTAAATTCCACGATGCACGAGGGCAAGACATTTCCGAGCGTGTTGAATGAAAGGTCGGTGCGTGCGTTGTGCGCCTCGTCCACGATGACGATGGGCCGCCGCAGCCGCAGCATGTTGACGAGTGAAGGCTTGGGGTTTCCATCCGCGCCCGGCAACAAATCCGCCAGCCGGTCGGCGGGCACGTTCAGCAAGTGTTCCGAGAAACTTCCGTTCTGGTCATAAACTTTCCGCCCGGTTGTGTCTTCCACGCGGAACGCTTGAATCGTGGACACAATGACAACCGTTTGCCCGTCCACCGTTGCCCGCGGAAGCCGCAACGCTTCTTCAATCGTCACCACTTCCACCGCCCCGCACGCCAGTTCCAAGGCGCGGCGATACGGATGACGCGGGTCGCGCAACGCATCGGCGGTCTGGTCAAGAATCGTGTTGCTCGGCACGAGCCAGAGAACGACCGCGCGTTCGGCGCGCATGAAATCCGTCATTGCCAGGCCTGCCGCGTGGCACGCCAGCAAAGTTTTCCCGCCGCCCGTCGGCACGCGCAGGCAGACATAAGGCATTTGCGGTTTCATCCCGGCGACACTGACCGGAATATAAGGCGTGGCCGTCCCGAAAGTGCGCGAGGTGATTTCACGGAAGGCCGGGTCGGGGTTTTGCAGCTGCGCTGCGATGCGGAAGAAGTCGCGTAGCGAATCCAGCACGCGCGATTGATATGACTTCAGCGTGATCATTCGTCGTGCGGGTTGAAACCCTTGATGCGCCGCTTAGGCGGTTCGGGCGGCGCGAGCAGCGGTTGCAGCTTCGTCCAGATGACTTGCAAACCTCGGTCGTGTTCCAGCAACGTCTTGTCAATTTCCGCCAGCCGTTTGAGGATCGCCGCGTTGGCCACCAGTTGCTCGCGCATCTGCATGAAGGCCCGCACCACAAACACGCTCATGGCGACGGCTTCGGGGCTGTTTAACACCGTCGCCGCCATGATTGCGCCATGTTCGGTGAAGGCGTGGGGCAAGTATTTGATATTCTGTCCCTGCTTCAAGGTCGCAAATTGCGACCTTGAACGCTGAACTTCCTCCGCTTCTGCTTTGGTCAGTTGGAACAAAAAATCTTCGGGGAAACGGTCGGCGTTGCGCTTCACCTGTTCGTTTAGCCGTTTCGTCGGCACATCGTAAAGTTCCGCCAGATCTGCGGCGAGAATCACCTTCTGACCGCGCAGGTTGAGAATCAGGGATTCAATGGGCTTCTTTGGCTTCATGATTTTCATGGGTGGAAAAAGCCGACGTCGCGCACCGCGCGACATTCCCGTTCCGCTTCCTGCCAGTCGGGATAATCTAAAATGTCCTCCGGCAGGGGCGTGCGCGAGCCGAGTAATCGCCGCAAGGCTCGCTTGTGCTCGTAGCTGCGCCACACCGCTTCATCTTCGTTGAAACGGCGCGCGAGGGCCTGGGCTTCAATCATCGCCATCGCTTTCATATTTATTTAACCGCAAAGAACGCAGAGAACGCAGAGATGAGAAAACCCAAAATCCTTTGCGTCCTTTGCGCTTGCTGCGGTTGATTCTCCGACCACACGAATTTGCGGATTTCAAATCTGTAAGAGCCGAAGTTGATTAACAATCCGTGTTCAAGCCGGGCCGATTTCAGGTAGCCAAGAATCTGTGCTTCGTGTTCTGGTGTCAGCTCCTTCGCCGTCTTCAATTCGATGATCAAAACGCCTTCCACCAACAAGTCCGCCAGATAATCTCCGATCAGCGTCCCGTCCTCGTCATAGACTTTGATCGGATGCTGCTGCTTCACGTCCAGCCCTGCCTTGGCAAGTCGATGGGCCAGCGCATTCTCATACACTTTCTCCAAATGCCCATGTGCGTGATAAACGTGAATGTCATAGGCAATCTGCCGGACTTGATCGCTCAACGCTTTGATGTCTTTCATCGGGGGCCTTTCTTTGTGTTCTCTGCGTTCTCTGTGGTTAACTGATTTTGATTTCGTAGGGCGTTTGCCGGACGATGATGCGCTCCGCCTGCAAACGATCCTTGCCCAGCAGACAACCGGCGCAATAAATCACCTTCTGCCCGTCGAACTTGGGCAACTGTGCCAGCACGCTGCGCGTCAAAATGTTTCCGCCGTTCGCGCTCTTGTCCCCGAGAATGCCGTTGAACAAAAGATAAATGCCCACGCCGCGACATACACCAAGCAGCGGTGACCAATTCTTTGTAGGAAACGACGTGAGGAGTCTCAGACTTTCCTTCCCGCTCGGATTTGAACTGAGACTCCTCACGTCGTCTCCTACAAGATCAGGAAGTGGCTCGCCGGTCTCGGTGAAATACACGTGCCGCGCCAGGTCCGCGAAGCGCACGGAGGGTTTGATCTGCCCGCGCTCGTCAAACAACGGCTCGCCCAGTTCGCAGAAGCGGAAACCGCCGCCCAAGCCTTCGACCTGTTCACCTTTGGCGTTCGTGTAGCCTTGCGCGACGCGTTTGACCCGCTCGGCGGTGATGTCGCGCGCGATTTTGGATTCCATTTCCACGAGGATGAAACGCCGGTTGCCGCCGTCCGCTTTGTTCGAATTCAAAACCGCGTGGCCGGTCGTGCCGCTGCCGCCGAATGAGTCGAGTATGAGGTCGCCGCTACGTGTCGCAGCTTGAACAAGTGAAGTCACAAGCGAGACGGGTTTTGGATATGCGAACGACTTCGTTCCTAAGATCTGCTGTAACACCTTTCCACCTTCCTGATTCATCCCTGAACTTAAAATGGTGACATCCCACTCGACTGCTTCACTCGACGCGTTGGCCGCCGCTGTGGGCGTCTCGATCCAGCTTGAAACAGGTTTTGGCTTTTCTGTGTTTGGATCGAAGTAAGTTCTGTATCGCGGACGCTCCATGCGCCTTTCTGGAAAATCGTCGGGCCAAATGATCAGTCCTTTGGCTATAACTTCCTGCATCGTCTCTGGATAAAACCGCCATACGCGCTCAGGATTCGGCTGGTAAACCCTGCCGGTTCGTGGGTTGGTGATAGGATAGAATTGGTTCGGACGTGCATCGCGCCCCATGCCAACTGTGAGGTCGGTGCTCGCGAATCGTCCTCGCTCGTCTTCGTTCGGGTATGACTCAAGCCCTTTTTCCAATCCGTAAAGCCGTGCTTGACCGACTTCGCAGGCGTAACAGAAAACATATTCATGATCGACCGACAGTGGAGTGCCGCGCATCGCACTCGAACTGCGGCGTTTCCAAACGAGACTTCCAAGTGCGTTCTCGCGCCCGAAAATATCATCCATCAGGAGGCGGAGGTAGCCTGCCTCCGTTTCGTCCATGCTTACGAATATCACACCGTCGCGCCTCAGAAAGAGCCGCAGCAAGGCGAGGCGCGGATACAACATGCACAGCCATTTGTCGTGGCGGGAGAGATCTTCACCTTCCTTGCCAACAGTCTTGCCGAGCCATTCGGAGATGACCGGGCTGTTCACGTTGTCGTTGTAAACCCAACTCTCGTCACCCGTATTGTAAGGCGGGTCAATGTAGATGCACTTGACCTGCCCGGCGTAGTACGGGAGGAGCGCCTTGAGCGCAACGAGATTGTCGCCCTGCACGATGAGATTGCCGTCGCCCGGTTGTCCGCACGCGAGTTCCGGCACGTCCTTGAGCAGATGAAACGGGACTTGATGGTGATGGTTCACCACGGCCTCTTTCCCAATCCAGTTCAGCGTCGGCATGGAGTTGTTTTGAAATTCTGACGTGGACGAGACTAGCGGGGCGAGCGGCGGGTGCAAAGACGGGAATTGTGTCCGGTGAGTCGCCGGACACGACAGGCGGTCGCCCGTGCTACCATTTACGCCTTCGCTTAAATCTCCTTTTCCATTTCCGTGAACCCGCGGCGCTTTTCTTCCATGCCCTGTTTCAACGCCTCTTCCTCGGCGATGCCTTGCCCATAGATTTAAGGTATCGCGCGCATACGAACAAAGTATTGGGAAGCGTTGACATAAGACGGCAAAGTTTCATCGGTGGGAAAGGCGGAGCGGAGACAGTGAGATGGATATGACCACGCAAGACGGGGCCGACCACATTGGGGGCAGGATCAACGGGAGGTGGCGTCGGGGCGTTGAGACGCTGACGATCTGGCCAGGTTTCGAAGGAGCGGGTGGCCGGGAAGTTCCTGAACCGCAGGATTATGAATGTATTATTGCAAAACAAAAGGACGTTGAATTACGTCGAGGGCTTTTCTGGTTGGACGGCGAAACACGAGAAAGCCCGCGTGTTTGAAACGGGGCTTGAGGCTCTTTTCTTCTGTTTCAACCGCCATATCACCAACATGCTGATTCTGGGCGAATTTGTTGACGCGCGAATGAATTTCACTTTGCCGGTGACTGACCTCAGAGGCGATTAATACAACGTGTCGGAGCTGGCGATTCCGGAGATGTCCCGTGCATAACATCGAGAATGACTTGATAAAGCAGGTGCAGAGCAAGGTGGCGGCACCAGTGCTCGACAGGCTGGCGGATGCCGTTGACCTGATGATCCCGCCTGCGGACGGGTCGGCGCTGGTTCCCGGCGATTTCATCCCGCACGCGCGGTTGCGGCCAGTCATGTCCCTCGTGCCTTCCATTAAGCTGATCACGGAACGAGCCAGCACCACCACGCAAGTGCTCTACGCAATTCACGAACGTTACTACGCTCATTCGCATTGGGGATTAAACGAGTGAACGGAACATACACTGGCATGAACATTCCCAATCAAAAGCAACCGGAAATGTCGTCAAAGGAACGCTCAGAAGAACTAGGGCAGGCGTGCCGCCGTTCTATGTTGACCACTTTGATGGGCGTCTGGCCAAGCCGAAACTGATCATGGCCGTCGCCGCCCGAACCGTTGGCGGGCAGGCGCAGCGGCTCGAAACCACACCCGCCAACAAGGAATGAATAATGAATTCGTTGACACGTTGGAATCAATTAAGACAACTGGAAGCCCTGCAACACGGTCTGGGCAGCCTGTTCAGCCGCTCCCCGGCTCAGTGGCCCGAGGGCCAGGAGGAACCCATGGCGGTGGCTGAATGGGCCCCGCTGGTGGACATCAGCGAAGACGACAAGGAATACCGGATCAAGGTCGAGTTGGCGGAAGTTAAGAAAGAGGACGTGAAGGTCACGGCCGAGGAAGGCACACTGACCATCATGGGCGAACGCAAATTCGAGCAGGAGGAGAAAGGCAGAAAGTATCACCGCGTCGAACGCGCCTACGGCAGCTTTGGGCGCAGCTTCTCACTCCCGGATGATGCCAGCCCGGCAAAGGTCAGCGCCGAGTTTAAAGACGGCGTGCTAACCGTGCATCTGATCAAGGATGAGAGAGCCAAGCCACAGCATGTCGAGGTCAAAGTCTCCTGAGGCGCGCAGTGGAGGCAGTGGCGACTTTGCACATTGCTTCCAACGCGGAGCGGAGTCGGAATCGAGGACAGATGGAGGGGACAGGTGCCCTTTGCCTTGTTCCATCCTTGATTTTCCTATTCAGTATTCTTCCGTGGAGGTGGCTTGATCCATGGGGGCAGATTTTCTACGGCGAACTTGACGAACGCCACCGCAAACGCGTTCGGGTCAAAATCCTTGGCGAACAGGCCGCCGCTGGCAGGGGTCACTAGGAATGTGCGGAGAAACACCTGGGGGCATTTCCGTGGGGTAACTGGGATCAATTGCCCGGTTGCGACCCGGCCCGAATAATGCCATCGTTTCCCCGGCAAGCTAAAGCGCGAGGCGCGTCTCCATTATGAGCGAGTTCAAATTTGCGTGTCCAGTCTGCGGCCAGCACATCGAGTGCGCGTCGGACAAAAGCGGCACACCAATGGAGTGTCCCACCTGCTTTCGCAAGATTGTCGTGCCGCAGGCGCTTTCTGGCGGGTCGTCGCCGTTGCTTATCCGGGCGGCGCAGGTGACCACGCGCCCTCCCACGCAGGTGGTCGGCGCAGAATTGTCCGCTGCTCGCGCTGGTGGCCGGAGATTTCCGGTGGCTGCGGTTGCCTTGTTTCTGGTCCTCGGGGCCGCTGCGGCGGGCGCTTATTTTTTCCGTGGGGAACTCGCCCGGTTCGCTCAAATCCAACTGCCCGCGCAACCCGCGATACCTGCGCTGGATACCAACTGGACCCTGCAACTGGCTGGGGTGAAGATCCCCGATACGCCGGCGGCGGGTCGAATTCACGGCCGACCGTTCCAAATCCAGCGCGCAACGCTCCAGGGCGGAACGTTGAGCTTGCGGCAAGGCGCCACCTGGCCGCCCGACGCGGGCGTGACGATTCTTTTATATGCGAAGCAAGGGGAAGACCTGGCCGGCAAGATCATCAACCTCGAAACCAATCGGGTCAAATCGCCTCGCGTCATTCTGCGCTGGAAGGATGAACAGGAGCAGCCCGTAACGCAAAATATCCGGGAGGGTTATGCGTTGCGGCTGGAGTTTGGCAAGGTCACGGGCAAGCGAATGCCTGGCCGGCTGTATTTCTGCGCCCCCGACGAGGAGCGCAGCTACGTGGCCGGAACGTTTGAGGCGGAAATCCGCAAGCCCACGCCGACCAAGGCGCCGTAACCAGGCCGCGCCGCGCCGAGTCAGGGCTGTCTTTTCCCAATTCCATCCTGAATCGCTCCTGCTGCCAGCACTCCAAACTTGCCAGCCGCCGCCGTTGGCCAAACACTGCCGGTGCGTGAACGTCGAACTCATCAATACCGGCAGTGAACTGATGCTGGGCCGGGTCCTTAACACCCATCAGCAGTGGCTCTGCCGGCGCCTCGCGGATCTGGGTTACGTTGTCATGCGGCAGGTGGCTGTTGCCGATACGGGGCCGGACATTGAACAAGCCGTGCGCGAAGGGTTGGCCCGCGCCGACCTCGTCGTCACCACCGGCGGACTCGGCCCGACCTCCGACGATCTCACGCGGGAGTTGGTCGCTCAACTGCTGGGCAAGGCGCTGCGCGAGGACGCGAGCATCGTGGATCACATCCAGCGGTTTTTCGCCGAGCGAAAACGCCCGATGCCGGAGCGGACGCGCGTGCAGGCGTTGGTGCCCGCCGGCGCTCTGGTGTTGCCGAATCCGCTCGGCACGGCTCCCGGACTGGCAATGGCGGTGCGCCCCAACCCTTTCCGCACCGACGGCAAGGCCAGTTGGCTTCTCATGCTGCCGGGGCCGCCCCGCGAATTGCAACCAATGTTCAACGCGGTGGTCGTGCCGCTGCTGGGCCGGGTGTTGCCGCCGGAAAGTGAATTTGTCTGCCGCACGCTGCGCACTGCGGGCGTGGGCGAATCAATGGTCCAGGAAAAAGTTGGCAACCTCTTGCAGCCGCTCGTGGCAGCCGGACTGGAACTGGGTTACTGCGCGCGGAGCGGACAGGTGGATGTGCGGCTGGCGGCGCGCACCCCAAGCGCGCGACTACTTGTGCGGCAGGCGGAAGGAATCGTCCGCGAACAAATCGGTCGGGAGATATATGCGGTGGATGATGAGGATTTGGAGACGGTCGTGGTGCGCGGCTTGACCGAACGCAAACAAACGCTGGCCCTTGCCGAATCCTGCACCGGCGGCGCCCTGGCCCACCGCATCACCAATGTGCCGGGTGCGTCGGCGGTGTTGCTGGCGGGCTGGGTAACTTACAGCAACGAAGCGAAGCAGCAGTTGCTGGGCGTTCGCGCGGAGACCCTCGCGACCCACGGAGCAGTGAGCGGGGAAGTCGCGAGGGAGATGGCGCTGGGCGCCCGGCAGCAGAGCCAGGCGGACTTCGCATTGTCCGTAACGGGCATTGCCGGGCCGGGCGGCGGCACGGTGGCCAAACCCGTGGGAACGGTTTTCCTCGGGCTGGCCACCCCGGAAAAAGTTCTGGTGCTGCGCAATTTCAATCCTTACGACCGCGAAACGTTCAAGCAAATCACCGCCCAGCAAGCGCTGGAAATTCTGCGCCGAACCTGTCTGATCTGAAGCGTGCGCAGCCCTTTCGTGCGGGTTTGTGGGTCGCATGAGGAAGGCATTGCCAGCCGCCGTCCGGTGAATCACACTGCCGTCCGTCCAAAAGCGACCATGAAAGTGATGCGTGCCCCTCAACTCGGCTTGCTGGCGGTTGCCCTGCTGGTGCTGAACGGGTGTGTGACCCAAAAACTATGGGAGAGCCGCGCGTTCCGTCAACCCGCCAGCCCATCCAACCTCGAACTCGCGTTTGACCCCCGACGCCAGGACGTGCTGGTGCGCTATGACGAATTCAGCGACCGGTCATTCAAGACCCAGCCGCGTGCCTTCTACCTTTATCGGAACCTTGCGCGCCTTGAAGCCGGACGGAAGCCGGATTTCGTGGCTCCCGGTCGCGCGGCCAAGCTTGTATCCCTGCCCGTGCAGACCGCCGAATGTTCGCTTCCCGACGATCCCGCGGTGGAACTCCATGCTTCATTGGTCGCGGACGGGGCGGGATTCAGGCTCCAGTCGAGGACCAATGAATTGGGCGAATTCCATTTGCCGGTGTATGCGGACGGCGTGCAACGAACCGGCCAGGTGCTGCTGACCCCGTTCGCCGTGGTGGCGGATATTGTCACAGCCGCCACGGTCATTGGCCTCCTCGCGTGGGCTTCCGGCGGGTTCAATTCCTACTGACCCGGTCAGCGGGACAAAAAAGCCCGCCGCCGTGAGGCTGCGGGCTGGGGGTAAAGGATATTCGAGGCTATGCTCCGTTATCACCGATGGCTTCGACAGGACAGCCTTCCTTGGCTTCCTTGCAACGATCCTCTTCCTCGGGCGACTCGGGTTGCTTATACACGAACGAGTAGCCGCCATCTTCGTTGCGTTTGAAATTGTCCGGTGCGGTTTCGCGGCATAGATCGCAATCAATGCACTGGTTGTCCACGTAATATTTTCCGGAAACGTTTTCGGGGTATCGGTTTGCCACGTCAGCCATAAATTTATCTTTCGTTGGAGAATAACACTTTCGTGAGAGAAAAATAGGACGACGGCCCTGGAGATGGCAAGTCTCATTTGGCTGCGGTTTGGACTTTTCATCCGCCGCCGCGCTCGTACGCTCATCAGCGAAACAATCGTCCTCATGCGAAGAACCAAAATTGTCGCCACACTCGGCCCGGCCACAGACTCCGCCGCCATGATCGCCCGCCTGATGGACGCGGGGGTGAATGTCTTCCGCCTAAACATGTCGCACGCGCGGCACGACTGGGTACGCCGCGTGGTCGCGGACATCCGCGCCGCCGCGGCCGCGCGCCGGCGGTTTGTCGGCGTGTTGATGGATACGCAAGGACCGGCCATCCGCACGGGCGACCTGAGCGTGCCGCTCGATCTTCAGCCCGGGCAGAAGTTCACGCTCACCGTCCGTGGCGAGCGGAGTGAGGAAGAACATTCCGTGGATGTGAACTACGCCAACTTCGTGAACGACATCAACGTGGGCGACGTGGTGCTCATTGACAACGGCAACATCCAGATGAAGGTGCTCGCCAAGGCGGGCAACCAGGTCGAGTGCGAGGTGCTCACCGAAGGCAAGCTGGGCAGCCGCCGGCACATCAATCTGCCGGGCGTCAAGGTCAGCCTGCCCGCGCTCACCGCCAAGGACATTCAGGACGTGAAGTTCGGCCTCGAACTGGGGGTGGACTTCATTGCCTTGTCCTTCGTGCGCGAAGCCCGTGATTTGCTGCAACTCAAGGAACTGTTCCCGGAAAACAAACCGCGGCCGTTCGTGATCGCCAAGATTGAAGACCAGCAGGCGGTCGCGCATCTCGACGAAATCGTGCGCGAAGCCGACGGGATCATGGTCGCGCGGGGCGATCTGGGTATCGAGATTCCGTACGAGGAACTGCCCATCGTCCAGCGGCGCATTGTGAAGACCTGTCTGCTGGTCGGCAAACCGGTCATCGTCGCCACGCACATGCTGGAAAGCATGATTGAGTCGCCCATGCCCACGCGGGCCGAAGTCACCGACGTGGCCAACGCGGTGTTTGAACAGGCGGATGCCATCATGTTGAGCGGCGAAACCACCGTGGGCAAATATCCGGTCAAATGTCTGGAAGTCTTTGACCGCATCGCGGAACGCATTGAGCGCAGCGGCGGGGCCAATTTTTTCGAGGACGCCAGCATGACCACCCCGCGGCAAAAACTGGTCAAGAGTGCCGTGGTCATGGCCAATGAACTCAAGGCCGCCGCCATTCTGGTGATCACGCGCAGCGGCAACATGGCGCGCTATGTCAGTTGGTTGCGGCCGCATCCGTCGCCCATCTACGCGCTGTGCTCGGGAGATCACGCCGCCAGCGGGCTGACTCTCAGTTGGGGCGTCACGCCGTTCGTGGTGCCGTTTGACCTTATCAATCCGGAGAACACGATCGAAGCGGGGCTCGGGGAATTGACCGGGCAGGGACAACTGCAAAAGGGCGCCACGGTGGTCATCATTGGCTCAATCGTGGTCGGCGAGCAAATAGTGGACGCAGTGCAGATGCGGGTGGTGTGACCATGCGCCGCGATTGCACCATTCTGGTACACGCGCGCTCCGGGTTGTGACACCATCCGATCCGCAGTCATTTCTGAGCTTTTTGACGAAGCGGCGTTTACAAAATCTGCGTGGAAACACAGTCCGGTTTTCGCCGGAACTCAAGTCCGACCACAGTGGCACGGCGGGCGCTTTCCGGCACCCACAATGGAAACTTCGTACGTTGCTTGTGACTTGGGGGCTGAATCTGGCCGGATTTCTTTGGGTAGTCTGGAAAGAGGAAAGCTGCGCCTGGCGGAAATTCACCGTTTTCCCAATGCGCCCACCCGGGATACGGACGATCTGCAATGGGACATTGCGGGCCTGTATCAACACCTGCTGGACGGCTTGGCCGAGGTGGGTCGTACCGACCAGTCCATTAACGGCATCAGTTGCAATTCGTGGGGCCACGATTACATGCTGTTCGATTCCGGCGGCTCGTTGCTTACTCCCACCCACGCCCAACCCACCTCGCGCGCCCAGGCGGGCATGAGCAGCCTTCTCTCGCGTATCCCTTGGGAAACGATTTACGAGGAAACGGGCACCCAACCGCAGCCGCAGAGCACACTGTTTCAATTGGGCGTCGAAAAATCCCGGCGCCTGGCCAAAGGAAACCGGCTATTGCCCGTGGCGGACGGATTCAACTTCCTGCTCTCGGGTCAGGCCGGGGTCGAATCTTCGATGGCGGGCACCACCCAGCTTTTTAATCCCTTCCACCAAGCCTGGTCGCAACGGCTCGTGAGCGCCCTCTGCCTGCCGCCGCATCTGCTGCCACCGGTCGTTACCTCGGGCACGCTACTGGGGCCCTTGCGCGAAAGCATTGCCGAGCAAAGCCGGCTCGAAGACGTCAATGTGGTTTCGTCCTGCTCGCACTCACTGGCGTCGGCCATTGTGGGCCTGCCCGCAAGTCAGGATGTCCCCTGGGCCTTTCTGAATCCGGGCAAGTGGTCGCACATGGGCGTCGAACTGCCGCAACCGCTCGTGAACCCGGCGGCGCGCGACTTTGGCTTCGCCAATGAACCGGGTTACGGCGGCACGGTGCGATTCATGAAACCCACCGTCGGCCTCTGGCTGGTGGAGGAATGTCGGCGTGCCTGGGCTGGCACGGAATACGATCTGGAGCCGTCTGTCATCATGCACTTGGCCGCGCAAGCGCCGCCGTTTGAATCCTTGATCAACCCCTTGGACGATCGAATTCTCACCCCCGGCGACGTGCCGCAAAAGATCAAGGCGTTCTGCAAGGAAACCGGCCAGCCCGTGCCGCGCAAGCCCGGCCCCATCATTCGTTGTGTGCTGGAAAGCATCGCCTTGTTTCATCGCCGGACGCTCGAAGAAATCCAACATGTAACCGGGCAAAGAATTCAGCGGCTTTACCTGCTGCGCGGCGGATTCTCAATCTCCCTGTTGAATTCCTTCATCACCAATGCCCTGCAGATTCCGGTCGTGATTGTCCCGGAGGAATCCACGGCGCTGGGCAACATTCTGGTGCAAGCGATCGCCCTTGGGCATGTGCCCTCGCTAGAAGCCGCCCGCCAGATCGTGAGTGAGTCCTTCCGCTTCGAAACCCTCCACCCGCACGCCACCATCTGGAACTCAGCCTACGAGCGGCTGGAACGGTTCACCTGATCCACCCTCAGCCACTTCCCCGGGCGCCAGCGGCATCGGCAGGTAGTTTGCTTCTCGTGTGCCGGCGCGCCGCTCACGACGCCGGTTGTGTGTGGTGTTGAATCTTCTCGCCTGACTCCAGTCGTGGGAGCATTTTGGCGTCAACACCGTCCAACGGAAGGACATTATGAAATTGCGCCTGATTACCGTTCTGCTTTCGACCGTTGTTCTGACCGGCTTCGCTCAACCGGGTAGTTCCAAGGAGAACACTGCCCAAATCGCCCCCGATTCGCCGCCCGAATACGCACGGCTCAAAAGCGACGCAGAGCAGCTTTATGCCGAAGGTTCGTTTGCCAAGGCCCACGAGCTTTACGGCCGCGCAATGCTGATGTCGAACATCTCGTCCAACGAAGCCCGCTGGGTTTGGTTTCGGAATTACGACACCCAATGGCGGTCGCAAGCCGCTACCCAAACGGCGGACACAACCAAGCTGGATGAAGCGCGCGAGCAATTGGAAAAACTCGTGCGCGACGTGAAGCGCGAGGAGGAAAAAGACCGCGTGTGGGTGGCTGTGCAGGAATCGCTCGGCGATTGGTGGTGGACGCGGCCCAATCAGCAAAACTGGGGGCAGGCCTGGCCTTATTACCAGCGGACGCTCAATTGGTGGGCGGGCGCGCGGGACCTCGACCTCGCCCGCGAGCGCTATCTGACGCTGGTCTGGAGCATGGTCCGGCCACCGGGCGTGACGCGCGCTTATTCCTACGGCCAATGGGGCAACAACCTTCCGCTGGACGTGCTCGACAATGCGCTCAAGATCGCGCAGACCGACAACGACAAGGCTCACGCTCATTACCTCATTGCGATGACGATTCGCCGGCAAGGCGGTGACTGGCC
The DNA here is from genome assembly GCA_014860005.1 of Verrucomicrobiota bacterium. The sequence goes on along the minus strand of JACZKP010000037.1, from coordinate 35,758 downwards.
GCGCAGGTCACGCGTGCCGGAGCACTTCGAGGCTGCCATCAAGATCGGCAAGACGAGCGACTGGTATGACGATGCGCTGTTCAACTACGCCTTGTGGATGGCGAATCAGGGCCGCGCCGTGCCGCTCCAGGACGGCAACTGGCGGCAGGAGCCGGATTATCCCAAGGCCCTGGAGTTGTTCCGCCGGTTGGTGAAGGAATTCAACAAAGGCGAAACTCGTTACTGGGAGCAGGCACAATCGCAAATCCGAAACATCACCGATCCACAACTCAGCATCACCGTGCCGCACATTTTTCTGCCCGACTCAGAAATCCAGTATCACCTGAACTGGCGCAACGTGAAGCAGATCGAACTCGCGCTTTATCCCGTGGAGTTGACTCGCGATGTGAACCTCGCGGACCTGGATGAAAAGCGCCGGCACGATTGGCTGGCTTCGATTGACACCGGTAAGCTGGAGCGAATCAAGTCGTGGTCGCATGACACGAAAGATGCGGGTAACTACAAACCAAACAACAGCGCCCTGCGGCTCGACGACAAACTCAAGCCCGGCGCGTATTTGCTGGAAGTGAAAGACGGAGACAAGGATGCGCGCGAACTGATTCTGGTCACGGATGCCGCCCTCGTTTTGAAAACATCGGGCAAACAGGCGCTGGTTTACTTCTGCAACGCCCTGCACAGCGCGCCGCTGGCGAACGCGAAAGTGAAGCTTTGGGAACGCTGGCACGATGGCAACCGCTGGCAGGCGCGTGAGCAAACAAAGGAAACCGGCGCGGACGGCATCGCGGTGTTTGATTTGTCCCATCGGCCAGACCGCGGATTGGAGCTGTTCGCCAGCGCGATGCGCGAGGATCGGCAGGCGTTCAGTCCGGGCAATAGCTACTGGCATCACGGCGAGCGGGAGTCCTGGCGCATCTACGCCTTTACCGACCGCCCCGCCTATCGCCCCAAGGAAACTGTGAACTGGAAATTCACCGCCCGCCGTTACAATGGCTCAGTTTATTCCACGCCCGCCAATGCCGCAGTGGAATTTGAAATCACCGATCCGCGCGGCGCGAAGGTGAAGGCGGACAAGGTCACGTTGAACATTTTCGGCAGCGCCTGGGGTGAATTGGAACTCACCGAAGCCATGCCACTCGGCGAGTACCAAATTCAGTTCTGGGACGAGGGCCGGAAGAACGGCATCGGCAACGCCATGTTGTTCCGCCTCGAAGAATACAAGTTGCCCGAGTTCAAAGTGAGCGTGCAGACGCCGGAAGCCGACGGCAAACGCAAGTCGTTCCGCCTTGGCGAAACGGTCGAGGTAACGGTGCAGGCGGATTACTACTTCGGCGGTCCCGTGGCCAACGCGAGCGTCGAGGTGCTGGTGCGACAGAATCCCTACTGGCAAGCGTGGCGGCGCACGCGCGACTTCCCGTGGTTCTACGAGGACATGGACAGCGGGCCGGGCCGCTTCGGCCGCGGGTTTGGCGGCGGTCAAATCATCAAGCGCGAAACGCTGAAGACCGACGCCATGGGCAAAGCCACGCTCACGTTCGACACGCCCGCCAATGCAAATCAGGATTTCGAGTACCGCATCGAGGCGCGCGTAACCGATGCCAGCCGTCGCGAGATTGTCGGGAGCGGCAATGTCCGCGTCACCCGGCAGCGTTACTACGTTTATCCGCAGGCTGAACATAATATCTATCGTCCACAGGACCGGGTGCGCGTGGACTTTAAGGCGCTGGACGCGAACGAACAACCCACACAGGTCGAAGGCAAGGTCACTGTCACGCGCGATTATTGGTGGGAAATCTGGATCAAGCCCGACGGCACGGAGGTGAAAGGCGACAAACTCAAGGCTCTCCAGGCGAAACACAGAATCTGGCCGCCACCGCCCGAGCGTCCGGATCAACGGGATTGGCGGCTCAAGTTCCGCGGCTACGAACGCGACGAGATTCTCACGCAAACGCTGAAGACGGATGCTGAAGGCAACGCCACGTTGACTTTCACGCCGGAGCGCGAGGGCTACTATCGCATTGCTTGGTCGAGTGAAGACCTTGTGCCGGGACGACCGCCTCAGCCGGTTCGTGCCGACACCACTGTTTGGGTCGCGAGCAACGCCACCGCCGAACTCGGCTACCGGCACGGCGGCGTGGAGATCATCGCGGACAAGGACACCTTCCGCGCCGGCAGTGAAGCGCCCGTGATGCTCGTGGCCAATTCGCCAGATCGTTACGTGCTGTTCACCGTCGAGGGCGAGGACCTCTATCATTACCGCCTCGTTCACCTGACCGGCACGGTGAAGTTGATTGATCTGTTCGTGGACGAGAAATACGTGCCCAATGTCTTCCTCAGCGCCGCGATGGTCAGTGACCGGCAGATTTTCACCGACACGAAACAAGTCATCGTGCCGCCCACGAAACTTTTCCTCACCGTGGACGTGCAACCTGATCGCGCGCAATACCAGCCGCGCGAGGACGGTACGTTGACCGTCACGACCAAGGACCACGAAGGCAAACCCGTGTCCGCCGAAGTTGCGTTGAGTCTCGTGGACGAATCAGTGTTCTACATCCAGAGCGATTACGCGGGCGATCCGCGGCAGTTTTTCTTCGGCTCGAAGCGCGGCCAGCAGATTCAGACGCAGGCGACGATGAATCAGAAGAGCTACGCCAAGCTGGTGGCGTGGGAGAAGGATGAGTTGATTGATGAGCGCGACAAGGAGCGCCGAACTGCTCGCGCTCGAAGTCAAGCCGGGGTCGAGGGGGCGCGTGAAGACCTGTATTTCGATGATGCCCGCGGATTCAGGGACAGGTACGGCCTCATGCCTCAGGGCGCCCTCGGCAGGGCCGAAACGGCGAGCTTTGCCCGCGGCGTCGGTGGCGGGGGCGGGGCGGTCCCGCCGGCGACGGCGGCATCTCCCGCACCCATGATGCTTGGCGCAGCCGTGGCTGAAGCCAAAATGGAACCGCCCGCAGAGATGGCACCTGACCAGTCCCCCGCCGTTCAAGTGCGCAGTGATTTCCGTTCCACCATTCTCTGGCAGCCGGACGTAAAGACTGATGCAAACGGTCAGGCGACGGTAAAGGTGAAGTATCCGGATTCGCTCACTGGCTGGAAAGCCACGGCCCGCGCCGTCACGGAGGGAAATCAATTCGGCATCGCCAACGCGACCACGCGTACGAAGCAACCGCTCATCGTACGTCTCCAAGCACCGCGCTTTTTCGTTGTGGGTGACACAGTGACGATTTCGGCGGTGGTGAACAACAACACGGACGAAGAATTGGTTGTCCGCCCCGACATCGAAGTAGGCGGAGTTCTCGCGGGAACGCGGTTTGAGCCAGCGGCGTCCTTGACCGTAGCTCCAAACGGCGAGGCGCGGGCCAATTGGGTGTTGGTGATTTCAAAGCCCGGCGAGGCAAAAATCAAGGTTACGGCCCGCGGTGGCAAATACGCGGATGCGATGGAGAAAACTTACCTCGCCCACGAACACGGTATTGAGAAGTTCATCGCCAAATCCGGCAAGGTTCGTGGTAACGACATCACCGTGAAGCTGGATTTGCCCCAGGAGCGCAAGCCCGATTCCACTTCGCTCACGGTGCAAATCACGCCCAGCCTGGCGGTGACGATGCTCGATGCGTTGCCCTATTTGATTGATTACCCCTACGGCTGCACGGAACAGACGATGAGCCGCTTCCTGCCAGCGGTCATTACCGCCAAGACGCTGCGCGATGTCGGCCTCGATCCCGAGGACGTGATGAGCCGCGTGTTCGGCGGCATTGAAACCAATACTGCCTCCGCCACACAACCCAAAGGCAAGAAAGACTTGGCTGAACTGGACAAAATGGTCACCGCCGGTTTGGAGCGGCTCTACGACTTCCAGCACGGCGACGGCGGCTGGGGCTGGTGGAAGGATGGCGACAGTGATCATTGGATGACGGCTTATGTGGTCTGGGGATTGACGCTGGCCAAAGACGCTGGGGTGAAGATCAAGCAGGACGCGTTGGAGCGCGCCGTCAGCTTCCTCGACAAATCGCTCGTCGAGCAGGAGGAAAATCCCGACATGCAAGCGTTCATGCTGCACGCGCTGGCCGTCAATCATCCCAAGCCGGTCGCGGGTCGTCTGTCCGCGCCATCCGACTCGCAGACCAAGGCATTCGATAATCTCTGGAAGAAACGCGAAGCGCTCAATGCCTACACCCGCGCGCTGCTTGCGTTGAGCGCTCACCATCTTGGGAAAACGAATGAAGCCAAAACGCTCATCGCCAACCTGGAGAACGGCGTGAAGCGCGACGAACGACCCGACTCCTCGGTGCTCGTCGGCGGCAAACCGGAAAACGCCGGCGTGATGGGCACGGCGCATTGGGGCGAGGACGGCATTTTCTGGCGCTGGTCGGACGGCGGCGTGGAAGCCACCGCCTTTGCGCTGCGCGCGTTGCTGGCCATTGATCCGCAGAACAAACTCATCGAGCCAGTCACCAACTGGCTGATCAAAAATCGGCGCGGGGCGCAATGGAGCAACACGCGCGACACGGCCATTGTCGTGCTGGCGATGAACGATTATTTGCGCGTGAGCGGTGAACTGAAGCCTGAACTGGAATACGAGTTGATCGTGAACGGCAAATCCATTGCCAAGAAGAAAGTCAGCGGCACGGATGTGTTCAACGCCCCGAGCCGGTTCACGATTGATCCAGCCCTCATCAAGGACGCGAACGAGGTCCGCATCGTCCGCAAGCAAGGGGACGCGCCAGTTTACTTCGCCGTGGAAGGTAAGTTCTTTAGCCTGGCAGAACCCATCACACCGGCTGGCAACGAGATTTTCGTGAAGCGCGAGTATTTCAAACTGGTGGGCCGCCCGACGTTGCTCAAGGGTTACGTTTATGACAAAGAACCATTGCGTGACGGTGATACCGTGAATAGCGGCGAACGCGTCGAAACCGTTGTCACCATCGAAGCGAAGAATAACTACGAGTATCTGGTGTTCGAGGACTTGAAGCCCGCCGGGTTCGAAACCGTGGAAATCCGCAGTGGTGAATCGCTCTACGCCAGGGAACTCAAGAGTGGCGCAGTGGCCGGGAGTTCCGCACTCCGCACGCTGCCTTCCGCGCTTGATTTCACCGATCGCGCGCGCTGGGTTTATCAGGAGTTGCGCGACCGCAAGGTGGCGTTGTTCGTGGACAAGCTGCCGGAAGGCGTTTGGGAAATCCGCTACGATGCGCGAGCGGAAGTGCCGGGGCAATTCCACGCGCTCCCGGTGGTGGGCCACGCGATGTATGTGCCGGAGATTCGCGCCAACAGCGCCGAGGTGCGGGTAACGGTCAACGATGTCACGCCGTGACTTCCGACCCTGACGACACACGGTTGTTGGCACGCGATGCGCTTTGGAGATGGAGAATTTGCTGCGGTTCTTCGCGTCGCAAAATGTATGAAGAAGGTTCGCCAACCAGCGCAACGGCGGTTTGCTGCCGTAGGCAATAGCTGTACAACCCAAAGACAGGGTTGTCCCGATTGCGACACTGGCGAGGGAACCCAAGGCGACATCCCATGAACTGGTGGAACAACTTACGGATTAGGTCCAAGGACCCGCAGGTCCGGTGCAAAGCCATTGAAGGCCTCGCGGATTCAGCCGACCCGCAAATCACCGAACTGCTCGTGGCAAGCTTGAGCGATGCGGACGCCCAGGTGCGGTGCTCGGCGGCAAAGGCGCTGGGCGGAGCCAACGATGAACCGGCGGCGAATGCATTGATGGCAGCGTTGCGGGATGTGAACGAAGGCGTGCGGGAAGCCGCGGCCACCGCCTTGGGGCGGCTCGATGATGCGCGCGCGGTCAACCCGCTGCTGTGGGCGCTCAAAGACAGCTCGACGAACGTCCGAACCGCGGCGGCGACGGCGCTGCGGCACCTGGGCTGGAAGCCGGCCACGCAGGAGGAAACTGCCTTCTTCGAAATTGCCAACGGCAACACACGCGCCGCACTGCTTGCCGGAGAGTCCGCGGTCGCGCCGCTCGTGGCTGAACTCCAACACGACACCAGTTTTCAGCGCCGGGCGGCGGCCGAGGCATTGGAGCGGGTGGATGATCCGCGCCGCGTTGGGCCACTGCTCACCGCCGCGCGCGACGCTGACGCCACCGTGCGGGTTTCCGCTATTTACGCGCTCGCCCGGGAAACCGCCGAGGAAGTTGCGGCCATGTTGGTGAACGCCTTCAGCGATCCGGACCCGCATGTGCGGCTCGCCGCAGCGGAGGTCCTGGCGAAGCGCGAGGACCCAACCTACGTTCCCTGCTTTTTTGATCTGTTGCGGGATGCCAACTTTGAAGTGCGCCTGACTGCTGTCCGGTTTCTCTCGAAAACCCAGGACCCGCAGGCGGCCGAGGCATTGGCCCCGTTGCTCCAGGACCCGGACAATGATGTGCGTTACGCGACCGCCGTGGCGCTTGGGGTGGTCGGAAGCAGAGTTGCCATTGAAGCGTTGGTCTTGGCGCTCATTGATGAGGAACGCACCGTCCGTCAGGCGGCGGAAACGTCGCTCAACCAACTCGACGTCAATTGGGCCGCATCCGCCGCAGCGCGACAGGCGGCGGCGCAACTCAAAGCTTCACTGAATGACCAGCGCGCCTGGGTGCGATCCGCCGTCGTGCAGGTACTGGCCCGATTGCAGCAGGCGGAAGGCCTGGCGGTCGCCCCGCAGTGACCTGAATCCTGCCCGGTCTAAACAGTTGCTCCTACCCCCGCCCTGCGGCAAGCTAGGCTGACTGAATGATTGCAAACCGCGCACGTGATTTCTCCCTGCGCCCGGACCGTTTCGATTTGACGAGACTGGTCTGGGCGCTGGCGCTTTCCGTCGCGCTGCATCTGCTGTTGTGGGGCGGTTACGCTGTGGGCAAGAAATTCAACCTCTGGGAGCGGCTGCCGCTACCGGCGTGGTTCCAAAAGCTCACCCAGCCGGTCGCCCGCGCCAAAAGCGAGACAAAACCGCCACTGGATCGGGAGCCACCGTTGATTTTCGTGGATGTCAGTTCAGCGCAGGCAACCAGCGAAGCGCCGAAGGACGCGCCGTTTTACTCGGACAAAAACTCGCAGGCAGCCAATCCGGAGCCGGAACTGGACACGAATGTTCCCAAGATCACCGGCACGCAACCGGACGTGCCCAAGACAGAGGATGCGGAGCGAAACAAGTTCGACCGCCTGATGCCGGATCCGGTGCCGCCGGCGCCTGAACCTGAACCTGCGCCGGTGCAGGTGGCTCGCGCCAACCCAGCGCCCTCGCCCGGTGACTTGACGCTCGCCAAACCGGAATTGAATCCGCGCCCGGACACCAGCACGCCGGTGCGTCCCCGGCCACGGACGATCCGGGAAGCACTGGCGCGGCAGCCCGAACAATTGCCCGGTCGGAAACTGCAGCAGGAGGGCGGGGTGCGCCGTCAGCAGTTGGTGCCCTCGTTCGACGCCAAGGCCACGCCGTTCGGCGCCTATGACCGCGCGTTCATTGATGCCGTCTCGTCGCGCTGGTACGACTTGCTGGACAACATGAGTTACGACGGTTACCGCCGCGGCAAGGTGGTGCTGCAATTTAACTTGAATTACGACGGACGCATCACCGAAATGAACGTCATGGAAAACACCGTCACTGAAATGCTCAGCTTGCTCTGCCAGAAAGCCGTGCTGGATCCAGCGCCGTTCGACAAATGGCCGCGCGAGATGCGGCTCATGGTCGGCTCGGATCATCGGCGCATCACCTTCACCTTTTATTACCACTGAGTTGAACTGTTGAACCGCGCCCGCGTCATCCAAACTGAACATGGAAAACTTCGTTTACGTCCTGCTGCTCGTAACCTCGGTCGTGGGCCTGGCGTTCATCGTGGAGCGCGGGCTGGTTCTGCGCTGGCGCAAAGTGGTCCCGCCGGAAATTGAAACCGCGGTGGAATCCTGCCGGACGCGTGAGGATGTGCCCATGCTCAAGCGCGTCTGCGAGCAGAATAACTCGCCGTTGAGCCGGCTGCTCCTGCTTGCCGCCGACCGTTTGGCGTGGCCCAAAGCCGACAACGTGGACGGATTGCAGACTCGCGCCCGCCATGAAATCGTGCGGCTCGAACGCGGACTGGTCGTGCTTGAAATCATCGTGGGCATTGCGCCGCTGTTGGGATTGGTGGGCACGATCGTGGGGATGATGGACGTGTTCGGCGATGTGGGTCAGATGGGCATGGCGGACGCCGCGCGCCTGGCCCGGGGCATCGCGCTCATTCTCCGCGCCACGCTCATCGGCCTGCTCATCGCCATCCCCGCGCTGGTCTTCTGGAGTTATTACAGCAAGAAGGTCGAAATGCTCGCCGTGGAGATGGAGACGCTCTGTGATGAATTCATCCGGCGGCAGTATCAGAAGGGAAAGAAGTAAACGCATGACGCCCCGTTCATCATTTGTTGGCTACGGATGGGATGCCTCTGACCAAGTCCGCATTAGATGGTGGGTGTTGGCAGCTCGTCAACCATGTAGGAGACGACGTCAGGAGTCTTGGGCAGGCCTTCGTGAAATCGCGAGCATGGCAGACCCGTTACCTCGTCTCCTGCAAAGGAAGGGTTTCTTCGACTGGCTGCCGGGTGTTGGGTGCTGGCTTTTCCCCTTCCAGGTTTCCTGTTTTGCCTGACCATGCGCTTCTTTGTTCGCAAACATCGCGGCACGCCCACGGTCATCATCGTGGCGCTGATTGACGTGCTGATCGTGCTGCTGATCTTTCTGATCGTGACCACCACGTTCAAGCAACAGCCCGCCCTACGGCTCGCGTTGCCGGAGTCCACGCAGGCGAAGAAATCCGGGGCGGACGAGGCGGCGCTGCTGGTGGTGAGTGTGGACCCGCAGGGCAATTTGCGGCTCGGTGCCGAACTAACACCCATCAGTGCCGAGCAGTTGAAACAGGAACTCATGACCCGCGCGGCGAAGAATCCCGAACTTAAACTCGCCATCAGTGCCGACAAGGTGGCGCCGTGGGGACAAATCGTAAAAGTCATGGACGCGGCCAAAGAGGCGAAAATCAACATCGCCAACGCGTTCATGAAAGAGGCGGGGAAGTGAAAGGGTCAATCACCCAAGTACCCAAACACCCAACTCAAGCCAGACGCCACCTTTTTGGGTATTTGGGTGCTTGGGTGTTTCGAGTAGTTAGCCCTTCACCAATTCTTCCGCGATTTGCACCGCGTTGAGCGCCGCGCCCTGCGGACAGATCGTGAAAGTCATGGATGCGGCCAAGGAAGCGAAGATCAAAATGGTGAATGCGTTTACCCGGGAAGCGACGAAGTAGGGCGAGGGTTAACCAATCGTCAGAGGAATGTTCGTCAAGGGAATGAAAGCAAAACCATTCCTCTGACAATTCTACGCTTGGAGTGAAGGCCGGATTCACGGGACGGCTGACAGAATTATTGAGGGCAGAATGATTTTGGAGCGGAAAAGGAGAACCTCATTCCGCCCTCAATCATTCCGCCTTTCCCCCGCTGGTTCTGCGACCGGTTCTCAATACACCAGAATCAACACCGCTGCCTGCGCTGTTGATTTGGCAGAGGAATGAACGGCAGGAGAATGAAGGCTTGGAAACCATTCCTTTGCCGTTCATTCCCTTGCCTCACTGAGTGGACGTTGGAACAAATCAGTAAACCAGCACCAGCACCGCCGCCAAAGACTTCAACGCAAAGACGCCAAGGCGCAAAGACGCAAGGCAATGCCCCTGTTTTTGCGCCTTGGCGTCTTGGCGACTTTGCGTGGAATCCCTCGCCCCGTCCGAAAGCGGTGCTAAGGTCTGATTCCAGCGCGCCGAGTCGGCTTTCGGCGAGACCGGTGGCGTTGAACTTTGAATCACCCTTGTAGATGTCGTGTGTGCCGATGGAAACCGACCAGACCGTTTCGCCCTCGACATAAAAGGCCGCTCGCAGGTCGGCGGCAACGTCCACCGCGTAGATCGTGCGGCCATAGTGCGCGGAGAGCCGGTGGATTTTGTGCGTTCGCAGGCGCGGATCGAACGGGTCTTGCTTGAAGATCGGAAAGATTTTTCGGGCCGCCTGCTGCTGGTCCGCTGAAAGTATGCTCCAACTGCGCCAGAAGGATTTGGCGGCGCGGAAGCGATAGTTCATTTATCGCCGGGATATGGCTGGTTCAAGGCGGTGTCCAAATCCACCACCCGGCCCGCGGCGATGTCGGCCATGCCCTGCTTGAACTCCTCTGGAATCCATGAGTCATCGTTTTCCACGACGAACTTGGTCACTTGCGCCCGTTCTGCGGGAGGCAAGGCTTTGAATTCGTTGATGACTTCTTGCGCGCTCATAGCCGTAACTATCCACAAGAATTCACTCCTGACAAGTTGCGAATTGCCACACGCAGAGTTTCCCGGCGACTTCCGCCTCCATCCGCCTACATCTGATTCCAGCGCGACGAGTCGGATTTCGGCTAGCCAGGTTGGTAGGGCGCGGCACTCCGTGCGCGCCGTCTTTGGTCTGCGGACGCCCGGCGCGCAGCGGACTGACGCGCCCTGCCTTTTCCCAGCGCCAGCGGTGTGACATCTTTGTAGAACGTCCGCCCACAAAAAATCCCCAACTCCGTCGGAGCGACATCGCGAATATGCCGCTCCTCACGGAGCTTTGAATCATACGGGCTGCGTGAGCTACAAAGATTCCGTGCCGACCGGCGCTGCGACGTTCATCGGTTTTCCTGCGCCTTGGCGGCTTGGCGACTTGGCGTTGAATTCCTCGCCCCGTCCGAAAGCGGTGCTAAAGTCTGATACCAGAGCGCCGAGTGGGATTTCGGCGAGACCTGGTTGGTGGGGCGCGGCACTCCGTGCGCGGCGACTTTTTTCTAGCGGACACCGGCGCAGAGAACTGACGCGCCCTACCTTTACGCCTTGGCGGCTCTGCGGCTTTGCAATCGTTGGCCGCAACGGGAGAAATTAGTTTGCCAGACGTTCTCCCTCATCCCGGCCTTCTGCCCAAGGAGAAGGAGAATCGTACTCAGTCTTTATGAGATGTCGTGCGCCTGGATTGGCCGAACGCGTAGTCGCAAAACCGGAGCCGGACGCTGTTCCTTCTCCTGGGGGAGAAGGTCAGGATGAGGGCGAGCGTTTCATCTAACTCCCCGTCCCCGGGTCGTAGATCACCAGCGTTCCGTCAGCCCCTCACCAACTCTTCCGCAATCTGCACCGCGTTCAACGCCGCGCCTTTGAGCAATTGATCGCCGCTGACCCAGAAGCACAGGCCATTGTCCAGGGCACAGTCCAGGCGGATGCGGCCGACTTCGCAGTTGTATTTCTCCGAGGTGAAGAGCGGCATCGGATACTTCTTGTTTTCCGGTTCGTCCACCAGGTCGAGGCCGGGAGCTTGTTTGAACACAGCACGCGCAGCTTCCACGCTCACGGGCTTTTCGAACTCCGCGCTCACGGCCACGGAGTGCGAGCGATAAACCGGCACGCGCACACAGGTCACGCTCGCCCGGAAGGTCGGATGGTGCATGATCTTCCGGCCTTCGTTCTCCATCTTCATTTCTTCCTTCGTGTAGCCCGTGGGCAGAAATGAATCCACGTGCGGCAATACGTTGAAGGCGATCTGATGTGGATAAACCTCCTTCGTCACCGGCTGCCGGTTGACGATCTGCCCGACCTGGCGTTCCAGTTCTTCAATTGCTTTGGCGCCCGTGCCGGAAACCGCCTGATAGCTCGAAGCGAAAATCCGTTTGCACCCAAATGCGTGATGCAATGGATACAACGCCATCAGCGTAATGGCGGTGGTGCAGTTCGGGTTGGCGATGATGCCCTTGTGCAACTTCACGTCGTCGGCGTTGATCTCCGGCACGACGAGCGGCACTTCCGGGTCCATGCGAAACGCGCTGGAGTTGTCCACCACCACGCAGCCCGCTTTCGCCGCAAGGGGGGCGAACTCCTTCGAGATGCTGCCGCCGGCGCTGAACAGCGCGATGTCAATTCCGGTGAACGCGTCCCTGGTCAACTCCTTGACCGCGATTTCTTCCCCGCGAAACTTCAGCTTCTTGCCGACGGAACGGGCGGAAGCGAGCAACGTCAGTTTCCCGACCGGGAAATTGCGTTTCTCCAAGGTCTTGATCATTTCGACGCCGACGGCCCCCGTCGCGCCCACCACGGCCACATGCGGTTTTGCATTCATAAAAGGCCGGCCATGATAGCGCGTGCGATTCGCGTGTCAACGCGCTGCGAGCGGCTCTTCGCCGCGCCGCATTACTCCCGACCGCAGCCGCTTTCATCCGCCCGGGGCCGCCGGTTTACTTAATTAAAGGATTGGCAAGCCGGCAAACCTCCGTATCGTGATTCGTACAAAATTTTACGAAATACATTTATGGCCAGAACTGAACGCACCCACATCCGCAACCGCGAAGACCTCTCCGAAATGCCCGAATGGATGAAGGCAAAGCAATGCCCGCACAAAAAGAAATACATGGCGGGCAAACGCATCCAGCCAAAGAACATCACCGGCAAGGAAAAGCTGACTTACCTGGTGGATGAAGTCTTTCTCGCCTACAACTCCGCCCGCCTCAAGGAAGCATGTCAGCTATTCGCGGACCGCATGCTCGCCCCCGACGTGACCATTGGCATGAGTATTTCCGGCGCGCTCACGCCCGCGGGTCTCGGTTGCTCTTCCATCATTCCGCTCATCAAGGCCGGTTTCGTGGACTGGATCGTCTCCACCGGCGCGAACCTGTATCACGATCTGCACTTTGCGTTGAATTACCCCGTTCATGCCGGCAGCTTCAAATTTGACGACACCGACTTGCGCGATAACGACCTGGTGCGCATCTATGACGTGGTGATTCCCTACTCCGACGGGCTGATGGCCACGGACGATTTGCTGCGCGAGATGTTCATGCAGCCGGAGTTTCAGAAGGAGATGGGCAGTGCGGAACTGCATAATCTCATCGGCAAGTACGCCGCCGAATGGGAACGCCAGAACAAGCTCAAGGACGTGTCCGTGATGGCGGCCGCGTATCGCGCCGGCGTGCCGTGCTACACCAGTTCGCCGGGCGACTCGACCATCGGCATGAACGTCGCGGGCGTGGAATTGCGCGGCTGCAAACTGCGCGTCAATCCCAGCATTGACGTGAACGAAACCACCGCCTTCGTGCTGGCCGCCAAACGCGGCGGCGGGCGCAGCGGTGTGGTATTGTGGGGCGGCGGCAGCCCGAAGAATTTCATGCTCCAGACCGAGCCGCAGATTCAGGAAGTGTTGCGCATCAAGGAATTTGGCCAGGACTTCTTCATCCAGGTCACGGATGCGCGGCCCGACACTGGCGGTCTCTCCGGCGCCACGCCGAGTGAAGCCGTAAGCTGGGGCAAGGTGGACCCGACGAAACTTCCCGACGCTGTCGTTTGCTACACGGACTCCACCATTGCCATGCCGATTTTCACGCACTACGCACTGGCCAAACATAAGCCGCGCAAACTCAAGCGGCTTTACGATCAACGCGGCAAAATGATGAAGGCGCTCACGAAAGAATACTTCACCCACAACCAGGTGAAGATGATTGATGGCAGTGAGCCGGTGCTTTAGCAACCGTGCGCTACGTTAGCCTTGATACTTCACACTCCGCACGGATCGCCGGCCGTCTGGAGCGCCGGTCTGTGACCGGCTTTGGGCCTTCCGACCGCGATAAGCCGGTCACAGACCGTCGCTCCGTCGTGGGTGGTGTGAAATATCCTGGCTCAGCGCTTCATGGTTGTTACGGTGCATGAGACTTCCGACCCTTGTGGTTGGATGGCGGTGTCTGATTGAAATCGGGATGAACTACATGTTAACGCATCAACCAATGAAAACACCTCGCTACACCAACAGCGTTCCGCTCCTCGCTGCATTTAGTCTGCTTTGGGTCACGACCTTCTCGACTTCAGCCCAACACTCGCAACTGTGGGGCGAACGCGGCGCCGATTGGACGCCGCAAAGCCGGTTGCCGGATTTCTCCTTTGCCGGCTACCAACGCGGCGAAAAGCCGCTGCCCACCGTGCCGCGCGGTGTGAGCGTCAAAGATTTCGGCGCCAAGGGCGACGGCGAGACGGACGACACCGCCGCCTTCCTTAAAGCTTTGGCCGAAGTGAAGTCGGGCGCCATTGAAGTGCCGCCTGGCCGTTATCGCATCACGGGATTGCTGGAAATCACCTGGCCCAATGTCGTCCTGCGCGGCGCAGGGTCGGACCAGACCGTGCTCTTCTTTCCCAAGCCATTAAACGACATCAAACCGAACTGGGGCGCTACGACCACGGGCCAGAAAACCTCGAACTACTCGTGGTCCGGCGGCTTCATCACCGTGCGGGGTAGTTTTCAATCAAAGAAACTGACGGACATCACTGGCACGGCGAAGCGCGGCGATCAAGTGGTCACCGTTGCATCCGCCGCCGGATTGCGCGTGGGACAGGAGATCGAGGTCTATCAATCCGACACACCGGACAACACGCTGGCGGTGCATCTGTATGGCGGCGACGCCGGGCCGGTGCAAAACCTCAAGGGCCGCGCGCGGGTTTCTTTGGTGAGCCGGATCACCGCAATCAGCGGCAACCGCGTGACGTTGGACCGGCCCTTGCGTTGCGATTTGCAGCCGGAATGGCAGCCGCAATTGCGCGCCTTCGCGCCGACCGTCACCGAAAGCGGCGTGGAGAATCTCGCGTTCGAGTATCCGCTGACGCCTTACAAGGGGCACTTCACGGAACTGGGCTTCAACCCCGTGGCGTTGAGCGGCGTTGCGCATTGCTGGGTGCGGAACGTGCGCGTCGTCAACGCGGACAGCGGACCGTTCGTCAGCGGCGCGTTCAACACCGTGGACGGCCTGGTGTTGGAATCCGCCCGCCCGCGCGACAAACAGAACTGCGACGGCCATCACGGCATTTCCCTCGGCGGCACCGACAATCTGCTGACCAACTTTGATCTGCGCACGCGCTTCATCCATGACATCACCGTCAGCGGCTTCTGCTCCGGCAATGTGATCTCGAGGGGTCGCGGCTCGGACCTGAGCCTGGATCATCATCGCTATGCGCCGAATGAGAATCTGTTCACCGAACTCGACGCCGGCGCCGGCACGCGGCTCTGGAAATGCGGCGGCGGTGCGGCCCTGGGCAAACATTGCGGCGCGCGCGGGACTTTCTGGAACATTCGTTCAGCCAAACCCTTGAGCTATCCACCTGCCGCCTTCGGGCCGCCCTCGATGAACCTCGTCGGGCTGGAAACCACTCAACCATCGGAAACGAACCTGGAAGCCAAATGGTTCGAAGCCATCCCGCCCGCGCAACTGCAGCCACAGAACCTTCACGCGGCGCAATTGCAACGACGCTTGGGAAACCGGGTGCTCAGATGACTTGTCGTTTTTCCCCGATTGATAATCGAAGCGAAGGCACCAAAAAGACGCCGCTGGACAGGCCAAAACCTCAGGTTTAAGGTCGAAGCGAATGAAAGTGATAACACCCAATCCTGTCGCTGAATCAAACTGTTAGCCCGCGTTCGTCGCCCGCGCATCATGAGCAGATTCATCTTCAACCAAGTTGCCCGAGTAGTCGAAGGCACGGACAAGCAGTTTCGACACATTTTCGGCGGCAAACCCAAACACATGGGTATCACCCCAAAGGGCTGCAAGCTCCCGTTGCATCTCGTTTATACGTTTGACACTGCCGATCCGGCTTTCCCGTTGCAGATTCCCGGCATCCGCAATTTGCCTCTCTATTATTCGTTTCCATACAACGCCGGAGCGTGTGGCTACCGCGTCAAGTCTGAAGCTGAGATTGAGGTGCTCTACATGGAGACCAAAAAGGTGGAGCGGAATTTTCCATACGCTGATTACCCTTCGGAATTTCCCGAGCGCGCTGTTCGGCTCGCGCCCATCTCATACGACCAGCACAAGTCCCTTGTTTATTATCTCGAAGCAGGCAAGGAGGCATTGAGCGATGCTGACCGACAGTTGATCTTGGAGGATTACCATTACCCATTCACCCAGCTCGGCGGCATTCACCGCATGTGGCAGGACATTCCCGCTGTCGCATGCCCGAATCCATCATGTGAGTATAGTAAGTATTCATGCTTTATGGATGTGTTCGCCGTGGTCTGGAATGAGCCACACTCAGGAGTGTTTCTCTGGGATGCCGAGACTGCGGATGGTTGCGATGTGCAGGTCATCTTTCAGGTTTGCCGGAAGTGTCACTCCATTCACGCATGCAATCGTTGCACATGAAGACGCGGGTTCAACCAGAGCGCTGCAGCGCGCCCCGCTGGGCAGGCGGACGGTTCGGATAATTGTCAGCGACTCTTGCAGCCGACCGGGCGTTTCCGGCGGCGGTCGCTGAGTTTGGCCGTCCTGTGAGCTTTATCGTCTTCATTCTGATAATGGTTTTCGTGAGTGCAGTGGTAGCGTTCGTGATGGCAAGGTTCATCCGCACCACCTGGCTCTGCATCGTTTCCAGTGCGATCATAGCGGAGTCTCTCATGGTTTTATATGGGCTGTTGGTAGCAGCGGATTCGGATTATCCGGGCACTGCATTGCTTGGAGTGACTGTCACGCTGATATTCGGCACGCCCGTCTTCATTGGATCTGCGATTGGATTTACATTTCTCGCAAGGCGTGTATATCGGTCACATTCTGTGAGGACAGAGGATGAAACGAAGAACGGCTAACGACCAAAGGATTGGAAAGGACCGGAGTGCGTGTGAATCGGCGGCTCTTCCCATGGGGTGAATTGAACCCGCCCACCTACGCCAAGGCTTCGGTGGGCAGGCCCCGTAAAGGCTGCGGCTTACGGGGCAGGCCCGGCAAACTTGCCTGAAACCCCTGCCCGGAGCCTGCCGCCTGCCTTTTGGTTGTTGTTGGCGTTTCTAGCGGGACGACCAAGCGCTGCGGGGAACGGTTCGCTCACCCTTGGAAAACCCAGGACAACAGGAAAAAAAGAGCCTGGCTTTCCAGGCTCTTTGACGAAGCACAGCCTCAAAGCTTAATGGGGATCAGCGCTTGCGGCGGAGGAAGGCAAAGCCCAGCAAGCCGCCCAGAATCGCCAAAACCGCCGTGGAAGGCTCGGGCACGGGCGAAAGCACCGTGAAGTTGTCCACGCGGTCAGTGCCAGTCAGAGCCACGGGGTTTCCGTTGACTGCTGTGTCCGAACTATTTACCAGACGGAAATAAACTGTGGCTTGGTTGTCAAGCGCCGACACAGCACTCAAATCAAACGCGAACGAGTAGGCTGAGCTGGCGGTGGTGTTGTTCCAAGACGCATTCGGGGTCAAACCGTTTTGCAGGACGGTGTATGGAGAGTGAACGGTAAATAGTGAACCATCGGTGCTGTAAGCGAGTTCAAAATCTCTCGGTCCGGTCGAACTGCTGGTTTGGTCGAACGACAAGCCGATGCCAGTGTAACCAACAGTGCTGACTTGAAACTGGAAGTAATCACCCACGCCCCAGTTGTTGACGCTGAGAGAGTTCGCCGAACCATTGCCTGCGGGAGTTGACCAGTCACTGACGGCACTCGCATGAACCCCAGATGCAGTTCCGCTGCCAATGTCCGCCGCGATGCCGGAAATTGTGGTGGAATCCGCCAAGTCAGCGGGAGTGTTTATCTCGAACGTCCACTGAGCAAGAATGTCCGCGCGGGTTGAGATAACCGTGGAAACCGTGAGGGCCGATAGAAGGATGATCAATTTTTTCATAGCGTGTCTGCGAGTAAGAGTTGGTTTAACAGCGACGGATTTGAAGCTAGGTTTCGCATCCAAAATAACAAGGAAAAAATTCCCGGACATTCCGTGCCGGCCGCGTGCGCGAAATCGGCATAAACGGGAGTTGCCAGCCCCGGCTTTATATGCCATGAAACCTTTCCGTATCACGTGACGTCCGTCTGATTGTATGCTCGAACCGTTTGCTCCCCGTAAATGGGATTGGACCGCTGCCGCGCACCTGCTGAACCGTGCCGGTTTCGGCGGGCCGCCCGCGGAGATTGAGCGGTTGGTGGAATTGGGGCCGGACAAGGCGGTTGCGACTTTGGTGGACTTCGAGAAGATTCCCGACGACACCAAGGATCCGGATTGGGCCAAAACAGACCCGGAGCGCCTGGAGAAACAGCGCGCCGCGCGCCAGGCGGGCGAGGAGGAGCGCCGCCGATTCCAGCGCGAGCAGCAACAAATGCAGCGCCAGCAGATCACTGAATTGCGCGGCTGGTGGCTGCAACGCATGGCGCAGGGTCCGCGTCCGTTGCAGGAGAAGCTGACGCTGTTCTGGCACGGTCATTTTGCCACCAGTGTCGAGAAGGTGCGCGACGCCTACCTGATGTGGCGGCAGAATGAATTGTTCCGGCGCCTCGCCGCGGGCAACTGGCTGCAACTGCTGATCGAAGCGGGCAAGGACCCGGCCATGTTGATCTGGCTGGATCAGGCCCAGAGCCGCCGGCAAAAGCCCAATGAGAACTTTGCCCGTGAAGTCATGGAACTGTTTGCGCTGGGCGAGGGCCATTACTCCGAGCGGGACATCACGGAAGCGGCACGGGCTTTTACCGGTTGGACCCTCGATCCAACGCGCCAGAAGTTTGTTTTCCGCGCCAACCTGCACGATGACGGCAGCAAAACGGTATTCGGCCAGACTGGCAATTTCAACGGCGAGGACGTGTTAAAAATCATCGTGGCACAACCGCAATCAGCGAGGTACATCACGGCCAGGCTGTGGCATTATTTTGCGGGAGAAATGCCCGCACCCGAATTGAATCAGGCGCTGGCTACGGTGTTTCGTCAGAGCGGCAACCAGTTCAAGCCGCTGCTGCGCGCGATGTTTCGCAGCGAAGAATTCTACGCGCCTTCCCTCATCCGCAACCAGGTCAAGAGTCCCGTGCAGTGGCTCGTGGGCACGGTGCGGATGCTGGAAAGTGAACTGCCGCCGCCGCCGGCGTGCTGGGCGTTGACGCGCAATCTCGGCCAGGATTTGTTTGCGCCGCCGAACGTCAAGGGTTGGGACGGCGGTTTGAGCTGGATCACCACCAACAACCTGCTGTCGCGCTACAATCAAGCGGCAACGCTGGTTCAAGGGGACATGTCCATGGTCGCTGGCGTGGCTCGGGGCAACAACCCGAACATGGCCCGCCGGGCGGCCAATCGCCTCCAAAACAACCCGCCGCCGCGGGTGGACGTGGAGCGAATTCTTACCGCTGAGCAGCGCACGGACAAAGCGGCGCTGATTGTGGCGCTGGAGAAGCGACTCCTGCAAACGCCCCTGAAGCCCAAGCAAGCGCAGGCTTTGCGAGATTACCTTGAAGCGCGGGGCGTGTTGGACGAGCGCGACATCCTCGGCGCCATTCGCCTGGTCATGTCCACCCCGGAATATCAACTGACATGAAAGTGCGTCGGCCATCGTTCCACTCAAATCCGGAGCCACCGCGTCACGCCGAAGGAGGGAGCGTCATTGCCGCCTCCCGGCGTCTGCCCGTGCGCTCAGTCAGACCAGTTGTCATCCCGGAGTTCAAGCGATGGATGGTTCTGCCGCTGCTCAAGGAATCGCTGCCTCCCAGTCAAACCCAGTCCAAAACCAAAGCGGTGCATCAACAGCCATGAACACCAATCTCACTCTTAGAACCCGGCGTGAATTCCTGCGCAGCACGATTCTCGGCAGCGCGCTGTCGTGGACGGTCCCGACGTTTCTGGCCAATACTTTCTCATCACTCCATGCCGAAGCCGCCGATTCCGCCCGGCAAATCGCGACCGGCAAGGATTCCACCATCCTTGTGGTGCTGCAAATGGCGGGTGGCAACGACGGTTTGAACACTGTGGTGCCTTACACCAATGATCACTATCTCAAAGCGCGGCCCCGCCTGGCTCTGGCTGAGAAGGACATTCTGCGGATCAACGATGGAATCGGTCTTCACAAGGCGTTGGCTGGATTCAAGGAGATCTACGACGCCGGGCAATTAGCCGTTGTTCAAGGCGTTGGCTATCCGAATCCGAACCGCTCGCATTTCCGTTCGACGGAAATTTGGCAGACCGCCAGCGACGCGGAACGCTTTGAGAAATACGGCTGGCTGGGCCGGTTCTTTGACAACAGTTGCGAAGGCTGCGATCCAACAGTGGCGGTCACGCTGGGTCGCCAGATGCCGCAGGCGTTGGCCGCGAAGAAACCCACCGGCATTTGTTTCGACAACCCGGGGAATTACCGCTTCATGCAATCCGGCCGGGCCGACCGCAGCGAAATGGACGCCACTGAGGAGTCCTTTCGCAAACTGAACGAACCTGACGAACCGATGATGGAGAACTCGGGTGGCAGCATTGGCGCCATCGCCGGTGACGCCATGCGCGGCGGTTCACCACTCGATTTCATTGAACGCACGGCGCTGGATGCCCAGGTCAGTTCGGATCAGATCCGCGCGATTGCCAGCCGCGTGCAGAACCAGGCCAGCTATCCCAATTCGCAACTGGCGAACGCGCTTAAGATGGTCGCCAAACTCATTGGTGGCGGATTGCCCACGCGCGTGTTCTATGTTTCGCAGGGCGGTTACGACACGCACACCAATCAACCCGGCGCCCACGAGCGCTTGCTCACCGATCTCGGCGGCGCGGTCAAAGCATTCGTGGATGACCTCAAGGCGCAGGGCAATCTGCAGCGGGTGATGGTGATGACATTCAGCGAATTCGGCCGGCGAGTCACGGAGAACGCCAGCCAGGGCACGGATCATGGGGCCGCCGCACCGATGTTCGTCATCGGCCACAACATCAAAGCCGGTCTCCTGGGCAAATATCCCAGTCTCGCTCCGTCGGACTTGTCGCGGGGTGATCTTCAGTTCACGGTGGATTTCCGCAACGTTTATGCCGGCGTGCTGGAGCAATGGCTCAAGACGCGAATCGACGTCGTTCTGGGTCGCAAATTCGAAGCGTTGGCATTGGTTTAACCCTCATCTCCTGCGTTTTATTCGGGCAGGTTCTGAATGGCGGCACAGAAGCGTTAAGGAGTCGCCATCGCTGCCAGGAAGCCTGTGCCCGGTCAGGGAGTTCTTGGATAACCAACGATTCGGGAATCCGACCTAAACAATCCGACACCCAAGATTCGAGGCTTGCTTTCGAGCTAGCGTTCATTAACTTCCCCGCCCCTGATTCAGGGCAGCAAGATCAAGCTAACGAGACAAGCGATTCTATGGCAGCAGCAGCAAACGACCTCCGCCGAGGCATGGCAATTGATTACAACGGCGACATCTGTGTGGTTTTGGATGTACAACACCGCACGCCGGGCAATCTGCGCGCGTTCGTACAGGCCACCCTCCGCAGTGTCCGCACGGGCAAGTCTTCCGACGTACGCTTTAGTTCCACGGAAAAGGTCGAGACGGTGCCGATGCTGACCAAGAAAATGGAGTTCAGCTATAAGGATGGTCAGGATTTTGTTTTCACCGATCCGGAAACCTACGAAACCGTGACCCTAACGCCGGAATTGGTGGGCGACGCAAAAAACTATCTCGTCGAGAATGGCACGGTGACGGTGACATTTGTTGAGGAAAAAGCCGTGACGGTTGAAATTCCCCCGAGCGTGGTGCTCACCGTGACGGATGCCCCCGAGGGCGTCCGTGGTGATTCCGCCAATAATGTGCAGAAGGCCATCACGGTTGAAACCGGCATCACCGTGCAAGCCCCGCTGTTCATCAAGGCTGGCGAGAAGATTAAGATTGATACGCGCACAGGGAAATACATGGAGCGTGCCTGACAGGCAGTTTTCACCCAACTCCAGATTTACACCTCAATGCCCGCGTTAAGCGGGCTTTTTCATGCTCAGAAGGCTTCAATATCTCAAGTCCAAGTCGAAATATGCTGCGGTGGTGTAGCTACTTGTTCATTCGTGCTCCAAGAATTGTGAAAAAGTATGAAAAAGTATCCTGACCTGGATGGGACGAGTCGGTAGGATACACCAGCTTTATGAGCACATCGAAACAGCAGTCTTGGGAGCGGTTCAAACAGTATTACTCTGAGTTTCCAGAGCTTGGCCTGGCGCTGGACCTCAGCCAAATGAATGTATCCGAGGAGTTCTTCGCAAAGATGGAACCTCGCGTGCAAAAAGCTTTTGCAGACATGGCGGCATTGGAGGGCGGCGCCATCGCAAATTCTGATGAGAACCGCATGGTGGGGCACTATTGGTTGCGTAATCCAGGGCTTGCACCCACGCCTGATATCCGTCGGGAAATCGAGGAAACCGCACTGCAAATCAAAGCTTTTGCGAATGAGGTTCATTCGGGCGCGGTTCGTGGGGCGCACGGGCCATTCAAGAATCTCCTGCTGATTGGCATCGGAGGGTCGGCTTTGGGACCGCAGTTTGTGGCTCATGCGCTTGGTCATCCGGTGATGGACAGAATCAAACCGCATTTTTTCGACAACACGGATTCAGACGGGATGGTAAGGATATTGACTGGGATTGGCGCGGAACTGGGTCAAACCCTGTGTCTTGTAATCTCAAAGTCCGGCGGCACAAAGGAAACTAGAAACGGGATGATTGAGGCCAGGACTGCATACGAGGCTCTAGGCCTCGATTTTGGGAAGCACGCGGTCGCCATCACACAACCTGATAGCGCGCTTGATCAGCTTGCCTCCAAGAATGCATGGCTTCAGCGATTTCCAATGTGGGACTGGGTTGGAGGTCGAACCAGCGTGTTATCGGCTGTTGGTTTGCTACCTGCTGCCTTGCAAGGCATTAACATTGACAGTTTAATACTAGGGGCCAAGTCATGCGATGATGTCACACGCGTTTTAATCGCACGCAGAAATCCTTCAGCGCTGTTAGCTTTGGCGTGGTTTCAGGGCGGCAATGGCTCTGGCGACAAGAACATGGTGGTTATCCCATATAAGGACCGCTTGGAGCTTTTCTCGCGTTACCTTCAGCAACTCATCATGGAATCGCTTGGTAAGGAGCTTGATCTGGAAGACAAGGTTGTGAACCAAGGGATCACTGTATTTGGCAACAAGGGGGCAACAGATCAACATTCTTATATTCAACAACTTAGAGATGGATTAAATGATTTTTTCGTGTCGTTCATTGAAGTTCTTCAGGATCGCGAAGAATCCCAAGTTCCGGTCTTTGTTGATCCAAATATCACGTCAGGCGATTACTTGCACGGTTTCTACTTGGGGACTCGACATGCGCTCGCCGAGAATGGTCGTGAATCTCTTACAATTACTATCCGCGATGTTTCTGCGTTCAGCATTGGAGTTTTGATCGCACTGTTCGAGAGAGCGGTTGGCATCTACGCATCGCTCGTAAATATCAATGCGTATCATCAGCCTGGTGTTGAGGCTGGCAAGCGAGCCGCCGTTGATGTGATCAGCCTTCAAGGCAAAATTATGGACTTGCTTAATCATAAGCCAGGTATTTCACATTCTGTCAGTGACATCGCTCGTTCAATCGGTGCCGAGTGCGATGCTGTGCATGTTTTCAAGATTTGTGAACACCTCGAGGCGAATGCGTGGCGTGGTGTGGTGAAGTTCCCTGCTGTCGATCCACTGGAGTCAAAATACCGCAAGGTTTAGCCGTAATCTGATGTTTGTTTACCCAAAATCGTACGACGTTATCGTTGTAGGCGGTGGCCATGCGGGGGTTGAAGCGGCGCTGGCTAGTGCTCGAATGGGTTGCCAAGTCCTTCTACTCACCATCAATCTTGATACCATTGGCCAAATGTCCTGCAATCCCGCCATAGGCGGTTCCGCAAAGGGCCACCTGGTTCGTGAGATTGATTCGTTGGGAGGGGAGATGGGTAAAGCAACCGATATGTCCGGCATCCAGTTTAGGATGCTTAATACGAAGCGGGGGCCGGCAGTTTGGTCTCCTCGGGCGCAATGTGACAAGAAGGCCTATCAATTCCGTTTGAAGTGGATTTGTGAGCGAGAACCAAACCTTGATGTCAAACAGGGGCAGTCTTGGAAACTACTTCATGATAATGGGGCGGTGCTCGGCGTTGAGACAACGCTTGGGGTTCAGTTTCTTGGTCGGACGGTCGTAGTAACGACCGGCACATTCCTGCGTGGTTTGATGCATATCGGAAAGGACCAACAAGCCGGAGGCCGAGCTGGAGAGGCGGCGGCAAATGGCCTGTCCGCCTCCTTGATTGAGTTGGGTCTTGAACTTGGCCGATTGAAAACCGGCACGCCGCCTCGACTGCTGAAGCGCTCGATTGATTTTCAAAAGACTGCGGTCCAGCATGGAGACGACCCAATTCCATTCTTCACATTTTGGAAGGACGATTTGTTCCACGTGGAACAGCCCGCTGAGATCGAAAGAAGGTCTGACGCATTAGGTGCGAAATACCCAAGAGGTTCGATCTTGGAGAGAATCCAAGGTCAGCTACCATGCTACATCACCTACACGACAGATGAAACTGCTAGAATTATTCGGCAGAATATTCATCTATCTCCGTTGTATGCCGGAATGATCGAGGGTGTTGGTCCGCGTTACTGCCCTTCAATCGAAGATAAGATCATCCGATTCGCCGACAAGGAACGCCACCAGATATTCTTGGAGCCTGAAGGAATTGCCACCGATGAAATCTATGTCAATGGATTCTCCACCTCGCTTCCATTTGAGGTGCAAGTCCAACTCGTAAAGACCATCCTTGGTTGCGAGCACGCCGAGATCGCCCGCCCAGCTTACGCAGTAGAGTATGACTATGTATTTCCAACTCAACTGTTGCCAAACTTGGAAACTAAAGTCTGCAGAAACCTATTCCTAGCGGGGCAGATCAACGGTACATCAGGATATGAAGAGGCTGGCGCGCAGGGGCTGATTGCTGGAATTAACGCAGCTCGGAGGATTCAGGAGCAATCCGCCTTCATCTTGAGGCGAGATCAAGCTTACATCGGGGTGCTTATTGACGATCTCGTCACCAAGGGCACAATCGAGCCTTACCGGATGTTCACCTCGAGATCTGAATACCGATTGGTCCTGCGTCAGGACAACGCGGACTTGAGGCTCTCTGAACTAGGCCATCAAATCGGATTGCTACCGGATAGAAATTACAGAGCATTTGATCAGAAGAGAAAGTCGATTGAGGTTGAGACCGCTCGCCTCCATGAAACACGAGATGGGCAGGAAACGCTTGCGCAATTGTTGCGACGACCAGAAATCTCATACGGCATGTTGCCGAGGCGGAACCATGCCTTAAATGATGAAGTTACGCAACAAGTGGAAATATCCATCAAATATGCTGGTTATATTGAGCGCCAAGGAGCGGAAGTGGAAAAATTCAAGACCTTGGAAAACAAGTCAATACCGCCAGAGTTCGACTATTCATCCGTACCAAGTCTGCGTTTGGAGGCCCGCCAGAAGTTGAGCAAGATACGCCCAGTCACAATCGGTCAGGCGTCCCGCATATCCGGCGTTTCACCGGCAGATGTCAGTTTAGTAATGGTTTGCCTCAAGCGGCAGGCGGTAAACAAATCGATTGAGTCCAAGGCTGAGTCGGAACGGGATCAGATTTCATGCAGCTAACACGACCAATAATTACCTATGATTACAATTACAGTTTATTTCAAAGCCCGACTTTGGATGTCCAAAGTCACGCGAGCCGCTTCGGCCTTCGTCTTGGCGTGGCTGTTGAATCTCAATCCAAGCCTTGCCAACGAATGGCACAGTCATTCCTTCATCAAGCAGCATCTGACTGACGAATTCTGGGCGGAAGGAGCGTACTTCGCCGATTTCAATCGCGATGGCAAGACGGACATCGTTTATGGGCCGTTTTGGTTTGAAGGTCCTGACTTCAGCAAGCGCCGCGAATACCGTCCAGCGAGCCAGACTTTCAAACGAAAACTCGCAGACGGCACCGAAGTAACGATCCCCGGCTTTGAGGGCGCCCGCGGCGTCAACAATGCTTATGCTGACAATTTCTTGACCTTTACCTACGACTTTAATCAGGACGGCTGGCCGGACATTCTGATCTACGGCTTTCCCGGAAAAGAAGTCGTTTGGTATGAGAACCCACAAGGCAAGTCGGGGCACTGGAAGAATCATGTCATCTTGAATGTGCTCGACAATGAATCGCCTGGATTTGGCGACGTTACGGGCGATGGAAACCCTGAAATCATTTGCTGCTCAGAAGGTTACATCGGCTATGCCCAAGCGAATTGGAAACAACCAGGCCAGCCTTGGAAGTTCCATGCGGTTTCACCAAAGTCAGATTACCAACGCTACACGCACGGTTTGGGCTTTGGCGATGTCAATGGCGACGGGCGAGTTGACCTCTTGGAAAAAGACGGTTGGTGGGAACAGCCCGAAACCCTCGCCGATGGAAAACTCTGGACCAAACACTCCTTTGCTTTTGGCGAAGGTGGAGCACAAATGTTTGCCTACGACGTGAACGGCGACGGACTAAACGACGTTATCACCAGCCTGTCCGCGCACGGCTACGGCATCGCTTGGTTTGAACAGATTCGTGAACAAGGTAAGATTTCGTTCCGCAAGCACATCATCATCAACCAAGAATCCGCCGAAAATCCTTTCGGCGTCAAATTCTCCCAACCTCATGCACTCGATCTGGTTGACATGGATGGCGACGGACTCAAGGATCTCATCACCGGAAAGCGCTTCTGGGCTCACGGTTCGGCCATGGACCCCGAGCCAAACGCGCCGGCTGTGCTTTATTGGTTCAAGCTTGTGCGCCCCGAGAAGAACCGAGCTGAATTCATACCGCATCTTGTGGATGATGATTCCGGTGTGGGCACCCAGGTCGCCGCCGCTGACATCAACGGCGACGGGCTCCCGGATATTGTGGTTGGAAATAAGAAGGGCGCGTTCGTGTTCACACAAAAACGCAGGACTGTTCCTCAAAACGAGTGGCAACAACTACAGCCCAAGCGCCTCTCCGGTTCTGCTGCGGCCGCAAATTGAGTTGTGCCGATGGTTGACAGCGTGCGCGGGTTAATTGTTACATAAGCCCCACGCACAAACGAAACTCGCGGACTCATTGTACCGCCGCTGATCAACACATGAAACAACTCTTGCTCCTTGGCACGCTGACCGGCTCCATCCTCCTGCCAGCCATCCTCCCGGCCGAAACCTCTGCGGGCATCAAACCGCTTGGTCGCAACGGCGCCCCGCTCAATCTGGATTTTGAAACCGGCTCGTTGCAGGACTGGACCGCCGAAGGGGCCGCGTTCCGCCAGCAACCCGTCAAAGGCGACACGGTCAGCGCCCGTCGCGGCGACATGAAGAGTCAACACCAGGGAGACTATTGGATCGGCACCTTCGAGCGCGACGGCGATAAGCCGCAAGGCACACTCACCTCTGTTTCGTTTCCGGTTGCCCATCCATTCGCCAGCTTCCTTGTCGCGGGAGGCTCGCACGAAAACACGCGTGTGGAACTCGTACGCGCCGATTCCCAGAACGTCATTTTCAAAATCACTGGCACCGACACTGAAGACTTGCGTCCAGTCGTCGTGGATTTGCAGACCCATCTCGGCAAAGACATTTTCATCCGCCTCGTGGACAAGGAAAGCGGCGGCTGGGGGCACATCAACTTCGACGACTTCAAATTCCACGCGCAGCGGCCCGTGTTCGCCAACGCATTGGACGCCGCCAGGCTCGCCAAGCAGAGCGAAATGCCGCCGCCCGACATTCTGAAATTCGCCGGCACGACACCCCAGCAGGCAGTGGAAGTAATGACTCTTCCCGCTGGCTTCAAAGCCACCATGTTTGCGGCCGAGCCAGACGTGCAGCAACCTATCGCATTCGCACTGGACGACCGCGGGCGACTTTGGGTTGCCGAAGCCTACACCTATCCCAATCGCGCCAAAGAAGGGGAAGGCAAGGATCGTATCATCGTGTTCGAGGACACCGACGGCGATGGCAAATATAATCGTCGTACCGTGTTCATCGAAGGATTGAATCTCGTCAGCGGCATTGAAGTGGGCTTCGGCGGCGTGTGGGTCGGCGCCGCGCCGCATCTTCTGTTCATTCCCATTGCGGATGGCGACCAACCGAAGCCTGCCGGCGAAGCGAAGATTCTGCTCGATGGCTGGGGATGGCAGGACACTCACGAAACGCTCAACACCTTCACGTGGGGACCGGACGGCTGGCTCTACGGTTGCCACGGCGTTTTCACGCACTCAAACGTCGGCAAACCGGGCGCACCCAACAGCGAACGCAAACGCATCAACGCCGGCGTCTGGCGCTATCATCCCACCAGGCATGAATTTGATGTCTTTGCCGAAGGCACGAGCAATCCTTGGGGCATTGATTTCGATGAGAACGGCCAGTGCTTCATCGAGGCCTGCGTGATTCCGCATCTGTTCCACGTCATCCAAGGTGCGCGTTATCATCGCCAGGCTGGCTCGCATTTTAGTCCGCACATTTATGACGACATCAAGACCATTGCTGACCACGTTCACTGGGCCGGGAATCGCGGCCCGCACGCGGGCAACGCGCGCTCCGGCGAACTGGGCGGTGGCCACGCCCATGCGGGCTTGATGATCTATAAGGGCGATAACTGGCCGGAAAAATATCGCGGTCAAATCTTCATCGGCAACATCCACGGCGCCTGCATCAACCTGGACACACCGGAGCGCAAAGGTTCCGGCTTTGTGGGCAAACACAATCCCGACGTCATTCACTTCAACGACAAATGGTCACAAGTGATTAATTTCCTCCCCGGTCCGGATGGTTCGGTTTACTTCATTGACTGGTACGACAAGAACGAATGTCACTCCAACGACGCCAATCATCACGACCGTTCCAACGGTCGCATTTTCCGCGTGAGCTATGGCGATCCGAAATTCCAGCCGGTGAACCTGGCCACGCAATCAGACGAAGCCCTGATCCAATTCACCATTGACCGTGGCGACTGGTTTGGTCGCCATGCCCGCCGTTTGTTGCAGGAGCGGGCGCAGCAAGGTTCCCAACTGTCGCAAAAAGTCCTGGCGCGAAATCCCGGTGGAGCGGATGCCCTCAAACAACTCCGCTGGCTCTGGGCATTGCACCTCACCGGCGGTCTGCACGAACCTGAACTGTTAACTGCCTTGCGCCAGCCCGGCGAATATGTCCGTGCCTGGGCGATTCAATTCGCCAGCGAACGCCAAACCATGTCGGCCAGATTGTTGAAGGAATTCACCCGCCTCGCGCGTGAAGATCAATCGCCCGTTGTGCGGCTCTACCTTGCTTCCGCCATGCAGCGTGTGCCGGCGAACGATCGTTGGGAAATCGTGGCGGCCCTCTCGCAACACGCCGAAGATGTGAATGATCATAACCTCCCGCTCATGGTCTGGTATGCCGCCGAACCGCTGGCCACGGTGGATATCAATCGCGCGCTGACTCTCGCCGCCAACTCAAAACTTCCGCGGCTTCTGGAATTCACCGTCCGCCGCACCGCCGCGCTGAACACACCCGACGTCTTCGCCGCCATTACCAAAACTCTCGATTCCGTCACGGACGACACGCGCCGTCTGGCCGTCCTCACCGGCCTCAGCGCCGCGCTCAAGGGCCAGCGCAACGTTGCCATGCCCCAGGGCTGGGAGAACGTGGAAGCGACACTGGCCGTCAGCGAGAGCGCAGACATCCGCGCGCAGGTCCAGGCCCTCTCACTCACGTTCGGCAGCACCGGCGCATTGGCGTCGCTTCAGAAAGCGTTGGTCAATTCCACCGCCGACATCAACGTCCGACGCATGGCGCTCGATTCCTTGCTGCAAGCCCGCGCGCCGGGCCTGGCCTCGATTCTGCAAAGCCTCCTGCCGGAAGCGAACCTGCGCGTTCCCGCACTGCGCGCCCTGGCTTCCTTCGATGATCCGCAAACGCCCACGGCGATTCTCTCCGTTTATTCATCCCTCAACACCGCCGAGAAGCGCGACGCGCTGAACACGCTCGCTTCGCGCGAGGCCTACGCCAAACCGCTGCTCGCGGCGGTCGGCGCCAATCAAGTTGCCACCACCGACATCACCGCTGACATCATCCGCCAGTTGCGCAATCTCAAGAGTGCGGAACTGGATGAATTGCTCACGAAAGTCTGGGGCGTCGCACGCGACAGCAGCGCCGACAAACAGGAACAAATTGAAAAGTATCGCCGCATCTATCGCGCGGGTGGTTCGCAGCCCGGCGATGCGTTGCGGGGGCGCGTGGTTTATACGCGAATCTGTCAGCAATGCCACATCATGTTTGACACCGGCGGCAAGGTCGGCCCCGACCTCACCGGCTCGAATCGCGGCGACTTGGATTACCTCCTGCAAAACATGGTGGACCCCAACGCTGTCATCCCCAACGACTATCGTTCCTCGACCATTGACCTGAAGGACGACCGCGTGCTCACCGGCATTGTGAAGGAGGGGACGGATCAAACGCTTACCATTGTCACCGCCAACGAAACACTCGTCGTTGCGCGCGACGAAATCCAAGCCATCCAGGAAAGCCAGCTTTCCATGATGCCGGAAGAATTGCTCGCACCATTGACCGACCAGGAAGTGCGCGATCTCATTTACTATCTCCGCCAGCCGGCGCAGGCGCAGCTTCTGGCCACACCCGACACCATCGGCTTCTTCTTCAATGGCAAAGACCTCTCCTATTGGGACGGCAACCCGGACGTCTGGTCCGTCGAGAATGGCGAAATTGTCGGCAAGTCCGTCACCGGTTTGAAGCACAACGAATTCCTGAAGAGCCAGCTTGTGCTCGACGATTTCCGGCTCGTCTTCCAGGTGAAACTGCTCCCGGATTCCGAGAACAGCGGGGTGCAATTTCGCAGCGAACCGTTTGGCGAATACGAAATGAAAGGTTTGCAGGCCGATATCGGCAAAGGCTGGTGGGGCAAGCTCTACGAGGAGAACGGCCGCGCGTTGCTCTGGAAAAAGCCCGGCGACGCATTCGTGAAACCCGGCGATTGGAACACGTACGAAATCCTCGCCGTGGGCAGCAAGATTCGCACGGCCATCAACGGCAACCTGTGCGTGGACCTGGACGATCCGCAGGCCGCGCGGCGCGGCATTATTGGTTTGCAGGTCCATTCCGGCGGCCCCACCGAAGTCCGCTTCAAGGATTTCAAACTCGAGATCAATCCCACCTTTGAATTGCTGACAGTGAAGCCGGCTGGCGGGGGCAATTGAAACCCGGGGCCATTGTCATACCCTGAATCATAAGACAGCAACGCCGGGTCCGGGAAACCCGCGCCACTTGTCAATACTATTGACCCCTTCACGCCGCCTTCGCCGCCTTCGGCGTTGCGGGCTCGCCAGAAACCATTTACCTTCTGCACATGACTGCGCCTGAAACCATTTCGCACATCCGACTCGACGAACGGGGACGGGCCTGGATTGACGACACCAAGGTGAAGGTCATTGAAGTGGTGCTGGATCATCTGGCCTACGGGTGGAGCGCGGATGAAATCCACGAGCAGCATCCGCATCTTTCGCTGGCGCAGGTCCACGCAGCCTTGACCTACTACTACGACCACCAGGCCGAATTGGAGGCGCAAATCCAGCGCGAGGCGGAGTTGGTTCGGCGACTTCGGGAGTCCACGGGTGATTCCCCCATGCAACGGCGGCTGCGCGCGGCGGCGCTGGCGCGGTGAGCTTCGCGCTTTACATGGATCAACACGTGCCCGCCGCCATCACGCGCGGGTTGCGGCGCCGAGGGGTGGACGTGGTGACGTCCGCAGAAGACGGGACTGCTGCGTGGGAGGATCCTCAACTTCTCGACCGGGCAGGTGCGTTGGGACGCATCCTGTTCACTCGCGACTCCGACTTGCTGGCTGAGGCGACGCGGCGGCTGCGCGCTGGAGAGCAGTTCGCCACGGTCGTCCATGCCGCGCAACTGGAAGTTTCGATTGGCCGATGCGTAACGGACTTGGAGATCATCGCCAAGGCCGGATTGCCTGAGGAGACGGTGGGCCAGGTGATCTACCTACCGCTTTGATCGTCTGCAGGTTCAACTCGACCTCACGCCCGCTCGCCGAAGAGAGTGACGGAGTGATTTCTCAGGTCTGATTCTTTGTCCAACCTCCGCAGTACTGCTACGCAGGCCGCGTGGCGAGGCAGAACCGGTGATTCGGCGGGTCCTTCGTCAGGCGGCGCGGTTCCGAACCGCCCAAAATATGAGTCCGACCAAAAGAACCCCCACAATCCACAGCACCTGAGACCTTCTGACACCAGAAGACGCCGGAGGTTTGGGCACCCGCAGAAAGCGAAAGCTGGAAAGTCCAGCTTGGATATCAGCGGCGCGCGAGGCGTCGCCGCCCAGGTACGTCCCATGCAAGTTGTAGAGCTTGCCAGATGCGAGTATCAGATGACCGACAAACGAACTGGCGAATGGAGGCTTCCCGAAGTGGTGCATGGTTTCGTAAGCGGAAACTCCATCAACCGTGAAGTTCCTGCCCGATACCTTTTCGGAACCGGCTAAGAGTAATCCGCGCTCGATCTCGGCGATGGTGTCCGAATCAAGCGCCCCGGAACCGGCCTTGCTGACAAGCAGTGTGATGGTTTTGTTTTGATCCGGGCTTGCGATCGAGAACCCGCTCCCGCTTTGAAAGGCAACCGTCCAACCGTCGGGGATTGTGATGGCGTAATTCAGATCGTCGGATCTCAATTCGCGCGCCAGCGCAGGCGGGACGGAGAGAACGACTGCGAGACCAACAAGCAAAGAGCCGATACAATTCGCTTTCATTCCAGCAATAAGTTGTCGGGGGGGCCGGTCAAGGAGTACGCCAGATGCGAACACCATACATACCAGGCCAACATCCGGTCAGATTGGCTGAATGAATCAGAAAGGGGTTCAGGAATTCGCGGTGATGTCCCGAAAACCAGCCCCCACAATCCAACGATTCCAACCACGACACAGAATAATCTGTGACCTTTCATTCCTCTTTCGGTGAGGCGAAGAAAAACAAAAATAATCACAACTGCTGATTCAAAGGCCAGAACAACCGACCACGCTGGCACTTCTGGACCGGACAGCGTGGCGGGGTAGCCTGGTCCTCCAGCCAAAAACCTTTGATCAATCGGAAGGCCAGATAACAGGCCATAAATCGCGTATCCAACGACCAACAATATGACAACACTCAAATTGCCTGTGCATGCAGTTTTAAGAGCGTGAATCATCAGTCACCTTCAACGTTACATTCCCTCTAGCAGATCTTGCGTATCGAGAGCCATGTCCCACGCATAAAGAGCATTGGAAAGGGGTCAAAGGTAGCGTGTTTTTTCATGTGCGTCGTTGTGGCAGTGGCATACGGGAGGACCGGTTCTTGATAATGTCATACCGCTCATCGTTAGCTTATCGACTGCAACCGAACAGTTCATTGGTCTGGCCCACGCACCCCTGTGCGTCACGGTGAAGGCAATCTGGCTGACCAGCGGCGCGTTGGCAAGATACGTGTACGCAGCGCGGCAACTGGCGTTGGTAAGGTCCTGCAACCGCCCGGCGGGGTCGTAGTCGAACTGGGTGAGGGTGGTGGTTTGCGTCTTAAGGGCAATGGCACTGCGGCGCATATAGGCGTCGTAGGCGTTGGTCACGGCCAGGTCGTTGAGTGGGTCGCCGGAGTATGTTTCACTGAGCAACTTGGCTGGCATGGTTGTAGGCCAGCAGGGCGGTCAGGCTGCCCGCCGCAAGGTGTGCCTGCCGTCCGCGGTGGTCGTAGGATTGCCAACTGGAGGTCAGCCCGAATTCCAAGTGCTATGCCGATTGCCAAAAAAAGACGGCCGGTTCGGAACGGCGGCTTGGCTTTCCACCGCAAAGCCGATCCCAAGTCCACGCCGCCCCGAGTTTCCGTCCCGTAACAATCCAGGCCCTTGAAGCGCGACACGACCGGGCTGGAATCTCTTGTCGAAACTCATTATCCTCCGCGCGAAATGTCGCACCAACGGGACAGCATCTTCGCCGGGACACAAGTCGTGTCGTTGGTTGAGGTGTGGGGCACGAACAATTCCCTCGGGCAATAGCGAACTTGAATCCACCTTGAATCACGTACGACTGCTGGCAGTATCTCCATGAGACAGTGAACGTGTGAACATCAAAGACACCATCGCGGCGATCAATCAGATGCCGACCGACGGCGTCATCGAACGCTACGCCATCGGCGGCGCGGTGGGCGCGACCTTCTACCTTGAACCCGTCGCCACGCTCGACGTGGACGTTTTCATCACGTTCCGACCTGAAGCCGGAAGTCTGCTCATCAGCCCCCAGCCGATCTTTGACTATTTCAAGGCACGGGGCGGCAGGCTGGAAGGCGAATATATCGTTGTCGCTGGATGGCCGGTGCAGTTCCTTCCCGCCGCCAGTCCGATCACCGAGGAAGCCTTGGCGCAAGCCGTCGAAAAGGATGTCGCTGGTGTGTCCGCGCGCGTGTTCACCGCCGAACATCTGGCCGCCATCGCACTCCAGACCGGGCGCGCGAAAGACAAGACGCGTTTGCTCCAGTTCCTCGAAGCCGACGCGCTCGACCTCGCCCGCTTTCAAGCCATCATTGCCCGGCACGATTTGCCGGGAGCGTGGCAGCGGTTTGAAAAACAATTCCTCGGCGACAACCCATGACTTTCGATCTGGCTAAAATTCGGCAAAGCAAGCGCGAGTTCCGGCAACGCCTCGCCGCCCGGCCCATTGAAGAAAAACTGGCCCTGCTGGATGCCCTGCGCGAACGCGCGCTCGCCATCCGCCCGGCCCGAGCCGCAACGGAAGCGTGTGCGCTCCATGAAACACCGCCAGCCTATCGCGCGAAAGGCGCACCACCGAAATGAAACAGAAGGACGGCGAACTGCCGTAGGCCAAGCATGGGACTCAAAACGTTAATCAATTCCCCTTTGAATCAGACCGCATTTGTCCCACCCCTTCTGCCATTATTCACATGTGAAAATCACGAATGAGACGCGGCGCGAACGAATAATTGTGGCGTGCAAAATTCAAACAGGCCAGTAATCTGCGGACGTATTCATGCTTGGCGCCGGATCACTAAATTTGAGAGAAGCGATTCAAAGCTACGGCGTTTCCAGCCGCAGCTTTCTCGACTTGGGTGGCGTGGCATCCTCGGGATTGCTGGATTACCTCGATTTGCTCCAGCGGGATGACGGCGGTCAGTCTGACGCGGAAATTTTGCTGCCTGATGGCGTTGCGGAAAGTCAGGGGCGGCCTCTGCTTTTCATCATTCACGAAAGCCGTCTCGGTCAAGCCCCGGACGAGCAGGAGCAACAACTCAACACTCTCCGGCGCAAACTCGCCTGTCGCGGCGATCGTGCCTACCTCGCGCGCATCCGTCCGGGCGAACTGGCGGTTGTGCCGGTGTCGCTCGACGACCGGACGCCCGCGTGGAGGCTCTACAAGCGCGACACGCCCGAGGCACTGACTTTTTTCACGCGGCTGTTCGAGGAGGACAACGATGGGTTTCGACTCCCGCATCCGCCTTTGTCCCTGCGCGTCCACCTCGTCGTTGAGTCCGCCATTTGTGCTGCGTGGGAGCTAATGACCAAATGCGGACGAGCGGGGTTCGACTTGCAGACCACCAGCGAGGACACCGTCACACATGAACTATACGAACGGCTTTACGACGAAGTGTTTGACAAAGGTGTGGTAAACGGATTTGACCGCGAAGTTTTCGCTTCAATGCGCCGCGAACCGAAGGTTCGCAATTTCAACGGCAGTCACCCTGACAAAATGCCGGACCTGCTCGTGGAATTCATTGACCGACCAGTTGGGGCGATGAACTCGCAGCATGGACTATTCATTGGTTCTTCGCTGTTTTCGGTGGAATAGCCGGGTAGTCTCGCGGGCATGACACCTGAGAAACTGTTTCATGAGTTGCTGGGATTGGGATTGAACTGGGAAGTGGTCGAGAGCCGGTTTGACCAGAAAAGCGGCACGGTTT
>JACZKP010000036.1 GCA_014860005.1 Verrucomicrobiota bacterium | reverse complement strand
AAGAGCGATCTGCATCTGCGTCCGATCCGCCACCACGTCGAGCCACGGATCGAGGCGCACATTGTGGTGTGCTTTCTGGCGTATTGTTTGCAGGTCACCTTGCGCAAGCGATTGGAAGCGCACGCGCCGGGCCTGACGCCGCGGGAAGTGCTGGCGATCCTTTCGGGCATTCTGATGCTCGACGTGCATCTGCCGCTGGCCGACGGACGCGAACTGGTGATGCCGCGCTACACGCAGCCCGAACCGGAGCAGCGCTTGGTGTTGGAGAAGCTGGGGTGGGAATTGCCGCCGCAACCCCCGCCGCGGATTCGCTCCGCGCAGACGGTGGCGGCCCTCAGAACCCGAGAGACGAAGTCAAAACTACAGTGGAGACCTTTGGGATCGTTGACCTGCAAATCAACGCCTTGCACTTCCGTCCCCGCCCCATCCATGAAATTTGGGTTAGCAATTGGACAACTTCAGGTTCTTGTCGTGATGATCTCGGCATTTTAGTGGGACAGCCACCCTGAGCGAATCATGCCTTGGGGGAGCCCCGCCCACGCACCGGATCCCCCCGGACTGGGCGCGCTTTTTGTGTAGGAGTGACACCGTCGCGCTGCATCAACTGAATTTCACGCAGGAGACCTCCCCGTTGATTTATGATCAGCGACGAACCGTCCTCAGATTTGCCCAAGCTTGGCGATAGGTTGTGGCGTTGGAATTGAAATCGGTCGAGTTGGTGACGGTGGCCAGCCCTGTGTCGTAGGCTGCTTCAAACACCAGCGCCGGGCTGCCGCCGCGTTTACGTCGTGTAGCTCGATCCCGCCGTGAGCAAACTCCGAAAAGTCCGTGCCGAGAACCCAAAGCGTGATCCTAGGAAACCGTGCGTGTACGTCGGCATGACCGGCCTGTCGCCGCAAGAACGCTTTGCCAATCACAAAGCCGGCGCGACTGGACTGCTCCGGCGAACCCGACGAACTTTGTCGCTTCAGCCCGGACGAGATACGACTCCTTCGGCAATCCCGTTTCACTCTTTGATCCGCTGTCTGATGGCACTGGCAACACCGCTCAAGGCCATTTCCGCGACCCGTCCTCCGGCCCGGCCTTCCACACCTGTCCGGTGAGCGAAACCATTCACATCGGTGATGGTCTGACTGCGGTTTCGACCGCAGTTTTTTGAACGTGCGACGCTTCATTCCGAATCATCGTCCGGCTCAACCCTGTCTCGCCCGGCGGCCTCAGTACCGCGGGAAGATTGCATCGGCCTTTGTGATGATGTCGTCGTAAATCTTCATGTTGCTGCCAGTTTTCAGATAGAGCGCGTTCATTTCGCCGGCGCGCGCCTTGATCTGACTGACAACGTGGCTGTTCCATGCCGCAATTCTACCGAGTCGATCGGACATCTCGCGAGCGGCAGCCAACTCCGACGCGCTGGTGGCGGCAGTCGCGCCAGCGCCGCTTCGTCCTGCAGTGTTGGCCAGAGCCGTTGGATTCGCAGTTTTGGCCAACGCCACGGGATTGCCGGTGTTTGCAAAGGCTCTCGCCGATACCTCATGAGTTTTTGCAAAGGCTGCTGAGGAGACGTTCTTTGATGATCCCCATCCCAGGGCGCGCTGGCCCGCTTGCGCACTTCTTTTAGCCAGTCCTTTCCAGACCGCCCCGCCACCGGCTGCCAGATCCACCGCCAACTCGGCCACGTCTCCGGCCGTCTCGCTGCCAGTCGCCTCGGTGACACCCTTGGCGAGGAGACTTCGGGTGTCCAGATCCGCTCCGCCAAAGGTGTTGGCCAGGTTGCCAGCCACAGTTCCGACAGGACCCATCAGGTTGACCAGCGTCTGGCCTTTATCCAACTCATCCCAGTCGTCAACAAAGGGAATCCAGAGTTCCAAACCGGTTGGGTCGGCGTACTTCAGCGGGTTGCTGGTCACATAAGCGTAGAGGTTCGCGATTTGTGGCCGCGCGGCGAAGGAATTGAAATCGTCGCCCGACAGTTTGTCAGGATGCAGGTATTTCGGGTCCGCGGAAAGAAACCGGGCAAGCGACCCGCCCAGATACCTCGCTTCGAAATAATGGAGCCCAGTTTCCCGATCTCGTTCTTTCTGTGTGAATTTGTAGCTTTCCTCAATCTGGCGGAGACGGTGTTCGTGACGCATACTGCCAAACGGATAAAAGGCGGTTTCTTCCACGAGCACGCCATTGGCGTCGGCCGTCGCGCTCGAAGAGCCAAGATGATCCTGGTGGTAGTAGCGGATGCGCTGGACGGCATCTGGGACGCGGAGTTCGGAGGCGGCATCGGCGTTGAGAAAGATGGCTTGGCCAGGAGCGAGGAATGCAGGGAACCCCGGATCGGCGAATGGAATTGCGGGCAGGTGGAGTTGCCAAAGCCGTGTGGAAGCCGTGAAAACTGACATTTCAACGTCCGCCCTCACCCCGGCACTCTCCCCCTGGAGAGGGAGAGCTTCAAAGCCCGCACTGGAAAGAAAAGAAGCGCCGATCTGAATCGGGCGGTTGATGGGATCCTGATAGGAGCCAACCAGTGAGAGCGTGGCGTTGGTCGCGGCCTTGATCCAAAGAACCGAACCCGCCGCGAGTAGTTCATTGGTGGAGACGGGCAACCAGTTTTGGTCCGGTTGATTCCATCGGTAGGCGGCAGTTACCACCTCACCCTGGCCCTCTTCCCGGCGGGGAAGAGGGAAACCGCTCACCGCGACGGAACAGAGATTCCACCCAGAATGAAGCCGGAGACGCTGAATGCGCGTGTTGGCGGAAAGCGAGCCGGTAATGCGAGCGACGCGGGTGCTGCCGCTGAAGACGTACTTCACCGGCTGGTCGTGGTCGCGCACCTCGAAATGTTTGCCAGGGTAAAGGACGGAGGTGGTCGCGGGAGGAGAGTTGGTCGTCGCGGGCTGGCCACCCGGAGTCGGTTCGCCTTGTTTCCAGAAGACTTTCTTGATGATGCGCCGCCCGGTGAAGTCGTAGCGATACTCGGCCCGCATCGTGTCGTCCTCGACGGCCACCAGCCGATCGCGGAAATCCCAGGTGCAATGGAGTCCGTCAATCTCCGTCATGTTGCCGTTCGCATCGTAGGGATAGAGGCGCGGTTGAGGGTTGTTCGTTGAGAGTTGAGAGACGGAAGTCAGCGCGTGCGGCCCCGGTGGATCGCCGGGGTTGCGGCCGATGCGACCGATGGGACCTGCGGTTCCCCCGTAAGCCATTGTGCCGAGGATCGTGACAGAAAAGCCCTTTTCAAAATGTGAGATGTCGCTGGTCTGCGAAAGCATGTTACCGATCCGGTCGTAGCGATAATTGATCTCGCCGCCGTTGATCGTGGCTGGATTGGGCAGGTTGTAGCGAACGCGCGTCAAACGGTAGAGGTTGTCGTAGTCAAATGTCTGCGAGTTGCGGCGCCGGTCGCTCAGCGGCATGTCCGCGGTTGGCCGCTGATCGTGGATGGTCCGGATATTCGAAACGGGGTCGAGGTCGTAGCCAAAGTGAACGAGTTCCGCGTTGCTGACCACGTGCCTGGAGAACAGTTGGCTCAATCTCATGCGCGAGTCGTAATCATAGCGGGTGCGCACGCCGTTGCCGTATTCAATCTGCTCCTGCTGCGCCGACGGCAGATAGGCAACGTCCGCGAGAATATGCCCGCTCGGCCCGCCGGTGATGCCCTCAAGCAAATTGCGTTCGTTGTAGCGATAGGTGACTTCGTCGTTGTCGGGATAAACCATGCGCCTGGCCCGGTCCAACGAGTCGTATTCAAAGGTGGTTTTATACGCGACAAGCACATCCTCAACGGGGGAGAGGGAACCCAATTGCGGATCGGGAACGCGTTTCACGGTCCACGCGACGCGGCCCCGGGCATCGAACGATGTGTGCTCTTCACCGCTGGTGTCGGCCACCCAGGCAAGTGTCCCCTTCGTATTCTGGGCCGTCGCGGATGTCCCGTCACCCTGATCCACCGGGCCCGGCGGCGCGTCATAGTGGTAAGAAACATCCGGAGTACGGTGGTAGCTGAACTCCGGCGAGTCTTCGTCGTGATAGTCTTCTGAAAGGATGCGGTTGGCGCCGTCGTAGGTGTAGGTAATCCGCTGACCTTTGGCGTCGGTGGTTTCAATCAGGTTCGACGCGGCGTCATGGACATTCGTCGAGACACCGGCGTTGGGATCGTTCATCCAAGTCTTCCGCTGCAAACCATCGTATTGCATCAGCTTTACATTGTTCTGCGAATCAGTGATGCGCGTGAGCCGGTCGTTCAAGTCATACTCATAACGCGTGGTCCAGGTGTTGGTTGAAGCGGCAGGGGTACCGTCATCGTTCAACCGCACGATTTCGTCCACGCGGATCATCCGCCCCAAGCCGTCGGAGAATTGTGCCACCGGCGTGTTGAAGTGAGGTGAAGCGGCGTCGGCGTCGTTTGCATCGAACGCGCGCGTGACGAGCGGCTCAAATTCAGTCCGGGCAAACGTGCCGTCCGGGTTGGTCGCGCGAATCACGCGCAGCATCGCATCGTATCCGGTCCACGACTGGTGTGCGGACGCGAGGTTCAGCGGCACGAGGCTCCCTTCGTCATGAAACTGCCCCTGCCAGTGGGGCGCTTCGATGTTTTCGAAGGCGAGCAAGTCGTCAAGCGAACCCGCCGGCAACGTGAAGAACGGGTTCAGCGCGCGAACCGGCTGCTGACGCGCGTTGAACAACACTGCTCCGCTCACGACAACTCGTGGCGACGTGCTCCCAGCGGCGGGCTCCGCTTCGGTGCGGGTCATCAACGAACGACCCAGGCCATCCACGAACTGGCGGCTGATGAAGTAGTGTTCGTGCTTTGCGCCGGCGCTTCCCGCCTCGCGGTCCAGTTGCCGCGTCTCGACGTAGTTGACCACGCCATTGGTGCCAACGGGCACCGCCAGCGCGTAGGCGTACTCCGCCGTCGGGAATTGAGCGGTATCTCCCGGGCGCACCAGGCTGGTCAGCCGACCGAGCGAGTCATAGCCGTACGCGATGACGTTTGAATTGAAGTCGGTTGAATTGGTGACCGTTGCCAACCCAGGATCGTGGCCTGCCTCAAACACCAACGCCGGGCTTCCGCCGCCGATGTGGATCGTCTCGCGCACCGGATACGTGTGGAAGGCATCGTCATATCCCAACTCGCGGAAGTGGCCCCGGGCGGAATTCCCGGTGCCATTGGACAACGGATCCAAGAGGGCGACAGGATTCCCGA
Organism: Verrucomicrobiota bacterium; assembly: GCA_014860005.1. The sequence continues at coordinate 19,743 of JACZKP010000036.1, read as the reverse complement.
ATGCGTTGTACTTCGTCCGGCCGGACGCCACGAAGTTCGTCGGATTCACAGGGTCAATCCAGTCCCGGCGGAGCGTGAGATTACCGATGGTCACGTTGCCGAGGTTGTTTCCTGAAAAAGTCTCGTCATCGTAGAACAATTCGGACCGCGAGATGACCGCGCCGTTTTCATCCTGGACAACCTGCCGCTTGGGAAGGCGGAGGATCCACTTTTCAAGATTCAACGCGTATTCGGTGACCGTCACGCGTTCGTCGTCAAATGCCGTACGGTCGCCGTCCAGGACGATGCCATAGTTCGTCATCCCCGTCTGGTTTCCGTAATCGTCATACTGCGATTCTGATTCCAGCCGGCGCGGGGTTCCCTGGCCAAGCTCAAGAATGTCCTTGGCACTGGCAACCGGATGAGCGAACCGCACGACGAGACCATTCGTTCCCACCATGAGCGCCCTCGGTGGATCGGCCCAGGTGGTGATCTCATTCCAGAACACTCGCCCGTCCTCCGTTTCGGCGGTGGAGCGCAGCAAACGGCCTTTCATCGCGTCGTAATCCCGGCCCGTGTCGAAATGCGAACGGCTCACGAGCGTCGGCGCCGTGGAATCGCCCACGTCCACCTGCTCCACGCGGGCGAAGCCGCGAAACTGCTTCTCCGCCGAATCATAAAAACCGTCGTGGTAGCGAAACTGGATCCGGTATTCGTGTCCCAGCGAATCCGACACGGCCACGCCGGCGACTACTGTGACCGGGAACGGCAGGGCGTCAGGCCACGGATTCCCGGCCGCCGCGTCTTCAAGAGCGAACCGCGTGGACGGCGCGTATTCGATCCGCGTGGTCATTCCGATCCCATTATCAATCCGCGTCAGGACATTTGGGGTCAATCCGCCGCTCACCAGTTCGCCCAGTTCCACCATCTGGAGGCGCGGCGTCGCCTGGCTGTCGGAATAAATCAGGTCCGTCGTGCCGTTGCCGTTAAGGTCCGCCCAACGCACGGCGGCAGCCGAAGAAACCACCGGCAATCCGGTGATGATTTTGCGCCCACTGAGGGTGTAGTTGCCGAGGTTCAACCAATACCAGCATTGACCGGGCGCGGCGCGTTCAATAACGAGGTCGGCAAGGCCATCTCCGTTGATGTCCGTGAACTTGGCGTTCGCGATCTGCACAGCATCAAGGGTGAAATCCCGCAGCACCAGACTGACCGGCGGAGCGAATCGGCCATAGCCCAGGCCCGCCGCGACCTCGACCGCTCCGGGCCTGATGCGTGCCACGTCCGGCACGCGGTCGCCGTTGCAATCCGCGATCTGGACTCCGGGAAGCGTGAAGTCGAATCCCCCGTCCGGCTCCATCGTGAACGGGAGGGAGTAACTCTGGTTGCCGCGGTTGAACCAGATCCGGTAGCCAACGCCGCCGCCGAGGTCGAGGCTCTGAATAATGTCCATGCGCTTGTCGAAATCCACGTCCGCCGTTTTGACTCCGGCGTTGCCGAACGGCGCGGGGGGCACTGCGCCCTCCAGCGACATGTCTTGCCTCGCGCTCCACGCCAGTTGCCCGCGATTGGCAAAGAAGAACAGTGAATCAACGGCACTCTGGTGGACCAGGTCGGCCAGGCCATCGCCGTCCATATCCGCCAGATGCGTCCGTTCGGAAGCGAGGTCGAAGTTCCAGGCGGTGCCATTCCCGGGATCAACGTCAACGGGCGCAGCCCACTGTATGGCCCAACCGCCCGGTTGCTGAACCGGGCCTTGATTCACCCAAACAGTATGCACCCCGCCGCCGGATTCAGTCTTCAACACATCCGGCAAGCCGTCCGCATTCAGGTCCACCAGTTCCACCAGTTCGTTGTCCATCACGGCGGTGGGTTCGTTTACTGCGCTCCACACGTTCGATGACGCGTCAATGACATCGGGCGGATTGGACACGGCGTAATCAAACGTCGCTGGTGGCAGCGCCGTGATTCCGTCGGCACCAACCAGCGTCACTTTTTCCAGTAGCGACCAGTGCGAATTCGTCCCCGCGTAATCCAGATAGTCCAGTTCGTAGCGCCGGTTCAAATAATCCGTCGTTCCATCGCCATCGAAGTCGCCGGCTAGATGCCCTGGCAAGGGCACGCCCTGGGATCCGATATTGATTCGCTTGAGGCGTTTTCCCGTGCGCACAAAGAAGCCCGCGCGGCCATCTTCAAACCAATCGGACCGGTCTTCATATTCGAACGCGGCGAAATGAAAGTGCGTCCACGGCGCCCCCCCCGGACCATAGCGAATCAAGGCGAGGTATTTTTGGTTCCGGTTTTCATCGCCGGGGAACGAGCGGTAAACGTATTCGATCATGTTGCCGCGCGTGTCGGTTTCGCGTTCGAGCAGCCAGGAGAACACATGATTGTTCGCCGAGTCCTGGAGGCGACCGTTGGCGGTCAGGCCGAATTCCAGCCGGGTGCCGTTGGGCGCGGTGCCTTCCCAATGATCGCCGACGCGCTGATAGCGAACGAACACCCCTTCGTTTTCGCAAAAGAAAAAGCCATTCGGCTGCGGCACCAGTTCCTCGCGCATCTCATTGATGAACGTGTCAGGCCGTGCGACGCCAAGATGCACACCGTAAGTGGGAATGCCTTTGTCCGTGCGGCGTTGAATGGAGGGCTGGCTGATACTCCAGCCGGAGCCAAGCGGACCATTGCCGCCGCCGCCTTCGTAGCTCAACGACAATGAAGGTTGGTGACCGGCCGTGCCGGGGGGCAGCTTGAGTCCGAGGCCGTATTTCGCCGTGCCCGTGTTAAGCGAGGGTTGAAAGGATTCTCCCAGTCCTTCAATGGAACCGGGGCCTTTCGGCAATGAAATGCTGTTGGGAGAAACGCCGTTCTTGTCGGCGCCGAACGCGAGGTCGCCCATGACCAGCAGGATCATTGCGCCAGCGATCAGGGCACGGGACAACGTTGCTGTGCGCGCGGCCTTCATTCGATCTTCACTTCGGTTTGGCGACTTCGTCCAACTCATACATGACCTTGTCACGCTGGTTGAGTCTGCCTTCGCTGCTCGCCTTCCAAATCGTCTGGATTTGATCCAGACCGATGTTGTTTGCGCCATCGGGCCGGAGAGATCCTTCCATCATCAGATTTCGCGAGCTGTTCTTGTGTTCCAGCCCCCCCGTGTGGCCAAGCTCATGGGCTCCGGTTTCCTCGGGACGGCGGTCGGCGCCTGACCGTTTGAAGATGCTGGCGTTAAGGTTGATCAACATTCCGCCAACGGCAGCGTCGGCGCGACCACTTCTCCGATAGAAATCACTGATTTGAAACACGTGGTCGTCTTTCTCGACCTGCTTCCAATCGTTGATGACGCGCAAATCCACCGAGGTGGTCCATTTGTAGTTCCACTGCTTCCCGTCAACCTTGTCGCGCCCCTCGCCGCTGTAGCTCTTCTCGATGCTGGACTTCAGTTTTCCGGCAAACGCCGCCAGATCCTGCTGCTTGATCTTCTCTGATGACGTGTCAATCACCGCCGCCTTGAGGCTGATCTCGTAGGTCGTCGTACGCGCCTTTTTGTCCACGATTTCCACGACCATGATTTCAGCTCCGTTCGGATCGTGATGCTTGAGCGGGCTTTGTTTGACGTAAGCGTAGGGATTGAATCCGCCGCCCTTTTCGCCCAACGGGTCCGTGGAAATCCACCGGCCGATGACAGGGTGATGGTAACGCTGACCGAAATACTGGAGGCCCGATTCCGCGTCGCGTTCCTTCTGGCTGAAACCGTAATGCGTCTCAATCGCGCGGAGACGTTCCTCGTTACGGGTCGCGCCGAACGGATAATAGGCCGTTTCTTCAACGACCGCGCCGCCCGCGTCAGTCACCACGCTGGACGAACCCAGATGATCCGGGTGGTAATAGGCGACGCGAAGCGACGGATCAGGCACGCTGAGTTCGACCGGGGCGCCGGTATGGACATAGATGGCCTCACCCGGAGCCAGGTTGGGTGGGAGATCGCTCACGGGCGACAAGTCACCCGCAAAGCCCGCCTGCCAAAGTTGGGTGGCAGAATCAAATTTCCAAACCGTGACATCGGCGGGCAGTTGCAAATTCCAACTCTCCAAGCCATTACCGCTGACGTAGCTTCCACCAACCGGCACGCTCGGAGTGGTGGGATCAGAGTAAGCGCCCCCAATCCCCACGACTTTGTTGGTAGTCGCCTTGATCCAGAGAACCGAACCGGCGCTTACCGTTTGACCGGCCAATACGCTCGTGTAATTAGTCGTCGCCGGAGTCCACAGATAGGCGGACTGAATGTTCCCCTCGTCTGGCCCGCCGGGAGCGGAGAGTTGTTGCAGCGCGTTGGTGGCGGTGACAGCGAAGGACACGAGGTTCCAGCCGCTGCGAAGGCGGAGCCGTTGAATGCGCGTCCCCTGCGACAACGAACCGGTGATGCGGGCCACGCGGGTGTCACCGTTAAACACATACTTCACGGGCTGATCATGGTCGCGCACTTCAAAGTGCCGGCCGACATAGACGGTCGTGGTGACGCGCGAGTCCTGGCCCGCCGCAGTGGTGCTCCCGCCAATACACGCGGCCCCAACGATGCCGGCAAGCAATCGGTGGGCTTTCATGATGGCGGAATGCGTTCACCCACGCTCAATTTCCCGAGTAAGCGTAGGTCTGGAAGAAGATCTTGATGTCCGACACGCCGTTGCCGTCGCGGTTGCCATTCGGCAGCAAGGCACCATTGATGAAGCGCTGAATGCCCTCGTTCCGATCCGTGTGCAAGGTGCCGGCTGGAATTATCAGCAGCCATCGGGTGTTCCAGACCGAGCGCCCGATCAAACGGCTGTCGTTGATCGTCTCCGCCGGATTGAAATTCCCACTGTCGTGATACGCGCGGAACTGGCCAAAGCGCCGGAGGGCGGCAAAATCCTCGGCGAGCGAATCGTTGATCGGGATCCACGTCGGATCGTTCAACGTGCCTCCACTCAATGGGAACGGCACCGGCAAGGCCTGGTCCAGAATGCGCCATTCGCGAATGTACGGCTGGCCCTGTGAGGGAGAACGCATGACATCCAGTCCCACCGGCACGAGGTAAACTCGCGGCGTATTGATCATGCCGCCGCCCAGGTTGTTGTAGTTGGCAAACCAGACGCCCACCGACCGGACCTTGGTGGCGAACTTTGTCGAGTCATAATCGTTGTCGCCGCCGCCCGCCGGCCAGCCGAAGAAATTCAGGCCGAAATTAATGGTGGTGGCGAAGGGAATCACGATGGCGGGTTCCGCCGGCTGGGTGGGACTGAAGGGGATGCAATGGCGCTGAAACTCAGGCATCGTCCGAAGGTTCGGCACCACGTGCCGTTGGAGGGTTTCGCGCCAACGCTGGCTGCCCGATGACCCGGTGAGCACGCGGAACAATTCGTTGCGCAGGGAGAACCGGCCAGTTTCGGTTTGGGGATTGTTAAAACCGAGTTGTCCTTTGAGCACCAGGTTCCAATTGATCGTCATTCGCGCGAGCGGATCGGCGATGCCCGGATCGCCCGAGCCGCTTCCCGGCAGCGGGTTGCCGCCTGAAAACAGGCCGAGCGAACGGGAGCGAATGATGGAGGTGAGAAACGCGCTGCCGGGGCCACGGTTGTCTCCGGGGGCAAGAGACGTTTCGTAGTCGTAAGCCCTGGCGGCGAGATAGGCATAACGCGCCGCGAGATCAAATTGCGCCCGATACTTCTGCAAGGCGTCGCTCCGAAAGACCCGGAAGGCCATGTCCTTGTAGCGGTAGGATTGCACCTGCGCAGCGGTCTGCTGCCGGAAACGCGTCCGCTCCTCGAGCAGGCGCAGCCCGCGGGCAATGGCGGCCTGATGACGTCCGAAAGCTTCTTCCACTCCGGTGCCCAGCGCGGCCAACTCCTGCCGGGCGGGCCGCTCCTGGCGGACCAATTGTTCGAGTTGATCCAAACGTTGTTGGGTGGTGAAGCCAATCTGTGCCAGGGTCAACTCCAGATCGGCCTGCGCCGCCAGTTCGCCCTTCTCGTCCTGAAGTTCCGCCGAGCGCAAATCATTCAGAGCAGCAGTGTCCTCAAACACATCTGCCACGAGGCGGCCCATTAATCGCTGGGCGGCGCGAACCGGAGCAAACGAGTCGCTGGATATGCCGATGACAGTCGGAAGCGCTTCGGCCGCGAAATCATATCGGCGCTGGAAGGTAGCCGCCCGGTCGCGAAGTTGGCTCGCGCCTTCCCGAAGGTCCGCGATCTGGTCATTGAGCTCCGCCAGCCGCGCCAACTGGCCGCTACGGATGATGATTCCCGTCTGGCCAAGAAGAAACTCAGCCCGGAACTGTTCCTCCGCGTCTTCGATCTGTGCAATCAGGTTCTCGTACTCCGTGACGGCTCGCTGTAGCCGGCGAAGGGCCGTCACCATGGCCAGTTGCGCTTGCTGGATTTCACCCAGCGAACCCCGCGGGGCGATCCAGGTTGCCGGTTTGGCCAGCCCAAGACCGTTGGGCGAGATATGAAACGTCACCGAAATCGGCGTCTTATTGACGCCCCCTGCGCTGGTAACGCTCAAGTCCATCAACTCCAATTGGACGGATTGCGGCGGACCAATAACGGCATCCAGCTCAGGGCTGTCCACATACTCGAAGTGGTAGATGTCAGGGCCGATGTAGCCGGTCGCGTAAGTACCCGTCGGCCCGATGTCATCCGGGTAGGGGGTGCCAAAGATTTCGATCAAACGGTTGTTAAAGTCAGATTCGCGGTCACCAATGACATTTTGGAACTGCGCCGCGTCGTCAGCCTGCCGCCGCAACAACTGGGTGCTGGCGTTGGCGTAATCGAACACCGCGACGGCGTTCTCCAGCGCTTTGTTGGCCCGTTCGTTGATCTGGTCGAAGTGCGTCTTGCCGGCCGCAATTGCACTCGGATCAATGTCAAACGGCACCACGTTGTTCGCCAACCCCAGCGGATTTCGTCCCCCATCCGCTTGATCGGCCTGTTCCTGGATCAGGCGATAGGCTTCGACGATCTCCGGCAACTCGCGGATCAGCCCGCGCTCAATTTTTTGAATCCCGGTGTGCGCCGGGTTGGCATCCACGTCCGGCAACAGCGCGTTGGCCGTGACCCAGTCAAAGAACGCGCCTTGCCCGGCGCGACTCGCCCAATCCGGCAGGCTCCAGGCGCGGGCGGAATTTGCGTCCGGGTCGGTTTGCCAAGGCTTGGCCGGGTTCTCAACGTAACGATCACGGAAAGTCAGGTTCACAATCTCAGCGCCGGTGCGTGCGCGGGCGGCCGCCGCCGCCGCGAACTTGCGTTCATCGAGAAAATCCACCGACACCGGCACGCCCCCGACGAGCACCGCTTCGATGCGCGGTACCCAGGTGAAATTCGGACTGCGCAGCAGCCGGTAGTAGTTCTTGGTGGCCGTCAGGTAATGGCCCCACGCATCGCCGTGCCCTTGGGGATACAACTGGCGCGCATCGGCTTCGTCAATGGCCCCGGCCACGTCGCCATTTACATTTCGCAGATTGTAGTTCAACGCGTAGGCGACCTCACCACCGGTAATGTCGCGCGTGAAGTTCCAGATCAGTCGGTTGTAGAAGGGATGCGTCTCCACGCTCGGCAGCTTGGAGTTGTCGCGGCCCCGCAGTAACGCTAGCTCTTCCTCAAGCAACGACGCCGTCTGATTCATGAAGCAGTGCAGGGAAGTGGCCTGCGATCCGTAAACGCCGTCGTCGGTTCCGAAGGCAATGGTTGGATCGGCCGCGTCCGCATAGGCTTCGTTGCCGACCAGCATGTAGAGATCAGCCAACCGGCCGGCCGCTAGCAGCAGGGCATCATTCGCCGGGGGATAATCCACCGGTGGCGCGCCGGCGATACTCAGGTTGATCCCGCGCCGCAGCACCGTTTCATACAACTCAATCAGACCCACTGAGTTGACGGCATCCAGGTTCAGGGCCACGTCACCGACCGACCGCGCGCCCGCCTGCGAGATCATGCTGACGATGGTGTTCACCTGCGTGTTCTGATAATCCCGGATGCGTTGTTCGAACGGCCCGATGCCGGCGAGCACCCGTTTGATCCAGCCTTCGGCGAGCATGGGCTCGGTCCAAGCACTCCAGTCAGGACCGCACGGGGTGGGTCCGGCAATTCGCCGGTAACGGCAGACAAAATAGTTGTCGCTGAGCGTGAAGAGACCGGGGCCGGAGAGGGTGATGTCCACCGCGCCGATGCCGGTGGCGGGGCTGGATTGGAACTGGATCCACTGCGCGGGCGGCTGAGTGGACGGCAGTCCATCCACGGGCGGCAGGGTGCGCCATTCGAATTCGTAGTCGTCGGGCCGGCCGGCGAAATCGCCGCTATGCCGCAAGGTCAACTGCTCGGCCAGAGGATTGGAATGTTCGATCACCTTGAGTTCACCGCGATAAAGCGGGCACGTCACCTTGATCACAATTGGGACGATGGGCCCCGCGTCGCCAAGGTTCGTGCTGTTGTTAAACGCCAGCGTGACATAGCCCGTCCCTTGCGCATCGCCAGCCGTCAAGGCGAGCGAATCAAAACCCGTCGAGTTCGCTGGCACTTCGAGGACGTTTGCTGACTGGGTGGCGAGAGCTTCCACTGCATTGCGGAAAGCGGTGTCGGTGGTCAGCGCCAACAGCACGGCCTTGTCGCGGGGCGTCAGCACGTTCAACAGCAGATATGATTCGCCGGCGGGCGGCTCAACGAACTCACCGCGCAGTTGCAGACGATCTAGATTCGAATCGTAGCTGATGCGATTCTCGAGGTGCGGTGGCAGGGCCGGGAAATAGAGCAGGCCCGCACTCGACCGGGTTTCAATATCCAGCGGCAATTGAGCCAGTGCCGCGCTGCGGATGCGAACCGGATCAATGAGGCGTACGCTTGATCCCTGGCCTAACGCGGAAGCCTGTTGATAAAGCACTTCGACGCTCGTCTGGCCGTCGATGTCGGGCAGGCCGAATTTTGGTTTGACCAACGTCTCGCCGACACGCAGCTCCGGCACGTTATCGGGCCAGGTGGTTTCGAAGCGGACGTTGATTGGCGTGCCGGGCGAACCGGCGCGCAGATCAAGCAGCGGGACGCTGGCTCCCACTATCGGCGGATTTGCGCCCGGCATGAAGAAACTCGACTGCATCGGGTAGAAATAGCGCATCACAATTTCGGCCATGCCGCCGTCATTGCCAGCGGCTCGCGCCCAGAACGAGTGGGTTGCCGGGTGGTTGCGGTCACGAAAGTAAGGGCCGGATACACCCGAGGTCTCCAAGGCGGGCGCCAATAAACTCAGCGGGAATGGGGCCTGTAGAAGCTTACCGGCCTCGGCGGGATACCGGAAGAAATAGGGAGCTTCCTCCGCCACGACTTGCCAGACCTTCATGCGCCACTGCAAGCCGTTGGCCGGATCGCGATAGCGGATCAGGACGAACGGTTCGGAAGTCGTCGGCGTGCCCAGATCATCTCGCAAGGCGAACACGGCCTCACCTGAGTTCAGCGCATGTTCGTCATTCGGATTGAAGCCAGCCAGGGCGGGGTTGTTTTGATAATAGAGCTGCCATTCGACGAATTGCGTGGGATTAATCGCGCCGGTTCCCAGCAGGCTGGCGACGATGATCTTGGGTGAACTGGTTGGCCACACGGGTGCGAAGCGGACGGGCTTGTAGGGCCAGGCGATGCTGTTCGCCACCGGGCCGCCAGTCACCGGATGCGGATCGTGGAGTTTCGTGCCCAATTGATAATAGGCGACTACGGGATCATCGGTGCTGCTGGCGGGATTGTCGCGGTTGACGGGGATGATGGTCCCGGTGCGCGTTGCGGGATCGAACACCGGCGCGGGAGCAAACACGGAACCGGCAAGAACCACCTGGGGTGAACCGGCCGCCGGATCATAATATCCGCCGGGATCCGTGATCGGTTGGCCAATGGTGGCCGGTGCATTGTCGTGGAGGTGGTCGGGGTCATTCCATGCGATGGTCTTCACGAATTGGAAACGGATGGGATTGGTGGCCGGAGAACCTCCGGAAAGCATGAGCAGGCTGGTGCCGGGAACCGTTGCCGCGAACCGGCGCAACTGGCTCACCGCGCTGGCATCGGCATCGGTGGTTGTCGCGTGCAACACCGCATTGGAAAACACGCCGCCTCCGCCGACATCCACCGCTCCCTGGCCCGCCACGTGGACTTGGTACCGATTCTCGTTGGTGGGCCAGGTGACGGAGGCCTCCCAATTGTTGGTGCCGAAGGTGCCCGACAACTTCCAGGAGACGAGGACCGCCCCCGGCTTGACTGCATAGAGTGTTTGCGAGGGCACATGCCAGAAAGTCGCATCGGGCGGCGTCACGGTTGGGCCTTGGGACGGGAAGGTGCCGGTGCCGTCAACATTGTTCGGCTGCGGAATCGCCGTGCCCAACTCGACGGAAGGGAGCGGGATATCGAAACCATAGACACTGCCCCCGTTGACGCGCAGCGTGTCGTCATCCGGAGCGCCGACCACAAAGCGGGTTTCGCTCAACGCGACAATGGACTCGCCAAACTTGTCGAACGCCTGCTTATCTGGATTATCGATGAATTGGAGGTGAACGCCTGCCAGGTTGAATAAATGCACCCGGCCGACTGCCTGACCGCTCTGTTTCTCGAACGGTGCTCCAATGAGCACCCGGCCGGGACCGAGCAGGGCCATTGATTTTCCGAAACTGCCCGAGTTGGCCGGATCCGGGGCCACAAAGGTTTGTAACAATGTACCGGTGTCAGTGTAGAGATAGACCGCTCCGGCATTTTGGTTGGTTGCCTGTAAGCCGCCACCCGGAGAGTAAATGGCATCCGCCACCGGCGCAGCGACGAGGAAACGATGGTCGTCCACGGCCAGAATTCGTTCGCCGAAGTTGGCACTGGCTTTGTCCGCATCGTTTGGATTTCGGATGGTGCGCAGGAGATTTCCCGCCAAATCAAAAAGCATCACGCTGCCGTAGCGGGGCAGATCGCTGTCATCTCCGGGGTCGCCGATCAAAATTCGATCGGTTCCGAGCGGAGCGATTGCGTCCCCGAAATTCTCGAAGTTGAACGACGGCGTGGGATTGGTTATGACCAGCAGCGGTGGAGCGACCGCGGCCGCATCGAAGATATAGACTCTGCGGAAGCCGTTCTGCGAACTGGCCGCGAAGCGATTTCCCGGCAACGTGGCAATCGTTTTGCCGAATTGATCGTTGGCGCTGGTCAAGCCTGCGGGATTGGTCCAACTGAGCTGGTTCAGGCCGGTCGCATCAAACAGCGTGACCAGGCCGACACCGTAGTAAACCACTCCGTTGATAATGTTTGTTTTGCCGGGACTACCAAGCAGCGAACGGCCGTCCTCAAAACCGGAAAGGCCAGTGCCCGTCAACGTGTAACTTTCGCGGTTTGGTGATAGACTGAAGCCAAAAGCGAACGCGCCTGCATCCGGGCCATATCGTTGTGCCCGTCCCTTGTCGGGAGAGACGAAGTACGGATTGACAACGGTCAGCCGCGACGCCAGATCGAAGGATGGAATCCCCACCAGGAAGTCCCCATTGCCAATGGAAGCCAGCGTGGTCCCGAACCCATCTCCCGTTCCGTCGGGAAAACCGGCTTGCACCGGCGGGTAACCATGATTGATCGTGAAGACGGGTGTGACTTGCGCCTTGATCGTGGTTGCCACCAATAGGATCACAAGCGCCAGACAGCCGGCACAGCGTTGAAACCGGGTGAACATGCTTCGCCTTGGGTCGTCGTTATTGCTCATGGGTCAGGGTCTCCCGAAATTGCCAATCCGGCATACGGTTAATTGTTCAGGGTGGACACTCGCGCCACCCGCACGAGCCGGAAGGTGCCGCTGATTTGGATCGCACTCCGATGCAAACCTGCGATCGTCTCACGGTACAGCCCCCCCAATTCCTCGTCGCCCCAGCCCGGCGGGTTCAACCCGAGCGGGTCGGTGGCCGTGAACTCCAACGCCACGTTGCGCGTGACCGTAAAGGATTCGTTTCCCTCGGCCAGCGGCGGTTGCTCGAATCGCTCGTTCAGGTTGTCATGGTCGGGATGATAGACGTGCTTGAACGGGTTCAACGGATCATTGTAGCCGAGGGTGATGACCCCATTGAGCGTGCCCGTTCCAAACGGGCCATTGGTCAACCCGAGCGGCTGACTGAACCCAAACGCGGCCGAACTGATCCGCCGCCCCAAAATTTCGCCGGGGCCGATGAGCGACGGGATCAGGGCTTCGTCCGTCAACACCACCGTCCGCGACGGCTGGTTGAGGATGTTAAAGCCGGGGTTCTCCGGATCGGGCAGATAGGTCGGCGGTTTGCGCACCAGGAACACCCGCTGGAGCAAGCGCGCGGTGCCAGTGGCGTCCACGTGAACGATCAATCGGAAGGATAACTCGCCACCGGCGGGTCGCGGCAGGGTGGGATTCCCGGCATGAGCCGGCTGCGAGACGGCGTTGATAATTGATTCGCCGACCCAGAGACCGGCTTGGGGGAAGTCGATGTTGCTTGTCACCGGCCCAGCACCCGACGCAACCGTTCCGCCGGTCGTGTCCACGCTCACCGGTACCAACCACCGGGTGCCAAGATCATCGGTCACTTCGATCAAACCTTGAAACTGCGAACCGGCGGTGGTGGTGCCCAGACTCGCGCGGCGCACGCCCAACCGGACATTCCATTCGGCACCGGACGGCAAGGCGGAAAAACCTAGCATGGCCGGCAGCGGTTCCCACCCCAGCACCGAATTCGTATAATCGGTCTTCCAGTATTCCATGCTAAAAGGGCCGGCGAGGGGTGGCTGACCGGCGGGCGGGGTCAGAGAAGGTAGCAGGCGCAAGGAGAGATTGCGCGCGGTGGTGCTCGTGTTGCGAATCCGCAAAGCCGACTCCGCGGTGCCACCGCTGAATCTTAATCCCTGGCGCGAACCGGGATCCACCTCCACGGTGGCCGTCCGCTGGGCAGGCGCAATGCAACGGACCCAGTAAGCCTTGCCCGATTCCGGACGAGTGGTTGAGGGACTGCCGACCTGCTGCCACACACCGCCGGTGTTGAGCGCGTAAACCGGTTGCCCCGTTAACCCGGTTTCACCCGCGAAGAGCGCTTGAAACGTCGGCCCGGTCGGCCCGACCCGGAAGCCTACGAAGTTCACGGCGCCGGGACGCCAGGTGGTTTTGCGCAACGAGGGTTTGCCCTTCACCGTCCAAGTGGTCGGCGTGGCATCGTTCGCCAGCTTGATCAAGTAGGGCCGACCATCGCGCAGGATGAACAGATTGCCCTGGTTCGCCAACGGGCTGGCAGGCGGAAACCAAGTCAGCCAGTTCGGGGCACCCGGAATGAGCGTCGCAGGATCCTGCACAAACTGCGGCGAATCCACCGAGGGATTGAAGTCCCAAACACTCTCGACTGGCAGTCCGGAAAAGAGCGTATCGCAGTCCGCAGGGTCCGGATGCACCTCCAGAAAGATCGCGTTCCAGCCGGGGTTGAGCTGAAAGGATTGTTCGGTCCATTGGGCATGGGCCGGAGCAAGAAACCCGGCCAGCAGCAGGCCGGGAAGGATGAGCGAGTGGGAAAGTTTCATGGCCAAAAGGGGGAATTAATCCTCGAGTTGGATCAAATAAAAGAATTGGTCGGCGCCCGTGGCATTGGTGTCCACCAATTGATTGTACGGCGGCGTGGCCAGCAAGCCCGAGCCGATGACTTCGTAGCTCGCCGGCGAAACCAGCAAGGTAGTGGATCGCCGCACGCGATAGGAGCGAAACGGTTCGCTGGACCAGAGGATTTGGATCCCGCTGAATACCGCTTTGATCTCCACAATCTCGAACCGGGACAGCTCATTGGTGGGATTGGTTCCGGCGCGGTATTCGCGCAGGTTGCTCATGCCATCGCCATCCGGATCCGCGTTTGGATCCACACCAATGCCGCCAAAGTACAGCTCTTCCCACGCATCGGCCAAACCATTGCCGTTGCTATCCAGCGGCAGGGTGGACAGGACCAGATCAACGCGCTCGACCCGTCCGCGATCGGCCAACGCCACCGAAAACTGGCCGGGCGCGGAACTCAGCGTGAGCGACTGACCGTCCAACGTGACATTGGTGCGGAGGTAGGCCGTGGGGGTCGGAATCAGCGGAAGCGTCTCGGCGCTCGCTGCCACGCCTGGTTCCAATGACTCGCAGGGGAGGCGCAGCAGGAAGCTGAACTGGTCGTTGATGTCGGTTAACTGAGTGGTGCGCGTTATCACCGGGTTGCCGCCCAACGTCTCCACCCGCCAAACCAATGTTCCGGTGGTGATGCGAACCGCCACTCCACCCGCATTGCCTGTCACCTTGCCATACCACACTAGATCGGGCTCCGGAATGCCCGCGTGCAATGGCAGGCAACCACCGAGCCAAGCCCCAACCACCAGCGCCAGCATTGCGAAGTTCGAGATGGCTCCCGTCGCCATGCATCTGGTCTGAAATCTGGACTGGTTTCCTGACGCGACGCTGCTGCCCTTGCCTTCGCAGGCTTCAGGTAAATGGCAGTTGTCAGCCACAGGGAGTTCTTTTGCCTCTGAAACCGCGGCTATTCTGGCCGCAATGATTAGCGAGCGGGTTTGCATACTTTTATTCAAGTTCTGTGAGCACACGGGTGGTCATTGAGGTAAGAAGAAAAAATGACTTTGGATTACAGGAAAACTTTAGGCGCGACGAATAAGGCTGCTCCAAGCCGGTCTGCAAAGTAGCCACTGATGCGGAAACCCTGACTTTTGCGGACGATCGGCGGCGAAAAGCGGGATGTGAGCCGCGTTTTGCCGGGTGCTCTCAACCTCCATCACCGGCGGGCCGGCGCCAGCGCTTCCAGCGGCGGTGCTTCGAAGAGGTGGATGGAATTCGTCCGCGTGGTCACGGCCAGAAATCGGCCATCGGGTGAAAATCGAACCGAATCACCTACTTGCGGAAAATCCCACGAAACCAATTCGCGGCGCGTGGCAACATGCCAGAGCTTGACCGAGAGTTGCACGTTCACCGAAGCCAGCGTGCGGCCATCAGGTGAAAACGCGACGTCCGAGGTTTCTTCCATGTGCCCGGGCAAGGTTGCCAGTGATTCGCCGTTTGCCGTATCCCACAAGCGGATCGTGCCATCCAGACTCCCGCTCGCCAGCATCGTGCCGTCCGGTGAAAATGCCAGTCCGCGCACGGTGTCCTTGTGGCCGGCGAGTTGCGATTCGCGTCCCGTTTCACAATCATAGAAGCGCACCAAGCTTTCCTGTTGGGCGCCGAGTGCCAGATAACGGCCCCCGGGCGAAATCGCCCCGGCACTGATCGGTGGCGGCGGACCTTGAATTCCTTTGAGCACCTTGCCGGTCGCGACTTCCCAGATCGCCACGCGGCCCAATTCATCAATTGCGAAAAAGATGTTCCAGTCCGGCGTGAAGCCTTGGTATTGCAGACCTTTACTTTTCTCATCAAAGCCGCCCAAGGCCACCTGGGTCAGGTTGGTGGAAGCCAAGGGAACGAACTCCAGGGATCGGACATCACGGCCCCAGCGAACCAGCTTGGTGCCGTCGGCGGAAAATCCCATGGTGCGCCGCCCGGGTACGGCGGTTTCGGGCGTGTCGCGGCCCATTTTCCAGACGGCGGAGGAGGCGCGTGAAACCGGAGTGCCCGTCGTCACGATTCGGGTGCCATCGGGCGAAAAAAACGGGCGGACATAACTCTGGTTGGGCACGCTCACATTCGCCGGGCGCGAAGTGCGTGACCAGAGCATGACCTTCTGATCCTTGCCGCCGGTCACCAGCATGGTTCCGTCCGGACTGAACGCCACGCACCAGACTTCGTGTTGATGCCCGCGCAACGTGCTGGTGATGCGCCCCGTTGCAGCCTCCGAAAGGCGCAAAGTCTGGTCGGAACTGGTGGTGGCAATGGTCCGGCCGTCCGGGGAAAAATGCGCGGCCCAGGTTTCCATCTCGTGGACGGCCAGTTTGCGCGGCGCTCCAGGCGAGCGCAAATCGTGCAACGTCGGATTGTCGCCCCGCTCCACCGTGAGCAAATGGTTTCCATCGGGAGAGAAAGTAAGGGAGCGGACGGAGTTGGACGTGGCCAGGGTGAGTTGCAGTTCGCCGGAGGTGACATTCCACAAATCAACCCCGCGCAATGGGTCACCAACCGCGAGCGTGCCGCCGTCCGGCGCCAGGGCGATGACACGCCCCGGCTTGGGAAGCTCGCGAATTTTCTCACCCGTCAAATAATTCCAGACGCTGATGGCGCCGGGCGGTTGCCACCAATAGAAGAACGAAACTTCGGAAACGGCGAGCAACGGGCTGGTGTGGGACAAGGTCGCGGTCTGCCCCGGGAAATGGGTGATAAATTGCCAGTCACCATACGACCAGAGCCGTGTGCCGCCCTGCCCGGACGTGACGAGAAAACGCGCGTCCGGTGTGAACGCCACCGTCCAGACGGCCCCGGTGGCCGCGGCCAGCGTGGTCACGAGTTCGCGCTGCGCCACGTCCCAGATTTTCACCGTCTGATCCTGACTGCCCGTGGCGAGGTATCTTCCATCCGGCGAAAACGCCGCGCAGGTCACGATCCGTTCGTGTTCGCCCAGGGTGGCCAATTGATCGCCCTGACATTGACGCCACAAATAATGCCACTCGAAGCCGCGCAAATCCGACTCGCCCGGTTGGGGCTTCAAAGCCGCGAGTGTTCGCCGCGCGAGCCCGAGGTCGCTGCGTTGCAACGCTTGGGCCGCAAAACTCACGTCGCCGGCGTAGAGATTCAGCCGGACGCGCGCGGCGTAATTCTCGGCCACGAGGCGTTGCTCTCGTTCGGCGGCGGCGTGCTCTTCCGCGCGCTGCCATTGCCAGATGATTCCCGACAACCCTAAACCAATGGCCAGGTGCAGTGCCACAATGAGCGCGGCGAGCACCGGCCGGCGGCGACACCACATCCAGATTTTTTCCGCCGGCGCCACCGCCCGCGCGTAGATGGGTTCGTTTGCCAGATAACGTCCCAAGTCTGCGGCGAACTCGTGCGCTGAGGCATAACGGCGCGACGGTTCTTTGTGCAGACATTTCAGGCAGATGGTTTGCAAGTCCGGAGGCACGCTGGGGTTCAAGCGCCGGGGTGAAACCGGTTCAGTGTTCTGTACCTGCAACAGAATTTCCGGGATCGTCTCGCCCTGAAACGGCGGTCGGCCCGTGAGCAGGTGATACAGGATTGCGCCCAGCGAATAAACGTCGGCCGAGGCGCCGGCTTCGGTGAACTTTCCGGCCGCCTGTTCCGGCGCAATGTAGCTGGGCGACCCCAGCACCTGACCCGTTGTGGTCAACTCGGCATCGCTGTCGAGCAACTTCGCGAGGCCAAAATCCGTGACGCGCGGCTGATCAAAAATGTCGAGCAGCACATTCGAGGGCTTGAGATCGCGGTGTAGCACCCCGCGTTGATGCGCGTAGTGAACGGCCTCGGCGATGGTTTTGAGATAAGCGGCGGCGCGGCGGGCGGGGAGCGGTTGTTCGCGGGTCAGTTCGGCGAGGTTCACGCCCTCGATATATTCCATGGAGAAGAAGTGATCGTCGCCCGCCTGACCAACTTCATAGATCGCGACGATATTCGGATGCTGCAACCCGGCGATGGCCGTCGCTTCAGTGCGAAAGCGGGTCACGAATTCCGGACTCGAGAAGGGCCCGTGCAAAACGACCTTCAGCGCCACGATTCGATTCAGGCTGAGCTGGCGCGCCTGATAAACCACGCCCATGCCGCCGCGCGCGATTTCCTTGATCAACGCGTAATCGCCGAGCCGAGGCAGTTGCGGCGCTGCGAGCAGATCCGCTTCTTCACCTGGAGGTGCCGGCGCGAAGCCGAGGGCGCCCAGGCATTTGGGGCAATACTCAGCCCCCGCCTCGCTGAACAACTGCGAGCCGCAGCGGGGACATGAATCGGTCTGAGTCATTTAATGCCAACGGACGGACATTTGATAAAGAAGCATTTCGCCTCGCGCCTTACCGAAAATCTGCGGGCCCGGAAATTCCTGAGCATTCACGACTGCAAGGCCGCAAACAATTCCCGCATTTCCTCCTCCACCTCCAAGGGACTGGAAACCGTGCGGGCGATTTCGGCCCGGACCAATTCGCGATAACGCTGGCGCAGACGATGCACCGTTACGGCCACCGTCTGACTGCTGCTGTTCAAGCGGGTGGCGACGGCGGCATATTCCCCGGCTTCCGGATCCTGGGTTAAAAACGATTTCAACGCCTCGAACTGGGCGCTTTTACCATGGGCTTCCATTTCTTCCCGTAAGCGTTGGACGGCTTCGGCCAGGAGCGTGACGGCCCAACGCTGATCAAACAGTATGTCCGGCGACAAGTCGGAAGCGGGTTCCCAGCGCTGAAACTCTTCCGGCGCGAGGCTGTCGAGGGAAATAATAATTCGGCCCCCGCCGCGTTTGACCGCCTGGGCGTGATCGCGTTGGTTGGCGAGAAAGTTCCGCAGGGCGGCGAGGAGAAACGTGCGGAATTTGCCCTTTCGGGCATCCACACTCTGGAAATCGCGCCGGGCGAGCAGTTGCCCAAAAAACTGTTGCGTGAGGTCCTTCGCGTCGGCTTCCGCATAGCCCAGGCGGCGGATGAACGCGAACAGCGGAAACCAATAGGTGCGACAGAGTTTTTCCAGGGCGGCAAACCCGGCGGCAGTTTCCTCCTGACCTGCCTGGAGCACCACGCTCCAGTGCGTGGTGGCAAACACCTGAGCCCGGGAGTTGGGGGCTGAGTTGCCTGGATCGAGGTTGCTCATGCGGCGCGGTCACAGCTTATCGCAAGCACCACGTCAGGAAAACAAGAAAGTCCTGCGATGACTTGGGCCAGGTAGTCTCCGGCAAGAAATACCGGTGCGACGGCCCGCCCGACGCCGGGCAGCAATGGATTGTTGCTTCCATTCTGCTTTGAGCAATTCTTGCCAGCAGACAAGGCCAGACAACTCGCGACGGCGTTTGTCAATCATCCGGCGTTTCTCAAAAACCGGATGCAGCAATCGCAGAAAGCTTCCCAAGCCCAGCGTGCCTTTCACCCAGGCCAAGCTCTTGCGTGTGCTGCAGGAGAAATGCATCCAGCGCGTCGGCGGCAAGGACAACATTCCGGTGGACGTTCGCATCATCGCCGCCACACATCGCGACCTGGAAACCGCCATCCGCGAGAAACACTTTCGCGAGGACCTGTTCTACCGCCTCAGTTCATTCGTCATCCACCTGCCGCCGTTGCGCAGCCGGTTGGAAGACCTTCCCGATCTGGCAACATATTTCCTGCGCCGTCTTGCCGCCGAGTTGCAGTTGAATTCTGCGGCGATCCAACCTGAAGCCGTTGGCTGGCTTCAGCAGCAAAGCTGGCCTGGCAACGTCCGGCAACTCGCCAATGTGCTGCGACAGGCCCTGCTGCTGGCCCGCGAATTTTCCATCAGCGTGGACTATCTCAAAACCGTGCTGCTGAAACGAAGCGATCCGCTCGCGGCGTCCCAACAAACGCTGTCCGCCTTCATCGAGGAATTTCTGGACGCCGCCCGCCAGGGGACGATCTCCGACGCCCATGCTGCCATCATTGAAGCCGTGGAACGGCAGCTCTTCACGCGCGCCATCGAACTCGCCCAGGGCAACCAGGCCAAGGCCGCCCGCTGGCTGAACGTCTCCCGCCAGACCATGCGCGAGAAGCTGACCCATTTCGGTCTGCGCACTCCCTGAGGAAGCGCATCACTCCTCGATGCGTAAGACTTTTGATGATGGTTGGAGCGTTACTCCGTCAATCCGGTGTTCGGGGAGTTGCACAG
>JACZKP010000003.1 GCA_014860005.1 Verrucomicrobiota bacterium | reverse complement strand
TCCAGCCAGCGTGAGGCTACGCCTTGCTCGCGTTTCATCCCACAGTCTTCAGCGCCGCTATATTCCCACATTGCTTTGCCTCAATCCACCTTCACCCCCGCTTGTAACCATCCCGCACTTAATCAAAATGAGAACTGCTGGCGGCTCGCGTCGGAACTCGACAATGCCGCGTTCGCGTTGGAAACTTTTCTGTTTAGCGTCCAGACGGGCCAGTTCTACCGCGAGCATCCGGGGAAGTTTGATGCTGACGGAGCAATCGACCAATACCTGCTCGATAATCTTAGTGCCGCGCGTGACGAATTGATTGATCGCGCTCATGACGATGCCCTTGATCCCCTAACGGCACACGCTTTTCTCGGACGCTGTTTGTTCACTTGCTACCTGCTGGAGCGCGGAGTCATCGGCCCGAAGCAACTAAAGTCCGTCAGTGCGCCAATGGCTGACAAGCTCCACCATGTTCTGAGGAAAGTAACGAGCCGCGAAGCAGTGACACTGCTTTTCAAACTATTCCGTCTCCTCGACGATGATTTCAACGGCAGCATGTTTGGCGGCAGTTTCACTGCTGAGCAGACGAGCCTGCGCACCCGACATGTTGATGTGCTGATCAAATTGCTCTCAGGATTTGACTTTTCTGAGAATCAGCCGGTGTTCGACTTCGATCTCTACGATTTCCGTTTCATCCCCATTGAACTCATCAGCGCCATTTATGAGGACTTTATTGCAGCGGGTGAGAAGAAGGCCGGAGCGCCGAAGAATCAAGGCAAGTCGAAAACTGTCCGTCGCAAGGCCGGGGCCTTCTACACGCCGCCGCGACTGGCTGAGTTGGTTGTGGATATTGCGACCGAAGGCTGGCTCACGTTGTTTGATAAGCGTTGCCTTGATCCTGCCTGTGGTTCTGGCGTCTTCCTCGTCATCCTTTTCCAACGCATGGCAGCCGAGTGGTGTCGTGACCATCCAAAGGTGGACAATCTAACGCGCGCCACCGCGCTACGTGACATCCTCACGACTAAGCTGCAGGGTGTGGACAGCGACCCGACTGCTTGCATGGTCGCGTGCTTTAGTCTTTATCTCGCGTTCCTTGATCAACTCAAGCCGCGCGATATTTGGAAACTGAAGGTGGCACTGGAAAAAGCCGGCGATGAAAAAGTGTTGCCTCCCCTGCTGTTTGGCCGGAACTGTCCAGTAATACTGGCAAAGAATTTCTTTAGCGCCGATGTGGACGCTGCTGGAAAGTTTGATCTTGTCATCGGAAATCCGCCCTGGGTCGGACGTAATCAATCGGCGGATGAAGAAGACGCGAAAACACCGCCAGACACGGCAATGCGTGACTGGCTATTTGATGACAAGCGCAATCCATTTCTGAAGGACGCGCCGAAGCAGAAGTCCGAGCGCGAAGCGCAGTTCTTCCCTGAACAGCAATCGGCCATCGCGTTTATGTGGAAGGCTCCGCTGCATCTCGCACCGGACGGCCACGTCTGTCTGCTGTTGCCCACGCGCGTCGTCCTCAGCAACAGCACGAACAAATTTCAGGCCGCGTGGTTTAGCACTTTCAGTGTAGAAGCCGTGTGGCAGTTCGCCGACTACCGTCATATCCTGTTCACCGGCGCAAAGTGCCCGGCGATGGTCGTAAAATGCCGCGCCACCAAGCCTGACAAGCAGACGTCCGAAATTTCTTACTTTACACCTAAGGTGGAGCGGCTCGACCCTCGCCGAGCCGCTATAGTAGTCTCAGCCGACGAACAAAAACTGTTGCCCGTTTCCGACCTTCTTGCCGCTGCCAGCGAAGACCGTGCCTACATGTTTTGGAAGATGCCGTTCTGGGGCAGCGACCGTGATCGGCGCTTGCTCGACCGCTTGCGGAGACTGCCAACTTTGGGGAATATTGCGGGGGAACCAGAAGATGGAAAGCGGTGGATAAAAGGTGAAGGATTCCAGCCATTGAGCGAACTTGACCGGCGTAATATCGCGCGCGCCGAGGCACAAGGCGTCAAGCGCGAGCGCAAAGTACCTTGGTGGGATGCCAAACATCGGTTCTTGGCGGGCTCAAACAACCGTTGGGGACTGTTGCTCCAGCGCGATGACTGCAAAGAGTTCGGGCCTGTTCCAGATGATCTGCGTAGGTTGCCGGACAGAGCGGTGTTTACGGCACCAATGGTTCTCGTAAATCGTGGTTTTTCTCGCTTTGCTTTCAGTGAATTCGACGTTCTCTTTCAGGATTCAATCCAGTCCATCACCTTGGGGAAGAAGAAGCAGCAGAACGGGAAGAAAGAGGAGGAGCTTCTCCTGTTCCTGACCGCAGTGTTGAATAACCCCTTGGCATCGTACTACTTATTTCACACCTCAGCCAATTGGGGTGTGGAGCGGGATAAAGTGCATCTCGGTGAACTGCTTCAATTGCCTTTCCCGCTACCAGAGCAAACGAAGCAGCCGGTCGAGAGCTATGCGATTGTGAGCGCAATCGCCGCGCTGCTCCGGCGGGCGGGAGACGATTTGTCTGTAGTGGATAGTAGCGATCAGAGTCGGATTGCCGCGCCCGATAATGCCCTCGGCGAGGTTGCTGAATTAGTGTACCGGTACTTTGGCGTAACGAAGTGGGAGAGGCTCATCATTGAGGACACCGTGAATTTGTTCGAGCCAAGTTCCACGCCGCAGTCACCGAATACGGTCATCCCAATCCAACAGCCTTCCAAACCGCACCACAGATCGAGTTACGCTGAACAACTCTGTGAAACCATCAATCGCTGGGCGCGGCGTTCCCGCTATTCCCTTACTCCTAGCCTCCGTTTGGCGAAAGTTGAAGGTCTCGCGCTGCTAACACTCACGAAAACAACCGAACGTGCGCTGCTACTTTCCTGTCCGGAGGAACAAGATGCTTCGCCACTGTTCCGCAAGCTGCTCGCTCGCATCGCTAGGGCGAGTGTAAAGAAATGTCCTGGCGGGCTGACTTATCTGCGTGGCTACGCACACTTCGAGGATGATTGTGTCCACATCCTCAAACCCCTGACTCGCCGTCATTGGACGAAGACGGCGGCGCTCAACGATGCTGACGAATTGGCTGTTTACATGGCGAGCATGGAACCCACTGGCTGATGCAAGTTTCAGGAAACAGCAAGGAACGTGGGTGGGGACTATTCACGAAAGGATGGACCGGCGAAGTGCTCCAATTTGTCGTTGAGGTTTGGGACGGACTCTCGCTGCCTCGATCTGCACGGCTCGAACCCCGTATCACCAAGCTCCTTGCCGGCGCGATTATCGAGCGCTACGAACGCGAGGAGCGCGATTGGTTTTGCGTGCCCGAAGCGCCCGAATGGAACGAGGAAGGAAAAGAAACCTCCCGAACAGACATTCGGCTCTATCCGCCCGGCAGAAAGCGCAGAGCAGTCTCGTTCATTATGGAAGGGAAGAGACTGAACACGCCCGCGTCGAATGCTGCCGCGTATGTCGGGGTAGGCGGTATGATGTGCTTCATTCCGACTCCACCAACACTCGCCAAATACGCTGCTGGTCTGCCGTGTGGGGCAATGCTTGGTTACGTCATGGATGGAAATGTCAAACGGGCTCACGCCGCAGTCTGTAAAGCCATGGGGACTAAACGCATTCCTATTCAGTTGCCGACAAGCTGGGAATATCGGCCTTTGAAATTATCGAAGAGCCACGAATGGCACGGCGAGACTAAACACGAGTTTCTAGATGGTGCCTTTACAATTTACCATCTGCTTCTGCCGGTTCGATGGGGTGAGTGATGGCTTTTGGCCTCGAAGTGGAAGTCGAGTGTTACCTGCTTTATTACGCGGTTAAGCGGCATTACCTAGTTCAACGGTTGTTTCTTTCGCCACAGAGAGTTACGACCGCGCTGGACGCAACTGATTTGTTTCTGGCGCTGCAAACGGTTGAGAATATGCCGGAGCATGTCGCGGCTGACTCCTGGGCAGAGTCGTTCAATCTCCGCGATGCTGAATTGGGTGGGAAAGGAGTTGATCGCCTGGCGGGTGAACAATTCCTGTTTGCCATTGGCCTCGGCGATGTCATTGAACAGCCACGCGTGCTCATGGGCAGCGCGTGGTTGCGAAGGCGTTGGTTTCGGAATGAATTCATGCGGCCAAAGGTCCGGGCACCGTATTTCAAGCTCAAGCAATTCCATTAGCGGCGCGATTTTGGCGAAGGGTGGGCGGTCAAGGTGGAGTGCGGCGGGGCACTCCAGGCAGTTCATGGGCCGCCTTGGGCATTACGAACCCTTGCCCTGTGAATTGTCCCCCGGCAGATTTGATGGGCCGTGGCCCGTGCCATTCTGCCGGAAGCCGAGAAATGCACGTTCGCCGAGTTATTGGACAAAGAATTCCACCGCATACCGCACCGCCACGGGGCCGAGCAGACCTGCGGACAGCAGGGGCGAGTCTTTCTTGACCGTCGGTGCCAGCAACAAGGTCCGCCGCTGTTCCGCCGGCAGCGCGGCATCGCCCACCAACCGGTTGTTCCAGACGTTGACAATCTCGACCTCAAGCATGTTCTCGCCAGGGCGTGCGACACTAGTGATGTCGAGTTGGTGGGGCGCGAGCCAGAGCGTCCCGAGTTCCCGGCCATTCACCCGCACCACCGCCAGGTCCCGCACTTCACCGAGATCCAGAAGAATCCGGGTGTTCGACTGGGCGCTGGGTGACGGGGGCAAGGTGAAGGTCTGGTGATAAATCGCCTTGCCGGAGAAATGTCGAATGTTCTCATCGGGGTGTTGGGTCCAATCGCCAAGCTGCGCGAACGTCACCCGTTCCGGCGCCCCCCAGCCGGCAGCGAACTGAACTTCCCACGCTCCGGCCAAGGGCTGCGTTGCCGGCACTGCGGGCACGTTGAGCTTGCGGCTCTTGCCGTCGGCCATCAGCAACTCGAAGTCGCCGGGGCGGGTCGCCAACGCGAGCAACTGGCGGTCGCGTTTGATGAGTTGGATCGGTGGGCCGGCCGCGAACTGATCTGGTCGCGGCATGGTCCGGACCAGTTCGGTCAGCTCGTCTTCGCTCAAGGCGCGGCCGAATTGTGAGAAGCCACCCAATTGCCCGCGGAACTGTGCCAATCCACCCGCATTGGCGCCGGAATGAACCGCGTATTCGCTCTTCAATCCGGTGCGGACGAGCGCGCCGTTAAGATACAGGTTTGGTTGTCCGTCTCGATAGACCACCGCCACGTGAGTCCAATCCACAATCGGCGCGGCGTGAACCAGCGTGGGTGCGAAGTAATTGGCTCCGTGTTCGAAGACGCACACGCCGTTCGTGCCCACTGCCAGGCCGCAGCCCGCGTTGCCGGCACCGCCGAAGCCATCACCGTGCGGCGCGGTCAACGCGTCATTGCGTTTCAAGCCCAGTCCGGCGGCGCCGCGGTTGGATTCGCTGCCCAACTCGGTCGCGGCTCCGGGTTTAATCCACGCGGCGAAGGAGAAATTGTTTGGTGTCACCACACTCGCGCCAGCAACCAACGGCGTCACACGGGTGCCCAGCACCTCATGCCCATCATGCTTTACGGACACGATGCGCTCTGCGGCGGGCCCGGCTTTTTCGCGGAACACGACGAACACCGAACCGTGCGGGCCGAAGGACAAGGGCAGCCGCACCCTTTCCCCATCCAGATCGAAAACTGCCGGACGCTCGATCCGCCCGGAATCCGGCCACCAAAACTCGGGCGCCTTGCCCCCCGCGCGGAATGCCGCGGTGGTGGTGAGGGGTTCGTTTTTCGGGTTGGCCACGAAGTAAATGTCGGTCTTCCCGCTGCGCCGATGAGTGAAACGCAACGGAACGGAACTCTCGAAATCCGCCGGCGAACTGAGCGAGGTCAGAACTTCGTCCAACGATTTGCCCCACACGAGGCGGCCCTTGCCAAATGCGCGTTCCCCGGCTTGCCGGGTGTCTGCTTGTCCCCAAAGTTCCGCCGCCAGCTTTCGCACCTCCGCATCGCACTGCGGATAATTCTCCAGGCTCGGCGAGCGCGAGGGCGATGGCCCAAGGACGGTTGCGCCCGCCTTCACGAGCCTGTGAATCTTGCGCAACACCTCGGGGCGCATGGTGTCCAGTTCCGGCAGAACCAGCACGCGGTAGGTGGTGCCGTGCGGCAGGGTCAGCACGCCGTTTTTCACCGTGAGCTTCTCGACGATAACGTCGGCGTTGATGTAATCGAAGTCGCGACCTGGCGGCAGCTCGGGCTGGCGCACGCCGGTCATCTTGGGCGCATCCTCGCCGATGAAATATGCCACGTCCGCGACGCGGTGACCCTGCTGCAGAAGCCAGCAGCAGCGGCGGAGGTAATCCATCCACGCGCTGCTCTGCTCGAACCAGGTGTTGTGGCGGTTGAACTCCGTGCCAAACCACGCGTTGACACCCGGCACTTTGTCCTCCCACGGCTGCAGAATGTTCACGTGCAACACGAAGTGGTTGATCCCCTCGCAGAACGACCAGTCGCCGCGAGCCTTAAGCGCACGGGGCGCATTCTGAAACGCCGGCCCGCCGGTGAACGCTTCCGCCGAAACGAACTGCTTGCCGTAGGTATTCGCACACGATGAAGCGGCGCGGCACTCGATCGAACCCAAATCACCCGTCACCCAATACTCGCCACCGATTCGGTCGGATTCGCCGCCATATTTCAGGAACTCGCCGGGAAATCCCCAGTGCCCGTAATTCTCCAGCCACAACCCAAGCCCGTGGGGTTTGCAGGCATCGCGCAAGCCGCCGACGTAATCCGTCGCCACGCGGTCCGCCACCAATCGCCGCAAGTCCCAGAGAAACCGCTCGCTTTGGTCTGCGCTGCCCACGAGCCGGCCGCTGAGCACGGGCAACCATGGTTTTGGATCGTAGCCGTAGCGTTGTTTGAACTGCGCGTCGAAGCCGTCGGTCCAGTTCTGTGAGCCCATCTCGTAGCTGTCGGCCACCACGCGCGTGAACGCCTTGCGCTCGGAGGCGGGAATCCGCTTCAGCACCTCCCCGATGAAGGCGTCGAAGTGATGCTTCGCCAGGGCGCGATTCATCTTGTCCACTTCCAACCCCTGGCCCTCGGGTGAGGCGGGAGAGTTTTTCATGCCGGTCGGCGTCATGCCGATGCGTTGAATGATCCATTCGCCAGGCGGAACGCCCCATGCCAGCGTGCCATCCGGAGCGAGGAGTTTGGTGAGATCGCGCACCGCACCGACAGGGACAACAAGTTTCGCGTCGTTCGGCTCGGCCTGCGTCGGCCAGAGGTAGGTGTCCCACATCGGCAACGGTGTGGGATGCATTTTGCCGAGTTGCTTCTCGACGTACGATTCCAACCGCGCGGCGCTGGACAGGTCAATTTCCGCCAACTCGATCCGCCGGTTGCTCCCGAAGACGCCGGTGAAAACGAGCCGGAACTGCTTCGCGGTCGTGGCAGGAAAGGAAACCGTCACCGGCCCGCGCGGCATGAAGCCCACGCCAACGTTCATGTTGGAACGGTCACACTTGAACCGGCGCACCGTTTGAAAGACGCCCTCCGCGTTCGCGGCCTGCAATTCCACATTCGCTCCAAACGGTTCACTCCCTGGCACAATGCGCAGCGAACGAACTGTCATCATTGCGGTCAATTCCATCTCAACAATGAAAGGAGTCTTGCCGCGGCCGGCGCCGGCGGGAAACTCCGCCACGGTGGCGAGGTTTCCATCCACGAGCATTTCCAAACCGGCGGCCGGCGGCGTGGAGGTGACGCGGGGCGATTGCCTGGCAAACGAGTCCGCGTCGTGCTGCGGCGCCGGGAACGCGAGCACCGCTACGTCCTGAAACGGTTCTTTTGGGGTCGCCAGTTGTTGCGCGAATTTCATCGGCCCGGTGACGCGCATTTCGGACGAGGCGAGGTAACGCATGCTCTGCTCCGGCTGGATCCAGGGCCCGCCGGATTGGCTCCAGCCCGGGCAGTTGAACATGCCGATGTTGACGCCGGTGCGACCGCCCTCGCGGATGGCGTGCTCGACCAGCGACCACCACTCGGGCGTCAGCACCTTGATCTTCCCCGCCGGCACGTCATCGAGGAAGATGTTGCCAATGAAAGCCTCGCCGATGCCCACGCGCGCCATGGCTTCGAGGTCGCGCGTGATACCTTCCCGGGAAATGTTGTCGCTGATCCAATACCAGTAGCACCAGGGTTTGGTCTGCTCGGGCGGGTTGGCGAAGCCCGCCGCGAGCGGGTCGGCGGCAATCGCGACGCGGCAAAGCAAGCCCGTGACCAGGAGGAACAGGATTCGTTTCATAACGGAAGGGAAGAGGGTTCTTGCCGGGGTTGCGGCATGCGAAAAGATGACTGGGCTGCGCAACGCCGCAGCTAGTGAGCGGGACGGGAGGCAATTCTTCATAACGTGTCCTGGTGGATCATTTGACAACGGCCTTGAACGATTGGGCCGCAACCGTAACGGGAGAGTGAAACAAACCGGGCAGCAGGAGAGCGGAAACAACTACCAGTTGATCGAACATGACTGCATGTTGTCTTGAATTGAGGTCCGGCCGCAAGTGCGACTCGCCGGCCGGCTATGTCCATGGGGCATTGCGAGGCAAAACTGGTCAAGTCCTCCCGACGCTTGTGGCTTGGGCGGGTGATTCGCCGTTCCATTCCACGCCGAGCTAAACCGGAACGATGCGCGGGCCACCGCCGACTTTTTCACCGCCATGAACGCCGAACATCATCGCTACGCCATCCGCTGCCTCCACGCCCGCCAACCAAGCTTCCGCTCCTCTTCGTGAACTGGCCGTGACCAGAAGCTGTTTCGCTCATTTTGCTGGTTGACGCGTTTGGTGAATTGCTGAACTTTATGGCACGAAAGCCTGTTAGCACAATGCCGCGCCATACATGAATCCATTGCATCATCGCCCGAAACTGGAGGATCGCTTTCTGACCCGGCGGGATTTCCTTGGCCGCTGCGGAATGGGTTTCGGCATGTTGGGCCTGGCGCAACTGCTCGGCTCGGAACTGCTGGGCCCGGCCATGGCGGCGGATAATGCCACGAGCGTGTCACCGCTGGCGCCGCGTTCACCACACTTTCCCGGCCGGGCGAAACGGGTCATTCACATTTTCGCCAACGGCGGTCCGTCGCACGTGGACACGTTTGATCCCAAGCCGATTCTCGCCAAGCTGCACGGCCAGCCGTTGCCGATGGACAACCTAAAAACCGAGCGCAAGACCGGCGCGGCGTATCAATCTCCGTTCAAGTTTCAGCCATACGGCCAGAGCGGCATCGAGGTCAGTGAACTGTTTCCGCACGTCGCGGAGAGCATTGACGACATCGCCGTGATTCGTTCGATGCAGGCGGATGTGCCGAATCACGAGCCGTCGCTGATGCTGATGAATTGCGGCGATGCGCGCCTGCCGCGGCCCAGCATGGGTTCGTGGATCACTTACGGTCTGGGCACGGAGAATCAAAATCTGCCGGGCTTCGTGACGATGTGTCCAGGCGGTTATCCGATTCAAGAATCGCAGAACTGGCAGAGCGCGTTCCTGCCGGGAATCTTCCAAGGCACGTACATCAACACCGAGCACAAGGACCTGGAGAAGCTCATCGAGCACATCAAGAACAAATTCGTGACGGGCGAGGAACAGCGCCGGCAACTGGATCTGCTGCGGCAACTTAATGAAAGCCACGCCCGCCGCCGCGCCCAGGACGCGCAGATGGAGGCGCGCGTGCAATCGTTTGAACTGGCTTATCGGATGCAGATGGACGCCTCGGATGCTTTCGACATCAGCCAGGAGCCGGAGCACATCCGCGAGCTGTATGGCAAGGGCACACAGGCGAGGCAGATGCTCACCGCCCGCCGGTTGCTGGAGCGCGGAGTGCGCTTCGTGCAGGTGTGGCACGGCCAGGGGCAGCCGTGGGACAACCACGACGATCTCGAAGACGGCCATCGCAAGCTGGCCGGGGAATCGGATCAACCCATCGGCGCGTTGCTGAAAGACCTCAAGCAGCGCGGCATGTTGGAGGACACCTTGGTCATCTGGGGCGGAGAATTTGGACGCACTCCGACGGTTGAACTTCCCACGCCGGGCGCCAACGCCGGCAAGGTCAATGGCCGCGATCACAATCATTACGGGTTCACAATGTGGCTGGCCGGTGGTGGCGTGCGCGGCGGATATGTCCACGGCGCGACGGATGAATTTGGTTTCAAGGCGGTCGAGAAACCCGTTCACGTTCACGATCTGCACGCGACGATTCTCCATCTGCTCGGCTTCGATCACACCCGGCTCACCTTCCGCCATGCCGGGCGCGATTTCCGGCTGACCGACGTGCATGGCAACCTGGTCAAGGAGTTGATTGCGTGAGCGAGCGGAAAACACCCAATTACCCAATTACCCAAACTGCGTGGGCCAGCGTGGGCATTACTTGGGTATTTGGGTATTTGGGTCCTTGGGTATTTGGGAGTTTCCGCCCGTGCTGCCGAGCCGTCTGCGCCGCAAATCGAATTCTTCGAGAAACACATCCGCCCCGTCTTCGCCGAGCATTGTTATTCCTGCCACAGTGACAAGGCGGAAAAGGTGCGCGGCAGCTTGCGGCTCGACACCCGCGAGGCGCTGCTGAAGGGCGGGAGTTCCGGACCAGCCATCGTCCCCGGCGATCCGATTGCCAGCCTGCTGATCAAAGCGGTGCGGTACGAGGACGAGGACCTCCAGATGCCGCCGGCCAAGGACGGCGACAAGAAACTGTCCGCTGAACAAATCGCAGTTCTGGAGGCGTGGGTGAAGCTGGATGCTCCCTATCCGCCCACGACGGATGCCGCGCCACTGGTCAGCGACATTGATGAGGCGCGCAAGAAGCATTGGGCGTTTCAACCCGTGCAAAAGCCCGCGCCGCCGCCCGTCAAGAATCGCCAATGGGTACAAACGCCGGTTGACAACTTCGTGCTCGCCAAACTGGAAGCGAAGAATCTTACGCCCTCCCAATTGGCCGACCGTCGAACCCTCATTCGCCGTCTCTCGCACAATCTGCTGGGACTGCCGCCAAGCCCGGCAGAGGTGGAGGCATTCCTCAACGACGTCCGCCCCGACGCCTACGCCCGATTGGTGGATCGCCTGCTCGCCTCGCCGCACTACGGCGAACGCTGGGGACGCCACTGGCTCGACGTCGCGCGCTATGCCGACACCAAGGGTTATCTGGTCGGCGGAGAAGAGCGGCGTTTCAGCTTTTCTTACACCTATCGCGATTACGTCGTGCGCGCGTTCAACGAGGACAAACCATACGATCAATTCCTGATCGAGCAGATTGCCGCGGACCATCTGCCTCTGGGCGAGGATAAAAGCGCGCTGGCCGCGCTCGGTTTCCTGACTCTGGGCCGCAGTTTCCTGAACAACCAGAACGACATCATTGACGACCGCATTGACGTGGTGACGCGCGGTACGCTGGGCCTGACGGCAAGCTGCGCCCGCTGCCACGATCACAAGTTTGATCCCATCTCGGCGCAGGATTACTACGCGTTGCACGGCGTGTTCGCCAGCAGCGAGGAGCCGGCGGAGAAACCATTGCTCAAACCGTTTGTGGATTCGCCGGAGTATCAGGATTACCTCAAGGCGAAAGCCAAAATCGAAACAGAGATCGCCGACTTCGAGGACAAGGAAATCGCCGAGTTCATCGGCGAACTCCGGAAAAACGTGGGGGATTATCTGCTCGGCGCGCATGAGGCGGCGCGTTTGGAGGCTTCGGCCAAATTCGACGACTTTGCCGGCGAACGAAAACTCCTGCCGGTCGTGCTCAAACGCTGGATGGCCGATCTCGAAGTGCGGCGCAAAGCGCACGATCCAATTTTCACACCCTGGTTTGAGCTGACCGCGTTGCCGGAAACGGATTATTCCGCGAGCGCCAAACCCTTGCTCGCCGCTTTCTCTGCCGATGGCGAGAAGTTCAACCCGGTGGTTGCTCAAGCACTGGCGCAACAGGCTGCTGGTTCCTTGAAGGAAGCGGCTGCCGCTTACACCAAGCTCTTCCAGAGCATTGACGGCGACTGGCGCACCAATCTGACTACGGCGGCGAAAAGCGAAGAACCCGCCCCAACCACGCTGCCGGACCCGAATCGAGAGGCGTTGCGCCAGGTCCTTTACGCTGACGGCACACCGATCAATCTGCCCAAGGATGAAGTTCGTAAAATCCACGCGCGGCGATTGCGCGAAGGCGCCGCGCCGTTTCGCAATCGGATTGAGGCGCTGAACTGGACGCATGCCGGTGTTCCGCCGCGGGCGATGGCGCTCGTGGACAAGGCGCGCCCGCACAATTCCCAAGTCTTCATTCGTGGTAATCCCAACAATCGCGGCGTGGAAGTGCCGCGGCGCTTTCTCGAAGTTTTGAGTGACCCCGGCGGAACGCTGTTCACCAACGGCAGCGGGCGGCTCGACTTGGCACGGGCGATTGCCAGCCGCGACAATCCGCTCACTGCGCGGGTGTATGTCAATCGTGTCTGGTTGCATCACTTCGGCGAGGGTCTCGTCAACACGCCGGGCGATTTCGGCATCCGCACGGAAGCGCCTATGCACCGGGACTTGCTCGATTATCTGGCCGCGTCGTTTATGGAAAACGGCTGGAGCACCAAGCAACTCCACCGTCTCATTCTGCTCTCCGCCACTTTTCAACAGGGCAGCGACCCGGCTGTGCAGAATCTTGCGGCGGACCCGGACAATCGCCATCTCCATCACGTGAGCCGTCGTCGGCTGGATTTTGAGGCACTGCGCGACACCTTGCTGGCCGTGTCCGGCAAACTGGACCTGACCATCGGAGGAGTGCCTGTGGACATCGTGAGCGCACCGTTTGCGACCCGCCGCACGGTGTATGGGCTGATTGACCGGCAGAATCTGCCCGGCGTGTTTCGCACGTTTGACTTTGCCAATCCCGACGTGAGCAGCCAGCGCCGCTTCGCCACGACCGTTCCGCAGCAGGCGCTCTTCCTGATGAACAGTCCGTTCGTGGTCGAGCAGGCGCGTCAACTGGCGCAGCGCGACGAAGTCACGCGCGCCGCCAGCCCCGCGGACAAAGTGCAGGCCCTGCATCACCTGGTATGGCAGCGTCCGGCGGAGCGCGAAGAAATCGAAGTGGCCGGGGAATTTCTTGCCCGCGAATCCCCTGGCAAAACGTCGCTCACCGCGTTGGAGCAATACGCCCAAGTCCTGCTGCTCTCGAACGAAGTGATGTTCGTGGATTGACGCCACGCCGGCCGGAGCGCGGCTCTCCGCGCAGGCGTGAAGGTCCCTCTCCCCGTAGCAGCCGAGGTGACGAGGCTCTAACTGGATTCCGCCTTCCGTGCTCCGCGTTGAAGTGCGCCTCGTCACCTCGGCTCACGAGCGGGGTGGCCGCAGAATCTTCCCTGCGTCCGGATGCTTCGCCTGCGCGTAGAGCTTCCAGAACTTCGGCCAGAAATCGCCTTGGAGCGGATGCAGTTTCGGGTAGCCGGGCAGGACGGCGCCGTTGAACACCCATTCGCCGGGGAGCTTCACGAGTCCGGCGCGCACCGGGTTGGCGAGGATATAATGGCACACAGTGGCGAAGCGTTGCGGCGACGTTCCTACTCTTTCAGAACGTGATCGTGCGCTTGATGTTGAAACCGCTGCGGGGCCAGCAGCGGTTCGAGATGCGTACGCAGGAACGCCATGCCGTTGCGCTGGTCGGAGTCCGGGCGCAGCCCCATCCAGACCAGATGCAGATGATCCGGCATGAGGCAATACGCCGGGCAGAGCAGACCCTCGCGCGCGGCGGTGTGGAGCAGGAGTTCCCGGAACGCGGCGTGAAACCGATCGCCCAGCCAGCCTTGCCGGCGTTGGGAAATCGGGAGCGTCCAATGCACCACCACATCACCCTGGTAATGCTCGCGCGGCAGGCGCGGGAGGTAGAAAGAGCGATTGAAGTTCGGTTCGTGCATGGCGAGGAATCGTACGCGCCACGCACCCGGGAATCCAGCCTGGGCGCAAGACCCAAATCTCCCCGTAGCAGCCGAGGTGACGAGGCTCTGAATGGCTCGAAACTTCGGACTTCTCCCCTCCGACTTCAGAGTGAGCCTCCTCACGTCGGCTGCTACGGGCATTGAGCCTCCGGCTCATCCGCTGGCGGGGTTGACGGTTCGCGGGTGGGTGAGTGCCGCCGGCGCCCGCGGCGGCTTGCCGCGAAGGCGTGAATGTCCTGCTCCCGAACGGAGGAAATTAAAGAAGCCCCGGCATTACCTGTGAACGATCAACTGGCTCCGGCTTAGTTCGATGAACGTGTGCTGCTCCAGGAAACGAACGAGGGTTTCCTCGTGTCGAGCGAAGAGCGCCAGCAATTCATCATTGTGGATGTTGCCGGTGGTGATGAGCAGGAGCTTGGGCGGACCTTGGCCGAGTTCGTGCGTGATCTCAAAATCAGTGTCCTTGGTGATCAACACGCGAGCGTCCTGGTTCGCCAGGCCCAGTAACAATGGATCGGGCGTGCGGTTTTGCTGGCTGAGATCGAGTGTGTGGATGACGTCATGCCCGCGGGACTGGAGCCAGAGCGCCAGCCGGCGCGGCAACTGGGCATCAACCAGGAACTTCACGCGGCCAGAGGCAGGATGCGGTGGACGCTGGCGAGCCGGGCGGCAAAGGCCAGGCAGGCGCTGATGTCTTCGCGTTCGAGGTCCGGGTAATCAGCGAGAATCTCCTCCGGCGTCATGTTCCCGGCCATGAGTTCCAGGATCATGCTAACCGGATAGCGCAACCCGCGCACGGTGGGCTTGCCGTGGCAAATCGCCGGATCAACCGTAATGCGTTTCAGCGCGTCGTCCATCGCGCGTTACCATGCCAGACCACAGGCCACCTGGCAAGGCAGCGAAATGTACCAACGAGGACGGACGAGCTCGGCGCCGCGTGAAGGCCGCCTCCCGGTTCACCGTGGCAAAGGAGCGCCCGGAGCGCGGACCGCCGAGTCCGCGTGTTTCTTCGTTCAACAGGAACTCGCGGACTCGGCGGTCCGCGCTCCGGGCGCGTTACGCGCCGCCGACTTCATCCGTGGTGGTGCTTGGCGGCAGTGGGTTGGTCTGGCCCGCCCCGTGAGATAATGCCCTCCGCCGTGGGCTCTCCACCACTAGCCTTTATCTCACGGGGCGAGTTTGCGCCCGCCGCCTGCGCCTGCGCCGGCTTTTCGCGAAGGCGTGAATGTCCTGCTCGCCCGAACGGAGGAAATCCAGAAAGTCCACACCAATTCTGTCTGCGAGCATGAGAGGGAGGGGGCAATTTGGTGGCGAACGAGACGGGCTTGCCGCACTCTGGATTAGGCGGTAGCTTGACCGCGTGAAGACAACTGAAGTGCCATTGCCCGACGCCGTTTACGATCAAGTCGAGAGTCTCGCGGCAGAATTGCGCGTCACCGTGCCGCAACTCCTGTGCGAAGCCGCGCAGCAAATGGTCCTTCGCCAAACGCCGTCTCGTCCCCCTGCGAATGGTCATTGGCAATTCCCTGAAGGCCGCCGGCTTGGGACCTTTCAAGCGCGCCCGCAGGACTGGCGGTTGCTCGCCAACGAAGCGGCTGATTGAGCCGCCATGATTTCCTTCGATACCGACCTGTTGCTCTACTCGCTGAACCAGGACTGCGCGGAGTACGGGGATGCCCGCCGCTTTTTTGCGACAATGCCAACCACGCCCGGCGCGGTGGCCATCTGCGAACTGGTTCTGGTGGAACTTTACGTGTTGCTGCGCAATCCCGCCGTTGTTGCGAATCCCTCCAGTGCGAGCGATGCGGTCGCCCTCATCCAACCCTTTCGCCAACATCCAACGTGGCGATTGATTGACCATCCCGGTGGAAATTCCAGCGTGATGGACGAGGTGTGGCGTCTGGCGGGCCAGCCAAACGTCGGACGCCGCGTCATCTTCGACGCCCGGCTCGCGCTGACCTTGCGGCATCATGGAGTGACGGAGTTCGCCACACGCAACGAAGCCCACTTCGCCGGTTTCGGCTTCACGCGCGTTTGGAATCCGTTGGCGACATCGCTGGCTTAAATCGTCAGCAACAGGAGCGTGGGGCGCCGAGTCCGCGTGTCACTTCATGCGTTTGGAACTCGCGGACTCGGCGGTCCGCGCTCCGGGCGCATTACGCGCCGCCTGCTTCAGCCGTGGTGGTGCTTGGCGGCAGTGGGTTTGTCTGGCCCGCCCCGTGAGATAATGCCCTCCGCCGTGGGCTCTCCACCACTAGCCTTTATCTCACGGGGCGAGTTTGCGTCCGCCGCCGGTGCCCGCTCCGGCTTTCCGCGAAGGCGTGAATGTCCTGCTCGCCCGAACGGAGGAAATCCAGAAAGTCCACGCCCATGTATTTGCAGGTTTGGCAGACGCTCAACAGGACCAGGTAGTCCTCAAGTCCTTTTCGAGTCGATGACCCGCGCAAGACATCCCTGAGCAATGCGAAAGCTTTGACTGCATGTTCGGCGTTGTTGTTGTTCCACGGAACTCCATCGTGTTCAAGGAACGTGAAAAGCTTGTCGCGGTTCTTCTCGAAGCGCTCTTTGCATGTTATTGCAGCTTCGCTTTGGAAATCCGCTTTCTCGATCTGCCTGTAAAAGCGTTCGACAGACTTACGATGCTTCTTCAAGAAGTGCTTTTTCAATCCGTAGCGGTCCACTGTTTCAACCATCGGCGTCAGCACGCTGGCAAATCCCGTTACGATTTGTCTCAATTCCTCATCAAAGGGCCGGTCCAGCATCTCATCATTCAAATCCCGCATCAGGTGAATGAGACATTTTTGCTGCGGACATGCAAACGAGTCGTAGGCCGAGTAAAAATCAGAGACGAGAACGCCTGTGAAGCCGGACAACGTTGTGTGAGCAATCTCACCCTCGCGCGAGTCGGAGTAGAGGTAAGCTACTTCGTGAAGATTGGTGAATATCCAGACGTATCCGATCTTGCCTTTGATATTCGCTCTAGTCTCGTCCACATGGGCAAGACCGCCACGGGCAATGCTCTCCAGAATTAATCTCTGTGTTTCCTTGTAGTATCCAGTCGCCCTCGCTTTGAACTCAGCGATAGTGCCAAGATTAACTTGAAAGCCAAAAAGCCGTTCAACGCTCTTTTGGACCACGCTTTGTGGTATGCGAAGCTCAATTGTCTCATACAGAAAATACGCGATGAAGTTCCAGCCATACTTCATACCGATCCGCAAATCCGGAGGTCCTCCAAAACGCAGTTTACATTTTCCGCACCAGCAATAGCAGAATCGATATTCAACGATCCACCGCTTGAGTCCCCCTGCCCCAAATTTAATATCTCGCACTATTCGACTTCTCGTCACAATCTGCCGACGCGCTATTTCACGACAATGAGGGCATCGTGATTCGGCTTCGTAAGCGA
Organism: Verrucomicrobiota bacterium; assembly: GCA_014860005.1. Next base: position 82,125 of record JACZKP010000003.1, on the reverse strand, counting down.
TCACTTTATTAACTCGATCAAGGCTCTGTTCGCTATTCTTTGGTCGGCCCGGGCGGCGGCGAATGCGTTTTCTACTATTACCGCGCACATGAACCCTATCGCGTTGGTAGTCCCATTGTGCTGCTTTGTTGATTGCTTCGAACTCGCCAATTGAACTCGTGAATTTCCTCCACGGCATCTTCCGCTGGATAGATTCCGCATGCACGGCGCTGGCCTGCCAGGTTTCAGTCGGGTTGTCTGCCGTTCCTAAAGCCCCGAGAGTCTGGGCCGCACGCGTGAGAATCTCCAATGCCTGACAATCTTCCGCGTTGTAGGTAATGAGCTTTTCGCGAATGTGCGCCGACTTGCTTTCCTCCCAAGCAAAGCGCCACATAATGCTTTTTAAGCCAGCGGGCTCTGCCTCGGACCATTTGAAGCCCAAGAAGGCCGCAATGTCCTTGAGTCCATTTGCAAAGGTCGGAAAGTAAATTCGTGCGAAGAAAACTGAAATTGGATTGAACGCTGATTCAATTGCTTTCGCGACAACAGAACCTTCCATCGGCCCGCCGTAGTTTTGGCCCATTTGCCTTAGAAAGGTCGTCTCATAACTCCCGTAATGAATTAGCACGGGCTTCTCGATGGTTTCGAGGATGGCAAGGAATTCCCGCCAAATCTTCCCCTCGTCCGCAACGGTGTCCGCCCACAGGCTGTGCTGGACGGCGGAGTCGCCGTGGCCGATGCGCAGGCCGATGAGGTAGTAGAAATCGCGGTCGGGCAGGCCCTCGACATCCAGATAGACGGGCGTGCCTTCGATTTTGAGTTCCGGGCTGCCGACGATGTGGATTTTCTGCTCCCGAATCGCCAGCGCCTTGAGCGCGTGATGATATTTCTCGCGTTTGTCGCGCAGCCGCTTGGGCCGGCGGCGGGGTCGGAACGTGTAGGAAAGTTGCGTGACGGTGAAGATGCCTTTGCTGCGGAGTTTCTGTCGCTCCTTGGCGCTCATGCCGGCCAGCAGGCTGAGGTCGTCCTTCTCCATCGCGATCTTCCGGCAGCGGTCGCGGAACTCGCACTCGGCGCAATGCCGGTTCAGGACGAGATCGGGCGGCGCCGGCCCGGAGCGCGGATCGCTGAGTCCGCGCGTTTCTTGATTCGTTTGGGACGCGCGGACATGGCTGTCCGCGCTCCGGGTGGTGGATAGCAGCGTGGCGATTTTCTCAATCCGCTTGCGCACTTCGCCGAACAGGGCCGAGGTCTTCACCTTCAGAACCTGTGACTGTAGCCGCGCTTGTGAAAGCGCGGTCGGTGTCTGAGCAGCCTGCCGCTCGTCCATCCTCTCGCGAGCGTCTGCCTGAGAGGTAGCCGACGTGAGGAGGCTCTGATCAATTTGTTGAGGGTTGGGAGATGAGAGTTGAGGGTTCTGAGTTTGAGCCTCGTTACCCCGGCAGCTACGAATGCAGTTGCGGAGGTCGCCGTGAATGATTTTGCCGCGCGCGATTTCACGTCCCAGTGCCTGGCCGAGCACAAACGCATCGAACGCCAGCAGCAGCTTGTCGTCTTTGGTGAGCTTGTTGCGCCAGATAAAGCGGATGGGGATGAACTGTGCGGCTTTGCCACGTCCTTCTGAGGGAATGCGTTCGATGGCGTGCAGGCGGGATTCCAGGTTTGTGGCAGCCGACGTGAGGCGGCTCTGACTATCTCGGGAAACAGATGGAGCGAACTCACGTCCGCTGCTACCAGGTTGAGGCGGCGCATCTCCGAGTTGGCCCGCTGCTTCGTTTCCTTGGGACTCGCCGCCATGGCTGTCCGCGCTCCGATCCGGGGTTTGCGCCTCAACGTTCATGGCCAGACGCCACTTGGCGGTCTTGAAGGTTTCGTCAGCGGGCAGTGACGCGACGCGTTCACAGTCCGACACGGTTTCCTGCAACCGACGGCCCGCCTCGCGTTCGTACGCTTCGTCCTGGGTGCGAACCCAGGCGGCGTATTCGTTGCCCGAACCGGTTTCGCCCAGCGAGCGGAGATAACATTTGGTCGGGCATTTGAGAAAAGTTTCAAAGAGAGCGGAAGTGATTTTCATGGTGAGAACATAAGCCTGCCTGGGCATTTGCACACCAATTCCAACTCCCGGACCCGGCGGTCCGCGCTCCTATGACTTCGCTCTCTCCCAACATCATGCCTTACTACAAAGACTCCTGGGAAAACGATTCAACCGCAGAGGCGCAGCCAAATCCACGCCGCCCGACTTAACGCAGAGGGCGCAGAGGATTTCGCAAAGGTCGCAAAGCGATTCACCTCTGCGTTCCTCCGCGCCAACCTCCGCGTCCTCTGCGTTAAAACATCCTCAGAATTGTGCGATGGTGGGAGATCGCACTGCAATGGATCGGGCACCGCTGACGCCCTACGATTCTCCCTCACCCTTTATCCCTCTCCCGCTGGGAGAGGGAGACAGCCGGCGGATGCCTGCTGAACTCCTCGGCGACTCTTCACGAGGCCGCGTCATTGTCCTACTGGGAGAAGACTGATCCGCAAGTTTCCGAGCTGAGGTTTCTGCGCCAATCGCGTCTCTGCGGTTATTGCCCGCCGTCCGTTCGGCTGCGGTTTATTTGTTCAGCGCTCTTCCGCCTGCACTGCGTAGAGCTGGCTCATCGTGGCGACGTACAGCACACCGTTGGCGGCGGTGGTCGTGGCGCTGATGGGATTGCCCAGTTCCAAGGCGGCCAGCACGGTTTTCTCCCGGCTCGCGGCGAAGACATAGAACGCTCCGCTGCGCGTGCCCAGATAGACTTTGTTGTCCGCAATGTAGGGCGAGGCCCAGACTTCGCCCCGGATTTCGTGGGTCCAAAGTCCCTTGCCCGTTTTGGCGTCCACACAATGGAACGTGCGCCCGCAATCCGCCATGAACACCAGTCCGTCCTGCACTGCCGCAGTGGACATCACGTGTTTCTCCAGCGGATAAGACCAGACGAGTCCGCTGGTGGTAATGTCACCAGTCTTCGTCGCGTCAATACACTTGAGCCACGCTTCATTCTTACCCCACCAGAGGTCGCCGCCGCCCGCCACGTAGAGCCGGCCTTGCTGAAAGACCGGCATGCCGTAGATGTTGCTCGGACCTTCGCGACGATTGCTGTTGTAGCGATGCACGTTCTCCTTGGGCGCGGTCGGATCGAAGTCGAACTGAAACACCTTCTTCAGTGTAAGCACTTCGCCGGGCGGTGGATTCTTGCGCAAAGTTTCAAAGGCATAAACCACGCCGTTGCCGGCGGCGAAAAAGAGCAAAGGCCGTCCGTCCACGACCGCGAGCGAGGGTGACGACCAGGTGCAATGAAAAATGTTCGGCGCAATGCGTTCGTCGTCGCGCGCGATGAGGCGGCCAGTGTGTTTGTCGAGCACCACCAGGCTGGGGGCGTCCGGTTTGCGGATGCGCTTGTGGGTGTTGTCCACCCCGGTGCAGGAGTTGAGGTAAAGATGATCGCCGTGAATCAGAATCGAACTGTGGGTGGCGTCGTGCGGCCACGTGCCCGCGCCGGTGACCAGATCGAACACCCAGAGGATGTCCGCATCCGTCGAGCCGGGCTTGAGCAATTCCACCCCGGGCGGCGGCACCAGCGGCAGCGGAGTGATCTCCGCCCCGGCCACGGGGCGGGGCGGCGCGCCGGAATTGGTGGACACCGTCATGCGTGCGCCTTCGTCCCGGAACGGACCGTCATTGCCATTGGCCATGCCGCGCGCGTCCAGACAGATTACCTCACCGCGATTGCTGACGATGTAAACGCGGTCGCCTTCGACGGTGGCGGGCGAGGAAATGCCGCTCTTGGGCCAGTCGAAGTAAGGGTCTTCCTCGCGTTTCGGTACAACGAGTTGCCACAGGAAGCGGCCCGTCTTTTCCTCGAAACACATCAGCACGCCGCGGTCGCCCTGATGCTTGGGATCGCGCGGTTCACCGTTGTTGGTGCCGATGTAAACCCGGCCCCCGGCAATGATCGGTGTGGAATGTGTCTCGGTGCCGAGCTTGGCGGCCCATTTGATGTTCCTGCCGGTTTTCGGATCGAATGAATCGGGCAGGCCTTTTTCGTCCGAAACCATGTTTCGCGTCCAGGCGTGGCCCCATTGAGGTTGATCGGCGGCGGCCGCGTGGCAAATTCCCGCCCCCAGAACCAAGCTCATCCCGAGCAGTGTGCGCAATGAAATGTTTTGCATGATTGACAACGCCACAGGGAAGCCCAACGCAGGCCGGGCAACAAGAATTCTTTAGCTTTGATTCACCGTTGGATTGGACTGCCGTGGGGCCAGGCGCTCACCGTTTTGATCCAATGCGCAGGCTGCCGACGACAACCGCGCCCGCCTCGACCACCAGATTCCGGGCGGCCACGTCACCAAAGAACCGTGCGGTGGATTTGAAAATGACCGTGCCGGTCACGCGCAGGTTGGCCACCAATTCACCGCTGATTTCAGCGCCACCCAGCGTGAGCAGTTCGCTCCAAAGAAAATGGTTCGCCGCGGGAATAATCAGGTTGCCGGTCTTGAAACTGCCCTTGATGATGGCGGTGGAATAGATCGTCAACGAGCGCTCGGCGTCCAGTTTGCCCAGGAATCGTCCTTTGAGGACGGCGTCACCCACAATGGCTTCGGTGTTGAACACATAGCCCTTGGTTTCGAGGACGAACGCGCCTTTTGTTTTGAAGTTTTTGGAGACGGCGCTGGTGATGTGATAATCCTTGAGGTCCACGTACCGGCCGCACCGTTTGCACATGGTGGATTCCGCGCTGATGGCCACCTCCAGTTCCGCGCCACAGTCGAAACAGGTGACGTGTTTCTGGGCGGGCGCTAATTCGGCAGGGCAGGCCGCTCTTTTCCGCGCCGGCTTAAGACTTTGCTCGACACTGATGTGCTGACGGCATTTCTGGCAGACGGTGGAAAACACGCCGTGCGGTTCCCGCTGCTGGTGGCCGCAATGCGGGCAATCCACCAGCACTTTGTCCTGCCGGAGTGCGGACATTCAGCGGTCCCTGGCTCTGGGAAGTTTCCACAACTCCAGCTTCGCGCGCTGCCGCCGAGAACCCCGAAGCGCAGCGTCTGCGCCGCTTCCACGCTCTCTTGCGCAGTGCCGGTGAAGCGGCATGGCTGCCGCGCTCCCATGGCGGTTGGGGAAGCGAATCGCCTCTGCCCGATCCGCTCCTCCCGGTAGGCCGGGCGAGGAAAAAACGGCGTGCTGCTGGGTCATGATGATCCGGCACGATGCAGGCACCGTGCGCGCATTGGCTGGGAATTCCGACCGGGTCAACGAACCGGCTTGGCCGGTTCCGCCGGCTTGCTCGGCTCGCTGGGGCGGGCTGGGGGTGGAGTTGGCGCCACCTTGTTCGGGTTGACCTCGGTTTTGCCCACGAAGGTGACCCCTTCCTCGACCACCAGCTTGGTGGCGCGAATGTCGCCGAACAGCTCGGCCTTGGCCTTGATTTCGATCTTCTCCTTGGCATTGATATTGCCGTTGACCTTGCCGCGAACGATCACCGATTGGGCGTTGATGTTGCCGGTAATGACGGCGGTGTCGCCGAGATTCAGCAATCCGTCCGTCTGAATTTCGCCTTCCAACTTGCCTTCCAACGTCAGTTCACCGGAAAACTTGAGGTTGCCCTTGATCTCGACGTCCGAGTTCAAGGTGTTCTTCGTTGTGGTTCCTGGTATGCTCATAATGGTACCTTTGGTTATTTCCAACTCCGTGATCGAACCATAGCTAACCCACCCCCTACCCGGCGTCAAAGCGTTTTTTGAGCGTGGGCAGGTGTGCAGAGAGAAACCGATGTCGCGATGGCAGTCGCCGCTTTTGGCAGGGAATCAATCGCTGCCACCTGCTGCCGGCTGCTCCTTTGACGGCAACATCATTTCGCCAAGCAGCAAAGCCAGGTTGCCCAGGCCCTTTGCCTGTTGCGCGTTGGCCAGCAAGGCGACCGCAACATTGTTCTCGGGATTGTGCAGAAAGTAGGTCGTGCCCCCGGTGGCGCCGCCGCTGTGGCCGACCCAGAGGCGTTGCTGTTTGTCCGTCTGCGTCCGCCAGCCCAGCCCGTACTCCGTGCGTTTGCCATCCAGCAACACTGCTGATTCGTACATCGTTTGTCGCGCTGCTGCGCCCAGCAGTTTGCCAGCGTTGAGCGCCATGCAAAACCAGACCAAATCTTCAGCATTGCCCGCCATGCCGCCGCCCGCCCACTTGCAGCTTAAATCCACCTCCGGCGCCGGGACGAAGCGGTCGCCCTGGCGGACGTATTGGCGGCTGCGGTTTTTCACTGGTTCCTCCAAATGTTCGAGATCGGCCGTGGCCATGTCGGCGGGCCGGAAGATATTCTCCCGCAGATACAGGCGGAACGATTTGCCCGCAGCTTCCTCGACCACCGCCGCCACGATGTTGAAGGCGTAGGACGAGTAGAGGTACTTTGTGCCCGGTGGAAACTTTAGCGGATCGTCCTTGAAAATGCCGAGCGCCTCTTCGATGGAGTGGTAACGCTTGTTGCTCAACATCTCCAACCCCTGATAATGCCGGATACCGGAGGTGTGCGTCAGGAGATGCCGCAAGGTGATCTCGCCTTCGGACTTCGTGGGGAAGGTCGGCACGTAACGCTGAATCGGCGCATCGAGAGAAATCTTGCCGGCCTCCACCAGTTGCATCACCGCGGTGGCCGCGATGGGTTTGGAGATCGAGGCATAACGGTAAATTGTCCCGGCGTCCGCCGGCGTCTTCTGCTCAAGATCCGCATATCCGAAACCGGTGGACCAGAACAACCGGTTGCTGACCCCCACCGCCACGGATAGTCCGGGCGTTTGCAGCGAGGCGAACGCACTCTCGACGGTGGACTTCAGTGCGGTCAGCGTTTCCGAGGACTGCGCCAATGCACAGTGAACCGCCACGAGCAGGGCGGCGATCACGAGTTTGATTTGGTGATGAGATTTCATGCTTGGCTGAGAAGCTTCGACTTTTAATTCTGGACGCGCATCAGGGCCTTGAACCGGCGACGACCCGCGACGGTAGTGGCACGGGCGTCTCGCCCGTTCGAATCGAACAGGCGGGACGCCTGTGCCACTCCGGTTCATGGGAAGATGCGAGCGCAAGGCCAGCCGAGTAATCATTTCAATTCCAGCGGCGTGACTTCTACCGTAAGGCCGGTGACCGCTTTTTCGAGCGATTCGCGCAGGGTATTTACCATCAGATCCGCCGGCAACAGCAGTTTGGCGCGGGCCTGAAACAACAGTTCCCCGGACATCGGCGCGCTGACACATTCGGTGGACAGTTCCTCCACATTCACGCCCTGGGCTGCAAGCGCGTGAGAAATCTCCCGCACGATGCCGGGACGATCATGGCCCACCACTTCCAGTGACGCGAACTGTGGAGGCGACAGGGACACAAACGCTTCATCCGAACGCACCACAATGGTCAGGTCGGGCAGCGTGGCGAGCGCCTGTTCCAGTGCCGGACGGTGTTCGACCGATACTTGCACGCGCAGGATGCCGGCGAATTCTCCACCCAACCGGCACATGCGACTCTCCAGCCAGTTGCCGCCGTGCTCGGCGACCACGCGGGCGACCGATTCCACCAGGCCGGTGCGATCTTTACCAATCACCGTGAGGACGAGAAGAACTTGCATGGCGTAGTGTTAAAGGCCTCCCCGGCGGCTGACAAGTGATTCCGGCCACGACGCGGAGGCAGAGTCTTCGACTGATTATCCACTGGTGCAACTGCGCAGCGTCGAGAGCGGCCAAACCATGTTCCTTCTCTCCACGAACTGGTCCACGAATTCATTCACGTCCTTGCCTGTTTGGAATTTCCCACCCGGCTATGCTCTGGCGACGGTATTCGTCAACGGCATTCCCAGCACCAGCAGCATCGTCAACATCAGTGTCCCCGTTCCAACCGCGACCACGTTGACCGATGCGCAAAGATTGACCAATGGCGCTTTCCAATTCTCCTTCGCCAACAGCGTAGGCGCGCTGCTCGGTTTGCTGGCAACAACCAACGTTTCGGTTCCCTTGAGCAACTGGACGGCGCTTGGAGGGGTTACAGAAGTTTCGCCCGGCCAGTTTCAGTTCACCGACCCGGAGGTGATGACCAATTCGCAACGCTTCTATCGTCTCCGTTCGCCGTGATCCTGCCATACCATCAAGCCGAGACATCCGGCGCAAACTCCAATTATTTCTTCATATCAACCGGCGTGGCGAATTCACCGGACATGGCGTACGGCAACTGCCAGTAACGGTCGCCGGTGGAATTGCCGAAGTAAATCCGCGAGACGCTGAGTTTGTCCGGGTTGCCATCCGCCCAGAAAACGTAGAACGGGTCTTTGGCTTTGAGTGGACGGCGGACGTAGGCGTGATTGAATTCGCTGTTCCGCGTGACCTGCCTCCGCTTCGACCACGTCTTGCCTTCATCCGAACTGACCCACAGGGCGACTTCGCCGCCCGTGCCGTAAGGTTGTGGGCCGACTTCCGTCGGGCCGAGAATTGTCCATTCCGTGTCGCCGAGGAACAGGCTGCCGAGGTCGTAATTGTGATCGGAGCGACAGACGACGTGAGTTTCCCACGCTTTGCCGTTCCATTTGGTCAACGTCCATTCGCGCGGGTCGTTCTCAGGGCCGGGTTGATGGCCGGCAGACGTGATGTAAAGCAACACCGGATGGCCGTGGCGGTCGAAGCGCAGATCAATCGTGTACATGAGCCGGCCCTTGGCGGAATACTCAATCACACGCGCCGGATTGTCCGGTTGCGAAAGTGGCAGGGAAAGTTTCCGGTCATCCACGGTGGTCCAGGTTTTTCCCCAGTCGGTGGTCTGGACATAGTAAAGGTCGGTGCGTTTGTCCACGCTGCCGCCGGGATGGCGATTGAAGAAGCTGCCGATCTTGCCCTCGTGCTCGGCGCTGACCTGGTAATGCCCTTCGAGGCCGGCGAGTTTCTGATGTTCACTCCAGTGAATGCCGTCGGCGCTGGTTTCCCAATACAACTCGCGGCCCCGCGTGTATTTGGTGAACAGATGGAGAAAGCCCTTGCCCGGCGCGAACCACGGTTGCGGATAAGTGAATTCCTCCTGCTGGATGAACTCGAATTCTGAAACGTCATAGGGCCGCACGCTGCGATACTTGAATCCGGGCCGTCCCCGCGCGCGTCCGCTGATGAACACCCAGATATGGCCCTGACCATCAATGGTCATGCTCGCGTTGTCGTGCGGATCGTTCACGCCCTGTTTGTCGTGAAGGATGGTAGGCCGCGGCACGATGTTCTTCGCGTGATCGTAATACGAAGCCATGATCAGCAGGTGGCGCTTGTCTTTGATCGTGCCGCCATAGACGAAGAACGTCTTGTTCACCTGCGGCGCGTAAACCGCAAGCGGGATGTGATTGGCGGTGTAGGTGCCGAGACCGCCGGAGTATTTGTCACCGTGCTTGGAGAACTGGCCCAGCGTGAACCAGATGCCGCGATAGCCGTCATCGGGGCGGGATTTGTCGCCGGTGAAGGCTGGTTTCGCTTCCTTGGCCGCGGGCGTTGCGCTCTGGGCGAATCCGACGGAGACGGCTGCCAGCAGAATCGCGGTCGAGTGGACAATGATTTTCATAGATTCAATCCCCGGACGTTTTCACCATGCGATTTCGGGCTTGGCGAATTCGGTGTTCATTTTGACCGGCAACCGCCACACGTGATCCCCGCGTTGGTTGGTGAAATAGAGCGCCGATTTGGAAGGCTGCCGACCGTGGCCATCGGCCCAGAGCGCGTAGAAATCGGGATGCGCGTTCAGCGGCCGGCGCGCAAAGGTGTGGTTGTGTTTCTCGTCTTGGGTGAGTTGTTTGACGCGTTTCCAGGTCCGGCCTTCGTCGTGGCTCGTCCACATCACCATCGTGCCGCCGGGATTGTAAGGCTGCGGGCCAAGCTCCGTCGGCCCGATCACGCGCCATGTGCCGTCCGGCTCGATGTAGAGCGAGCCGTGATCGTAATTGTTGCCGGAGCTGGTGAACGGTCGGCGCACCCATTCCTTGCCGGTCCAGCGGAGCGTCTGCCAATCGCGCGGTCCATTCTCCGGGCCGGGTTCAAACCCCTTGCTCGTGAGAAACAAAATCACGGGCCGGCCATCGCGGTCGAAATTCACGTCCTTGAGATACACGAGCAACCCTTCGGAGTGGGAGTCGTAGGCCAGCGCGGGATTGTTGGTGGCGGTGAGCGGAAGCTTCAACGGCTCGCCGCGCACGTTACGCCAGGTGCGGCCAAGGTCCTCGGTTTCCGCGTAGTAAATGTTGGCGCGGTAATTCAAGCCGCCGGGCCGCGGGTGAAAATCAAAAGCGGTGGCCACACGTTTGCCATGGCGCCAACTGATCTGATAATCGCCCGCAGCGATGCCGGCGAGCATTTGGGGCTCGTTCCACTTCAGGCCGTCGGCGCTAGTCATGAAGAACAGGCAGCGCGCAGCGTCAATGCCTAGCGATTTGCCGCCGCTGTAGCGCGTGTGCAGGAACAGGAAGCCCTGACCGGGAACGTGCCACGGTTGCGTATAGGAAAAGTTCGTCACGAGAATGCGCTCGAATTCGTCAATGTCGTAAGGCCGAGTGCTGCGATGGATGTAGGAGGGCCGGCCCGTGCCGTGCGATGAGGAGAAAATCCACAGATGCCCGCGGTCATCCACCTGCAACGTGGGATTATCGTGCGCGTCCGAGGTGCGCTTGTTCAACAGCAGGCGCGGGCGCGGCACCTGGCCGGTTTTGTGATCGTAGTAGGAAATCATGTGCAGCAATTCCTGTTTATCGTCGGCGCTGCGGGCAGTCGTGCCACCGTAAACGAAAAATGTTTTGTCCGCTTCCTTGGAGTAAATCGCGATGGGTTCGTGCTGCTGCGGATACGTGGCCATGCCGCCGCTGTATTTGTATTTGTATTCGTCCTTGGTCGCCTGGTTGTAATACCAAATGCCGCGATAGCCGTCTTCCTTGACGAGAATGCCGCCCGTGACGGGGATTTCGGGAGGTGGTGCCGGCGCCGGTGCTGCTGCCAGCGCCTGGGGCGAACCGAACGCGAGGGCTGGTGGTGTTTGCGGCAACTGCGCCACCGAATCCGCGATGAAATAGCGGTCAATCACCACCACACCGGAGGGCTGTGTCACTTCCAGACTGACCGCGCCCGCGCCAGCCGCCAGCGGCACGTAGAACACGCGATTAGGGCGGTGCGTGGACGATGCTCTCGGCCATGTCTGCCGGGCTGCCACGTCGCCGTTGGTCCTGACCACCAAATCGCTCCCGCCTGAAGTCACGGCGGCGAGTTGGAACGCGAAAACCTTCACGGTCGGGAAATCTATGCGGAACACGAGCGGCAGATTCAAACCGGATTCGGCCCGGCCATAGAGCCGCGAACTGAGTTTGGCGGCTTCGGTTGCAGCTTGCAATGTGGTCTTGTTGCGCAGATCCAGTTCCCAAGACTGCGGTCGTGCTCCGCGCGTGGTGACGCCGGGTTCAAGGGTTAATGGGGCGGCGGATGTTTGCGCGAGGGAAAGCGCGGAAACCCCGATGCCAAGAAGAAGTCGCAGACATTTTGTTTTCATATTCGCCCCGAGAATCCTCCCGTCGCCGAGTGACGGTGACTCTTGAGCCGCTGCCGGTGTCTACCGGCAGCGGCTGGTGAACGATCTTTCAGGATGGCCCCCTTAATCACGCCGACCGGTCAGGGAGTGTGAGAACGGACCCGATAGTAGAGCGCTCCCGGTGGTGGATTGTTGTGAGTAACGGTTTTTTGCGTGCCGTCACCAGGAATGGTTTCCAGTGTGGTCCAGTTGTTAGACCCAATCATGTCGGTGTATTCCACGACATGGCTGATGCCCGTCTGGCTTACGAAGGCGAACGAAAACACTGTGCCCGTGTGGGCCGGATTGAGAATTGAAACGGGGTCGGCGTCGGCCATCGGGAGTGGATGGACGGTCAACACGAGGTTGTCAATTTCACCGTATTCGCCGGGCACCGTGCCGCGAATGGCGCCCACGCGGATGCGGGCCAGGGAGGTGCCTTCCGCGGGGGTGGCGTGGCGGAACGGCAGTTTCTCGCCGACCAATACGCCGTCAACCTTGAGATCAAAGGTGCGTGCGTGCGGCCCGCTTAAATAGTTGATCGTCGTGTAGCGATGCCAATCCGTGCCCGGTTGGGTCATCGGAATCCATGCCGCGGAGTTCACGTTGTAGTATGCAAAGTTATCGAGCACCGTGCCCCAGCCAAGGAAGCTCGCCATGTTGCCGCCGGTGATCTGCATGAGACAGAAATCCATCGTGCGCGCATTGATCACCGAGGCCCGTGCGTCCACCTCAATGGTCAGAATGCCCGAGGCGACGGGGGGGAAGTTCAAATAGTCAACCTGGTCCGTTCCCATTTGCATCCGGCGCAGCGCCTTGCCTTGCGCGCCGCCCGCGTCCACGATTTCGGACGGGCTCACCGCTGGCGCCCAGATACTGCCGTCGTGCTCAATAGCCTGAAGAAAACCCAGCGGATAGACGGTCTCGCTGTTGAAGCCGTCGGCATCGAAGATGGTGAGCGGCTCCACGGTGGCATAGAAGCTTCGCGTCACATTCACCGGGCCGGCTCCGTTGACGGCGGAAATTTCCACGATCTGCCGTCCGGCCAGCAGTCCGTCGTAGGATACGGTCAGTTGGTTCGCGCCCCCGGTCACCGTCAGTTCATCGGACACGTCGGTGCCGTTTACCAGCACGGTGATGTCAGAGGCCGTAATCGGGAGGGCGGAGGTGACTTCAAATTGAAGGCCTTCCTCCGGGCGAATGACGGTGTATTCCACGGGACTGAAGTTGACGATGGCCGGCGGCGGGAAGGCGTTGGGGTCTTCCGGCGCGGCGATGATCACCAGGTTGTCAATCCGTCCATACTGCAGCGCGGGCGCGCTCGCGTCGCTCGCATATCGCACCCGGCTGAGCGGAGTGCCGGGAACGACATTGCGCCAGAGAATCTTTTCGGCCACGGGTATGTCGTTCACCAGGATGTCATAACGGCCGGCCGCAGGACCGCTGAGGTAGTGAACGAGCTTGCAGTGATGCCAGTCGGTTTCCAGATTGGCGGCCGGTTGCCAGTTGGCGTTGTCATAATAAGCCAACTGCTCCGCCACCGCACCCCAGCCGACGAAACTCGCCATCGTCGTGGTGCTGGAGCCGAGCGGATGCAAGGAAATGTCGAAGGTCCGCCCCGAAGTGAAGGAAACCCAGGCATCGAATTCGATGATGATGGTGCCGGAGGAAATCGGCTGAAAATGCACATAGTCGCCCCGGGCGGCGCCCATGTTCAGGCGCTCGAGCACCTTGCCCTGCGGGTCGCCGATGTTGACGATGTCCGCGGACTCGCTGGCGAGGGCTTCCCAAGTGGCGTTGCCGTGTGTGACTGACTGCAACGGACCGACCGGATACAACACATCACTTGTAAATCCTTCAGAATCATAAAGGGTAAACGGAGCGGTGGCGGTGTAAAACGTCCGGGTCAAACTGCGTGCGCCCGAAGCGTTGGTGGCCGTGATGGTCATCTCATATACGGCGTCGTCAACGAGATCAGAATAGGAAACGCTGCGGTGTGTTTCCGGCCCGGTAATGACCAACTGGGCACTCACATCCAACCCATTCAAAGTGAGGCCGATGTCTCCTTCCGCCACGGGGTCCAGCGCCACGATGTCAAAGTGGATTCCCCCAGTGGGGCTGTGAATCGCGTATGCGTTTGGAATCACGTTTTCGAGCAACGGACCGGGCCAGGCCACGATGGAAACCGCGTCAAAGTCAAACCCCCGCACCTCGGCGGCTGCGCTGCCCTGAACGCCAAAATGCAGATGGGTGTGGGCTTCGCCGACGGCCGACAGATTACGGAAACGGTGCGGTGCGCCGCTTCGAAACGAGGCGCTGCTGGTCTCATTCGTGATCGCGACCGTGTAGCTTAGTTGTTGCGGGTCCACCAACACCTCGAACGCGTAAATGTCGCCGGGCACCAGGGGAACCAAAGTATCCACGTGATTCGCCAGATTGAAGGTGCCGTTGCCTTCCACATTGTCGAAAATCCAAAAAGTCTTTCCGGCTGAGGCGCCAGTGGCATGAGCATCTCCAGTGGCCATAATGGACCAGTTGATCGAGGCGTCCGTGCTCGCAGCAAGGCGGGGAGCACTGCGTCCAAAGAAATGCGCCCTGTCATTGAACACGGTGAAGTTGGCTTCAAATTCGACATCAATCAGGCGGAATTTCCACCGGACATAGTAGGGCGCGGCGGGATTCACGCCTCCGCCGGATTCGAATTGCCGCATGAAATTGCGCGTGGCGGCGCCGGTCGCATCGAGCCGGATATAGGGCGTCGCGCCGTCCAGCGGATTATCGGTCTGAGTCACGGGTGTGCCGACAGAATGTTGCCAGCCGCCGACCCAGCCGTTACCGGCCTCACCGGGATAAACCTGATCGTCGAAGTTCGATTCGATGGCCGCTCGGGCCGAAATGGTTGAGGTGAACCACGCAGCGCAGAACGCCAGCGTGAGAATTACGGTGCGGATTGCAGTTTGCATAGGGTGATGATGCGGGTTGAGGTTTTGTTTGAAAGGTCAGGGGAGAATATCCAATTCCTGGAAGTATTGCATTTGACGCACCGGGCTGGGCGTGGCGGCACTGATCAATTTGGTGAGCGGGCCCGGTTTGGTCCATCGGACGGAGCCATCCCCGAACAATCGGTTGTAGCCGCGCCCTTCATGCACAGGATAAATGTGTCCCTCAGTAATGCCACCGCCCTGAAATCCCACCACGCCCACAAAGTCACTGTAGATGACCTTTTTGACGTAGTCCTGGAGTTTCCACTGGTGGGTCGCGCCGGTCATGGGCAGGCCGTCCGCTTCTCCAAGCCGGGCGGGATAGGAGCAGCGCACGCGCGTGTTGGTCCAGATATTGCCGGGGCCGTCGTAGGCCAGGACCTCGTTTGGACGCACTGTCCGGGACAGACAATAGAAAGAGTGCGGCGTGGTGACGTACTTGTGCTCAAACAACAAACCGAGATTGTAATAATTGCCGTCGCGAACCCAATAAGTGGTGAAGGAAGACGCCGTCTTGTAAACGGTGGGCAATTTGTCGCCGTTATCACTGGCGTACATGTGTCCGCCAAGCCCGAGCTGATGCAGGTTGTTCAGACAACTCGTGCGGCGGGCCTTGTCCTTGGCCTTGGAAAGCGCGGGCAGGAGCATGGCCGCCAGAATGGCGATGATGGCGATGACGACCAGCAATTCAATCAAAGTGAAAGCTCTGCGGAATCTCTCTTGGATTCCCGTTCGCCCGATGCGAGATGGCTGGATGCGCGTCATAAACACTGGGTCGGTTGCGAACCGACAATTGAGCGCGGAGTTTACCGCCTGGATTTCGCGTTCGTCTATAGCTCTTTCGAGCTAGTGTCACTTCGCCCAAAAAACCTATACTGCCTTAGTTGAACATGCGCAAGCGATGGCATTCCTGGTCTGGTCGCTGGCTGATCGCCTTGGGCACAGTCTGGTCGCTGGCCGACGTGCCGGCGCAGACCGCCCCGTTGATTCTGACCAACGCAGCGCAGCTCCGCTCGCTGTCGGCGGCGGAAGCGGCCAACCAGATTCCGGTGCGGCTGCGTGGCGTGGTCACGGCGCGCAATCCCGGCGCCTCGGTTTTCGTCCAGGATGAAACGGGCGGCACGTTTCTGACGCACAGCGATCAGGATGTCTTTTCGCTCACACCCGGAGAGGAAGTGCTCATCGAGGGTTTGAGCTACCCCGGCCTCTTCCTATCCGGCGTCATGTCCGCCAAAGTGAAACGGCTCGGCCGGGCCGAGTTGCCTCATCCGGTTACGGTGACTTATGACGAGTTGCTCTCCGGCCGCTTCCACTATGAGCGCGTTCAAATCTCCGGCATCGTCCGTTCGGTCGCGTGGCATGAACGTCGCCAGTGCATGTTGCTGAAGGTCGCCCTGGGACCGCGCAAGCTGGACGTCGAGTTGGTGGTGCCCGGCATGACCAACCTGCCATCAATGGTGGACGCGCGCGCGCGCGTGACGGGGCTGGCCGCCGGCTACATCAATACGCGCCGGCAGTTGCGTTCCCCAACCATCCTCGTCAGCCGGCCGGGCGATTTGCGTGTCGAAGTGTCGCCGCCGGCAGACCCTTTCAATCAGCCGCTCGTTGCGACCGGTTCACTGCTCCGGTTCAACCTCGACGGCATTGCTGGGCATCGCGTTCGAGTCCGCGGAACCGTGACCCACCAGCAACCGGGCGAGGCGCTGTTCTTGCGTGATGCCACCGACGGGTTGCTGATACGAACCCCGCAGACCAATATCGTGGCCGCTGGCGACCTGGTCGAGGCGGTGGGATTTCCGGCGATGGGACGTTTCGGTGCGTTCCTGGAGGATGCGGATTTCCGCGTTGTCGGAAGGGAATCGCCCCCCGAACCGGTTGTCAGTTCAGTGGCCGAAGTGCTACAAGGCACGAACGACGCGAACCTGGTGACGCTTGAGGCCAGGTTGCTCGATGTGTTGAAAGGCGGCGAGGAGTCGGTGCTGGTCATGGGCTCGCCCCGTGAGATAAATGTGCAGAATGGGGCATCCGACCCAGCAGAGCGGGACGTTATCTCACGGGGCGAGGGCGACACGGTCTTTCGCGCGCGGCTGCCGCAATCGCCCCCGCCCCTGCGCCACGGGAGCATCCTGCGGCTCACCGGTGTTTGCCGCGTGGACGATTCCAATTTCTCAGGCCCGCGCTTTCGCGCTCATCCACTGGAGATGGAATTGTTGCTGCGTTCTCCCGCGGACATCACCGTGCTCTCCGCCCCGTCGGGCTTCTCGACGCAACGTTTCGTGCTCGTGCTCGGAGTTTTGCTGGGCGTGGCGCTGGTGGCGAGCGGCTGGGTGGTGATGCTCCGGCGGCGCGTGGCAAAACAGGCGGCGGTCATTCTCGAAAAAGTTCAGCGCGAGGCGGTGCTCGAAGAACGTCACCGCATGGCGCGCGAGATGCACGATACCCTGGCCCAGAGCTTTTCCGGCCTCGGCTTTCAGCTTGACGCCCTGAGCACGCGCCTGCCGCAGGAGGAGAATGCCGCCCGCGTGCAACTGGACACCGCGCGTGAAATGGTCCGCTACGGCCGCGAGGGGTTGCGGCGCTCCCTGATGAACCTGCGGGCGCAGGAGCTTGAGCGTGGCGGTTTATCCGACGCCTTGCCCGAGCTGGCGCGCCACATCACCGTCGGGACGGGCATCGAACTGCATTGTGAAGTCCAGCGTCCGGCAATAAGCCTGCCGGAAGCCGTTGAAACCAATTTGTTGCGCATCGGTCAGGAATGCCTGGTCAACGCCGTGCGTCACGCGCGTCCACGAAACATTCACCTGACCTTGAGTCACGAACCGGGGCGGGTGCAATTGCTCATCGCCGACGATGGGGTGGGCTTTGACCCGGAGCGATTGAAGTCCAATGGCAACGGGCATTTCGGCTGGCGGGGCATCCAGGAACGCGCCGCGCAGATTGGCGCACAACTCGAACTCGATACCCAGCCCGGACGCGGGACGGCGGTCACCGTCAGCGTTTCCCTCTCCGCATGAGACGAAACCAGATGCGCATTCTGCTCGTGGACGATCATCTGGTCGTGCGCATGGGCCTGCGCAGCCTGCTCGAAGTCCAGCCGGACATGATCGTGGTGGCCGAAGTAGCCGGCGGCGCGGAAGCCATTCAGGCTTTTGCCGAACATCAACCCGACGTCACTCTCATGGATTTGCGCATGCCTGGCCTGAGTGGCGCTGAAGCCACGGCGGTCATCCGCCAGCGCTTTCCCGCCGCCCGTGTGCTCGTGCTCACGACTTACGACAACGACGAAGACATCTGCCGGGCGCTGGAGGCCGGCGCGGCCGGTTATCTGCTCAAGAACACCGACGGTGAGCCGTTGCTGGAAACCATTCGCGCCGTCCATGCCGGTACCTACCGCTTGCCGGCGGACATTACCGCACGACTGGCCCAACGCCGCGCCGCGCCCGGCCTTTCGCCGCGCGAGTTGGACGTGCTTCAATTGATCGTGAAAGGCCAGAGCAACAAGGAAATTGCCAGCACACTAAACCTGGCGGAGAACACGGTGAAGAATCACGTAAAGATGATTCTGGAAAAACTGGAGGTGGCGGATCGCACACAAGCCGCCACCACGGCCATTCAACGCGGCCTGGCACGGCTGGACTGATGCGTGGCCAAGCCGGAGTCAGAGCGATGTTCTGCCGCATCCATGAGTGATCACCGCAACATTTCCTGAATCATTGCCGGCTTGTCGGTCGGCGGCTGACAGGCATTGCCCGTGCAGAGATAAACCACCGGGCCGTCTTGCGCGGGCAGGGATTTGGCGAATTCCTCGACGGCGCCGGAGTTGCCCAGAACCACTTTGTTTGGTTGATAGACCGCGTGCGCGGCGTGGATCAGGTCGTGGGCTTTGGCGGAGTGGGGATCGCCGGCCATAACAACGCGGTGCGGTTCTTCCAGCCAGAAATCCAGCGCGTGCAGCATGTAAGGCACGGCTTGCGGAATTTTCTCCAGACGCGTGGCAAACATACGCAAGGTGGCTTCCGCCAGCGTGCGAAAATCCGCGCGGCCCGTGATGGCGGCCAGTTTCAACAGAGCGAGCGTGGCGACGGAGTTTCCGGAAGGCTCGGCGCCATCGTAATCATCCTTCACTCTTAGGATGAGATCCGTGGCGTCGGCGGCGGTCTGCCACAAGCCGCCGTTCTCTGAATCGTGAAATTTCGCGATCATGACCTCCGCGAGCACGATGGCAAAATCGAGGTGCTTGGCTTCCACTGTGGCTTCGTACAGTTGAATCACCCCATCGAGCAGAAAGGCGTAGGCTTCGAGCAACTGCACGTTGTCGCGCTCCCCGTCGCGCCAGCGGTGGTAGAGTGTCTTCGCTTTTCCGTCCCAAAGCTTCGCCTGAATGAAGGCCACGTTCTTTTCCGCCGCATTGCGATAGGTTTCATCGCCCAGCACCGCGTAGGCCCGCGCGAACGCGCCGAGCATCAGGCCGTTCCAAGAGGCGAGGATTTTGTCGTCGAGGTGCGGGCGAATGCGTTTGGCACGGAGCGCGCGCAGCTTCTGCATTGCCGCCTCAAGCAACGGCCGGTCGGCAGTCGTCACTTCGGGATTCACGATGCTCAACACATTCTGTCCCGCCAGCGGCGTGGGATGGCTGTGATCAACGAAGTTTCCCTCCTTCGTAATGCCAAAGTAAGCCGCAGCCACATTGAATTCCTCCGGCGAGAGCAGCTTCGACAACTCCTCGTGTGTCCAGCAGTAGAACTTGCCTTCGTGCCCTTCGCTGTCCGCGTCTTCGGCGGAGTAGAATCCCCCCTCGGGATGCGTCATGTCGCGAAGAACGTAAGCCAGAATGTTGCCGGCGACGGAGGCAAAAGGAGTGCTGGAGTGTTGGAGTGCTGGAGGGCTGTTTCTTTCATCACTCGATTTCTCCATCACTCCATCACTCCGTGTTTCGCTGCTCACGAGATGCGCATCGAGATAGAGCTGGGTGAGCTGCGCGTTGTCGTAGAGCATTTTCTCGAAGTGTGGCACGAGCCACTCCGCGTCCACGGAATACCGTGCAAACCCGCCGCCGAGTTGATCGTGAATGCCGCCCGCCGCCATCCGCTCGCAGGTGTGCAGCACCATGCGCGCGGCCTCGGCGTCCTTGAATCGTTTCGCATAGCGCAGCAGGAACGCGGGCTGGCTGGGCTGGGGAAATTTTGGCGCGCTCCCGAAACCGCCGTGGCGCGGGTCGTACGCGTCCTTGAACATCGCGCCCGCCCGGCGCAACACCTCCGGCGTCAGCGCCACATTTGACGCGGCGACCCTGCCCGTGGCGGCCTCGAGGCGGGCGTGGATTTCATCGGCGGAGGCAGTGACTTCGCCGTGGCGTTCCAGCCACACCTTCACGATTTGCTCGAGCACCGACAGAAAGCTGCCGCGCCCGTAACGGTCATCCGGCGGAAAGTAGGTTCCGCCGAAAAACGGCTTGCGATCCGGCGTGAGAAAGACGTTCAACGGCCAGCCGCCCGAGCCAGTTGTTGATTGCACGAACGCCATGTAGATTTTGTCCACGTCCGGTCGCTCTTCGCGGTCCACTTTGATGCTCACGAAATGTTCGTTGAGGAACGCGCCGATCTTCTCGTCCTCGAACGATTCGCGCTCCATGACGTGACACCAATGACACGTTGAGTAACCGATGCTCAGGAAAATGGGTTTGTTCTCCGCGCTCGCCTTGGCGAAGGCCTCCTCGCCCCACGCATACCAGTCCACGGGATTGTGCGCGTGCTGGAGAAGGTAGGGGGATTTTTCGTGGGCGAGACGGTTGGTGTGCGAGTGGACTGTGGGGGTCGCGTTGGTGGTCACGATGGAGTTGGTTTGGGGTTGATCCGGTTTTCTTATGCACGACGCCAAAGCCAGCGCCAGCATAGGTGCGAACAGGTAAAGGGCCGCGTGTT
The DNA here is from genome assembly GCA_014860005.1 of Verrucomicrobiota bacterium. Next base: position 61,672 of record JACZKP010000003.1, on the reverse strand, counting down.
TCATTCGGGACAGAGCCAGCATAGCCCGCCAACCGGAGCGAAGCAAAGGAGTTCGAGGAGTTCGCCTTCCGGTTGTGAGTTGTGAATAAATTTCAGTGGAAGTCAAAACGTCCGTGGATTAGAGTCCGAGCGACCCAAGCCTGTACGGCGAAAGGCGCTTTGGCGTTGCGGTTGGGAGTGGAGGGCAGGTAAGAGAAAGAACTCGCCAAGGGGGTTGCGTAATCTGCTAACTATGAAGACCAATCCACTCGCAATTTTCGCAGCGGCTAACTTGCTTCCATTGGTGACTGGCGGCTTCCGCCCGGGAACACTGGACACAACCTTTACCCCGGACGCGCCCAACGGCACGGTGCGGGCGGTGGCCGTGCAACCCGACGGCAAGGTGCTCATCGGCGGCGACTTCACCATGGTGGGCAGTAATGGCCGCAACCGGATTGCCCGGCTCAACGTCAATGGCACTCTGGACACCGGCTTCAACCCGGGTTCGGGCGCGAATGGGACGGTCCATACCATCGCCGTGCAATCGGATGGCAAAGTGCTCATCGGCGGCACGTTTACGAGTGTGAGTGGCTTTACACGTCACCGGATTGCGCGTTTCGACAGCGGTGGTTTGATGGACACTTTCAATCCCGGCGTCAGTGGCGGAACGACGCCCACGGTTCTTTCAATTGTCGCGCAACCGGCAGATGGAAAGATCATCTTGGGTGGCGCGTTCACGACCGTCGCCGGGCAGACGCGCAATCAAATTGCGCGGCTCAATGCCGATGGCAGCCCGGATACCGGGTTCAATCCCAACGTAACCGGCGGCGCGGCTCCGGTGGTGTATTCGATTGCATTGCAGCCGAACAACCTGATCCTGATTGGAGGCGACTTCACGACTGTGGCCGGCAGTGGCCGCAACCGAATTGCCCGGCTCACTGCCAGTGGTGGCTTGGACAACACCTTCAATCCAAGCACGCCCAACGGCCCGATTCGGTCAGTCGCTTCGGATAAGGACAACAGAGTCGTCATCGGTGGCAACTTCACATTCGTCGGTACTTTTTCGCGCAACCGCATTGCGCGTATGAACGCGGATGGTAATTTGGACACCGGCTTCGATCCGCAAAGCGCAGTTGGCGGTACAGACCCGACAGTTTATTCCGTCGCCGTTCAACTCAACGGCCAGGTCCTCATCGCCGGTCAGTTTACATCGGTCAAAGGCAACCACATTGCTCGCTTACACGGCAGCAACGGGACCTTAGATGATCTGTTCCGACCCGGGCCAGAGGCGCAGGTTTCACAGCTTGGAGCAGACAACACTGTGCGAGCGCTTGCGGTCGCGCCTAACGGATTACTCGTAGCAGGTGGAGAGTTCAGCGCATACAAGGTGCCCGGAGTTCCTCAACCCCTTAGCCGGGGGCCGCGCGTCGTCCGGGTTGGCGGGCTGTGACCTCTCATCAGCAGGAGTGTGTGCGGTGGAATCCAAGCCAAACGTATTCGTGGAGCGGGCGGCTTGTCAGCCCGAGGAACATCCGCAAGCGCGCTACGGATCTGAATTCCTTAGCCTGCCGGGCATCGCGAGCCATGTGCTGCTGGTGGCGGTGTTTCTCACCCAGGCTTTTGCGCAAACGGTCGAATTGAGCCGACCCGGTCAGTGGCCGGGCTATCCGCGCGGCCAGGTAGTCAGAGTGGCCATATCCGGCAACTATGCTTACCTGTTAATGTCTCCAGGCCCGGCTATGGCGGTGGTTGACATCAGCAATCAGGCCAACCCAGCGTGGGCAGGGCACTATGACCTCAACGGTTCTGCGACTGGGATTGCGTTGTTGGCGGATTACGCTTATTTGGCGGATTTCTCCGGCTTCCAAGTGGTCAGTCTCGCCAATCCGGTCAATCCGGTGCAGGTTGGTAGTGTCCAAATCAGCGGCGATGGTCATGGTCTCGCCATTGCAGGCACGACGGCTTACGCAACGTTTGGACTTGCTGGCTTGGAGGTGATTGATATCGCGGATCCGGCCAACCCGGTTCGCATAGGCGGTTATGACACCAGCGGCACCGCAGTTGAGGTCGCCCTCCAAGGTGGTTATGCCTACGTAGCGGACGCGGGTGCAGGGTTGGAAGTGCTTGACCTCAGCAACTCGGCCAACCCCGTGCGTGTGGGTGGCTATGACACCACTGGCTTTGCAGTAGATGTTGCCCTCGCCAGTAACTACGCTTATGTGGCCGATGATTTTGCCGGATTGCAGGTGATTGAGATCAGCAGTCCGACCAACCCCGTGCGCGTGAGTGGCTACTCGATCACCGGCGATGCCTCCGGCATAGTGTTAGCAGGCCAGCATGCGTATGTAGCGTATGGCTTTGCCGGACTGGAAGTGTTGAGCGCCAGCAATCCGACGAACCTAGTGCGCTTGGGCGGGTACGATACGACCGGCTTTGCTTCCGATGTTGCGCTCTCGGCTAATCATGCTTACGTGGCCGATGTGGACGCTGGCATGCAGGTGATTGACATCAGCAATCCGGCCAACCCGCAGCGTGTCGGAATCTTTGACACCAGCGGGAATGCGTATGACATCGCCACATCGGGAAATTTTGCCTATCTCGCCGATTGGAAGGCTGGCTTGCGCATCATTGACTTCAGCAATCCAACCAATCTAATTCAGCGGGGGCATTACTCGACGATGACATCCAACCGGGAAATCTGGGCCGTCGCCGTGGCGGGCAATTTCGCTTACGTGGGCGGATTGCAGTTGGGATCGCCCTCGTCTCGGTTTGTGGACGTTTTCAACGTGAGCAACCCGGACAACCCGGTGCGCATGGGGGCCGCTGTGGTGAGTGGTTTTCCCCAAGGCATCGCCCTTTCCGGGGATCATGCTTACGTGGCGAGCGGCGAGGCGGGGTTGCAGGTTCTCAACATTGCCGATCCGGTCAACCCGCAGGTTGTGGGCGGCTTGGACACTACCGGCTACGCACAGGGCGTGGCCGTGTCGGGCAACTACGCCTACATTGCGGACGCGGGCGATGGCTTGCAGGTGATAGACGTCCGTAATCCAACCAACGCCGTGCGGGTGGGCGGCTACAACACCACCGGAACTGCATGGGACGTTGCGGTTTCAGAGAGTTTCGCTTACGTGGCGGACGACGACCATGGCTTGCAGGTGATTGACGTGAGCAATCCCGCCAACCCGCTGAGGGTAGGCGGTCTTGCCACCAGCGGTCGTGCCTTGGGCGTGGCGGTATCGGGCAACTACGCTTTCGTGGCGGATGAGGCTGCTGGGCTACAGGTGATCGACATCAGCAACCCGACCAATCTTGCGTGCGCAGGCAGCTACGACACGCCCGGCAACGCGTTCGCCGTGGCGTTGGGGGGAGACTACGTCTGTGTGGCCGATGGCCGCTGGGGGCTGCAAGTGCTGCGGGCGGAAGTGTTGCCGGGCTTCAAGCTGACGGCCGAACGGGCCGGGACCGACGTGCGGCTGAATTGGTCAGTGGGTGCGACCAATTACGTGGTGGAAACAACGGCCAGTTTGTCGCCGCCAAACTGGCAGGCCGTGGACGCGCCGCCGCAGGTGGAGGAAGGCTGTTATGTCCTGAGCCTGCCGGCCACGAACTCCACCGCTTTTTTCCGCCTGCGCCAGCCGTGAAGCCTTGAACTGCCGGCTTACGTGCTCACCCTTAACTTTCACACGTTCCCACGCTCGTCCCGACGCAAAGAGTCGCCCATTTGTCATGTGGCAAGCGACGGCCTCGGAACTCGGAAGGAGAATTCCGCCTCCGCAAATTTGCGTCGTCACTGCCCGGTTGAATCGCTATCGTCCGCGCGTGCTGTCCGAGAAACCGTGGAAACTTGAAGCCACCCTGCGCCTTTTCCTGGGCGTGTTTCTCTGCATGTTTGTCGGCATGACCCTGCTGTTGATCGCGCGCAAAGTCTTTCAGTTGGGCGAGGAGCATTTTGTGTGGCGGGCCGTCGTGGCGGCGCTGAGTTTCCATGGGGCGGCGCTGATCCTCATCGTTTTTTATGTCCGGGAACACGGCCTGAGTTGGAGTGAAGCCTTTGGTTTGAACCATGCGCGGAACCGCGCGCTCTTGCTGGGCGTGCTCGTCGCGGTGCTCTTCCTGCCACTGGCTTGGGGGTTGCAATGGCTGGCCGGGCAATTCATGTCGCGCCTGGAGCTTGAACTGGTGGAGCAGCAGGCCATCCAGGCGTTGCGCGACTCCGCCAGTTGGCGTGGCACGGTGGTGCTCGGCATCATTGCGATTGTCCTCGCCCCGGTGGCGGAGGAAATTCTCTTTCGTGGCATTTTGTATCCGGGCATCAAGCGCGCGGGCTTTCCGCGCGCGGCCTTGTGGGGCACTTCGGTCTTGTTTGCCGTGATTCACGGGAATTTGCTGACCTTGCTTCCTTTGCTGGTGCTGGCGATTGCGCTGACGTTGTTATACGAAGCCACTGACAATCTGCTCGCGCCCATCGCCACTCATGCCGCGTTCAACGCCGCCAATCTGGTTATGCTCGGCTTGAGCGAATGGGCCAATCGGATGCCGGGTCCCACATGAACGAGTTCGAGTTAATTGGACGTCTCACCCGCGCGCTGCCCGGCAACGAAACCGTGGTCGTCGGGGCGGGGGATGATTGCGCCGTGCTTGAGGTTGGCGCGAAAGACCGTCTGCTGCTGTTCAAAACCGACGCGGTGGTCGAGGGGATTCATTTCACCAGGGACACGCCGCCGCAGAAGATCGGCCACAAGGCACTGGCCCGGTGCCTGAGTGACATTGCGGCAATGGCCGGCACCCCTACAGCGGCACTGGTCACACTTGGCCTTCCGGCAAAATTTGAGGTTTCGTTCATTGAAGGCATTTATGCGGGCCTCAACGCGCTGGCACAACAACACGGTGTGGCAGTCGTGGGAGGTGAAACGACCACCAATCCGGAGCGTATGCTTGTTTCCGTGTCGTTGATCGGCTTCGTCCCCCGCAGAAGACTGTTGCTGCGCTCGGGCGCGAAACCGGGCGACGCGATTTTCGTGACCGGCGAACTGGGCGGTTCGATGGCCGGCAAGCATCTCGATTTCGAGCCGCGTCTGGCTGAAGCGCGCTGGCTGGCCGGGCTCTTTTCCATTCACGCGCTCATGGACGTGAGCGACGGTTTGGCGGGCGACTTGCGCCACATCCTCAACGCAAGCGGAGTCGGAGCCGAATTGCTGAAGCGCGCCATTCCCATCAGCCGCGCCGCCAGACTGGGGGCCAAAGCCGGCGACACCGCCAAACCGCCTTTCGCCGCCGCGCTGACGGACGGCGAGGATTTTGAGTTGTTGTTCACGGTGGCGGGCAAGGACGCGGTGCCATTGCTTGATGCCTGGCAGAAGCAATTCCCAAAGCTCCGTTTGAGTTGCATCGGCAAGATTGTGACCGGCCAGGGCATCACCATCCGCGACAAGGCTGGCGCGCATCGGCTGAACGCCGACGGATATGTTCATTTTGCGCCGCCGACGAACTCGAACCTTGCCGGCGGGGTGGGTTGAGTTAGAGTTTCGGGGAACATGAAAGCGGTTGAGCATCCACGCACACCCTTACGCGGCGCCGAGGTTTGGCCACTATCCGTCGCGGCCTATCGCGCGCTGGGCGAGGCGGGCCTGATTCCCAAGAACACCGAACTGTTGTACGGATTCGTTTATACGAAAATGTCAAAGTCCCCTCTGCACAGTGCATTGGTGCGGCAGCTTATACAGTTGCTGCATGAAGCTGCTTTATCCGGCTGTTTCATTTCCAGCGAGCAACCCGTCACCTGCGAAGATTCTGAACCGGAGCCGGATATTGCGGTAATCCGAGGACGGCAGGAAGATTTCTGGCACGACCATCCGCACACGGCTGAACTGGTTATTGAGGTGTGCATTACCAGCCATGATTACGACTGGTCTAAACTCCGCGCTTACGCGAGTGCCGGAGTGAAGGAATGCTGGCTCGTGCTTGGCCCGGAAAAGCAGGTTGAAGTTCACCGGCAGGCTGGGGACGGAGAATATGCCGAACACATTCTCCACGGGCCGGGTGGCCAACTGACCTGCACGGCGCTGCCGGAGTTCACTGTGGACATGGACGCGCTCTTCGCCAAGTGAGCCTGCAAGCCACACGCGACCAACTGTCTGGGGAGCTTCCTTCCAAACACCGCAAATAATTCAGCGAAACGCTGAAGCGTGAGCATGGCCATAGTCGTTTCTCATAGTCCCGCTGAAACCGAGGCGCTGGGGGAAAGTTGGGGACGCGAAGCGCCAGCCGGACTGGTCATTGCCTTGTCGGGTGACCTTGGCGCGGGCAAGACGCAATTGGTGAAGGGGCTTGCCCGCGGACTCGGCATCGCCGCACGCGTTCATTCCCCGACGTTCACGCTGGTGAATGAGTATCGCGGCGGGCGGTGGCGCTTGTTTCATCTCGATTTGTACCGATTGGAATCACCGGAGCAAATCGTCGCCGCCGGACTGGAAGAGTACCTTCAGCCGGACGGCGTGGCCGTGATCGAGTGGGCGGAACGCTGGTTTGGTGATGAACCTCCAACCTCCAACCTAAAACCTAAAACCTGCAGTGCGCGGATGATGCGGCGCGTGCAGATCGAGGTGTTGAATGACAACGAGCGGCGAATCACCTATGAAGATTCTGGCGCTTGAGTTTTCTTCGCCGCAACGAAGCGTGGCGGTGGTGATCGGCGACTCATCTGCGGTCCCCACGGTTTCTGAAATTGTCGAAGCCTCCCCCGGCCACACGATGAAGCCCCTGGGCATGGTGGAGGAAGCGTTGCAACAAGCGGGGCTGCAACGCGAACAGATCGAATGTGTGACCCTCGGCCTTGGCCCGGGTTCGTACACCGGAATCCGCCTGGCCATCGCCCTGGCGCAGGGTTGGCAGCTCGCGACGGGCGTGAAGTTGCTTGGCTTGAGTAGCGCAGATTGTGTGGCGGCGCAGGCGCAAGCGGAGGGTATCACGGGCCGATGCTGCGTGGTCGTTGACGCGCAACGCGAGGAATACTACGCCGCCAGCTTTGAACTCAGCGCGGAGGTACGACGCGCAACCACCCCGTTACGGCTCGCCACGCTCGCGGAGGTGCGTGCGCGTGAACAGGCGGGTGAGTTGCTGATTGGACCCGAAGTGACCCGCTGGTTTCCGCAAGGGCGAGTCATCTTTCCGCGCGCAGCCGCGCTGGGCCGATTGGGGCTGGGACAAACGGAATTTGTCGCGGGTGATAAACTGGAACCGATCTATCTGCGCGAAACCAGGTTTGTCAAAGCGCCGCCGCCCCGCCGTGAGCGGATCATGTAAGGGCGGTGGTGGAGGATTGGAGTTGGCTCGGCGATGAGCCGCGCCGCACGAACAACTCGGTTACCGAGTAGCCGCCGGAAACTGGTTTGGCCCAAATGACTCTTCGTCGCTCCAGCGAATTGGTGGATCGTTGGCGTCGCGGGAAGCCATGACTTTGGCGAGCTTTTCGCGCTGCTCCAAGGCGAACTTGGGCCAGTCCTTGTTCAGAATTCCCCGATGCGAACCATCCACAAGAATGACTTCCCTCCCAAATCCGCGAATGCGTTGGCCGGTATGACCCAATCCCCACGCCTTGTCCCAGGCGATGGCAATTTCAGGATCGTCAGAATCACGAAGTCCTTCGACGTAATGCCAGCCGCACGTTTCGGGCGACAGTTCGCCTTGCTCCTGCCAAACTGCTTCCGCGACCTTCAACTTCACACTCTTTCCCCGAACCCAGGCGAGATGGTTTTCATCTTCGTCGCAGAGTTGACTCAAGGACGCTTCAGGCGAGGATTTGCCTTTCGGGAACCATCCGTCGCTGTTTTCAGCGTGAGCTCGGAGTACCGAGCCAATTCCGGCAGCACAACAGTGGTTGATGCCATAGGGATAGGTGGTACGTAACCAAACCCAGGTCCCGCCGCCGACGAGCAACAGGATCAAGAGTGCCAGCTTCAACTTTCGTTTGCGCGTCCATGCCGGCTTGGACTGGGTTGGCTCAGAATCGCTCACAACACCGCCCACTGCAAAATCGCCTTCTGCGCGTGCAATCGGTTTTCCGCTTGTGTGAAGATCGTATCGGCGTGTGCCTCGAAGGTTTCGTCATCAATCTCCTTGCCGCGATACGCCGGCAGGCAGTGCATGACGAGCGCGCCAGGCTTGGCGAGCTTCACAACCGATTGATTAATCTGATAGCCCGCCAGCGCCTTGAGTCGTTCGGCGGATTCGTCCTCTTTGCCCATGGAAACCCAGACGTCCGTGTAAAGCACATCGGCGCCGCGGGAGGCGGATTCCAAATCCGCCGTGCAAACGACACTTCCGCCGGCGCGCTTCAGCAGGGCAGGGGCCGGTTGAAACTCCTCTGGCGCGGCGATGCGCAATTCAAAGCCCAGTTTTGCCGCCGCAAATATCCACGAGTTGGCCACGTTGCACGCGCCGTCCCCGATGAAGGCCACCACCTTGCCCGCCATCGGACCAAACTTCTCCTCAATCGTTAAAACGTCCGCCAGAATCTGGCAGGGATGTTCCTCGTCAGTGAGCGCATTGATCGTGGGGATGCCCGAGTAATTGGCGAATTCCTCCACGTCGCGTTGCGCGAACGTGCGAAAGATCGCGCCATGCACCATGCGGCCCAGCACCCGCGCCGTGTCTTTCACCGGTTCGCCGCGGCCCAGTTGAATGTCCACCGCGCTCAGGAACATGGGCCGCCCGCCCAGTTCGGCGATGCCGACTTCGAACGACACGCGCGTGCGCGTGGAGGATTTGGAGAAGATGAGCGCCCAGGTTTGGCCGCTCAGCGGCATTGCCGCATGCCGGCCCCGCTCGCGTTTCATCACCGCGGCGTCGGCCAGGATTTTCTCCATGTCCGTGCGAGTGAGTTGTTCAATGCTCAGGAGATGTTTCATGTCAAAACCAGTGCTGCCACCTCTGTCTGTATCGGCTCAGGCGGCCAATTTGGCAATCACCGATTCCAGGATGCGCAATCCCTCCTCCGCATCGGTGCGTTGCAGATTGAGCGCCGGCAACAGGCGAAGAATCTGTGCGCCCGCCGGAATGGTAAGCAATCCCGCGGCGTGCAACAGGCTCGCAAACCGCACGGCCTGGCTCTTGGCGGGATCGCCGGGCAGGTTCGTAATATCCGGCGCGAGTTCCACGCCGATCATCAATCCCAGCCCTCGCACGGTTTGAATGACCCCCGGGTATTTTGCTGCCAGTTGTTCCAGGCTGAATTTGAGGAACTCGCCCACCTCGCGCGCATGCTTTTCGAGTTGTTCGCGGCCAATCACCTCCAGGATTTTCAGCGCCACGGCGCACGCCAGCGGCGAGCCGCCGTAAGTTGTGCCGTGCGTGCCGGCACCCAGCAAATCCGCGTAAGGAGACCGTACCCAGAAGGCGCCCATCGGAAACCCGCCGCCCAACGATTTCGCCATTGAAAGGCCATCAGGAAGAAATTGTCCGCCGCCGGGCACGCCTTCGAGAATGCGCTGAAAACTCTGAAACCTGCCCGTGCGAAAATGCCCGCACTGCACGCCGTCCATCAGCAGCAACAGTCTCTTCTCGTCGCACAATCGTCGCAAACCGAGCAGGTATTCCGGCGTGGTGGGCGTGACGCCGCCTTCGCCCTGGACCCCTTCAATCATGATCGCGGCGGTTGCCGGCGAGAGGGCAGCCTGCATTCCCGCGAGGTCATTGAACGGCACTTGTCGGAAGCCGGGCACCATTGGTTCGAACCCTTTCTTGACCTTGTCCTGCCCCGTGGCCGCGATGCCGGCCAGGGTGCGGCCATGAAACGAATTCACGGTGGTGATGATTTCAAAGCGTCCTTCGTCATGGCCGAATTTGCGCGCGAGCTTGAACAAACCCTCATTCGCCTCGACGCCGCTGTTGCAGAAGAAGCATTTGCCCGGACCGATCAGATTCACCAACGCCTGCGCCAAGCGACCTTGCGGTTCGTGATAATAGAAATTCGACGTGTGTACGAGCTTGCGCGATTGCTCGACGAGCGCCTCGGTGACCGCTGGATGCGCGTGGCCCAGCGAACACACCGCAATCCCGCCGCCTAGGTCGAGATAACGCCGGCCGTTTACATCGAAAAGGTGACTGCCCGAGCCGTGGCTGAACGCGAGGTCAAAGCGGCCATAGCTCGGCACCACGTTCTTGCTGAACAACTCGCGAATCGTCTCGAATTGGTTTCGGACAATCGGCGGTGGCGGTGAAACAAATTCCTTCATGATTTTACGAGATTCGTTTTACGATTGCCGATTCCAGCTCGACTTCACGACGCACGGCGCGAATCGAGAACTTCCAATCGTGAACCGTAAAGTAACTGGTGAATTCACTGCTCGGCTTGGAGGGCGTCCCATGTTTCGAGGTAGAGTGTCTTGACCGCCGGGTCCACAGCCAGGTCGCGCGGTAACTTGCAGCGTAGGATGAGTTCGGTAACGTCCGCCTTGTCGCGCAAACGTTTCGCGGGATTGTTCGACCAACTGTCCAGCTTGAGTGAAATGAGTTCCTCCAGCTTCACGATCTGCAACTCCTCGGCAACTTTGCCTGGCTGGGGAAATGGGACTTTGCAGCCGCGTCGCAAAACCTTTCCCGCCGGCAGCAAGTCAATAAACACGCCGTTGCGCCGGTCCTCCACCCGGTCGTGAACCTCCGGCACGCGATGGAACGGCCCGGTCAGACTGGCCGTGAGAAATTCCACCGCCTCCAACACATCCGGCACAACCACATCCACGTCAATTGTCACGCGCGGATAGCCGTGCTCCTGCACCGCCACGCCGCCCACGATCAAGTGCGGGATGTCGTGGTCCGCCAGCACCGCCACGGCCGTGCGAGCAGACTCCAGCACGCCGGAAGTTCCGGTATTCTCTCGCAGGACATGGGCGTCCAAATTCGTCACGGTGAGAGAATTGCATCTCTGGATGCGGGCTTCAATTCAATTGATAACCACCTCCGTCAACCCAGTAAGGAAGGCTGCCGTAAGAAAATCGAGGTTGAAATTCAAACTGGCCTGTGCTCTTGTTGCTTCGGGTGCTTCCGGGTGAACCAACAACTACATCCTGCCATGAAAAAGTCAGTCAGCCGTCGTGACTTCGTAAGAACTTCCGCGTTGGCCGCCGCCACGCTGCCCGCGCTGTTGCGCGCCGAGCCAGGCGAACCACCAGCGGCTTCGGCAACCGTGCAGTCTGCAGCGCTGCCGATGGGCTGGATTGGCGGTGTGGAATTGAGCCGCCTCATGCTCGGCGGCAACCTCATCTCCGGCCACGCGCACGCGCGCGATTTGCGTTATGTGTCCACCCTCATGCGTCGTTACAACACCGAGATGAAGATCGCCGAAACCCTCCAAACCGCCGAAGCCAACGGCATCAACGTCATCAATACCTGGGTGATGGACGACAACTCGCACATTTTTAACCACTGGAAACGGGGTGGGAAGATGAAGTGGATTGCCCAAATCAGACTCGATTCCAATGGCGGCTATTCGCAAATCCACCGCGCGGTGGATGAAGGCGCGGTGGGCGTTCATATCACGGGCGACAACGCCGAGGGGCTTCTGGCACAAGGCCGGTTCGAGAAAGTCGGCGAGACCGTGCAGTTGATCCGGTCGCTGAAACGCGTGGCTGGTGTCGCCGCCCACGACTTTGGCGTGGTGGTGGAATGTGAGCGCCGCAAACTCGACGTGGATTTCTACCAGAGTACTTTCCACACGCACGACTACTTCACCGCGCCGCAAACCGGGGCGACGGCCGCAGTGGGCCAGAACGACAATTACTGGTGCCGCGATCCGCAAACGGTGGTGGAGTTCATGGCCAAAGTGAAGAAGCCCTGGATCGCCTTCAAGATTCTGGCGGCGGGCGCGTTGCCGCCGCGTTCGGCGTTCCCTCACGCCATCAATAACGGCGCGGATTTCATCCTGGTCGGCATGTTCGACTGGCAAATCGCCGAGAATGCGAAGCTGGCCAAGCGGGTCATTGACGCCACCGCGCGGTCAAGTTCCTTGCGAACCCGCCCCTGGTTCGGCGGCGCAGCGTGAAGCGCGCCTCCGACGCGAGGCGTGAGGGCCGCTAAAGGACAACCTCCGTCCCCACGCCGGCGTCCGTGAATATTTCCAGCAAGACCGCGTGCGGCACCCGGCCATCCACGAGCGAAACCTTCTCCACGCCGGATTTGATCGCCGCGACGGCGCTGTCCACCTTCGGAATCATGCCTTTGTCCACGATGCCCGCGGCTTTCAGGCCGGGCACTTCGGTCGTCTGGAGATGCGCGATGAGCGTGGCCGGGTCTTTCGGATCGCGCATCAAACCGGGTACATCACTCATGAAAACCAGTCGCTTCGCTTTGAGCGCAATGGCGGCCTGTGCGGCGGCCACGTCGGCGTTGCAGTTGTAAATCTTTCCGTCCTCGCCGCGCGCCGTGGGACTGATGACCGGCGTGATGCCCTGGGCAATGCACTCCAGCAACGGCGCGGTGTTCACCCCGATGACTTCACCTACATAACCCACGTCAATCTTCGCGCCCGGCTTTTCCTTGTCGTCGAGCAGCAGCTTGCGACAACGGAAAATCTCCGGTCCGGCAAAACCCTTCGCCACGCCGCCGAGTGAATTGATGGTGGCCACGACCTCTGGATTGATTTCACGCGAGAGCACTTGATCCACCACTGCCACCGTCGGTTCGTCGGTGACGCGCATCCCTTGGATAAAGTTCGCTTTGAGGCCAGCCTTCTCCATCGCGCGCGTGATGGCCTTGCCGCCGCCGTGAACGACGACCGGATTGATCTCAACGGCTTCCAGAAACACAATGTCGCGCGCCACGCTCTGGCGCACGCCAGGATCGGGCGAGTCCATGAACGACCCGCCGTATTTCACGACGAACGTTTCGCCGCTGAATTTCTGGATGTACGGCAACGCTTCCAGCAGCGTCGTGGCTTTGGCAATAAGGTCTTGCATTGTTTAACGCGTGAAGATTTAGCCACAGATAAACCCTGGATGAAACAGGGAATTTCTATTTTACCGCAAAGCGTGGCGATGCGGGTTGGCCCGTCTTGCCGCAGCAACGACAGAGCGAACGCGTTCAACCCCGAATAACCGGGGCAGTCTACGAATGACAAAAGACAAGTTTGTATTGCATAAGCAACATGACGTTGGTCGCGAGCGCGAAGCCTTTTGGAATCCCAACGGGTTTGTGCCCTCAGCCCAAGGTTGGCGCGCCAGCGCCTACCTTGGGTCATCGTGAAACCAATCATCAACCGCAATGCCGCCGTAACGAATGTCGCGCGTGATGGACGGACGGGAATGGCCGCAACCGCGCCGCGGTTGACGTCTGCGTAAAGATGTGTGCCGAAAAATACCAGGCCAAACAGAACACAACCGACAATTCCAACCCACCAAGTGTGCAAGCTGTTTCGCGCTGCAAGCACAATTGAGGCGGCATTCAATACGTTGGCCGCGATTTCCACGCTGTTGCTCATTCCTTCAGTGCTTCGAGGTTACTAAAGGGCAGCGGCTCTTTCTGTTTCCGCCATTCGAATGGAATCCCATTTTGACCAACCGACAGCGCGACAATTCCACCGACAATCGCGGCGTTTGTGTCGCAGTCTCCATCACCTGAAATCGTCAACGCAAGAGATTCGACGTAATTGCCGAGGTGAAGTGCGGCACACCACAGCGCGAACGGCACGGTGTCTGGAGCGGTCACGAGCGAACCATTCCCGAGGGCTTTTGCGACAGCCTCAACTGGAATTGTCACCGGTGTTTGAGATGCGATGAGAATCCCGCGACGGACTTTGCTCTCAGGCGTGGAGTCGAGAACGGCCTCGAACAACTTGGAAATGCGCGCCGACGAATTGTCTTCTCGCAACCGCCAAGCCATCGCGGCAGCGACGGCGATGGCTATCGTGCCAGCAACACCTTCGGTGTGAGTGTGAGTGACGAGTGCGGAAGCGCGCGCTTCCTCAACCGTGCGAGGCAAATCATCTGCGAAGTAAGCGCCGAGCGGAGCGACTCGCATTGCGCCGCCGTTTCCCATCGAGCCTTGCCCGCCAAACGCAGAAGCCGCGCCCTGACGCCAGTCGCCACCCCGGATGATTTCGCTCAATTGGATTCGCGTCATGCGGCCGTAACCACGATCCGGCTCGCGCTCAAATCGCCAGGCAAATCGCCGGGCGAGGGCGTCTTGATGAACATAACCGTAAAGTTTCAGCACTTCGACAATCGAGAGCGCCATCTCTGTATCGTCGGTGTGAAACCACGGGCCGGAAGGCAATCCGCTTTCAATTATTCGAGCCGCGTCCGCGTGGCGATAAGCGAGCATCTCGCCGACGGCGTCTCCGATGGCTAGACCTTCGAGCGAGAGCAAAGCGCGCTGCATCCTCGCAGAATGGTCATGTGGTCGGCGGAAGACTTCGCGACGCTCCGAAGACGCCAGCAGTTCGCGGGCTTTCGGCAGCCAAAGTTTGCCAACCCAATCGTCACCGATTGGCCCGACACGATCCACAGTCCAACCCGCAAATCTCAACTCGTTGTGCATCGACCATGCGCGGTCTGCGTTTGTGGAGTGGATGATGACAGGGCAAAACGCAAAGTGGCTGGCGAGCAGCTTCGCCACGTCCAAACCCGTGCCCGGGTCGCGAGTCGCACCGGGCTGGGGATTCAAATCGTGGTCGAGCGAGACAAGGTGGGTGCTGTCGAAAAACTCCTCACACTCGGCGACCATTGCCGGGGCATCGCGCCACACACGCAATTGCCAATCAGCACCGAGTTCGCGAACCACCGATTCAAACGCGGTGATTCGCTCTTCGTTGTCTTCCAACAGGAGAAGTGTTTTCACGTCGGCAGCTACGGGTTGAACAGTTTCACCACCTTCGCCTTCACCGCCGCATCCCTCTTGATGAGCGGCGGCCAGTGGCGTTTGAACCCTTCGCCGGGCACTTTCTTCGTCGCGTCAGTGTCGGGTTTGCTGCCGCTGCTGATTCCGCCGTTGCGGAGCATGACTGCGTTCACCCGGCAATGGGGTTCTTCCATTTGAGTCCTCGAAAACGCGAGAAGTCGGCGTCGGTCGAGTGCAACACGGAGTTGTGCTCCACCGCGAGCGCCGCGAGGTGGGCGTCGGAAACCAGGTTGCCCACCGCATTCCCGCTGCGCAGCATTTGTTGAAAAAGCGTCCAGTGCTGTTCGGTTGGCTGAACGATGCGCACGCACGACTGGTCGAACCAACTCTGCACGCGCTCGGTGGCTTCCTTGAGGGTAAGCGGGCGATGGTGCAGCCGGGGATTAGTGCCGATGCGGATGAAGGCGTTGAGGACCGGCCAGCATAAACCCACCGGCTCAGAACCGCTGAGTTGGACATCCCACCAGGTACGGGCCGCTGCGTGGTGTTCGGACAAACTGTCCTCGGCGTAAAGCAGAAGATTGGCATCCACGAGGATCATTGATGGTCTTCTCCCTCGGCGGCGGCGATCAGTTCGGAAATGTTGTCGTAGCTGAAGCCCCGGCGCAGACCGAGCGGGCGCGGCTTGGTGCGGTAAGGTTTCGCGGCGGGCGGCGCCAGGATTTCATCCAAGCCCACGCGCAGCGCCGCGTTGATCACTTCCTTGAATGGCTTGCGCAGTTTGGCGGCGCCTTTTTTTGCCTTGGCCGCGATGTCCGGATCAAGCGTCAACGTGGTTCTCACACAGGCATCATGATGTCTGACATGAGGAAGTCAACGCGCGATTACAAACCGACCCTTTATCCAACGTCACGACGGGTTCCCCTTTTATGAGGGGTTTAGCTCGTCACTTTGCCGCATTCGCTCCGCGATACTTGGTTTGAATCGAGTAAAGCCCCGTGCTCGCGGTGATGAACAGCGTCTTGTGATCCTTGCCGCCGAAGCTGACGTTCGCGGTCCACGATTCTGGCACGGCAATCTGCGCAATCTGTTTGCCTGCCTTGTCGAACACGGTCACGCCGCGACCAGTGAGGTAGAGGTTGCCCTCGGTGTCGAGTGTCATGCCGTCGGAGCCGAGTTCGCAATGCAGGTGTTTGTTGGCCAGTGTGCCGTCGGGTTGGATGTCGTAGCGGTACGTCTTGCGGGCGCGAATGTCCGCCACGTAGAGCGTCTTGCCGTCCGGCGTGCCGATGATGCCGTTGGGTTGTTCGAGGTCCGTGGTCACGCGCTTGAGCGTTTTGCGGTCGGCGCTCAGGAAATAAACCTGCTGCGTGCCCTGCGGCGGATCGTTGTGCGTCCACCACGGGCGTTTGTAGAACGGGTCGGTGAAAAACAGGCTGCCGTCCGCGCGCACCCAGACGTCGTTCGGCCCGTTGAGCGGTTTGCCCTCGAATTCCTTTGCCAGCACGGTGTGTTTGCCGTCGGGGGTGATGGACCACAACTCCATCTTTTCATCCGCGCAGGCGATGAGATTGCCCTGTGCGTCGAAGAACATGCCGTTCGCGCGACCCGCCGGCTGCATGAACGTGGAGAGCTGGCCGTCCACGCTCCATTTCAGGATGCGGTTGTTCGGCTGGTCGGTGAAGAAGACGTTGCCCGCCTTGTCGGCGGTCGGGCCTTCAGTGAATTTGAAATCGCCCGCGAGCTTTTCAACTTTCGCGCCGGACGCGACGACGGCGGAGGCATCGGTGGGAGATTGAGCGGACATTTGAATTCCCAGTCCCAGAATCAATGGAAGGAGCAGATATGTTTTCATGGTTCAAGCTTCCGCGGACGGCAACGCCGCGTCAACTTCGCATCCAATCAATTCACCGCCGCCGCCGGCTGCCCCCAACCCCGCCGCCCGGCAGCCTGGCTGCCATTCTTTCCTGAGTCCGCGCCTTCAAGGATTGGTGCCCGACGTGCCATCGGCCTTGGCGGGCGGTGCCGATCCTTCCGCCTCCCATGGCACGACCCACTTGTAAATGGTGTGCGAGCCGCCATGGTATTCCTCGTCGTTGCCGTCCTTGTTTTCGCTGTTCATGTTATGCACCTGAACGGGCTTGGCCCCGCGCATATCGAAATCATGAGAGACAATGCGCGACCCTTTCTTGAGCTTGGCGAGTTGCGGCATCAACCGCACGTTCAAATCCGGCAACAGGTAGAGCGTCACCACGCTGGCCTCGCGCAAATCCAGCGTGAAGATGTCCTGCTGCTTGATGGTCACGAGATGTTCGACCTTGTTGGACCGGACGTTCTCCAAAGCCTCCTTGACCCGTTGCGGATCAATGTCGAAGCCGACGGCTTTGACCCCGTACTTCTTGGCGGCCGTCACCACGATTCGGCCATCGCCACAACCCAGGTCGTACACCACGTCGCCTTTCTTGACTTCGGCCATCTCCAGCATCTTGTTCACGACGGCGTAGGGTGTGGGCACGTAGATGACGTCCGGCTCGCGGGTGGCCTTTTCCGCGGCGGCGGTTTGCGCCGCGGCAAACCGGGGTGCGGCCACAATGATTGTCAGTGCGCCGAGCATGGCGAGAGGCCAGACGCTTTGCCGTCGAATTAAGATGTTCATGGGCGGAAACTACTTCCGCAATTTGAGGCGCAGCGCAACTAAAAAATGGCCCTCAAAAATCTGGCCACGATGGCGACGACTGGCCGTCGTGGCCGGCAATGGCCGCGCTTTTGCGTCGCCAACCGCGAATTGGAATCCTACATTTCCGTCCATGGCGTACGAGTTCAAAATCACCCGGCGCGTGGAGTTCGCCGAAACGGACATGGCGGGCATCGTGCATTACTCGAATTTCTTCCGCTACATGGAGGTGGCCGAACATGCGTTTTTCCGGTCGCTGGGTTTCTCCGTCGTCACCCGACAGGTGGACCCGCCGGTGGGCTGGCCGCGGGTTCATGCGGAGTGTGATTACTCCGAACCGTTGCGGTTCGAGGACGAAGTGGAGGTCCACATGCTCGTAAGTCGCAAACGGTCAAAGTCCCTCACCTACGCCTTCCGTTTCCGCCGGTTGAACGACCAGCCGCCGGTGGAAATCGCGCGCGGTTCGCTCACGGTGGTGTGCGTGACGCATCACGGCAGGCAGATGACGGCGGCAACAATTCCCAAAGAGATTGCAGACAAGATCGAAGTGGCGCCGGCGGAACTGCTGGCATAAGCCAACGCCAGCGATCGGATGCGACAAACGGTTTGCGGTGAAGCCGGGCCGCAACTACATTCCCGCCCCATGAACTGGCTCCTTTATGCGCTCCTCACCATGGCGTGTTGGGGTGTGTACGGCATTTTCCTGCACACCGGCACCATGGGCATGACCGATCCCGTAAACGGCCGCCTCAAAGCCTTTCTCTTGGTCGGCGTGGCATACTTTTTGACGGCCGTGTTGGCGCCGCTCGCCATCCTGATGGCCAAGGGCGCGGACGTCTCGTTCTGGAATTATCCATCCAAAGGTCTTTGGTGGTCGCTGGTGGCCGGCATCGTGGGGGCGGTGGGCGCCTTGGGCGTGTTGCTCGCGTTCGGGGTTGGTGGCAAACCCGCGGTGGTGATGTCCATCATCTTCGCCGGTGCGCCGATTGTGAACGCGGTCGTAGCCATCCTGCAGCATCCGCCAGTCGGCGGTTGGGGAGCAATCAAACCGCAGTTCTTCCTCGGTATTGTGCTGGCGGCAGTGGGAGCGGGCATGGTGATGTATTTCAAACCGCCACCGGCGCCGAATCCACAAGCGAACGTTTCGCAGGCAACCTCGCCGAAAAGAGCGGGTCACTGACGCACACCCGAATGCCGAAATCCGAACTAAATGCAAAACCCAGAACCGCTTCGTCGCTCGTGCGGTGGCAGAAGAACACGGGAAATCCGATACGAATTGCATTGGGAGCGAGCGCCAGCATTCTTATTTGCCTGCTGCTCTATGGAGGCTCATTCGTGTTATTTTTTGACGTATGCGGATTCCCCGTCCACAGCAGTGAGGGATGGCTCGGGCCTGCGCGGCGTGGTGATCCGCAACTCGTCGACATCGGGAAAGTCTATGACTACGAGGGTGACGACTTGACGTTATATCAAGCCTACCGCCCGTTATGTCGGCTATGGCTCTCCTTCAACGGCCTGACTTGAATTGCTAGAGTATGCATGTCATGCCAGTTCAACCGCGTGTGCCAACTGGGAGAGACCAACTCGGGCGTTTAGTTCAAATGAATTTGGATTTCGACCTTCGGCGTGCGGCCTTCGGACTGTAATGACCACCCAACGCCCAAACCGTTCTGATCTGGAATCCTCTCAATTGGAGCAACTCCGTTCCCTGCTCGCCGAACTGATTCCCGCCAACGCCTTTTACACGCGCAAACTGCAAAGCTTTGGCGTGACCTTCGACGTCGCGTCATTGGAGGATTATTCCGCACGTTTTCCTTTCACCACCAAACCGGAACTTGTGGAAGACCAGCGTCGGAATCAGCCGTTTGGAACGAACCTGACTTATCCGCTCAATCGCTACACCCGCTTCCATCAAACCAGCGGCACCAGCGGCACGCCGTTGCGCTGGCTGGACACGCCGGAGAGTTGGGATTGGATGGTGGAAAACTGGATGACGGTCTTTCGCACTGCGGGCGTGGCTGCCGGCGACCGGGTTTACTTTGCCTTCTCGTTCGGGCCGTTCATCGGATTCTGGATGGCGTATGAATCCGCCGCCCGACTGGGCTGCTTGTGCCTGCCCGGCGGTGGCATGAGCAGCGCCGCCCGGCTGCGCGCCATCATGGAGAATGGCGCCACCGCGCTTTGCTGCACGCCCACGTATGCCATCCGACTCGGAGAGGTCGCGGCGGAAGAAACAATGGATCTCGGCGCGTCGCAAGTGCGGAAGATTCTGGTCGCGGGCGAGCCGGGCGGCAGCGTGCTGGCGACGCGGGCGCGCATTGAATCACTTTGGGCCGGCGCGCGGGTGTTCGATCACCACGGCATGACGGAAGTTGGCCCCGTGACGTTTGAATGTCCCGCCCAACCGGGCGTTTTGCATGTCATGGAATCGGGCTATTACGCCGAGATCATTGACCCGGCCACTGGTAATTCTGTCACACCAGGCCAGACGGGTGAGTTGATCCTGACGACGCTGGGCCGCACTGGCTCGCCGCTGTTGCGCTATCGCACGGGCGATCTGGTGAGACGAGGCTCGCGGAACGGTGGACGTGGAATTTCGTGCGCCTGCGGCACCCAGGAACTTGCGCTGGACGGCGGCATCCTCGGCCGCGTGGACGACATGATCATTGTGCGGGGAGTGAATGTTTACCCCAGCGCGGTGGAGGAGATTGTGCGTTCCTGCGAGGGCGTCGCGGAATACCAGGTGCGGATCACGGAGGAGAAATCACTGACGGAGATGCGCGTGGAGATCGAACCCATCGTGGATTGCCGCGACGCGACGCAACTGGCCGCGCACGTGACGAAGGCGTTTGAAACCGCCCTCGCCCTGCGCGTACCGGTAAGCGCCGTCGCCCCAGGCGCCCTGCCGCGGTTTGAGATGAAAGCGAAGCGGTGGGTGCGATGCGCTTGATCCAAGCGACTGGATCGAAGGCAAACGCCGCGAGAAGAACAACGAGGACAAGGACCATCATCGTGATGGGCGATTTCAGCATCCCGACACGCACCAGCCCGCTCTTCCAAGCTATCACCAAGTACGGGCTGGAAATCCCGAAGGCGTTACTGGGCGCGCACGGCACCAACCTGGCCAAGGACAAACGCTACGATCAGATTCTACACTACGCGATCTGCCCGGATAATTTCGCCAACGCCGACGGCGAACTGGATTTCTGCGGGGCCGAGGCTACATCTCCCTGGCCCGGAAAAACGCCGGGCTGCCGTAATTGCCAGGTGAAATCTCGTGTGTGATCACGCCGTCCAGAGGCGCCTGGAGCGGCACGGTGTCGGTCCAGCCGGCCAAGTTCTCCGAAACCTCGATCATGTAGCTCTTGCCGGGCGTGCCTTGGAGCTTGAGCTCGATGTTGCCGTTCGCAAGCCGGCGCCAACTGATGAATCGAGGGCCGCCGCTGCTGCTGCCGGTGGTCTTGAGAGTGAACTCGACTGACTTCTGAAGCATCGAGAGGAGTTGCATTTCCGCGATGGCGTTCGTGCTCGAATAGGGGAATCGCGTGTAGGAAAGCGTGCCTTGATAGACCGTGCCCGATTGCAGCGTGCCGGCGGGAATGGTGACAGACGTGGCCGTGTTGGCCAAGGTGCGTGGCACGCAGGGGTCCGGAGCATGCCAACTCCAGAACGCACTGGGATTGACGAGGGACACCCCCACGCTGTCGCTGCCCGCCGCGCCGGTGAAGCCGTTGAATTGCAGCACGAAGTCCGCAGCGGGATTAACCGCTTGCGCCGCCTCGTAGTTCACGATTTGCGGCGTGTTTGGGTAGCTCCCGCTCAGGCTGATGTTAGCGGAGGGGGAACCGGACGTGCGGGCGAGTTGCAGGTTGTAGTTGCCGCTGGGGCGGGCGGTGTCCAAAGCGCTTTGGGAGGCGTAGTTCTCCATAGCTACGAAGGAGCGCCCCATGCCCATGAAGTTTGTGAGCGTGAGTAGCGGACCGCCGGGAACCTGAAGATGCGCGGCGGTTACCGGGTTGTTGGTTGGCGAGATCACGCTGCCGGAGAACGTCGCCGCGCGGGTCGAATGCGGCGTGGGCGCGGACGAACTGGTCTGAACGTAGGTCAGTTGCTTGCTGGCACCTCCCGCCCCCCAGCCGTCGTCTTCGCCGTAGCAATTCGTGCTGCCGCCGCTGGTCGTCGTGAAACTGCCGGAGTAGGTGTTGGCGGGAAGCGGGTTGCCCGCCACGTCCGCGAAATCCAGCGGCTGGGCGGACGGGTTCAACGTCCAGGTAATCGTCGCGCCAGCCGGCAGCGATGCGAGGTAGTTGCAAGTGAGCGTGCGGCCATCGCCACTCCAGTTATAGAGGAAGCCGCCGGCGCTGACGTTGGCGGTCCAGGCGATGGACTGGGCCTCGGCCATCGCTTCGTTGAACGTAAAGACGACGGGTGAATTCACCGCCACGCCAGCAGCGCCGTTCAGTGGGACGCTGGAAACCAGTTGTGGCGGGGTGGTATCCGGCCCGCCGGCCGCAGTGGTGGAGAGACTGGCTTCGGTGCTCTTGTAATAACCCGCCAGTCCGATAACGCCGGGGTAGCTGGAGGTGTTGCGAGTTACCACCTTGATGAAGGTTAGCGTGACGGTGTAGTAAGACTCCGCCGCCAGCGTGCTGGCCGGAATGATCACGGACGTGGTGGTGCCGCTCAACGCGCCCGCCACGCCGAAAGCCGGCGTCTTGAAGGCCTCGTTGTTGTCGCCATCCACGATGCACACCTGGATGTAGTCATTGGCCGTGCCGCCCGAGAACGCCGACCAACTCAGCGTGAAGGCTGCCGAGGGATTGACCGTTTCGAGCGTGCCGAAGTTCTGGAACGTCGGCGTGTTGGGATACGAATCGCCCGTCAGGCTGAGGGTGACGTTGGGGTTGCCGTCGTTTGCCGTCGTCATGGCCACGCCGTAGTTGCCGTTGGGGAAGTTTGCGTTCATATCCGGCAGGGTCAGTCCGCCAATGGTTTCAAACTGGAGCAACCTGGGGTCGTCCTGCTCAAAGAGGGAGATTGCCTCCATCCCCGGTGGCGTCACGGTGGCCTCGGTGACCAAACCGGCGGCGGTCAAGCGGACCGAGGCCGACCACCAGTAGAAGATGAAGTCGTCGCCGGGCGTCGCGGCGTCATACTGGACATACCCCTGCCTGCCCTTGAGGACGCCGTATTCGCTCACGTCCGCCGCCTGCGCGGCCATGTAAACCCCGAGCGCGAGCGCGCCGAGGCTGAGTGTCACTGTTTGTTTTGCTGTTCGTGTTCCAGTTTTCATTTTCTTTCCATTCTTCTAGCAGATTCAGTTTTGGATTTGCAGATTTTGGATTCGGGATTTTGTGCTCATGGTTTGTGCAGCCGGTAGAATTTTGCCGGGGGTAACGGCGGGAATTCGAGCCAGCGATTCGTTGCGCCGGGGAGCAGGGTCCAGTTCGTCTGCGCGAGGTTCGTGCTCCAGTAGAGTTGGTAGCCCGTAAATTCCACCGGCCATGCCACCAGCGCACCGCCGTCCACCACGACGTGCAACGGCACCCCTTCCGGCTCGGGCGCGGCGACCGTGTTGAGGTTGAAACTCGTCGCGCTGTAAACGGGCACGAGCCGCCGGCCCTGCCCCAGCAGGAGGCAGTTGTCATAACAACTGAACTCGCCCCGGCGCGAGGCAAACGTCATCACCGGGAAGTTGGCGCCCGGCTCCGGCGCAAATCCATCGCTCCAACGGACATCAACAATCCCCCGCAACGTGGCCGCGCCGGTAATGTTCAGGCGACTTTGATTCGTGCCGGGCAGGTTGCCGGCCAGTTCGAACTCAGTGACTCCGCCCAAGGTCTGCTCGTAGCGCCCGCTCACGGTCAGCACGCCGTTTGAACTGGAGGGCCGCACCGTGCCGGAATTGGTCACGTCGGTCCACACGTTGCCCCAGCCGGTCAACAACCCGCCGGCCAGGTGCAGCGGATCAGATTTCTGAAAGGTGCCACCCGCGAGGGCGACCGTCCCAACCGGATTCGTGAAGCCGCCCACGAATGACAATCTGCCGGAGGAAATCTCCACCACCCCATGGTTGGCAAAGAGCGGGCCGCAGGTGGCGGTGCCGGAGCCGGCGCTCTTGCGAAACACTCCTTCGTTGAGAACGGCGGCGGCCGGGCTATTCGACGCAAGTGTGCTGTCGGTTTGCACCTCGAACAACCCGCCGGGCTGATTGTGCAGCAACCCACCGAGCATCAACGAGCCGGCCGGCAGCCAGGTCACCGTGCCCGCGTTGGTGAGATTCCCGTTGAGGAACTTGGTGAAGTTGACGCCATTGCCGATGGTCAGCGTGCTGTTGCTGGTGACGCTGAAGGAGAGCGCGGCATCAATCACCCCGGAGGACCAGTTGAAACTGCCGATGATCAAACCGGAGCCGGTCATGGTGGCGCCGTTGAGTTGCAAGTTTTCCGAAATCACCGTCCCATCGAGCGTGATGGTGCCGCCCGGCAGCCGGGTCACACCCGCGCCGGTGAACGCGCTGCCGTCGCTCAACACGCTGCCATCCGACAGGTCAATCCGCCCCGTCTGCACGTCCACGGTGCCGCGGTTGATGAGGGGCACCTGGATGCTGGTGCTGCCGGCGTCCACGGTGCGCCGGATGACACCGTCGTTGATGAACCGGGGACTGGCACCGGCTGTCTGCAGCGTGTTGGCGGTCTGGATGTCAAACCGCGCGCCGGGCAGATTGTGGATCGTGCCCGCGAGTTGCAGGGTGCCCAGCGGCGTCCAGGTGATAGTGCCGGCGTTGGTGAGCGAGCCGTTGAGAACCTTGATGTGCTGGGCGGCGCTGCCAATCCGCAAATGGCTGTTGGTCGCCAGCGTGATCGCGGCCTCCGCGCCAAGGGTGCCTCCTTCCCAGGAAAGCGTTCCGTCCACGACGCCGGTGCCGACGAGAGTGGCGCCGTAGAGCAGCACGAGGTTTTCTGAATAAAGATCGCCAGCCATGACGTTGGTGCCGCTGTTCATCCAGGTCTGGCCGGCGCCCGTGAACGCGCAGCCGGACTGGAACTCGGCGGGCGTGGCCAGCGTCAGCCGGCCCGTTTGGACATCCACCGTGCCAAGGTTGATCAGGCGCACGTAACAGTTGATGTTGCCCGGGCCCGCGGACTTGCGGAACACCCCCTCGTTTAGGATGACGGCCTCTGAATTCAACTGACCAATGGTCCCGTCCATCTGCGCGTCAAAGAGACCATTGGCGGTGTTGTGCAAGGTTCCGCCGAGGTAGAGACTGCCGGATGGCTGCCAGACGATTGTTCCCGCGTTGGTCAGGCTGCCGTAGAGATACTTGGTGTATTGCGGCCCGCTGGCGATGGTGACCAATCCGCCCCCGGCAACGCTCATGGTGGCGTTCGAGTTCACCGTGCCCGCCACCCAGTTAAGTGTGCCTTCCACATGATAGTGGCCGCTGCCGGCAAGCGAACCCCCGTTGAAGTTGATCAGTCCATTCGTCGCAACGGTCATGCTGCCGTTCAAGGTCAACGTGCGCCCCGCCAGGGTCAGTGTCTGCGTGCCGGATGAACCACCCAGCAGCAACACGGCGACGGTGGGATCAACATTCAGCGTGACGATGTAGGTGCCATCGTTGGTGATGATGGCGGTGTCGCTTGCGCCGGGCACTTGATTCGGCTCCCAGTTCGCGGCGAGATTCCAATTGCCGCCGCTACTGTTGGTCCAAACAAGAGTGGCGGCGTGCGTTGCGAGCGTCGCGGCGAGCGTCAATAACAGGACATGCGGCCAACGGCGGGGATTCGCGGACGAAACAGTCCGTGCTCCTCCAGTTTCGGATTTCGGATTTGTTTTCATGGTTAAGGTAGTCAGTAGTCAGTAGTCCGTTGTCCGTGGTCTTTTGGTTTCACGGCTGTCGCACGCGGAAGAAGCGTTGGGTGGCGTTGGTCGTCGGGATCAGGCATGGCAGGAGCGAGCCGTCCCCAATGATCGTGTGGTCGAAAACCCAGTTCATCGTGTTCAGGTCGTCGTTGTATTCGACGGTGTAGGTGGCGCCGGGCTGGGTCTGGAAGTAGAAGCGGAGGCCGCCACCGGAATGGCTGACCGCTTGCAGGACAATCGGAGGCTGGGACGCAATCGTGAAAAGGACATCGCCCGTTTGAATGGGCGCTTCGGTGTCAAAGTAGATCACAGCCCGGTTGATGATCTGGCTGCCTATCGCCGTCGTCGCGTAGGGACGAATGCTGAACGTCACGTGGCCTTGACCGCGGCCAGTCGCGTCGTTCACGGGCAGGAAGCCGGCCAAAGCGTCTTCCGGCAAATCGCCTGTCAGCGGATCCAGCGTGCGGAAGATCCAGCGCGCGGTGCCGATGGCATCCACTTGCGCGGAGACATCCACCCACCACGTCTTGTCCAGCGCGGCGCGGTAATCGCGAACGGTCACGCGCGTCTCCAGCGAACTCGCGTCCGCCGGAATCGCCACCGTCGTGTCGCCCCAAGCGATTTCCTCGACGCGGAAAGTGGACCAGTCGAGGTTTGCGTCGAGCGCGTCTTCGATGATGACCTCCTGGGCGGGCGCGGAAGCGATCTTCGGATCGTTCTCGAAATAGATCACGTAGTGCAGCGTCTGCGTCGCGGTTGTGATGCCCGGCCAACCCGCCGCGGACCAACCCACTTTTTCGTTTGGATCGCCCGGCGTCACGGTCTGCGATTCCGCCTCCTCCTCCTCTTTCATCTGATCGTCCGGCAGATCGCCGCCGTTTTCCGGGTCGAGAACTTCCTTCACCGCCCGCTTAAAAATGTCCTTGAGCGTGTCCACGGGGTCGGTGAGCACTCCGATGGTGTCCTTGATGACATTCTTGGCGGCCTCCTGCAGCCCTTTCTCCGCCTCCTGGCGCTGCGAGTCGGAGAACAGATTACGGTCGGGGAAAATCTCGTCGAACATTTCCTGCTGTTCCTTGAGCGCCTCGAACTGCGGGCTTTGGTTCTCGGGCAGGGTGGTCACCTCGTTGATTTTGTTGAAGGTCCAATCCACTGCCGGGTCCAGCACCACGTCGTTGACGGAAGGGATCACGGATGGCGTGTCACCGAAGACCACGTCCACGGCAACGTCCGTCACCGTGCTGAGTCCGTCGGGATCGGTTAGATTCACGGGATCGTTGGCCGCGTAAGCGTAGGGATGCATACTGCCGGCCAGCCCGGTTGGGTCCGGAGAAATAAACCGCCCCAACCCGGGGGCATAGTATCGGTGGCGCATGAAGACCAGGCCGTTGGCTTCGGTCGCGACGCCGAACGCACCGGCGAACCGATACGGATTGGGCACGGCGCTGGTCGAATCCAGTTCGGTTCCAAAGGGGGAATAGGCGTATTGATTGAGCATTGCGCCCGCCGAATCGGTGACGAGCCGCGTGTGTCCGGAACGGTCGAAGCCGTAATAATAAATTCCGC
Organism: Verrucomicrobiota bacterium; assembly: GCA_014860005.1. The sequence continues at coordinate 34,758 of JACZKP010000003.1, read as the reverse complement.
CAAACGAATCCAACTTCGCCACGAGCCGTGCGCCGCGAATGTAGCGCGCGACCAACTGACCGTCCGCGTCGTACTCCGCGACCACCCAGCCGAGGCCGGTGGGATCGTTCAGGAAGCGGTTCGCCGCCACTCCGTTCGTTACGGAACGCCGCTGACCGAAACCGTCGTAGTCATACGTCCACGTCGCGGGACCGTTTGTGACCGACGTCAACCTGCCTTCCGCGTCGTAAGCGCACTGACGGTTCCCGTCGTCTGTCAGATTGCCGTCCGCGTCGTAAGTAAGGGTTTGCCCGCCGACAGTTCGATACTGATTCAAGCTGCCGGTGACGAAACTGACCATACCGTTGGTCGAGGCGACTTGTGTGCGGTTGCCAGCCGCGTCGTAACTGTAACTCTCGAAAGCGCCGCCCGGATAATCCGCACGCGTGAGGCGGCCCGTGCCGTCATACGCGAACGTGGTCCGCTGCCCAGCGAGGTTCGTGACCGCAACGCATTTTCCGTTGACGTTGTAACCATAGCGGAACCGCTCCTGCGGTAGGTCGCCCGGCGCGAGATGGGTCAATTCGGTAATCCTGCCATCCGGGTTGTAGGTGTAGGTGGTCGCCGTGCTGTTGCCGCGGTTCTCGCGTGTCAGCCGACCGGCACCATCGTAGGTGTAACTGATGATGAGATTACTGGCTGCGTCCCGAATCTCGGACAGACGTCCGCGCGCATCGTGGACGTATTGGAGACTGAACCCGGTGTCATCGCTCATCCGGGTGACGCGGCCACTGGCATCGAACTCCAGCGCCCACGAACCGCCGTTTGGATAAACGATGTTGGTGAGCCGATGGCGCGCGTCGTAAGCCAGCGAGGTCGAGCCGGCGGAATCGGTGAACTGTTCAATCAACCCGGCGCCATCGTAGGCGAAGTTCACGGTGTTGGTTCCGGGCAAATGTTTTTCCACCACGCGCCCGCTAACAGTGTCGCGGATGAACGCGATGGTTTGTCCGCGAGCATTGACAATGCTGCCCACGCGACCGTCGATGTTGCGTTGATAGGCGCGGGTCGATCCGTCCGCGAACTGCATCGAGGTCAAATTGCCCGCGGTGTTGTAGCCGAACTCGGTCCGCAGCCCGAGCCCGTCCTCGAACCAGCGAAGCCGTCCCGTCGCCGGCGTGAACTCCATCCGGGATTGCAGGCCCAGCGGATCGCTGAGTGCCAGCGGATTTCCAAAGCTGTCGTATTCCAGGCGGAACAGCCCGCCGTCGGGAAGCTCGAGCTGGCTCGTCCGCTCTTCCTCGCGGTACGTGAACCGCAAATCGGTGCCCGTGGGCGTGGTGACCGTGAGCGGAAAGTCGTCGCTGTTGAACGCGACCCGACGCGCGCCGCCAAAAAAGTCCGCCGCCGCCACAGTGCCGATGTCTGGGTACGTGTAGGCAATAGGATCAGTGCCGCCTTGCCAGGATTGGCCGGCGAGGCGTCCGGTCGCATCGTAAGTGAACACCCGTTGCCGTCCGCCCGGGACGGTCATCGCCGCGATGGCGTTGCGTGCGGGCCCCGACGTCACATAGCTGAACTCGTGCGTGCCGCCGCCGGGATGGGTCACGCGCCAAAGTTTTCCGTCCTTGTATTCGTACGTCGTGACCTGTCCGGCGTGATCGGTGAGCGTCGAAATCCAATCACCGCTATACGCGAGCGCAAATGACCCGCCGTTCGCGTGCGCGATGGAAACCAACTTGCCCGCCGTGTAGGTGAGCGTGAGCGCGCGCCCGTCCGGTCGCCGGATGCTGACGAGCCGGCCCGAGCCGGCGAAGACTTGCGTCGCCAAACCATCCTTCAGTTCAAAGCCGCCATTCGTTTCCGTCAGAATGCCGTGATCGTGGCGGAACGGCGCCCAGTGCCCTTTCGGCGATTTGAAAAAGCGCCGATAAAAATGGCCCGGCTGCCGGATGAGCACTGAATTAGCGCTCGGCTGCGAGAGCAGGTAGTCGAAATTGTGCGACCAACCCGAACCGAACGGCCCCGGCTCGGAGCGCGAGAAAGCGACGTTGCTGTTTAGCCGGGCGAAGAACAAACGGGGATCGTCGCTCGGCGCGCTGGCATCCAGTTGCGCGAGGCGCGGTTCGCCCACGCCAGTGCTGGCGGCGGCGGCGGCAAATTCCAAATCCAGCAGCCGGCGCAAATCGAGCGTGGGATTCCGATGCTCGGCGAGAAACCGGGCATCGGCCCGCATCGTCTCCGCGAACTCGGCCCACGTGGCGCCGGCCCGACTCGTGAAATTCTCCCAGATGAGGTCCCACGCGGTGGCGGAAAGAGCGGCGGGTTTCCATGCGGTCTTCAGCGCCGCCCAATCGAGCGCCCCGGCCGACTCGATGAGTGATTCAACCGTGAACGTGTTTCGCGCGTGCGCGTCGCCTTCCGGAATGTATTGCACCGGAAACTGAATGCTCGCGCGGGGCGGCAGTACATCGAAGGGCGCTGCCGCTCGCAGCGGCACGACCAACATGGGCCGGCGAATAAAGGGGTCGGCCGTGGAGAGCCTCATCGCGCGATCCTGATCGCTCTTGATGCGCAACAGCGGCACCGGCACGTCGCTGTCCCCGACGTTCGTCACGGTCACCTGCATCGTGTAGGTGCGCAAAGCCCGGACCGCCGCGGGAAGCGTCGTCGTGATTTTGATCCGGCCCGGCGGGTTCCCATTGATCTCGAACACCTGAGTCAGGAGGGTTTCGTGATGGTCCGGCCAGACGACGGCGACGTTCACCACTTGTGGCGAAAGGCCCTGCAAGTTTGCGGTGAGCGTCAGTCCGAGCGAACTGACAGACGTGGGAGTAAAGGAACGTAACAGTTGCCCGAGATTGTTTCTGAATTCGACGCGCATCCCCGGCTCAAAGCCGATGCCGGAGATTTGCAGCGTGGTGTTCCCCGCAGTGCTGCCGGTTCCGAGAAACACCGGCGGCACATAGCGCGCGACATCAAGAACTTCCAAGGTGAACGAGCCGCTCACCGGCCATGCCTGGTTAAAAACGTCGAAGTAGTAAGCGCCCGCCGCGTTCAACGGCACGAGCATTTCCAGCACGGGAATTCCGGCCAAGGCCAGCCCGCGCCATGCCGTGGATTGCACCGTGGGCGGCTGCGCAAATTGTCCATTCAGGAGCCAATCGCCGCTCGCTCCGACCGGCGTCATACGCACGAGCACCGCGTTCTCCGCGCCGCCCGGCCAATCGAGCCGGAAGGTGTAATGCACCAGCGCCTCATGCGCGATGCTGACGCTGCCACCGATGGCGATGGGGATTTCGCGCGCCCACAATACCGTGCCGGTTTCGCCGCTCGGAGTGTTCTTGTTGCTCGGGCCACCCAGCGCCTGCGCCGTCCCGGAAAAAGCCTGTTCCGCGAATTGAATGGCCACGCGTCCACCGCCACCTCCGGCAATGCCCCTGCTGCAACTGAAGCATCCTCCGCGTCCGCCATTGGCCTCGATGCCGCCGGTTCCTTCGACGCGCCGCGCTTCGAGCAGAATGCTTCCGCCCGAACTGCCGCCGCCGCCTCCTTGCGTTGCGTTCGCCGAAAGCGTGCCGTCAACGTGCAAGACTTGATCAACGGTGATGTGCAACGCTCCGCCGCCGCGGCCGCCCGGGTCTTCGCTGCTGCTTCCCCACGTCACCGGATATCGCTCCGAGCCATAAGCCGGACCTCCCGGACCAAAGGCGCTGCCGCCGCGCCCGCCGTGACCCGCACCCGAATCAGTTGCCCCAGTGCCCGGGCCGGCGCCCGGGCCGAATCCTTTTCCCGTCACCGAGACGACGCACCCGGTGTTCACTATAAGGTTCTGCGCCGCCAAAGTCAGCGTGCCGCTCGGTTCGTAAAGCCCCAGCGTCGCGGTGTTGGTTTCCGCGCTCCGGCTCAGGATGAAATCGCGCCCGGCTCGGACCCTCACCCCGTCCTCGACCGAGGCGACGGAATCGTACAGGACGATGTCGTAAAAGACGATTTCTCCGCCCATCGCATCATTGGCTTGAAACCGCCACGCATGTCCCGCCGTGAAGCGCACCTGGGCAGGATTCGACACGTCGAACCAACCGACCGTGCCGTTCTCGCCGCCGGGTCCGCTTGGTCCGCTGCGGTTGTCCCGTCCGCCTCGCGCTGCCACGGTCCCGGAAAAGGAGTTCGTGAAGTAGTGAACGGCGACGCGCCCCCCGCTGCCGCCGTGAATATCAAACGAGCACGCTGGACACTCCCCAACTCCGCCGTTGGCTTGGATCGAGCCGCCACCGGCCAGCTCGCCTACCTCCAGCAGAATGCTTCCACCGGCGCTGGCACCGCCTCCGATCAGGCCGTTCGCCGTGAGCGTGCCGTCGAGTTGGAGAGTCGCGGACACCACCAGCGCGATAGCCCCGCCTCCGGCTGAATTCCAGCCGCCGCTGCCGAGTTCCGTCGGTCGCACCGCCGAACCATACGCCGCTCGCGCCTGCGGTCCGCCGCCGCGGCCCCCGTGGCTGGCGCCCGAAAGTTCCGGGATGGGTGTGCCCGGGCCCTGCCGGGGCGCAAAGCCTTTGCCGCTGACATCAATCGTGCAGTTCGTTTCCACCGTCAGATTGCTCGCAACGACCGAGAGCGTGCCGCTCGGCGCATAGAGGCCGAGCCAGGACGAATTGGTTTCCGTTCCGCGAATCCGGAAATCACGTTCTGCTCGCACGAGGTTGACGCCGGCTTCCACCGTGGCAGTCGAGTCCACCAAATCAATGTCGTAGAAGCCGATTTCTCCGCCCACCGCATCATTGGCTTGAAACCGCCACGCATGTCCCGCCGTAAAGCGCACTTGGGCGGGATTGGACACGTCGAACCAGCCCACCGTGCCGTTTTCGCCCGTGGCTGCGGATGAGAGTCCGCCCTTGCTGTCCGGGCCACCGAGAGCGCGCACGCTTCCCGTGAAATCCTGCGTCGTGTAGTGAACCGCGATGCGCCCGCCGCCGCCGCCGGGGAAATGCGCGGTGCAATCCCAGCAGACGCCACGGGTGCCGTTTGCGTGAATGGAGCCTGAGCCGACGAGGGTGCCGGTTTCGATGAGCACACTGCCGCCGGCGTGCCCGGAGCCAGTCGCGTCGGCGCTGATCGTTCCGTCGAGTTGGAGCGCGCCGCTGACCATCAGACGAATCGCGCCTCCACCCGCGCCCGTGCCCGGCTCCCCGCCGCTCCCGAGCGTCACCGGATGCGTGGCGGATCCATAGCCGGCGTCGGTCGACGTCACCCTGCCTCCGCGTCCGCCGTGGGATGCGCCCGCGTTCTCGTTGGTGCTGCCGCCCGGGCCCTGCTGAGACGGAAACCCCTGGCCCGCGGCCGAAATGGTTGCTCCCGCTTCGACCGTGACATTCGTCGCAACGATGGTCACGCCCTCGCCCGTGGCGGGATTACCCAACAAAGTCAGAGTCGCATTGCTGCGAACCGTGACGGCGTCAAACACATGAACCCCGGCCGGGAGCGCGAGATTATTCGTGACGTCCAATCCCTCGGCGGAAACGCGCAGCAATGAGGCGGCGAACAACACGCCGACGACAATAGTGATTCGTTTGTGAAACGCCGTGTCGGTGGTCCCGGCTTTTCGCGGCGAAGACATGGATTTCGAGTCTGTTTTCATGGTGGTCCTGTATTGGGTGGGAGGTTCATTTGACATGTTCTTGATTGGCGCACGCGCAAGAAGCGCGGCCCGGTGTTGGCCATCGGCATGAGGTACGAGAGCATTTTGCAGTTCGTTACCGCTGCAGGCGGAAGAATTGGAAATTGCCCGTCACCCCGGTTGTCACCAACGCTTGCAGGGAAATGCCGCTGCCGGCCGTGAACGCTCCGCCTTCCGACGGGCGGTGATACTTATTCCGGGGGCCGCGAAACACGTCGCGGCAAATGGGATTGATACCAGGACTGTCCAGGCAGTGGTGAAGCCGCTGAGAGTGCCGGCCAGGAAACTGCGGGGTTTTGATTTCGTTGGTTTCATATTGTTATCTGGGTGGAGTGTTTGGGGTTTCGGATTTGTTTTCATGCGTTTCTGGTTGAGCGCTGAATCCGGTTGTTTCGTGTCAAACTGCTGATCCTGAGCAAGAGATGGGGCTTGCACTTGTCTCCGTGCGGCTTGCCACTGGCAGGGAGTTCACCACCTTGCCGGGTTTAACCGGGAATCCCGTTGTGGTATTTGGGAGCGGGGGAAGGGACGCGAAAGCCGTCGGCAGGAATGAGGCGGCGGCGCGGGTAGTTCTCATAGCCCAACACCCCCTCCTCGCGGACACGGTGAGTTTACCCTGGACTCTCCGCTGTAAAGTCCAGCAATCACAAATCTATTCGCCAACCATTCCAGAAAAAGTGCCAACCACTTCTTGGCAAAATGCCTACATATCTTGTCCGTTCGAGCAACCCGCCTCGTTGAGAAAACTGGCTCGCAAACTCTGCCTGGATTCCCGAGTGGTGCAATTTGCTTTTGACAGTGGGGGCCGCCGGACTACGCTTCGCGGCATGAGATTTGGCATCAATTCGTTTCTCTTCACGTCACCGTTCACCAACGCGAGCACCAAGCTGTTCGGACAATTCAAACGCTGGGGCTTTGATTCCGTCGAGATTCCCATCGAGGACCCGTCACACATTGATCCTGCGCACGTAAAGCGCGAGTTGGACCGGCACGGGCTGGTCTGCGGTTCGGTCTGCGCCTGCATGGGGCCGGATCGCGATTTGCGCGGCACGCCCGAGCAACAGAAAACCGGGTTGGAATATCTGCGCACGATCATTGATCAGATGGTGGTGCTCGATTGCCCGTCGCTTATTGGACCAGTGTATTCCGCCGTGGGCCGCGCCGACGCGGTGCCGCCGGAGGAATACAAGAAACAATGGGCCACGGTGGTGAAGCATCTTAAAACGCTCTGCCAATACGCGGAGAAACACGGCAAGCAGGTTTGCCTCGAACCGCTCAACCGTTTCGAAACCGACTTCATCAACACTTGCGATCAGGCGCTCAAGATGGTCAAAGCCGTCGGCCGCCCGGCGCTCAAATTGCATCTCGACACGTTCCACATGAACATCGAGGAAAAGAACCAAGCCGCGGCGATTCGCAAGGCGGGCAAGTTGCTTGGCCATTTCCACGCCTGCGGCAGCGACCGCGGCACACCGGGCAACGATCACATTGACTGGAAACCGATTGCGAAGGCGCTCAAGGAAGTGGGCTACAAAGGCGACGTGGTGATTGAATCGTTCACCACCGACGTCAAAGTGATTGCGCGCGCGGCGGCCATCTGGCGGCGCATGGAGCCGACGCGGAATGAAATCGCCGTGAAAGGCGTGCAGTTTTTGAAGCGGACACTGAAGTAATTCGTCAACCCCCAAGATTATGAAAAAACAACTCGCTTGCGCGCTCGCTCTGAGCGCCATGTTCCTGATTCCCATGAGCCGCCCGTCCGCCACCGCGGCGGAAGAAGGTTTCAAGCCCATCTTCAACGGCAAAGACCTCACCGGCTGGGACGGCAACAAAAAATTCTGGTCGGTTAAGGATGGGGCCATCGTGGGCCAGACCACGGCGGAGAATCCGACCAAGGGCAACACGTTTCTGGTCTGGACGGGTGGCGACGTGAGCGATTTTGAAATGCGCTTCTCCTACCGCTTCGCGCCGAACAACGATCACGCCAACTCCGGCGTGCAATACCGGAGCAAGGTCACGAATCAACAAACCTGGATCGTCGGCGGGTATCAGGCGGATTTCGAGGCCGGGCCGAACTACAGCGGCATTCTCTACGATGAAGGTGGCGTGGCCGGTGGTCGCGGCATCATGGCGGGTCGCGGCGAGAAAGTCGTTTGGGACAAGGACTGCAAAAAGCAGGTGGTCGGCTCGCTCGGCAAGTCGGAGGACATTCAAGCCGCCATCAAGAAGGACGATTGGAACGACTATGTCATTATCGCCAGGGGCAATCACTTCCAGCATTTCATCAACGGCAAGCAGACGGTGGACGTGATTGACGAGTGTGAAGCCAAGCGGGTCAAGTCCGGCGTAATCGCGCTCCAGGTTCACGCGGGCCCGCCGATGAAAGTGGAATTCAAAGACCTTCGCCTCAAAACGATGTCGGCTGTAAGTGCGGCGGCGGATCTCGAAATGCTGCAGGGCGTCTGGGAAATCGCCGGCGCGGAGCTTAACGGTTCGGCCGTCGCGTCTTATGATCTGCCGTCGGTCGTCGTTACCATCACCGGCAAGTCATACACCGTGAATCGGGACGGTGAAACGGATCGCGGAGACTTCAGCCTTGATTCTTCCAAGCAGCCCAAGCAGATGGACATTCGCCCGAAGACCGGAAGTGACGAGGGCAGAACTCTGCTGGCGATCTACGCGGTGGACGGGGATAGTTTTCGAGTTTGCTACGCTTCGCCGGGAGCGGGGCGGCCAACGGCATTCGCCACGGAACAGGATTCGGGACGATTGGTGGTCAACTACAAGCGCAAGAAACAGTGAAGTGAAACAACACGAAGGGAGAAGTATGAAACGGACATGGATTGGTTTGTGTTTGCTGGGTGCTTTGTTTGCCGCCGACGGTCTGGCGGCTGACAAAAAAATCGTTTTCGTCGCGGGCCGGCCCAGTCATGGCCCCGGCGACCATGAGCACCGCGCCGGTTGCCTCTTACTCAAATCCTGCCTCGATAAAGTGCCGGGGGTCACGTCGGTCGTTTACACCAACGGTTGGCCTGATGACCCCTCGACGGCTTTCGACGGCGCGGCGGCGGTGGTGGTCTATGCTGATGGCGGCGGCGGCCATCCGTTCCTGCAAGGTGACCGGCTCAAAACCATCGGCGCGTTGATGGACAAAGGCGTGGGCCTGGCGGCGATTCATTACGCCTGTGAACCCACCAAGGACAAAGGCCAGAAGGAGTTCATTGACTGGATCGGTGGTGCATTTGAAATTCATTGGTCGGTGAATCCGCATTGGGACGGCGACTTCACGAAACTACCCAAACACCCAATTACCCAAGGCGTGAAGCCGTTTGAAATCCGAGACGAATGGTATTTCAACATGCGTTTCCGCGAAGGCATGCAGGGCGTGACGCCAATTCTGAGCGCCATCCCGGACGGCAGTACCACAAATCGCAACGATGGCCCGCATTCCGGCAATCCCGCCGTGCGCGGCATCGTCGCGCGAGGTGAACCCGTGCATGTCGCCTGGGCAGCGGAGCGCCCCAATGGCGGACGCGGTTTCGGATTTACCGGCGCGCATTTCCACAAGAACTGGGGGCACGACGACTTCCGCAAACTGGTGCTCAACGCGATTCTCTGGGTGGCCAAAGCCGACGTGCCGCCGAATGGTGTAGCCTCCACAGTTACGCCGGAGGAACTCGCCGCAAACTGGGACAACAAAGGCCGGCGCTGAATCCTGCGACCGGATGACTGACATTCTCGGCAAGTTCCTGCTTGCCGCTGTGTTGATCCTGGCCTCGGGCGCGGCGGGTTACGTCTGTCGCCGCCGGGCGTGGCTCGGGGAGGGCGTTGCCGAGCGCATCATGACCTTCGTCGCGGTCGGGGGTTATCCCTTGGTCGGCGCGTTGAGCATCTGGGGCATGCGACTTGCGCCGACGGACCTGGTGTTACCCGTGCTGGCGGTTTTGCATCTGGTGCTCATGACCTTTCTGGGCTTGCCGCTGGCACGATTGGTGACGCGTGATCGGGCCGAGCGCGGTTTGTTTGCCATCGCCACCGGCACGGGCAACAACGGTTTCACGATGGGCGCCTTTGTGCTGTTCCTCCTGCACGGAGAGGAAGGCATGGGATTGGGCAATCTCTACATGGTGCTGATCATCCCGGCCACCGTGCTTTTCCTCTATCCGCTGGCTCGCCATTACGCCACCGTGCAACCAGCGCGGGCGGGTTCACTGGCGACGCTGATGCGACACAGCCTCCTGAACTGGCGGTCCATTGGCCTGCCCATCGTGGCAGTGGCGATTCTGATGTCGTTGTGGGGAGTGCCGCGCCCGGACTGGGTAGGGGCATGGCGTGTCGTGGACGTGTTGGTTTACACGGTCACGCCGCTGGCATTTTTCGGGATTGGACTGCGCCTTCGTTTGGGCCACGCGCCGCAACTCTGGCGCCTGGTCGCGGGACTGGCCGTCACTCGTTTCCTGCTGGGCGCCATGGTCGCGGTTGCAGTGGTGGCCTTGATGAGCGTCACGCCCTGGCCGCTTGAAGGTCTGCGGCGGGGCGCGTTCCTGATCCAGGGCTTCGTGCCCACGTCCGTGACCATGGTGGCCCTGGCCAACATGTTCGGCCTGCGTCCCGCGGAAGCCTCGGTGCTCTTTGTTTCCAACACCGTCTTCTACCTACTCGGGGTGTTCCCCGTAATCCTCTGGTGCAATTCTTGAAGCACAGGACCGGGCCGGCATCCGCTAACCGGAGTTGATCGCTGGGTTTGAGCGGCGTGTTGCTGCGGACTTACGCGAGAATCGCCTTTACCACCTTGCCATGCACATCGGTGAGCCGGAAGCGGCGGCCCTGATGGAAATACGTCAGGCGCTCATGATCCACGCCCAACAGATGCAGCAAGGTGGCGTGGAAGTCATGCACGTGGACGCCGTCGGTGGCGATGTTGTAACCGAATTCATCGGTCGAGCCGTAAACCAGGCCGGGCTTCACGCCGCCGCCGGCCAGCCAGACGGTGAAGCAGCGCGGATGATGATCGCGTCCGTAATCGGTGGCTGTGAGTTTGCCTTGCGAGTAATTGGTGCGCCCAAATTCGCCGCCCCACACCACCAGCGTATCTTCCAGCAAACCGCGTTGTTTGAGATCGCTGATAACCCGACTTCCGCTATTCGACTGGGGAAACAGCGATTTTTCGGGGTCTTTGTTTCGTAAGTTGTTGCCCATGTGGCTGCGGATTTCTCAAATGTGCTGTAGTGCAGACCAACCCTCTTTTTCTTTGCGTGGGCCTGTGCATAATCCAAAGCCAATATGTTTCTCAAAGAGAGCACGCGGTTCAAAGACGGCAAGGCGCATCACTACTGGAGTCTGGTCGAAAACCGGCGCGTTGATGGTGGCCGCAAGGTGGTTCAGCGGCATGTGCTTTACCTGGGCGAAATCAACTCCTCCCAACAGGCTGCCTGGCGCAAGACGATTGAAGTCTTTGAAACCGGTTCCACCAGGGCTCGCACCGTAGCGCTCTTTCCCGAGGAACGTTCTCCCGCGGTGGAGGACGACAACATCGTCCGCATCCGCCTGGATCAATTGGAGCTGCGCCGCCCCCGGCAGTGGGGCGCCTGCTGGCTGGCCAATGTTCTCTACCAGAAGCTCGGGCTGGACAACTTCTGGAGCGAGCATCTGCCGGCCAGCCGCAAAGGCACCCGTTGGGATCATGTGTTGCAAACCCTGGTCAGCTACCGGCTCATCGATCCGGGCAGCGAATGGCGGCTGCACCGGGAATGGTTCGACAAGAGCGCGATGGCCGATCTGCTCGGAGCCGATTACCGCCTGGCCGCCGACGACACGCTCTATCGTTGTCTGGATCAATTGACCGGACACAAGGCGGCGCTCTTCTCGCATTTGCAGGAGCGCTGGAAGGATCTGTTTGCCGCGCGCTTTGACGTGTTGCTCTACGACCTGACCAGCACGTATTTCGAAAGTGATCCACCCTTTGCCCAAGGCGACAAACGCCGGTTTGGTTACAGCCGGGACAAGCGCTTTGATTGCGTGCAGGTGGTCATCGCGCTGGTGGTCACGCCGGAAGGTTTTCCGCTCGGCTACGAAGTGCTTCCGGGAAACACGCTCGACAAGAAGACGCTCAACTCGGCGCTGGCCTCGATTGAAAAGCAGTATGGCAAGGCGCGCCGGGTGTGGGTGATGGATCGGGGCATTCCCACGGAGGAAACGCTCGAGCAAATGCGCCGGAGCGATCCGCCGGTCCATTACCTCGTGGGCACGCCCAAGGGCCGATTGAGCAAGCTGGAGGCCGCCTTGACCGAGCTCCCCTGGCAGAAAGTCCGCGCGGGAATCACCGTCAAACTGCTGCGGCAGGAAGGCGAGTGCTACGTGTTGGCGCAGAGCGCGTCGCGGATCGGCAAGGAACGGGCGATGCGCCGGCGCCAGCTCAAGGCGTTGTGGCAGCGCCTGCCCGAACTGCGCCAGATGAAACAACTCAAGCGGGACGACTTGCTGATGAAACTCGGCGCCGCCCGGCAGCAATGGCCAAGTGCCTGGCGCCTGGTCGCCCTGCGCGTGCCCAAAAAGGATGAAGAAATCAACGCGCAGACCTTCACGTGGCGCTTGCGCAAAGCCAAGCTGCGCCAAGTGCGCCGACGCGAAGGGCGTTACCTGCTGCGCACCAACCTGACGGAGGCGGATCCGGTCAAGCTCTGGGAATACTACATTCAACTCACGCAGGTTGAGGAAGCGTTCAAGAATCTCAAAGGTGATCTGTCATTGCGACCGGTTTATCACCGGAGAGAAGATCGGATTGAAGCGCACCTATTCGTGTCGTTCCTGGCGTATTGTTTGCACGTGACGTTGCGCCGATGGCTGCGTGATCTGGCGCCTGGCCTCACGCCGCGATCCGTGCTGGAGAAATTTGCGGCGGTGCAGATGATCGACGTTCATCTGCCGACGACCGATAGCCGACACGTAATCCTGCCGCGCTACACCCAGCCGGAGAAGGAACTTCAAGTATTGCTGAATCAGATGAAGCTCACCCTGCCGGAACAGCCACCGCCGAGGATTACCACATCAGGCAAACTGGTCGAATGAGCCTCTGTAGTGCAGACCTTTTTGATCGCTGGATTGGATGCCAACCACTTGCGTCATCATTCCACCCTGAATAGCGGAAGTCGGGATAAGGGCGGCGCTGGCTTGGTCGGTTTCCCGGCATTGCTGCTGGATGCCTTTTGGCAGATTGCCATGCTGGTCCCAGCCCTGATGATAAAGCTGAATGAATTTCACGCCCCGTTCCGCCAGACGGCGAGCGAGCAGGCAATTCGCGGCGAACGTGCCGGGCTTCTTTGAATCCGCGCCGTAAAGGTCGAAGACATGCTCCGGTTCGCCGGACAGGTCTATGACTTCGGGCACGCGGTCTGCACAAGGATGAATCGGACAGCCAAGGCCAGGGATAGCACCGCCTGTCGCAGCGACCGCGCGGTGGCACCAAAGGGGTATTGCTTCGGGCGGGTGAAGGTTTGTTGACAATGGATTTGCATTGTTCGCGACAACATGGCTGATCAATTCGGGTTGCCACTGCCAGCCGAAAAATCACGATAATTCTGGCAGCCGCCTTGCGGGCCGGATGCTCGATGAAATAAGTCGAACGTTTCTCAACCTCCGCCGGACAGCTACGAGGTTGTGTTTGCGCGAGTGTTCTGCGCTTGAGTTTTGCAGCCTGGAACTATAGTAAAGCCCGCAAGATCATCATCAGGATTGCACCTGAACCAACTGTTGCCCGGAAAACTATGAAAACATTTTTGCCCTGGCTCGTTGCCCTGCTCGCTTTGGGCAGCGCCTATTTTTCCCATGTCTCCCAGCGATCCAAGTCCACGGAGTTGGCGGAGTTGAAACAGGAACTTGTAGAACTGGACCGCCTGCGCACGGAGAACGAGGAGTTGAAGGCAGGTCGGGTGTCCAGCGATGAATTGACCCGCTTACGCAAGAACACCGAAGACTTGCTCCGGTTGCGCAATGAAGTCCGCCAGTTGCGGGACGACAAGCAGCAATTGTCGCAACAAGCCCAAGCCGCCCAGGTCCAAGCCGAGCAGGCGCACGCCCAGACCCAAGCCGCCCAAGCCCAAGCGCAAGCGATTCAGGCCCAAGCCCAAGCCCTCGCTACAAACACGGCACCTTCCCCGGAAGCTTTGCGCGCCCAGCAGCAGTTCCAGCAGCGCTACGGACTGGCCGTGACCCCCGAACAGGCGCAAGCCAACGCCTGCCTCCACCAACTCCGGCAGATTGACGGCGCCAAACAACAGTGGGCGCTGGAGAACCGGAAACCGGTTGGCACCCAGCCGACCTGGGATGAGCTTGCTGCCTACCTGAAGGATGGGGTTTTGCCCGCGTGTCCGGCCGGTGGCAGTTACACCTTGAACGCAGTTGGGATGTCCCCAACGTGTTCCGGTCCCGGCCACGCCCTGCCTCCGTAGAGATTTATGGCCCTTGCCAGGGGAATTTTCATCCTTGGCTTTGGGCTTAAGTGGCGTAGATTCCCCGCTCCATGATTGAAACTGACATCGAATTGCTGAAAGGTATTGCCAATCAGTTGCGGATCCACTCCATCGCGGCCACGACTGCGGCGGGCAGCGGGCATCCCACTTCCTGTTGCTCGGCAGCCGACGTGACGGCGGCGCTTTTCTTTGGGCAGATGCGTTACGACCCGAAGAACCCGCAGTACCACAACAATGACCGTTTTGTGCTCTCCAAAGGCCATGCCGCGCCATTGCTTTACGCCGCCTGGGCGGAAGCCGGCCTGTTTCCCGTAGAGGACTTGCTCAAGCTCCGCCAGATTGGCAGCGACCTGGAAGGGCACCCCACACCGCGGCTGCCGTTTGTAGATGTGGCAACCGGTTCGCTGGGCCAGGGTTTGAGTGTCGGCGTGGGCATGGCGCTGGCCGCACGACTGGACCAATTCGATTACAACACCTACGTGCTGCTCGGCGACGGCGAACTCGCGGAGGGCGCAGTTTGGGAGGCGGCTTCGCTGGCTGGCGTTTACAAACTCAACAATTTGATTGCCGTCGTGGACCTCAACCGGCTCGGCCAAAGCCAGGCCACGGCGTTTGGTCACGATATCGGAATTTATCGCAAACGCTTTGAAGCTTTTGGCTGGCGCGTCGAGGACGTGGATGGGCACGACCTTGAGGAAATCATGGAGGTTTTGAGCGGTGTGGGTCTGAATGATCAGCCGCTGGTGATTCTCGCCAAGACATACAAGGGCGCGGGAGTATCATTTTTGCAGGATAAGGATGGCTGGCATGGAAAGCCATTGAATGCTGAGGAAGCGGCGAAGGCCATCGCGGAGTTGCAGCCCAGCGCCAGGACGGCCAGCGGCGTCGCGATTCCGGTTCCCAACCAGTTTTCCGCGCCACCAACCGCCGCGCCGGCCAGTTACCCGGCATTGGACTATCAACCCGGAGCCGCGGTGGCGACGCGCGAGGCGTACGGCAATGCGATTACGCGCATCGGCGAGGCGGATTCCCGGGTGGTGGCGCTGGACGGAGACACCAAGAACTCCACATTTGCCGAGAAGTTTTTCAAGAAACTGCCGGATCGTTTCACGGAATGTTTCATCGCGGAACAAAACATGGTGGGCGTGGCCACGGGCATGGGGGCGCGCGGCAAGGTGCCTTTCGCTTCCACCTTTGCGTGTTTTCTCGCGCGTACCTACGACCAGATTCGCGTGGCGGGCATTTCGATGGCCAACCTTAAACTTGCCGGTTCGCACGTGGGCGTAAGCATCGGCGAGGACGGCCCTTCCCAGATGGCGCTGGAAGACTTGGCCATGATGCGCGCCATTGCCGGCAGCACGGTGTTATATCCCTGCGACGCGGTCAGCACGGAGAAGTTGGTGGAACAAATGGCACTGACGCGTGGCATCAGCTTCTTGCGCACGTCGCGTCCGAAGACACCAGTGATCTACAGTAACGAAGAAGCATTTCCCATCGGTGGCGCCAAGGTGTTGCGGCAGAGCGCAGGTGACAAGGCCACCGTTGTAGCAGCGGGCGTCACGTTGCACGAAGCCTTGAAGGCGGCGGATACGCTCAAGCAGGAAGGCATCGGCATCACGGTCATTGACGCTTACAGCATCAAACCGCTGGCCAAGGACGTGATTCGCAGTGCCGCCCAAAAAACCAACCACACAGTCATTACGGTCGAGGATCACTACACCGAGGGCGGGCTGGGTGACGCGGTGGCGGGCGAACTCAGCGCCGAAGGCATCAAAGTCCACAAGCTGGCGGTTACGGGGCTTCCAAGGTCAGGCAAGCCGGAAGAACTGCTGGCGATGTTCGGCATTGATGCCGCTGCGATTGCGAAGAAGGTGAAGGCGCTGGTCTAACCGCAAAGAATAATTTAATCCCATCTCCCGCGAATCCGCCTGGTTCGCGGGATTTTTTATTTGCCACCGTGACGAAGCCGGTCGTCCCGCCTCAGTCGTTTGGCACCCAGCCCTGGCCGGGAATGTATTCACGACTGCCGGAGTGACTCTTGCATCCCGCGCCCACGGCCAGCGCGGCCAGCAACAGGATCAGCATACAAAGCTTTGACATGAAATGAATTTAGTCGAGATTAGCAGCACGGCAAGCATCTGTATCATGTGAAGGCCGGTTATGCCGGAGAAATCGAAATACCTCAAAGGCCAGTTCCTGCTGGATAGCGGCGGACTGCAAGGTTCGTTTTTTCAACGCACGGTGGTTTTGATCTGTCAGCATGACGCCGAAGGTGCGTTTGGCCTGGTGCTCAATCGTGCGACTGGCACCAAGGTGGGCGAAATGATCGTGGCGGACCTGCCCGATACGCTCAAGGAATGTCCACTATATCTTGGTGGCCCGGTGCAGCCCACCGCGTTGAGTTTCCTGCACTCGGATACCTTTATGCCCGAGGCGAACGTCCTGCCCGACGTGAGTCTGGGTCATTCCCTCGACGCGCTGGTGGAGATTGGCGAATCCTTTTCGCCGCAGAAAAAGATCCGCCTGTTCGCCGGCTACGCCGGTTGGAGCGGCGGGCAATTGGAGGACGAACTCAAGCGCAAGGCATGGCTGACTTTCCCGGCTTCGCTCGAACTGGTTTTTGACACCCCGGCCCAACAACTCTGGCCCGCGATCCTGCGGCGCAAGGGCGGGTGGAAAAACAAGCTTCGTGCCCAGATGCCCGAAGACCTTTCCTGGAATTGACCGGGCAGTCGCCCGGATGTTTCGATCACGCGCCACTGGGCAGCCTCCTCAGACGTGCCGACGCCTCCCGTGACCCATTTCTGCTGGGTGGCAAATGGGACACTCTTGTCCGGCATTTGGGCACCAGTCCGATGTTTGGGCGGGCGTGGCGACTGCGATTGACGTTGGAGTACATGGCAGCAGCAAGGGTTGCGCGGCACTTGGGGACGATGAAATGCAATGAATTCGACCGCACCATTAGAAAGTTATTGAACTTATTCACAACAACTCTTTCCCAGCATGTCGGGGTATGTGTCTTGCGCTCCCGTGCGCGGGTATGGAATTGGGCTCATTCAACTCACCGGCCACGCAGCGGAAAATCAATGTCACCTTGGACGGCCAGCGCGTGGATTTACCTGCGGAACGTCGTTCCCTCAATGCCATTCGCGCGTACCTGGAAGCGCTGGCCATGGAGCAGCAAAGAATTCTTTGCGCGTTCAGCATTGATGGCCGACCGGCCAGCCTCACGCAACTTCCAGCACACGGGAACGAATTCGTGAGCGTGGCGGCTGAGACGGTTGACCTGGACGATCTGCCCCGCCAACTCATCCAGACGGCGTTACAACAAACTGCCCAGGCTCGCGAGCAGGCTTTGGAGGCGGTGTTGCTCGTGCTGATCAACGAAGGCGTTGTCGCGCGTGAGTTCTGGTGGAAACTGGCCTCAGACCTCAAAGCGCCTTTGCTGACCTTGAGCCTGGTGCCGGAATCCGTCTGCGGTCCGGCCAACGGGCGCGCTTCGCTGACCCAGTTGCGCAAATGGCAACTCCAGCAACTCGCCGGCATTATTCGGAATGTGGACGAAGCTTGTTGGACCGAAGACCCGAATTATCTTTCCAACGCGCTCGAAAACCGCGTGTTGCCGTGGCTGGACAAGCTGCACGAATCGCTGGATCTCTGGCACAAGACTGCACTGGCAGGGGCCGGGGTGCTTTGCGGTGCAATCTGACGTGCCGGTTGGAACACGCCTTGCAGTATGGCTAACGAACATCGCCGAGTTCCAAGTCGGCGGCGCAGAAAAAGCAAGGCTTTCACCGTGTGGGTATTGCGAGCACCGACGGGTCTGGATACCCGTGTTTCGACTTGGAACTCGGCGATGTGACCGTCGCCCGTGTCCCAAACCCCTACTCCGGCTTTCGGGAGGCGAGATATGCTGAGACACGCCCCCAGACCAGACCCAGGATCAAGCCCGTCAGATGCGCCGTGTTCGCCACCGGTCCAACAATGCCCGTGTAACAAATCACCAGCACCACCAGCAGGATCGTGACACTTGTCGGATCGAGACCCAAACCGGATGCGCGGTCGTATTTGCCTTGCATCCAGACATACCCCGCCAGCCCGAAAACCACGCCGGACATGCCGCCAAATCTCGGCTGGTGGAAATAGTATTGGGCGAAGTTTGAAACCAGGGCGATGCCGGCCACCAGCAACGCCAGCCGCCAGGCGCTTTGCCTTCCTTCGATCATGCTGCCCAGTTGATAGAGCCACATCATATTGAAGATCAGATGAATCGGACCAAAGTGGATAAAGATCGGTGTGAACAGCCGCCAGACTTGCCCAGCCAGCACTTCCGGCAGGAATTTGTTCCGCGAAAACTCGGGGTCAACGATGTGCAGATGCCGCAAGAAATCAAAGTTCCTCCCCAGTCCGGAGTAGATGGCCACGACGACGCAGAGAATGATCAAGGCGTAGGTCAGAAAACCCACACCGTAGCCGCCAATTTTCGGAAACAAGCTGCGGCCCGTGCGGACTCGCCGCTGATACGCGGCCAGGTCCTTGGCTTCGTCCTCGCGGACTTTTGCCGCAGTTGCGGCGGCTTGGTGAAACTCCGCAGCGTCCGGATTGGCCCGGTAGCGGGCGAGTGCGGTTTGCGCGTCGGTGATGTGATCTTCATCCACGACCCACACGGACCAGGAGCCGTCCGTTTCGTGCTCAATCTGGTTGCGCACGCCCGTGGCGACCAGAAAGTCGCCAAAGGCGCGCGCCGTTTTTTCATCCGCAAGATTGCCGATACTTCTCATGGTTGTTGTGCTGACGGGACGAATTCTCTCCCTGCCCAGATGAGTGACGTTACCTGCCTGACAGTATGGTTTACAAGTCCGCCCTGCCTGCCAGCATCCGGATGGCGGTCCTTGAGCGGGCAAAATGGGACCACCCAGCGTCGTCGGTGGCACGATCACGCTGTCAACTTCCCGACCGGAAGATGACGTTGGTGGCAAACAGCCCAATCATGATTACACAGATTGAAACCTTCCCGACAATCCCCAGTAGCAGCCCCAGCACCGCGCCCGTGCCGGCTTTGGCCGCCCTTCGGAATTCCTGTCGCCCGATCATTTCAAACAGCGTTGCGCCCACGAACGGGCCAAGGATCAACCCCGGCAGGCTGAAGAACATCCCAATTACTCCGCCGATCACGGCGCCCACCGCACCGCGCCAGGTGGCACCAAATTTTTTTGCGCCCAGCACACTGGCCAGAAACTCAAAGAGCAGCGAAATCAGCGTGAGCAGCACCAGCACCACGAGCACGGTGTTGTTGACACTGGCGGGACCGAAATAGAGCCGATGCGCCACTGCCGCTGCCAGCGCGATGGGGGTGCCCGGCAGCGCCGGCACGATTGTGCCAATCAGCGCGACCAGCATCACCAGCATCGCAAGGCTGAAACCCAGGATTTGCTCAATCGTCACGGCGGCAGTGTAGCACAAACCAGCTTGGCTCCAAGCCGCCGGACACAGTCGAATAGGAATCGTTCCGAACAGGAATTCCCAGCATCTGGTGTATGATCAGGCCCCCCTTGAATCTGTTTCTCTTGAGGTTTTTATTGCTGGTTGGCTGCCCTGACGGCATGATCCCCGCACAAACCTGACGTAATTTAATTAACACCCAGTCCAGACCAGCCCCATGACAACTCCACGCGAACAAAATCCCTCGACCTCATCCGCATCCCCAACCTCGCCAGCCCGTCGGGCGCGGCGCAGCTCAAACTGGTCGGCTGGGCTCGTGGCCGCGATGCTCGCGCTGGCCAGCTTCAACGCTCCGGCGCAGACCTACTTCATTGATTTCGGCGGGGCCAACACCACCAGCCGCGGCCCCATTCCAAACGATCCCGACAATTACTGGAACAACATTGGCAGCGGCATTGGCAGCACGGATACAGGTGTTTTGACCAACTTGGTTTCCTCGATGAGCGTCACAAGCACCGTCAATCTCGCCATGGTCAACCGCTTCAACGGGGTCAACGAGAACGGCACGCAGAACTCCCTGACCTATCCGCTTAACGCCACCCGCGATTCCATGTTCGGCAACACGGAAACTTTCAGCGGCCTGGCAAATATCTTCCCGCGCTTCAAACTCACCGGACTGGACGCGAATACGACTTACAGTTTTACGTTCTACGCTTCGCGCACTGGCGTTGGCGACATCCGGGAAACCGAATACACCGTGACGGGCGGCAACTCCGGAGTCGGCGCCCTCGATGCGTCGAACAACATTGACGAAACCGCCACCGTTTCGAACATCACACCGGATGGCGCGGGAGAAATCACCATCAGCCTTGCGCCGGGAGCGAACAACAACAACGCGAATCATTTCACGTATCTGGGCTTTCTCAAGCTGGACGCGGTGCCTCCACAGACCCCCATTGCCTTCACGGCCCAACCGGTCAGTCAGCAGGTGATCCAACTCAAACCGGCCACCTTCACCGCCGCCGTCACGGGCGCGCCACCGTATTCGGTGCAGTGGTATCAGAACGACCAACCGCTCCTCGGCGAGAATCAGTTCACCCTTACCCTCCCCTCTGTGACCCTCGACATGGACGGCTGGTTTTACTCGGTCACTGTCAGTAATCTGGCCTACGGCGTCGCCAGCACCAACGCGGTGCTCACGGTGTCCAGCGACACCAACCCGCCGGTGTTGCTCAAAGCCGCGAGCTACGACGGAAACACCATCGTGTTGACCTTCGATGAAGTGATGGATGATACGACCTACAATCCGGCCAATTACACGGTGGACGCCGGGGCGGTGGGGGTCGCGGCCGCCACCCTCAATCCAGATGCCCGAAGCGTGACGCTCAGCTTGACCGTTCCCATTACCGGCACGTTCACCGTCATCGTAAACAGCGTGCAGGACCTTGCCGGCAACCCCATCACGCCCAACACCACGTTGATTGGTCAGGTGATCGAGATTGAAGACCAGGACCTGTTGTTTGACTTTGGCGCGGCAGCCGCCATCACGGAATTTGGCCCCGCCCCGAATGATCCGGATAACTATTGGAACAACGTCACCGCCAGCGTCGCCAGTTCGGACTTCGGTGAGCTTTTCAATCTCGTTACCATCTACAATACGCCAACGACAATCGGCCTGGCCATGATCACGCGGTTTAACAGTTTCAACGAGAACGGCACGCTGCTCTCAACGGTATTCCCGCAGCGCGCCACGCGCGACTCCTTCTATGGCAACACCGAGGTTTTCAATAGCTTGGAAAACATCTTCCCCAGTTTCAAATTGAACGGCCTGAATCCCGCCCGAAAATACAGTCTCACCTTCTATGCCTCCCGCACCAGTGTGGGGGACAACCGGGAAACCGGCTACACCGTCACCGGCGCGAATTCAGGGTTCACTGCCCTGAATGCCGGCAACAACATCAATAACACGGCCGCCGTCGAAGGCATTTCCCCGACCGAGGCGGGCGAAATCACCATCAGCATGGCGCCGACCGTGAACAACAACAACGGCAACCATTTCACCTATCTGGGCGTGCTGCGGGTCTCGCCGTACGTGGTGCCATTGCAGTTCCTGCCAGCGACCATCGAGAATGGCCAGATCAAGCTGGAATGGACCGGTGACGGTCAATTGCTGCGGGCGACTTCAGTCGGCGGATCGTGGACGCCGGTGTTGCCGGCCCCCACCTCGCCCTACAGCGAAGCCCTTGTGCCGGGAGAAAACCGGTTCTATCGGCTCCAACAGTAAGCGACGCGGAGATTCTTGATCCAATGCTCAACCCACGGAAGCCGGGCGTTTCCGGCTTCCGTGGTTCTTTGTTTCCAACTACGATCCAGCGATGAGGAATTGCTCTAGGTTCGGGTTTTTGCGTCCTCCAGAATTAACATGATGATCTCGATAACCGCCAAGTCCTGGCTCCAGATTGCATTGGGGTTGTTCCTCCTCGTCCTGCCGATGGAATTTGCCCACGCCCAACACCGCGTGCTGTTCATCGGGAACAGCTTCACCATCGGCAGCGGCGGGGGCGGTGTGCCGGGTATCTTTGATCGACTGGCCCAGGCGGGCGGACATCCCGACCCCACCACCGTGATGCGCGCCGTGGGCGGGCAGAACTTCCAATTCCACAGTCAGGACGCCACGACTCAGGCCACCATCAATTCGCAGCCGTGGACGCACGTCGTGCTCCAAAACTACAGCACCGAGCCGACGCATCTGGCCAGCGGCAGCGTGGCCAATCATTACACCTATGGCTCGCTGCTTTACCGCCAGATCATGACCAACCATCCGCAAACGCAGGTGGTGTTGTTTGAAACCTGGTCACGCGCCCCGGCGCACTCCCTGATCACCGGCGTTTCCTCGCCCAGCGGTTTTGCCAGCACTGCGGAATTTCAAACGGAACTACGGACCAACTACCAAGGCTTGGCGGATGCGCTGAACGCCTCCTATCCAACCAATCCCCCGGTCGTGGTTGCACCGGTGGGCACGGCTTGGGAAAACACCGGCGGTCTGCTTCCGGCGGCGGACCCGTTCTTTGTTCCGTTGTTCGGCAGCGATGATTACCACGGCAACAACAATGGTTACTATCTGGCGGCGTGTGTCATCTACAGCAAGATTTACGGCGTCAGCGCGCACGGACTCTCCACCAACTCGCTGGTTTCCAGTTTGAATCTGGGACTCACGGTTTCGCCCACGCTGCTGGAGGACTTTGCCTGGGCGACCGTTTCCGGCTCGAGCCAGACCGGCCTGCAATCGTTTCTGTTCGACTTCGGCCCCGCCAGTGCCACGACCACCAACGGCCCGGCGCCGAATGATCCGGCCAATCATTGGAACAACATCACTGAAGCCATCGGTGCGACGCCCACGGGTGCGTTGTCAAATATCGTCACCACGGCCAACGCTGCCACCGACATCAGCCTGGTGATGGTCAGCCGCTTCAATGGCGCCAACGAAAACGGCAGCACCACCGCCACGGCTTTTCCCGTCAATGCCACGCGTGATTCGCTGTATGGCAACACCGAAGCGTTCAACGGCTTGAGCGAGGTGTTTCCCAGCTTCAAGTTCGTCAACCTGAATCCGGCCCGGACCTACAGCTTCACATTTTACGCCGCGCGGGTTGGTGTGGGTGACAACCGGGAAACCGGTTATACGGTCACCGGAGAGAATTCCGGTTTTGCCGCCCTGAACGCCGCCAACAACACAGACGCCACCGCGCTGGTGGCCGGCATCACCCCCGATGCCTCCGGCGCAATCACCATCAGCCTGGCGCCCACGGCGAACAACAATAACGCGAACCATTTCACCTACCTCAGCGCGTTGCGCCTGGACGCCGTGCCGCAGCAGGAACCCATTGTCTTCCTCCAACATCCGGCCAGCCAGACGGTGTCCGAATTCATGCCGGCCCAGTTCGTCGCGGCGGTGCAAGGCACACCGCCTTATTTCATTCAGTGGTTCAGCAACGACGTTGCGATTCCCGATGCGAACCAGTTCACGTACACGGTTCCCTCCGTCACCACCAACATGGACGGCGCGGTCTTCGCGGTCAGCGTCAGCAACCTCGTCTATGGCGCCACCAGCAGCAACGCCGTGCTGCACGTCACCCCGGTGACCGGGAATCCGGCGGCGCAAGCGTTATTCTTCGACTTCGGCGCAAGCACCACGCCCACGGCGAATGGAGTCTCACCGAATGATCCGTTAAACCTCTGGAACAACGTCACCACCGCCGTCGGCAGTTCCGCCACCGGGCGACTGACCAATCTTGTCACCGCCGCCAATGCGCCCACGACCATCGGCCTGATGATGTTGAGCCGGTTCAATGGTGCGAACGAGAACGGCACGATGAACTGGCCGTTGCTGCCGCAGAACGCCACGCGCGATTCCCTCTTTGGCAACACGGAAATGTTCAGCGGTCTGGCCAATGTTTTCCCCAGCTTCAAACTGGTGGGACTAGATCCCGACGCGAAATACGACCTCACCTTTTATGCCTCGCGCACGGGCGTGGGTGATAATCGCGAAACGGGTTACACCGTCACGGGCGCAAACTCCGGCTTCGCTGCGCTCAACGCCGCCAACAACGTCACCAACACGGCCCGAGTCACCGGTATCCTTCCCGACGCCGCGCGGGAAATCACCATCAGCCTCGCGCCCACCGCGAACAACAACAACGCGAACCATTTCACCTATCTGGGCGTGTTGCGATTGGACGCCGTGTTGCCGCCGGAATTCCTGCCGGCCACGTTGACCGAAGGCCAACTGCGACTGGACTGGACGGGCGAGGGGCAACTGGAATGGGCTCCGGCCATTACCGGTCCTTGGACACCGATTACTCCGCGACCGTCACCGCCGTATTCGGAGGAAATCGTCCCGGGCCAGGATCGGTTTTTCCGTTTGCTGATAACGCCTTGAGTCTCCCACCCGGTGACAGCGTTGCCGAGCCGAACGTTTCCCCTTAATCGCTGAGACGTCACGGGCGCAACTGCCATGCAGTTCCTTGCTTCTACCGTTCTGTCACGATAGCGTGCCGAGCAGATCTGTCTGGCAACCTACCTTATGAACACTCCTATCCTCATCGAAGTCTGCGCCAATTCACTTGAATCGGCGCTCGCGGCAGAGGCGGGCGGTGCGGCGCGTGTCGAATTGTGTTCGGCCCTGATCGAGGGTGGAGTGACCCCCAGTCTCGCGGCGATCGAACTGGCGCGCGAACGATTGCGCATCGGGCTGCACGTGCTCATTCGTCCCCGCGGCGGGGATTTCTGTTACAACAACACGGAGTTCGCGCTCATGCAGCGGGACATCGAATTCTGCAAAAGCGCGGGCGCCGATGGAGTGGTGATCGGCGCGCTGCAACCGGACGGGAGTGTGGACCTGACGCGAGCGCGCGAATTGATCGCCGCCGCCCGGCCCATGGCGGTGACGTTTCATCGCGCCTTTGACATGGCGGCGGATGCGTTCCAGGCGCTGGAAGACATCATTACACTCGGAGCCGAGCGCTTGCTGACCTCTGGACAGCGCGGCAGCGCGATGGCGGGAAAGGAACTTATTGCCGAATTGGTTCGCCGGGCCGGCGAGCGTTTGATTGTCATGCCCGGCGCCGGTGTCAACGACGGCAACCTGCGCGAACTCATCGCCGTTACGGGTGCGCGCGAGTATCACCTGTCGGGTCAGAAGAAAGTCGGCAGCCGGATGGTGTATCGGAATCCGCACGTGTTCATGGGGGTGCCCGGTTTGCCGGAATATGAGATCGGCGTGACGGATACAGAAATGATCCGTCGCGTAGTACAGGCGGCTAGCGAAAGTTAGGAAGACGCTGACGTCAATGCTCGCCGCCTACGCCTCAATAGCAAAGTGTACCATGAACCGAAGGCCGTCGTGCGGCAACCGGCTTATCATGCGCACGCGGGCGATCAATGATTTCTCATGGCGGAATTGCGCCATATCGCGGTGGACAATCGAACGATTGTGGTTACTCTGAATTCATTGCCCCTTTGTATTGCCGGCTGCCGGGTCGCAGTGCGGTATGGGCATGGAAAGTCAAAAACAAGATCATGCCAGAAAGGTCCAAAATGAAATCACCGAAGATACTGATCGTTTCACTGTGCGCGATCGGCTTGTTGGCGGGCACGGCGCTCGCCGACCAGGCCGGCTGTTGCGCCAAGGCCAGCACCGACGAAAAGGACTGCTCGCACCCGTGTTGTGTCGCTGCCGCCAAAGACGGTAAGGAGTGCGAGAAGTGCGGCGGCAAAGGGGAACTGCTGGGCATTCCCGGCGGATGCTGCAAAAAGGCCCGCGCCGACAAGAAAGACTGCAGCCACCCGTGCTGCGTGACCGCGGCCAAGGACGCCAAGGAATGTACGAAGTGCGGCGGTAAAGGCTTGATCGCCGGCACGCCCGGCGGATGCTGCAAAAAGGCCCGCGCCGACAAGAAGGTTTGCAGCCACGAATGCTGCGTGACCGCCGCCAAGGACGGCAAGGAATGCACCAAGTGCGGCGGCAAGGGAGCAATTCGAAAAGTGGCGAAAGCCTGACGATTTATCGTTCACAGCACGGCGGTCACTGCAACACAGTGGCCGCTTTTTTCCACCACACCCTCTCCAGTCGCCAGGATCAGGCGAAGGCCGGTGCGAAGCAGATACGCGACGCCCCAGTAAGTTGAAGGCCCGGTTTCGGTGGTTACACGTCGCAGACCTTTGCCGCGTGACGCAGGGCCAGCACCTTGTCGGACCAAGTGGGTATGAATTCCTGCGCCACGTAACCGTCGTAGCCGAGATCCAACAGCGCCCGCATGATGACGGGGTAATTCAACTCCTGCGTGTCGTCCAGTTCGCCCCGACCCGGTACGCCTGCAGTGTGAACGTGGGCAATGACCTCCTTGTGCTGCCGCAACCGGCGGATCACGTCGCCGTCCATGATCTGCACATGGTAGATGTCGAAGAGCAGCTTCATGTTCGGCGAGCCGACGCGGCGGATCAGTTCAACGCAGAAGTCCACGTGGTCGCCGAAATAGCCGGGGTGACCCTTCATCGGGTGGGTGTCATCGCGGCTGTTCAGGTGTTCGAGACAGAGATTAACCTTCTTCGTTTCTGCGTAGCCGATGACGCGCTTCCATAAATCCACGCAGTTCCGTGCCCCGGCTTCGTCGCTGATACCCGGCTCCCTCATGCCGGTGAAGGTGATGACGTTCTTGCACCCGACTTGCACGGCCAAGTCAATCCCCTCGCGCAGGCTGCGTTCACAAGACTCGTGATGGGCGGGATTGAACGGCCCCTTGGCAAATCCGTGGCTGCCTACCAGCGACACCGCCAAACCCAGTTCGCGGATCATCGGGTAATGCTTCGCGTCAATGCCTTCCATCGCAACCAGGCCGATGGCCTTGCAGTGCTTCGCCAGTTCCGGCGTCGGCATGGGATTGAAGGTCCAACCCATGATGGATTGCCGGATGCGACCGTGCCGGATGCGGAAATCCGGTTCAACGGCCGGCGTAACGGCGGCGCGTCCGGTGCGGGGAAGCTGGACGGCGGCAACCCCGCAAAGCGCGGCGGCAGTCTTGAGCCACGAGCGGCGATTGAGCCGGCGGGAGACGTCCTCGCGCCGGGAAGAGACAGACGAGCAAGCAGTCATGCCGGCAACATGGCAGGTCCCAGTCGCGTCCGCAATCGGAACTCGTTGACGATGGATTCCACTCTGCACACACAGGCGAATCGAAAGAGGATTTCCACACCCTGCTTACCCAGTGTAAGCAGGTTTTTTGTTTTCCTGGAACTAACGGTGACAATGGCTGCAACGAAAGGTGAACAATCTGTGAAGAGTAACCCCAAAACACCGAAACAGCCGCCGTGAATCCGCGGGCTGCTGGGTCAGGTGATGGTCAATGGGACACTGCTCTCGATGATGCCCTGGGAAATCGCGTAGCGGGTGAGGCCGGCGATGTCATGGATGTTGAGTTTGGCCATGAGATGCTGCCGGTGTTTGTCCACGGTTTTGAAACTCACCCCCAGTTCCGCGGCGACCTGTTTGTTGGGTTTGCCTTCGGCGATCAATTGCAGCACTTCGGTTTCTCGCGAACTCAGTTGGTTGCTTTTCTGGCTGACATTCCCGGCGCGATCCACTGACTTTCGAACGCGACCGTGGAGACGCTTCGCAAGGGCCGGGCTGAAAAAGGTGTTGCCCTTCTGCACCTCGCGGATCGCCGTGGCCAGATCGTGGGAGGAAGTTTGCTTGAGCAAAAATCCCGCCGCGCCCAACTCCGCCGCCTGCTGGACGTACGCGTCATCGCTGTGCGCCGAGAGAATGAGCACCCTGGTGTCGGGAACGGCTTTGCGAATTTGCCGCGTGGCTTCCAACCCATTGAGCAGCGGCATGGCGATGTCCATCACGACGACGGCGGGACGAAGTTTTTTGACCAGGGCCACGGCCTGGCGGCCGGTTTCCGCTTCACCGACCACTTCGATGTCGCTTTCGTGTTTCAACAACGCCCGAAAGCCTTCGCGGACGATCTGGTGATCTTCCGCCAGCAGCACAGTAATTTGTTTCATAGATATTCAAACCTTGGCGTTAGCCGGTCCCTTGTTCGAGTTCCCCCCCCCCCGCGCGGGCTTCGCGAGGGGAATCTCCACCCGGACGGTGGTGCCTTTGCCCGGTTTGGATTGGATGGTGAAGTTTCCGTTGACCATCTGGGCCCGTTCTCTCATCCCCAGCAGTCCCAAGCGCTGCGCTTTCCGTTTCTGCAACAGGAGTTCACGCTTAAAGCCCTTGCCGTTGTCCGTTATCGTCAGGCAGACGGCGCGGTCCAATTGCTGAATCTTTACCTCCGCCCGGCGGGCGTGCGCGTGGCGGGCGATGTTGGTGAGCGCTTCCTGGGTGACGCGGTAGAGCACGGCGCGTTGGTCGCCTGCCACTTGCGCCGCCCCTGGCTCGGCGGACAAGCGGACGCGAATGCCCGTCTTGGCTTGGAAGTCTTTTATGAACGTCTTCAGGGCGGGCATCAGTCCCAAGTCGTCCAGCACCGCCGGGCGCAGTTCCCGGGCAAACTCATGGACGATCCTCACGGAGCGCTCGACCAACCGTTGCGCGCGGACAATGTCTTGTGCCAGGCCGTTGGGGTTGCGCAGCGCGGTGATCTTCAAACCCGCCAGATGCACATTGATGCCCGTCAACGTCTGGGCGATGACGTCATGCAGTTCGCGGCTGATGCGCTTGCGCTCGTCCTCCTGCGCCAGGAGCACCCGGTGGGAGAGATGCCGTTGTTGTTCGTGCAACTGCCGGGACTGGCGCAACAACTGGCGTTCATGGTGCGCGCTTTGCTTGAGGGCTTGCTCCACCGTCCGGCGCCGGACAATTTCCTGTTCCAGCTTGCGGTTCGAGGCGGCCAGCACCTCGTTGCGGCGCCGCGCCGCCTCCGCCCGTTTCCGCTCGGTGATGTCGCGGGCGATTTTCGACGCACCCGTAATCTGGCCATGGCTGTCCATGATGGGAGAAACCGTCAGAGAAACGTCGAGTAAACTGCCATCGTTGCGGCGGCGGACTGTTTCATAATTTTTAAGCCGGTTTCCGCGACGGATGCGCTCCAGAATCGTGAGTCCTTCATCAATGCGGTTCCGCGGAATGAGCATGGTGACTGGCCGGCCAATCGCTTCCTGCGCCCGGTAGCCAAAAAGCCGTTCCGCGCCGGCATTCCAACTGGTGATGACGCCGTTGAGGTTCTCGCTGAGGATGGCATCCTCCGAAGATTCAACAATCGCGGCAAGGCGGGCGCGCTCGGCATCCGACTGCTTGCGGGCGGTAATGTCTCCGAACGTTATCCGACACCATTTCCCCGTCCCCGCCAACGCGACGGCGGACACGGCCCGAAAGCCGGCCCAAAAAGTGCCGCCGCCTTCCCTCTGCAGCAGCGCCTCGCACACCTGGTTCGTGGGCCCGCTGAAAACCTTTTTCAGGAAGGCCAGAAAGTCCGGCCGACTCGGCGCGGCGACCAACAGGGGCAAGCGCCGCTGGAGCAGCCGGGAACGGTCAATGCCCAGCCAGGCGGCGCTGGTCAGGTTCGCCTCCAGAATCACGCCCGCTTCATCCACCGAGCAATAGCCCACGGGGGCGAAATCATAGAGGTCGGTGTACTTCTCCAGGCTCACCTCCAGTTCATTCCGGGCCTTCTCCAACTCGGCGTTCTGCATCTCCAGTTCAATCTGATGAACCTCCAATTCGTGGAGCAGCCGTTCGGGGCCGGACGCTGAAGCGCCGGCCTTGGACCGCTGGCGCTTCTGCTGCTCGCGCAGGCGGGCTTCGGCGCGGTGGTAAAGCGCAGCCATCGTGGGACCGGGGCCCCGCTGGCTGCGGCGATCGCGTCGTTCAGGTTTGGCACGAGCTTGCCGTTTGGCGGCAGCGGCCGGGGTGATCGGTGGCTTGGGCATGAGAGTCAGGTTCTAGGTTTGGCCAGGTCCGGCGGGTTTTCCATGACTTTTCTGGATGGCTTTGCGCTCGGCGGTTCCCGGCTTCCCGCGCCCCCGGGCCCGCGCGGGCTCCGGCGATTGTTCCGCGACGTGCCGTTCCAGAACCGCGTGCTTCTCCCGCAATTGCGCTTCCAGCCGCTTGGCGACGGTAATGTCCGTGAAGGTAATCACCACGCCATCAATGCGGTCGTCGAGCGTCCGGTAGGGCATGATGCGGACCGTGAACCAGCGCCCGTCGCGCGCGCGAACCGGTCTTTCCGCGAAGCCCAGCTTCTGCAACACCTCGCGCGCGTCGGTGGGCAGTTCCGGATAGAGCAGGTCGGAGGCAAGGTCGGTGATGGGCCGGCCCACGTCGCCGGGGATGAGTTGGATGATTTTCGTCGCTTGCGTGGTGAACCGGCGCACTCTGAGCTCGTTGTCCAAAAACAACGTGGCGATGTCCGTGCTGTTGAGCAGGTTCTTCATGTCGTTGTTGGACCGGGACAACTCGTCCACCTTGGCCTGCAACTCCGTGTTGACGGTCTGGAGTTCTTCGTTCAGCGATTGCATCTCCTCCTTGGAGGTGGTGAGTTCCTCGTTGGTGGACTGGAGTTCCTCGTTGGTGGACTGCATTTCCTCATTGGTGGACCGGAGTTCCTCCTGGGAACTCTGCATCTCTTCGCGGGTGGTCTGCAACTCCATGCAGACCTGCTGGTGTTTCCGCTCCAGTTCCGTCAGCCGGACTTTGTGGACCGTGGCTTGCCCATGCTTCCCAAGCGGTCCCGCCGGTTTTGTTTCGAGCGGCGCGTTCACGTCGGCAAATACGATGATCACCAACCCCCGCAGCGGCTCCGGTTCGGCGAGTTGCTGAACCGTGATATCCACGTAATGCTCGCCGCCATTGCTCCGGACGCGGAGCCCCTTGAACTCCACGGGGCCTTTCCGCCCGAGCGCTTTCTGGAAGGCGCTGGTGAGTTCGTAGCGCAGGCCCTCGCGGGCCATGGCAAATATATTCCAATTGGCTTTGCCCGCGGCCGGCTCCAGGTATTTGCCCGTCCGGCCGCTGACGTAAAGGATGTTGCCCTTGTCGTTGGCGAGCACGGTCGGCGCGGCGTAATGCTCCAGGACCAACTGGTCCGCCAGGGTCTGAAGACTGAGCGGCGTTTTCGTTTCGGGGCGTTCCTCGGCCCCGGCGGGCAAGCGCGGGGCAAAGGACGAGGGAAACTCGATGGGCCCTTCCCGCAGGGCGGACTCGGTTCGCCGATAGAGCCGCGTCTTGCCGCCGAGGGAGGCAAACAGGTCGGTGAAACCGCCGATGGTCTCCGCACTGCCGAGCAACAGAATGCCAGCCGGCGCCAGGCTGTAGTGAAACAGCGGAATGAGTTTCTTCTGCATCTCCGGGGCGAGGTAGATCAGCAGGTTGCGGCAGCTCAAAATATCCAGCTTGGTGAAGGGCGGGTCCTGGATGAGGCTCTGCGGGGCAAAGACCACCATTTCCCGGATTTCCGAGGCCACGCGGTAGCCGCCTTCAAATTTGGTAAAGAACCGGGCCAGCCGCGCCGGGGAGACGTCGGCGGCGACATTCGCGGGATAAACGCCGTGGCGGGCCTTGTCAATCGCGTCCTTGTCCAGGTCAGTGGCAAAAACGTTCAGCGTAAAATTCTTCGCGGGCTTGAGCTTTCCCACCGCCTCCTTGAACACCATGGCCAGGGAATAGGCCTCCTCCCCGGTGGAGCAACCGGGCACCCACGCCCGCACGGCATGGCCGGAGGGGCGCTTGGCGAGCAGCGCCGGGAGGACGCTGCTGCGCAACTCCTCCCAGACGGCAGGATCGCGGAAAAAGCTCGTCACCCCGATCAACAACTCTTTGAAAAGCAGATCAAGCTCCTGCGAGTTTTCCTGCAAGTACCGGATATAGGCGGCAATCTTGTCAATCTGGTGGATGCCCATGCGGCGTTCGATCCGGCGGTAGAAGGTGTTTTTCTTGTAGAGCGAAAAGTCATGGCCGGTGTGGGTGCGCAGCAGGATGATCGCCTTATCCAGAGCGCTCCGCGTCTTGTCTTCCAGCGCCCGCTCGGAGGTCTGGACCAGCGGAGTGCGTTGCAGAAAGGCGAGGATCCTCCCGGGCAGCTCGTCCACGGGGGCCACGATATCCGCCAGCCCGGAGTCAATCGCGCTGCGCGGCATGCCGTCGAATTTGGCCGTCGCCAGATCCTGCACCAGCACCAGGCCCCCTTTCTCTTTGACGTCGCGCAGCCCCAGCGTGCCGTCGGAACCCATGCCGGAAAGAATCACGGCAATGCTGTGTTCCTGCTGGTCTTGCGCCAGGGAACGGAGGAAGAAATCAATCGGCAGCCGCAGGCCGCGCGGTGACGCCGGTTCCAGCAGGTGCAGCACCCCGTGCAGGATGGACATGTCCTTGTTCGGCGGGATGACATAGACCTGATCCGTCTGGACCGGGGTGCGATCCTTGACCTGGATCACCCGCATGGCAGTGGCCCGCTGGAGCAGTTCGGGCATGATGCCTTTGCGCGTCGGGTCCAGATGCTGGACGATCACAAACGCCAAGCCGCTCTTCTTCGGCACGTGCGAAAGGAAACGTTCCAAGGCCTCCAAGCCGCCGGCCGAGGCGCCGATGCCGATGATGGGGAACGAAACCCGCGCAGGCTCGTCCCGTGAGATAGCGCCTCGGTTCCTGCTGCGGTCGGTGCGCTGAAGCATCTCACGAGGCGAGGCGGGGGTTTTCGGCGTAACGCCGCGGGGCGGCCGCGCCGCCACACGCAGGCGGGCATCTTTGGCCGGCTTCCGCTGCCGTGACGGTGAAGATTTCTTTTTCATGCGCTGGTTTCCGGGCTTGCCGGAATCGGGTGGGATGGCTGGCGCAACTTTTCCGGTCCAAGAGGCTGTCTGAAAAAGGAGCGCGGCTGTGTCGAAGACCAGCCGCAGCACATGACAAGGTCCTCAACCCGCCGAAAAATCGAGGCCTGCTGCGGCTGGTCGAGGACGACACAGCCGCGCTCCGGGGTGTTCAGACAGGCTCTAAGACGTGAAGGCGCCAACGTCTGGCTGGTTTGTTTTGAATGGAATTTATTTTCCATAGCCAGTGTTGCCATCATGTTCGATTGGAGTAATTGGCTCAACACAAAGTTTCCATTTCCACTTGCCCGATCAAATTCGACCCCGCCCCTCACCTGCCACCTTGAAAGCGACGGCCACGGCGCCCGCCGCACCCTTGGACCAGTTCCGGCATTTGCCGTCCGGGTTGAATCGTTCCCCGGCCCGGTCGCGCCACTTTTGAGCCGGCGCCCCGCCGAGGGCTTTTTTGAGACTTTGGGGCGCCACCTTGACGACGCGCAGGCCGCGCTGAAAAGCCGCGAGTTCCAGCATCGCCTCGCCCTTGATCGCTTCAAGACCAGAACCAAACCGACCCGACGAGCATTTCAACAGCGCAATGACCGCAGCGGTGCCCCGGCCTTTGCCCTTGGGGGTGAACAGCGCGCCGAGACTTTGCAACAGTGCGGCCAGATCGGCGCCGCCGCCGACTTGAAACAAAATCGGTCGGATGTGCGTGACCACGAACCCGTCGCCCGCGCCCTTGGTCCGGGCTACCACGACGACAGACTTGGTGGCGTTTACTCCGAAGATCATATTGGAGATTTAGGTGACAAGGACACGACGTTGTCTGGAGACCGCTTCCCGCGCGGGCGAGGCGATTGAGTGGGGCGGGTCGGAGCGCGGCCTTTAGGCCGCTTCAAGCCACGGGTGACAGCAGGTTCCGCAATTTCGGACGGCTTCGGCCCGGCGGGTGCTGAAG
Source organism: Verrucomicrobiota bacterium (assembly GCA_014860005.1). The sequence goes on along the minus strand of JACZKP010000003.1, from coordinate 923 downwards.
CGGCGTGAACCGCGTATAGCGGCGTGGCCGCACGCGGCTTTACGCCGCCGCGCTCCACCAGTTCGATCAACTTGGAAGCGATCTGGTCCAAGGGCAGGATGAAATCAACATCCCCGGTTTCGATGGACGTTTCCGGCATGCTGAAATTTTCCGACGTTGGCCGGTCTTGAGCGATGACCTTGCCGCCCTTCTCCTGGACGATCTGCACGCCGAAGGCGCCGTCCCCATCCCCGCCTGTGAGGACCACGGCAATGGCCTGCTTACGGTAAACCTCGGCCACCGAGGCAAACAGCGGCTCGGCGGACGGACGCGCGTAATTAACTTTTTCCGCCGAGGAGGACGAAAGTTTCAGGCGTCCGCCGGGAGCCACAAACAGATGGTGGTTGGGCGGAGCGACAAAAACGCACGAAGCGCAAAGGACGTCGCCGGTATGAGCCTCCCTGACCGCCAACGGAGAGCGGCTGTCTAAAATCTCGGCCAGGATACTCTCATGATCAGGAGAAAGGTGCATCACGATGGCAATCGCGGCGGGGAAGTCCGCCGGCAAGCCGCTCAGAATGACGGATAACGCTTTCAAGCCGCCGGCCGAGGCCGCCATCGCGATGACGGGGAATGAAACCTCCGCAGGCTCGCCCCGTGAGCCAGCGCCTCGGTTCCTGCTGCGGTTTGTGCGCTGAAGCAGCTCACGGGGCGAGTCGGGGGTTTCCGGCGCAACGCCGCGGGGCGACCGCGCCGCCCTACGCCGGCGGGCATCTTTGGCCGGCTTCCGCTGCCGTGCCGGTGAGGATTTCTTTTTCATATGCCTGTTTCCGGTGGAGGTTTCCGCTTGCTGAGATTGGCAGTGCAACTGTGTGCATCTTGAAAGTACCCCCGCTCGATAACTCCCTCTCCCCTGCGGAAGGGGAGAGGGTTGGGGAGAGGGG
>JACZKP010000035.1 GCA_014860005.1 Verrucomicrobiota bacterium | reverse complement strand
TCGCCCAGCGCATTGGTCAGGCTCACTCCGTTGGTCACGCTCAACGCCGCCATCGCCTCGTTGAAACTCACCCACACCACCGTCCCCAGACTCGCCCCCGTCGCCGCGTCCGCGGGACTGACCCCCGTCACCGTTGGCGGCTCCTCGTCCGGCCCCACGCTCTCCACAAATACCACATCCACCCAGTAGTTGTTGGCATTGTGGTAATCCGATGGGAATCCGCTTGGTCCATAACGGTATACGCCGTTGGGACCGTCCTCGCCATCCGCCAAAGCGCGCACTGGATAATTGTCCACGCCCGATCCCGTAAAGAATCCGCCGTTCACCGCATAGCCGCCCGCCGGAGCGTGATAGGAGGCCACGTAGGTGGTGTTGGCATCAATGGCCACGGGAGTGGAGAACGCCTGGAACTGCCAACCGGAACCGGACTCGTCAACGAAGGCCTCACTGGCCAACGGGCTTCCAGCAGCCGACCACAGGGTGCCCACGTGCGTTCCCGTATTGGCCGCCCCCTTATAGAATCGGATCCCCGTCACGAACCCGGGCACGGCGCTCTGGAACTTAACCCCCACTTCAACCGGACTACTGTCGTTGGCCGAAGTGATCGCCGGCAGCGCCGAGTCGGCCCAGATGCTGGAAGCCACTTGATCGGCAGTGGTAAAGGACCAGATGAAATTGTTGTTCAAGCCATTGCCGGCAAGGTCCTTCACCCCGGAGGCACCGCTCAACACGGTGACAGTGTAAGTTTCCGCCAGCAACAGCGGGCCATCCACCAACGTTGCGGTGAAGGTGGTGGCATCGTACGAAACCGTGGCCGCCACCAGCGCGCTTTCACTATCACGCAGCTCAATGGTACTGCCATTGATCGTCGCCACGTCCATCGCTTCGCTGAAAGTGACATGCACTTTCGCGCTCAAACTCACGTCTTCCGCCTGATCCGCCGGCAGCACGGACGTGACGCTTGGCGGTGTGCTGTCCGGCACAAAATTAACTTCGTAACTCCCGCTCTGCGCCGGAATGACCGCGTACAGAATGCCTTTGACCACGCGCTCCGTGTGCGTCGCGGGATCGCCGTTGTAAGTGACACTGCTCACGCTGTAACCGTCGCGCAACGGCACCATCACTTGCAGCCCGCGGGCGTCAGCCTCCGCCACCACCGTAAAGGACTCCGTGCTGAGGCTCGAACTGATGGTCCGGATGATGGAATTGTTACGCCCATCCACCCAGGTCAGCAGTTGGCGCGCGGTGATGACCGGCACATTTCTGCTTACGGCTGATGCTATGATGGCATCGGATCCCAGTTTTCCCGGAGTAGTCGGCTCGTTGAAATCAGTATGCATGTTGGCCACGAAGAAGCCGTAATACCCTTCTTGCCCCAATGCCCGATCAAGCAGCACATCTGCAGTATAGGGATAAATTTGTCCGGACTCATCCGTCATCTGGGTGGGCGCTTGGTACACATCAATGGTACTTCCATTGACCGTGGCAAAACGCATGGGCATCCCGGAACCGGTGAACAGCCCCGGCCAGTCAGCCGCCCAGTTGCCCGGCCAGTAATAGTAACTCGTATCCATCCGGATACCGTACTGCCGTCCCACTTCCGGCAGGATGGTATATCCGCTCCAGGCAATGCAGTGCATCCGATGAGTTGTCGGCAAAGGGAGACTTGGGAAGCGGTTTGTGAAGGACTCGAACTGGGTGCTGAAAAAAACATCGAGTTCTTCCGCGGTGTAATCCTCACAGCCGCTGTCGCAATGCAGGCCAATTTCGAAACCGAGCGCGACGTAGGCCGCAGCCGCAGCATCCGTTACGGGAGTGTTCGTGTAAATGTACGAGGTGCCCCGGATGGCTTCCCAATCCTCCACTGAGGCACCGCTTGAGCTATAAGAAATGAAATCGTCAAAGCGCCCGACCGTGCCGCCACTGCCATGATCGTCGCCCGTCATTACAATCGCCGCCTTGTGCTCATTCGGGAAATACCAGAACCGCGGCAGAAGCTTCCGGTCGGCGTTCATCTGGATGATCATGTTGGCCAACAACCGTTGCTGCTCGTCAGCCTGCGGAATGGCGATCTTGCTCAAATCCACCCAATCCGGCTGGGGATCACCTATTTTGTTGCCAAAGAAGAGGTCGCTGGAGCGAAGTGGAGGAATGCCATCACGTTCATCCCCGACCCACGCCGGGTTGCCTTGGCGGGTCAAAGCCACTGACCTGGCGAGATCAAAGGTAAAGGCTGCTGCTTGACCGCCATTGCCGGCAACACTACGCAGCGTCACTGCGGGATTGACAGTCGCAGTTGTCGCATCTGAATACAAAGCGGCGAGGCTCGTGGCTGTATCCAGCGTGTAGCGATCCGCTGTCCCGTGGAACTGAATCGTCTGGTCCACGATTCCAACTCCCGGACGCTCCAAGTTATTCACCAACAAATAGCCTTCGGACAGCGTGGATTCCGCATCCGTCAAACCCAACAGAGTGGCCAGTTGTTTGTCCGGCCGCATGGCAATCAGATTCCCACCCGCAGTCACCCAATCACTGAGGTCGGTCACTTGTCCACCGGTCAGGGCCATCTCTCCCAGGATAACCACGTCGTAATCCGCCAGCATGACACTGTTGATGGCGGAGATGTTTTGCAGTTCAAAGGAATTCAAACCTTCGGCCAACAGAATTTCGCCGTAGTACTCGGTGAACGGATTGGTGTCATTGGTGAGGACCAGAATTGGCGGCGGGAGCGTAATCGCAAGACTCAAAGGCTTCGTTGCAACTGCGGGAGGGTCGTCGGCATCGCTCACCTCAACCGTAAAGCTGTAAAGACCGACAGCTGTTGGCGTGCCCGTGAAGTCCCCGGCGGGACTGAGCGCCACGCCGGGGGGAAGTGAACCGTCCACCACGGACCATTCATACGGCGTGACTCCACCGCTGGCCGTCAACGTGCCGGCATAAGCCGCATTGAGCTGTCCATTGGGCAAAGCAGAGGTCCCGACCACCAGTCCGCCGGGCGGCAAACCATACTTGAGTTGAAGGTCGCCTCCGGATTGTTCGAAAGTGAACACCCCACCGCTCGTGTCATTCTGAAAGGTCGTGTCATCAATGATGAACTTGTCCGCCGCGAAATCAACCACGCTGCCGCCGGTAGCAATGGTCCAAGTGTATGACTGTTCGGCGTCGAAATTGATCGCCGCCCCCGGCACGGCTCCATTCAAAGTCACGAGCTTCAAGGTGAACTTGTTTTCGCTGGTCGCGCCGATCGTGATCGCGTTGGCTCCGGCATCGAGCAGGTCGTAGCCCGTACCCGCCGGCCCGTTGGCGTCGTTGATTTCCCAGACGTAACTGCCCCCACCGTTCCACGTCTCATCGCCCGTTGTCAACGTCCCGACCGATCCCCCGGGAGCGACCGCGCCGTTGAGAATGACCGGGCCGTTGATGGTGCCCGTGCCGAGCAAGAGTGCGCCGTTTTCCACCGTGCAAACGCCGCTGACGGTGTGCGTGCCGTTGACGGTGACTCCTTCGGTGTTTGCAATGGTCAGGTTATTCAGCGTGGCCGGCAGCAGACTGCCGGTGACCTGCGACACCGATCCGTTGAACAGGAAGTCGGCGCCCGGATCAAAGGTCTTGGCGCCGGTAACCGTGAGGTTCCCATCCAACCCGTCCGGGTGGGCTGAACGCAGTCCGCCACCAGGACTCAGAGTGAAGGTGGCGCCGGTTCCGCTGATCACGCTGCCTCCCAAGTCCACCGTTGAACCGCTGTTAACCGTCCAGTTAATGGCGCCACTGATGGTGCCGGCACTGGTAAATGTCTGTAAACCGGATTTGGTAAAATTGATATTCCCCGTTTGAGCGGCAGTGGTCTTCTTGAGCGTTGCCCCATTTGCTATCGAGACGTTCCCCGCCACGTTAATTGTTTCAGTTCCACTCGAACCACCGTTACCCATGTCCAGAGTACCGCCAGTCATCGTCAGATTGCCGGTAAGGTTAATCGTGGGATTGCCCGTTGTGGTGGCGCCCTGCAACGTGCCGCCCTGAATGACCAGATTACCACCGATTACCAGCGTAAATGTCGTCGAAGTTGTCAGGCGAAGCGTGCCGCCACCAGTGCTGACTATAGCGAGATCCCCGTTAACGGTCGTCAAACCGCCGCCAAGCTGGAAGTTTCCCGTCTGGCTCGCACAGTTCCATGTGAAATTACCGAAGGACTGCCCCAAGCCAGTCGGCGCGGTGGTTTGAGTTGTGTAACCAATGATTTCGCATGTGGAATTAACATCCCAAGTTGCAATGGGAATCGTACCGGCTGTCGTTGTGAAGTCGTGCTGGTATTTGCCGCCAGATTCAAAGACGCCCTCGCCGGTCATTGTCATTGTGCCGGCATTCCTTACGGTTCCATGAACGACCAAGTCCGTCCCCTCGCCATCAGCAATGGTGAGGGTCGCGGCATCCACCGTCAACTGCCCCCCACTCTCCACCACCACCTGGTCAACGGCCAGATTCGCGGTGACGGTGACGTTGTGCGCAGCCCGGATGGCGATGACGCCAGCGGTTATTGAATCGGGTGAACCTGACGCTCCGATCCAATCGGAGCCATTGTAAACCTCCCAGACAGCGGTCGTTTCCCAGTTGCCCGAGCTGGCACTGCGGTAGTCGCCTGTTGCCAGAGCGACCGCCGTCCAAGGCGCGAAGGCAACACCACAGACCGCCAGCACGCCCGCAATAACGCGTGTTATTTTCATAAATCAGATCCTACCGTCCAACTCAGGTTGTCGTTAAAACGACGCCACAATGCACATGCGTCCACCACTGGATTCCAGCTTACCGCTCCACCGTCCCGTCCGAAGTCTTCCATAGCGAGCATTCTGTGACGGCCGGCAACCGAGCCAGCCCCTCTCAATGTTTGTCCGAGTTCCAAAGTAACCACCAGAGTTCGCGCCTCATGAATTCACCGTTATAGAATAAGCCAAAGCTGGGGATGCGCATCTCCGCTGACTACGGATGACAACTCCGTGAAAATACGGTCACGCAGTTCCGACGGGAAAGACGCCCGGCAGGGTGAAGAAAGGGAAACGCACGCGCCGCGGGTCTGCGGCCAGACGCTTGCTTCCAAAATCGCCGCTCAAGGCGTCACATCCAGGAGACGATAGATCCCCTGGGAATCCGAGTTGGCGTTGTGGAGGAACTGGACAGTTCCCGATTCCGGATCCGCCAACGCTTCCGGGAACAAGTCGGTCCATGCCGGCATGGTGATGCTGCTCTTGAACTGCAAGCGGTAGGTCCGGCCCGGATGACCGCGCCAGGTCAGTATGAAATTCCCGGAACCCTCGGACGATTCACTGATGCTGACCAGCATCGGCACCGCCACAATCGTCAGGTTGCCATTGACCGGCGTGATGGTGTAGTTGGCCGCGTTCAGTTCCGTCAGCACCGGCGTGATCAGGTAACTGCCCACGTTCATTGCAGTGGTGGCCGTGCCACCGTAACTCACGCTGCCCGTCACCACGTTCTCATCATCGCCGTTCACGAACCCGGTGATCGTTGAGGTAAAGCCGGAGAACACCGCCCCATCATAGACCTTGCTCTTGTCATCCGCCGTCACCGCCAGCACCGCCGGGGTAATGGCGAAGTCCGCCGGCACAAACGTAATGCTGTAGTTGGCACCCGCGCTCAACGTGTCCTGGTTGATCGCGTAGTTGCCCACGTCCTCGCCCGCCGCACGCGCCAGCGCGCCGTTGAACGTGACCGCTTCGGACGGCGTGTAGGTCAAGGCCGGATCCACCGCACCATACACCTTGCCCTGGCCTGCGTCCGCCGCCACCGTGATCGGCTTGGCCGTGATCGCAAAGTCCGCCGACACAAATGTAATGCTGTAGTTGCCGCCCGCACTCAGGTTGCCCTGCGTGATCGCATACACGCCGACGTTTTCACCCTCCGCCCGCGCCAGCGCGCCACTGAACGTGACCGTCTCGGACGGCGTGTAGGTCAACGCCGGCTCCACCGCACCGAACACCTTGACTTGGCCCGCGTCCGCCGTCACGGTGATGGGCTTGGCCGTGATCTCCACTGAGCCAACCAAACCGACAAGCGTGTAGTTCACCGCCGCCGAGTCTGTGAGCGTCAGCGGGTTGCCGGAAGGGAGCGCGGCCTTGAATGCAGCCATGGTACCGGACCAGTGCGATGAACTGCTCACGACGCCGCCCGAAGACGCCGTCCCAATCTCGGTCACAATCCGCTCCAAGGCATAGACTCTGGCGTTATTCTCCGCCAGGCCACTGGTAGAAGCTGCTGCAGCAACCGCCGTGAATGAGTTCTGCGGACTGGACAAGCTGATGCTGCTGCTAACCAAGCCAACTCCGCCAACCCAAAGCTCATTCGGTTGCGTCGTCATGGCGGTGGCGCCGGTGGTGGCCGTGTTGCCGGAGCCAGTATTGCCAGCGGTCTGATCCACCGGATCGGCAGACAACACTCCGCTGTACTCCAGCACAACCGCCGCCGCACGAAGGGACGTTGCAAGATTGACCGTAATGCCAGTCGCCGCCCCCGAAACATTCGGGGCGTACCATATTTCCGCGGTGGTGCCATCGGCATTGACGGACTGGGCTGCGCGGGTCCACACGGCCCCGGTCTGAGTGATGCCGGTTACGCGGTCCTCACTTGCACCGCGAGTCGAAATGACCGCGATCAGCGTATTGCCGCCGGTCGCGACCGGCACGGTGAGGTCGAAGGATGTCACTTGATCATCCCCCGAACTTCCCGTGGCGCTATTCACCCGCACCGGAGTGCCGGGGGCCGCAAGGGTCTGCGACCCTGCGTCGGCAGCCGAGAGCAAACCAGTGCCCGCCAGGGTCAGGTTCGCGCCATCGAGATTGTTGACAATGGTCAAGTCATCAGCGGCGATCAATCTGGTCCCATCATAAACCCGCGTACCGGATAATTGAACCGGGCGCGCGTCCACCAACTGGGCAAGCGCCGGTGACGAACTGCCAGCGTGAGTGCTGTCGCCACTGTAAACAGCGGTGAGAGAGTGTGTGCCAGCGGCGAGCTCGGTGGCGGCCGTGATATAGACGGCGGTTTTGGTGGTCGCGCCCGTAAGCGGCGACGTCCCCAGCAAGGTGACGCCATCGTAAAAGTTCACCGTCCCCGTGGCGGTGTCGGGGGTGACGGTGGCGGTGAATGTCACGACGTCGCCATAACTGGATGGCGTGCCCGAAGTGGCGAGTGAAGTCGTCGTGGAGGTCATGGATTCCACGTTGAGTGTGGCGAACCCGGGTATGCCGTTGAGCGAGGCTGAGATCGTGGTCGTGCCACCCGAGACGCCAGTGGCCAGGCCGGCGGAGTTGATGGTGGCCACGGCGGTGTCTGATGAATTCCAAGTCACTTGACTGGAGAGATTCTGGCTGCTGCCGTCAGTGAACCGTCCGGTGGTGGTGAACTGCTGCGTCGCACCGTTGGCAATGGTGGCACTGGCCGGGGTCACTGCGATCGAAGCGAGAGCCGGGGCCAAGTAGCCCGAGGCGTAAATGGAGTAATTGAAGGTGCCGCCGTCAGTCGTGGCAAGTGGGTCCGGCCAGTTGCCATAGTTATACTGCCCGTAGCGCAGAGTTCCGGTGTTACCCGAGTGATAGACCTCGGCATTGGCGTCATCCGACCAGATGGCCAGCCAGTAGAACTGGCCATTCGTCAAGCTCAGAGCCGAGGCCAGCGGGAAGGTGTGCCAGCCAGTGGTCGGATTGCTGACCTCGATTGTAGCACGCAGGAGTTGGCCTGGCTGCCCGCCGACTTCGGCGTAAACGGCGCATTTGTAATTGCCAGAAATGGCGCCTACTTTGGCGAAGATATTGGTAATCGTCCAGTTGTTGTTGGCTTGGAAACGATTGGCGTTGATCCATGCGCCTTCGAACCAAATGTAGTCGGTTTCGCTGCCATCGGTTGTGTTGCCGATTGTCCCCGAAGTGGTCGTGCCAACCGTGAACGACCAGGTGAAATCATTGGCCAGATAGTTCGTGGCTGTGTCAGCCACACCGGTCGAGCTGCCTTTGACCGTGGCCGTATAGGTTGCCGACAAGGTGAGCAAATTGTCGGGCACGAGCGTGGCTGTGAACGTGGCTGGGTCGTACCACACGGTTGCCGGCACCGGATTGTCCAATGCGTCGCGCAAGGTGAACGTGCTCGGATTGATGGTCGAGACCTTCATCTGCTCGTTGAAGGTGGCTTTGATGGTGGATCCAATGCCTGAAGCGTTGCCTCCGGCAGGCGGAGTGACAGAACTCACGATCGGCGGGAAAACGTCAGGCCCCGAATCTTGGGAGAATGACACGTCCACCCAGTAGTGAGTCGCATTGAATGTGTCCGTCGGAAAGCCGCTCGGGCCATAGCTATAGACTCCGTTGAGACCGTCTTCCCCATTCCTAAGCGCCCACAACGGGTGATTCGTTACACCGGACGTGGTAAACATGCCCTCGTTCTTCGAGTAACGGCCCGCTGGCGCGTGATAGGAAACCACGTATGTCGTATTCGGGCTGATCGGCACAGGTTCCGCCAATGCCTGGTGCTGCCAGCCGGAAGCCGTTTCGTTCGCGAAAGCCACGCTGGCAAGCAGTGTCCCGCTGGAGGTCCACAAGTTGCCGATGTGTGGACCGACGTTGCCCGAACCCTTGTAAAAGCGAATTCCGGTGACATAACCGGCGAGAGCGCTTCTGAACCTCAACCCTACCTCGGTTGCATTCGTGTCGGCGTCCGCCGGTATTGCTGGCACGGCGCTGTCGGTCCAGATTCCCGCCGGTGGTTGGGCGAATGTGGAGAAAGACCAAGCGTAATCACTGAACAGTGGATTGCCGGCCAAATCAGTCACACCCCCGGCCCCACCTTTGACGGTCACGGTGTACATCGTCCCCGCCCCTAGCGAAGCGTTGGGCGTAAGTGTCGCCCGGAAGGTGGCTGCATTGTACGAAACCGTCGCCGGAACGAGCGCGTTGGAGGAATCGCGCAGTTGAATCGTGCTCGTATTGACGCTCGAAACGGACATCGGCTCATCGAATTTGACCGTCATGGTCGAACCCGCGCCCACGGTGGCGTCAGGCGCCGGGAGCACCGAACTGACCAGAGGGGCCTTCGTATCGGTGCCGAAGTTGCCGGAAAACACCACATCCACCCAATAGTTCTCAGAATTGAAGAAATTGGTCGGGAAGGCGCTTGGGCCATAGCGATAAACCCCATTGGCGCCGTCCTCACCATTCGCCAAGGCATGCAACGGAAAATTCGTCAGGCCGCCCCCGGCAAAGAACCCCTCGTCCTCCGAATAACTACCCGATGGCGCATGATAAGATACCACGTACGTGGTGTTAGATTGGATGGCCACAGGTGTGGCGAACGCCTGGGACTGCCATCCCAAGGCGGTTTCGTTGTTAAATGTCACACTGGCCAACAAGGTTCCGTTCGATGACCACAAGTTGCCCACGTGTGGCCCCGTGTTATTTGGCCCCTTGAAAAAGCGAATCCCAAGAATCTGCCCGGCGACGGCGCTTCGGAACTTCATTCCCAACTCGATGGCATTGGTGTCGCTGGCGTGCGTGACGACGGGCACCGCAGAATCGTCCCACAGGCTAAACGGCAATTGATTCATGGTACCGAATGACCAGACAAAATCCTCGGCCACGGAAAGACCCGCCAAATCGGTCACTCCGCCGGAACCGCCTTTTACGGTGACGGTGTAGTTTTCAGTGAGCGCCAAGATGCCGGCGGGCAACAGGTCGGCCGTAAACGTGGAGGGGTGGTAAGCCACCGTGGCCGCCACCACGACGTTCGAGGAATTGCGCAATTGAATGGTGTCTGAATTGATGGTGGGTGCGGCCATGGCTTCACTGAAACCGACGCTGATTCTCGGACTCAAAGCCACTCCGGTGGCGCCAGCCTCCGGCAAGACCGAGGTGATGCTCGGAGGGGTTGTATCCAGGATGTAGTCAATCTGGTAGTGGCCATTCAAGGCCGGAACCACGACGTACTGGACGCCTTTGACGACGACCGTGGCGTGCTCGATGCCGCCGCCGTTGACGCTCACGCTGCTCACATTGTAACCCGGGCGCACCGGCACCAGCACCTGAAGCCCGCGCGCTGCGGCGTCAGCAACCACGGAAAAAACCTCAGAGTTGATGGTGGAGTTAATGGGTTGGATGGAGGAACGGTTGCGGGCGTCCAGCCAAGTGAGTAATTGACGCGCCGAGATGACCGGCACTCCCCGTTCAAGGGCGGAGGCGATGATCGCATTCGCCCACACTAACGAGACGCGGCCAGGAATATCGGTGTCCGGGTCGGTATGCATGTTGGCTACAAAAAAGCCATAGTACCCCTCCGGCCCCAAGGCCCGATCCATCAACACGTCTGACGTGAACGGATAGCTTTGGCCGGATTCATCCGTCAATTGAGTGGCTGCCTGATAGACGTCTATCATATTGCCGTTCGTAGTGGCAAACCGCATGGCCATGCCCGAACCTGTGAAAAGACCAGGCCGGTTCTGGACCCAGGCTGCCGGCCAGTAATAATAGCTCGTGTCCAATCGGATCCCGTGCAGCAGACCGACCTCGGGCAGAATCGTATAGCCACTCCACGCAATGCAGTGCATCCGATGGGTGGTGGGGGGAGGCACGCTTGGGTAATTGATGGCAAACTGTTGAAGTTGCGTCTGAAAAAAAACATTGAGTTGATTCGCCGTATAGGTGGTGCAGTTTCCGTCGCAGTGCAGGCTTATCTCGAAACCGGCCGCCACATACGCAGCCGCTTGGGCGTCTGTCAGGGGCGGATTGGCATTGACTGTGTCCGGAAAAATGTAGGAGGTGCTGCGAATGGTCTTCCAATCATCCACCAAAGCATTGGTGCCGCTCAGGGCGATAAACTGGTCAAAATGGGCTGTCGTTCCGTTCCTGGCATGATCATCACCGGTCATCACAATCGCGGCTTTGTTCCCATCCGGAAAATACCAAAAGCGTGGCAACAACTTTCGATCGGCATTCATCTGGATGATCAGGTTGGCCAGCAATCGCTGCTGCTCGTCGGCCTGCGGTATGGCAATCTTGTCGAAATCAACCCAGTCCGGCTGCGGGTCGCCGGAAGCGTTCCCGAAAAACAGGTCAACGGAACGAAGGGCCGAATCGCCATTTCGTTCCTGTCCCTCCCAGGCCGGATTGCCCTGGCGGGTGTAAACCACGGAGCGGGCCAGATCATAAGTGAACGCGGCTGCCTGACCGCCATTGGCGCCAACGCTAAGCAAGGTCACGGCGGGGTTCGCGGTCGGGGTGGAAGGGTTGGAATAAAGGGTCGCCACGCTTGAAGCTCCGGCCAGAGTGTAACGATCCGCCACCCCGTGGAATTGCATCGTCTCGCTGACAATTCCAACACCCGGACCCGATGAGGTGTTCACCGAGAGATATGCTTCAGCAAGCGTGGAATTGGCATCCGTGAGTCCCAGCAAGCCGGCGAGTTGCTTGTCCGGTCGCATCGCAATCAGCTTTCCTCCGGCATACACCCAATTGCTCAATGTCTCCACCTGGGGGGTCGTCAAAACCATTTCCCCCAGGACGATCACATCGTACGGCGATAGCATTGCCTCGGACACCGCGGCAATGTCTCCCAGCGCAAAGGAATTCAATCCCTCGGTTAACAGGATTTCGGAATAATACGCCGTGAATGGATTGGCCGTATTGGTCAGCACAAGGATGGGCGCCGGCAGTGCGATCGTAATGCTTAAAGGTTTGTTGGTGGTCTGCAACGTCGCATCGGCCACCTGCGCAACGAAAGCGTAAACTCCCGCCGCCGTCGGCACTCCGGTGATCGCCCCGCTGCCAGCATTAAGCGACAATCCCGGCGGCAATGAACCGTCAATGATGGACCATGTGTACGGCGGAGGTCCGCCACTGGCCGTCAACGTGGCCGAGTACGCGATGTTGGTCACCGCGCCGGGCAGATTGGTGGTGGTGACGATTAGTTCGCTCGTAAATTTGAGCAAGAGGTTGCCGCCAACTTGTTCCACGCTGAAGACGCCAACCCCGAGATCGTTCTGGAACGCCGATGCATCAATCGCAAATTCTTCCGGCGCAAAGCCCGAGACGCTTCCGCCAGAGGCAATGGTCCAGGTGTAGGAATTGTTGGGATCAAAATTGGCCGCCAGCCCGGGCGCCGCGCCATTCAACGTCACCAGTTGCAGCGTGAACTTGTTCTCGCTGGTGGCGGCGATGGTAATCGAATTGCCCCCCGCATTCAGGCGGTCGTAACCAGTTCCCGCCGCGCCTGTGGCGTTGTTCAACTCCCACCGGTACGTGCCCCCGCCACTCCAGGTTTCGGCGCCTGTCGTCAACGTCCCCACGGCACCACCGGGAGCAACGGTTCCGTCGAAAACGATCGGGCCGTTGATCGTGCCAGTGCCCAACAGCATCGCCCCGCTTTGAACGGTGCAGACCCCGTTCACGGTATGGGTGGTATTGATCGTGACGCCGGCAACATTCGCGATGGTCAGATTGTTGGCCGTTGTCAGTCCATTGCCGGGCACCTGCGGGCTCGTCCCGTTGTAAATATAATTGGCAGCATTGTTGTAGGTGCGGGTGCCGGTCACGCGAACATTTCCGGAAGTCCCGGAGGTGGTAATGCCCTGGGCATCACCAATCCCCAGCGTGCCCCCGGAAGCAAGGGTAAACGTCCCAATGCTGCCGTTACCCACCAAGCTGGTCCCCATCAGCAGCGTCGCGCCATTGGCGACCGTAAAATTGATGGTTTGCGACATCGTGCCGCCGCCGGTGTAGGTCTGCGGCGCTGTGCCGATGAAATTGATGGCGCCGCTGCTGCTTGAAGACTCGGTAATCGTGCCGCCGGTATGGGTAAAACTCCCGCTCAAATTCAATGTGCCCACGGCCCCAACGGCGGACATGTTCAAGGTACCGCCGGACATGCTGAAGATGTTGGTCACATTCAGCGTCGCCGGGTTGGAGGTGCTGGTGGCTCGCAACGTAAAGGTTCCGCCGGTCTGCGAATAACTGCCCGCCACATTGATCACCCCGGTTCCCGACCCGTTCTTGAGCGTAAAGTTGCCGCTCTCAAAAATAAAATCACCGCCAACGGAGATTGTTCGCGAAGTGCTGCTCGCGGACCCTTCAAGCGGCCGGGTCCCCGTGGTGGCAATGGTCAAATTCCCCACGGTGGTCAGGTTTGCCGACATTACCGTGGCCGTCGCGTTGTTCTCCATGTTGCTGTTGAAGATGACATGGCCGAAGGTTTGCCCCATGCCGCCTGGATGGGTGGAGGTCATTCCCGCAATCTCGCAAGTTGAGTTTGGATTCCAAGTGGCAGTCGGCACCGTGCCGCTGTTCCGGCCATGCCGATAGGTGGCGCCGGAGTTGAAAGCGATGGTTGCGCCACTGTTAATGTTGATGGCAGCCGAAGTGGAGGTGGTCGTCGCGACCGTTCCATATACCACCAAGTCCGTTCCGGCGCCGTTCGCGACGGTCAACGTGGCGGCACCCACCGTGATCTGCCCACCCGCCGCAACGAACACCTGATCCACCGTAACGTTGGCCGCAACGGTTACCGTGTGGCCATTGCGAATCGTAATGGCGCCGCTGCTGCTGGTGGGACGCTGCCCGACGGTTGGCTCGGCCCAAGTCGAGCCGTTCCACCGCTGCCAGGTTGAAAGCGTATCCCAGTTCCCACTGCCGGCACTGCGATAATCTCCGGTGGACGGCGGCAGGTCATCAGCGCCAGCCTCGAACGCGATTTGCTGAAAAATCTCCCGGGCCGCCTGATACCGCGAATGAGCCAAAGCTCGATTGGTTGTAAAGTAGGATTCCCAAACTCCCCCAACGGCCGTGCGCGTCAGCAATTCGTCCATCCAATTAACATAAAACAACGCATCCGTGGCACTGGCGCGAATGGGAGCACCGTTGACCAGCACGAACAAGGCGGCCGTATGCGATTGATGCCCGCCCGCCCCCAAGCGCCGCGCCACGAGCCAGCCGCTGTTGGTAAACGCAACACTGGTGTTCCAGGTGAACGGAGTTCCGGCGGACACCGAGGCCGCCTGACTGGCCACCACCACGCCGTTGCGCACCAGTTCAATGGTGCCGGAGTAATTCTGGCTGGCGGTCCATTGCACCGTCACGGGAATACTGCCGCTCGCCGGCAATTGAATCTCGTCGCCCGGAGAATTGGTGCCGTTGACTTTGAGATCCAGAAATTCCCGATGCCCATTGCGCGATACCACTGTCCGCCCCGCCGCAATGCCGTCAATCCACTTGCGATACGTCAACGACCCATCCACCTGCACATACGTCAGCACTCCGCCAATGGTGGCTTCGCACGGATAATCCGAACCCGCCGCAAATCCGGGCCGAAAGCCGCAATTCAGCAACCGATAGTAGGCGCGCATGGCGCTGTCGCTCCCCGCCACGTCTTGCGAAATGAAATCGCACGATCCCAACGCCACCTCGACCGGATACTCAATCGGGATGCAACAATTCAGGGTCGTTGGAAATTCATCCCCCAAATACTGCATGTGCGCGAAGCCCGAAACGCCCCCTTGAGCGCGTGCCCAATCGAAAATTGTAACGGTGGATTCGTCCCAGATTTGATAGGCGTTGGTTAATCCCAGTGCCACGATATGGCCACCGAGCGCTTGGTGCGCGAATTGATAATATGTCGCGTCCCAATGCCACTCCGCATCCCAGCGGACAATTCGTCCGGGCGGGGCGTTTGGATCGTCCTGCCCATTCACTTTTGGCAGATCGGTTAATGGATCCTGCACTTCACCATTGCCCATGTCGGCCAGCAGGGAAACAACCGAAAGGTTCTGCGCGGTCATGGCGTCATAGATGGTGGACATGGACACCGGCGAGCCGCCGCAACTCCGATGCACATGCATGTCCCCTGAATACCAGCCAGGAGGCTCAGGCGCGGCATGCGTTGAAGCGCCCACAGCGATCAAAAGCCCGAACAACATCCACCAGCCACGAATACGCTGGCGAAGTTGTCCAATTGGCCACGCCTCACGGCCCATTGCCGGAGGATTAAGCGCACGAAGCCCTGACACCGGTATGAACAACTCCGACCAATACCGATACCCGCGAGTTATTTCTCCAGAAGAACTACCTTTCATACAAATAGCAAACCGTCGCCGATTCAATCCATTCATTCAAAAAACACACATTCACCCGCGATAGACTGGCCCCAAACACTCGGGAGACTGTACCCAAGTTCAAATCACGTACATCGTTGTAAGAGTATCCAACAGGGAGGTTTATCAAACAAGCGACGGAGAATACGGACGGGGTATCCGCAGTAACCCCCACAGCGATGATGGAATCAGACGCTTTAAACTCAGGGGCTACAGCAGTTGAAGTGGTAACGGCTCCAGAACCGCCAACCGTTGATATCACCACCCTGTCATCAGCGGTCTCCTGACTTGTCGCAGCATCCAACCAAGGAGTGTTTAGTCAACCGTAACATCGAGCAGGCGGTAGAATCCCTGGCCATTGGTCCCCATGCTATCACTCAGTATTGCCGTCACCGCCTCAGCCATGAAGTCGTCGCCAACGGGCGTCCAATTCGGGGTCGAGAGATTCTCCTTGAACTGAAGCCGGTAGATGCGTCCTGGCTGGACCTGCCACACCGCAAGGAAGGTGCCGGACGGAGACTCGGAAATGTCCAGCAGCCGGGGTTGGGCCACAACAACGATCTTGAACACCCGGTCAGCACTCCCTGCCGGCACAGCATTATCCGAAACTCGCGCCGTGACCAAATTCGTGCTGGAATTTGATTCCGACGGTGGAGTCCAAGTGATAAGCCCCGTTATCGTGTCCACGGTCAGCCCGGCGGGCGCCCCGGCAGCCACACTGTGAGAAAGCGACTGGGGTGGCACATCGGGATCGTGCGCAACCATTGAAAAACTCAGCGGTTTGCCGGCGAGAATGAGCTGCTCAGCGATGGCCTCCAAGGTGGGTGGGTTGTTGAAGATCGTGAGGACGCCATTGGTGAGGGCCACCGCGTAATTGGACAATTTGCCCTGGGGATCATATAGGATGGGCACGATCTCGTAATCTCCCTGTGGGCTGGCCGGCGTGGCGATGCTGCTGTAGGTGGCGGTAATCTCGTCCTGGCCAAGTACGCCAGCAAGATTACCAGTGAACACCGGATTGGTCTGGCCATAGACTCGGGACGCGTCGCTGGCCACTGCGCTCATCGCCCGGACGTCAACAGTAAGCGAATTGGTTGTCGCCCCGGCGTAGCCGGCTTCCACCACCGCGCCGATCACCTCATAGCTGCCTGCGCTCGTTGGCGCTGACGCGCTTCCATCATAGATCACGCTCACCGCCAGCCCTTCAGGGTCAGTCGTAACCGTAACATTCTTGGCCGTTCCGTCATAGACTTGGTACAACTGATCCAAATGCACCAGCGCGGTGATTCCCGTTACCGTGAGCATGGCGTCGCCACTCACACCAGAAAGCGTTGCGGAGATGATGGTGCTGCCCACATTGACGGCCGTCGCGACCCCGCCTGCATTGATGGTGGCCACCGCCGTGCTGGATGAAGTCCAAGTTACCTGGCTGGTCAAGTTCTGGGTGCTGCCATCCGAGTAAGTCCCCGTCGCTGCGAACGGTTGCGTGCCCCCGGTCACCAAGCTCGGATTTGTCGGCGTGATTGCAATCGAACTCAGAGTCGCCATCGTCCCGATGGCATAAATGCAGTAATTGAGGTTTCCCCCGCCACTGGTGCTGAGGGGATCGGGCCATGTGCCGTAGTCGTATCGTCCCCACCGCAGCGTCCCGCCCGTGCCCGAGTAATACACCCGCGCACTCGCACTGTCCGACCAGATCGCCAGCCAGTAATACTGCCCGTTGGTCAGCGCCAGCGACGCCCCCAACGGAAACTCCTGCCAGCCCGTGCCTGGATTGCTCACTTCACCCGTAACCCCCAACAGCCGGCTGGGCACACTGCTGCTGCCCGCGTAGAGCGCACACCGATACCGCCCCGAGATCGCCGCCACCTTGGCCCGAATCGTGGACACCGTCAGGTTCGAGGCCGCCTGATACCGCCCGGCGTTGATCCACGCCCCGTTATCCCATATGTAATCCGTCAACGTCCCTTCGTTCGTGTTGCCCAGCAGACCCGGCGGCGTGGTGGCGGCGCTGACCACGCTCATATTAAGCGACCGGGTGACCGTCCCGCCCGGATTGGCCGCGTCGGTCACTTGGGCCACAAAACTGGACACTCCCGCGCTGCTGGGCGTGCCGGTAATGACTCCATTCCCAGGGTTGAGGGTCAAACCCGCAGGCAGGGATCCGCTGGCGATGGACCACATGTACGGCGTGACCCCGCCACTGGCGCTCAACGTCGCCGCGTAGGCCGTGTCCACCGTCCCGGTGGGAAAGGAGGTCGTCGTGACGGTCAAAGGCAAAGTCTGCACCGTCCACACCGTGTTGCCTGTCACCCCACCCAAGGTTGCCGAGAGCGAGGTCGTGCCCGGGGCGAGCGCCGTGGCCACACCACTGGCGCTGATCGTTGCCACACTGGCGCTGGAGGAAACCCACGTCACCTGACTGGTTAGATTCTGGGTACTCCCGTCGCTATACGTTCCCGTTGCCGTAAACTGCTGCGTGCCGCCAGCCGCAATGCTGGCATTGGCCGGGGTCACCGCAATGGATTGCAGCGTTCCTAGAATCTGTAGGCTCAACGCTTTGGTCGCCGTCTGCACTGGGTCGCTGCCATCACTCGCTTGAACCGTGAAATTGAACGTTCCGGTGGCCGTCGGCGTCCCGCCAAGATTGCCAGTCGCGTTGAGCGTCAGCCCGGGTGGCAATGCCCCGCCATCCAGCGACCACGTGTAGGGGGCAGTGCCACCGCTGGCCGTCAGCGTGGTCGTGTAGGTTTCGTTCACGACTCCGTTGGGCAGGGAAACGGTGGTGATCGCGAGGGGCGCGTTACCCGCAAGAATCTGCACCTCCGTGCCCGTGTCGTGCCGGATGCGCAAGACGCCGTTGCTGGCGACAAAGATCCACCCCGGCTGGCTCAGATCCATGCGCGGCAGCAGCGGTTGGCCATTAACCAGGACACTGCCCGGGGTGAATCCCAGTCGCAATGTCTCAGTCGAAGCACTGTCGAAGGTGGTGTAGGTGACACTGTTGGTGGTGTAGGCCACCGACTTGATCACCGACGTTGAACGCACGATGTGATTCTGCCCCGCGGGTGACCACTCGGGCACGGCGCCAAGCGCCAGCATGAAGTGCCGTACATAATCTCCGTGTCCATCCGTGAACCAACAGGCCTTATTGTTCGCAAACTCGGCTGGACCTTCAATCACCACTCCGTTGCTGCGACACATGTAGGTGCTCCAGTTCAAGGAGCGGTAGGCTTTCTCTCTGGCTGCCAGATCCCCGGTTGCAGCGTACAGGAGCGCGTTCACGGCACCAAACCGCGAGGTGTGACTCGCCATTTTATACTTGTACATGTTCTGTTCAGAAATAACGCGAGCTCCGTACTGCAGGCCGGCCTCGCCCTTATCCGTACCTCCGAAGTTCGTTTCGATGAATCCCAACAGATTGGTCACATAACCAAACCAATTTGGATCCAGTTCGGGATGCTCCAGCAGGTAACGAGCGGTCTGACCTGGTGCGTACTGGTTGAGGTTACCGATGTCATACGGGGTATCCTCAAAATAATTGGCCCACACCCGGCTCACCATTGGGTAGGTTACCAGCCAGTTCCACGCCTTCGCTCGGGCACTTTGGTAAGCGCTCGTGTTCCCCAAGCCCAAGCGAATCAACTCATCGAAGAGTCGAATGGGAGCAACCACATCCGCGCAGTACTCCTCCTGCTGTACCGTGGCCGCAGTCTGGGCCACAACCCGGAAGGGCCAGGGCGACTGAGTCGCGTTGCCATACCGGACATGCAAGGCCAGCGCATCCGCACACGCCAGCGCAGCATCCAGATAATTGGTTTCGCCCGTCAACTGGTAGAACCGCAGGTAACCGTGATAGCCCAACTCCCCCACCTTGTCCGGCTCCAAGATACCTACGCCTTCCACAGTAGAGTCGTTGCCGTAGTTGATGGAACCCGCGGCCGCCGTGGACCAAGGCACTTTGGCCCAGGCATAATTGGCAGGCGTCGTCCCGTATTGTAGTTGATGATCCAGCAGACCGCGAACCAGATTGATCACCGCGTAATCCCCGGAATACGCATAATACATCACCGCCGAATCCGCCAGCATGGCGTGCTTGCCCGCGGGATTATTCGGCCAACTGCTTCCGCTCAAGGTGACCGGATCATACTCCGAGTGCGTGTAGGTCACCGGCAACCCGGTGGCAGGGTTGTTCGGCACCCGATTCTTCAGCAAATCCCACGACAAATACATGACCCGGTCATACCCCTGGCCCGGATCCGCCGTCCACGGAATCAACTTCCCCTCCCCGTCCAACACCACCGTGTGCGTGTCCAAGGTCGCGGCACGCAGAGTCGGATTCAAAAGTAACATGGCCAGTATTACCGACCGATACGTCATCACATTCATAAATAATATGGCCGGATCCGAAATTCGGCACCTCGGCAAGCAGCAGCCGGCTCTGTTGGTTTAATTCGGTTTTACGATAATCCGGAGTCACATCCGGGACAAGTAATTGTGCCAGAAAGTCATTAGGGCGATATGGGGTGTTTACCCCACATCGCCCAACTCGCGGAGACGTTCTTTACGGAAGTAGCCGAGTCTTCGCTCAGCTTAGCGAAGCTTCGCAACGGCTTGCGTCAACATTCATATCGCGCGTTGACACCAAACTCTCACTGACCAGACCGGTCTGCACTTATTGCTCTAAAACAAATCGCAAGCACGCTGGGACAATCCTCACTCACTTTGAGGGTTCCAAACTGGACTCAGCCGTGAGAACCGCTTGAAGCTGGGACACCACGAACTGCTGGTTTTCGACCGTTAACTGATGAAAAAGCGGAAGGAGTATGCACTCATCCTGCGCAAGCTCGCTTTCGGTAAGTGGTCCGGCAGATCGCCAAGAATCTTTTTGATAGGCCGGCTCCCGATGAGCACACATGATTCCGCGGCGGCTGGCGATTCCCTGATCCAGCAGAGCCTGCATCACCGGCACCTGAAGTGAGGAATCCGACAACCGAACACTGAAACTCTGCCAGTTGCTCCGCGCCCATTCCGGTTCTGACGGGAGAACCAGATTCGAAGTGCCAGCGAGCAGCGAACGATACCGGGCAGCCAACTCCCGGCGACGAGCTACCAACTCGGGAAGGCGCTTCAATTGTTCTCGCCCAATGGCTGCTTGGACATCCGTCATCCGGTAGTTGAAACCGATCTCCGGATAACTCTCGAAAATCACCTTGTTCGAGCCGTGGCGCACGGTGTCCGGCACCGACATGCTGTGCTGCCGCCACAAGCGAAACTTCGCGTCCCAATCCTTGTGTTTCGTGGTGATCATCCCACCATCACCGGTGGACAGGACCTTCCGGGGATGAAAGGAGAAACACGCCACATCTCCGTGTGGTTTGCCGATACGTTCCCAATTACCGTTCCAAAGGATCTCGCTGCCAATCGCACACGCGGCATCCTCAATCAGAGGCATGGATTGTTTTTCAGCTATGCGGACGAGCCGTCCGAGGTCACACGGCATTCCAATTTGATGCACGCATAGAATCGCCCTGGTTTTCGGACTAATCGCCGCCTCAACAAGATCGGGTTTGATATTGAACGTATCGGCACTGATGTCCACAAAGACAGGTATCGCACCGCAGTAGCGCACGCTGTTCGCGGTGGCGATATACGAATGGCTGACCGTAATAACTTCATCGCCGGGGCCGACGCCAGCAGCCAGCAACGCCAGGTGCAAAGCCGTGGTGCAATTGGAGACCGCACAGGCGTGCGGCGACCCGACACAATTGGCGAACTCACGTTCAAACGCGGCCACTTCAGGACCCTGCGTAATCCAGCCAGAAAGAATCACGCGGCGGACGGCCTCGGCCTCCGGCTCGCCCAGGAAAGGTTTCGCAATTGGAATCATAGTAATCGTGTTTGCATGGTTTGAATTTCAACCGTGATAAAGCTGCCAGAAACCAACTTGGGTTAGCTGTTGATTGCCATGTTCCCGTTCACCGCCAACCCGGGTCCGGAATGTTCGCCCCCTTGGACCACAACCGCGCGAGTCGACGCAATCCGCCTGCGCGTGAAACTTGGGTTTTGAAACCGATCCGGGGCTCGGCCCGGCTCACGTCCACCAGCCTCTGCCCAACGGGCTTGGCTTTGCGCGCCGGATCGGAACCTGACTGACGAAATGGAATTGCCCGGCAGCATGGCGATCACACTGGGACGGCTTCCATGCCGTGCATCCCACGGCGACGGACTGGCACGCGAGCGAGTCGGGAGTCGGGCTATAAATGCCCTTGAACCAGCGCCGCCGTGGTGATGACTGCCGGTTCTTCCAACATGTCGAGATGGCCACCGGGTATCTCATGCACAACCATGCCAACCTGTGCTAGGCCGGTCCACAAGCGCTCGAGATCGGCGGTGTCTTTGGCTTTGAACAGGACCAGGCTGCCTGGATAGACATCTGGCACATACTTCGCCAGGAGATGACCGGATGCCGGCTGGAACTCTTCCACTAAACGCCGTCGGATCCTCTCGACGGCATCCAATGTTCTTGGGGTGGCGGCGGCTTTCGGTCCAAACTTGCCCGCCAGTCGGGCGGGAAGAACACGCAGACTGCGGGTCAGCGCTCGGATGACAACAACGGCTTTTGATGGAGCCTCGCGCAGGATTTTGCCCGCGACCTGCCAGGCCATGTTCATCAGCCCAAGCTGCGACGCACGTTTGAGTTGGTTGCTGAGGTGACGACGCAGAGCCGTCCAACGGGTGTCCGGCGGCAGGAGTCCCGCGCGCTGCAGAATCGGAACTCCCTCTTCCGTGCGCAGGTGGGGATTGTTCTGCATATAGGCGTCGAAAAGCAGCACGGGATCGCTGACCTCATCGCCTTGCAACCGAAGCTGCCGCGCCATTTCAAAAGCGATGACACCGCCCAGGCAATAGCCGCCGAGCGCATAAGGCCCGCGCGGCTGCGCGAGCTTGATTTCGGCAATGTAGCGGGCCGCCACTCCCTCCACGCTGTGGGCTCGGTAGCATGGAAAGCCATCCGCGTTCGATTCCGCGCGGATGCCATATATCGGACGATCCGTTCCCAGCCGGGCCGCCAATATGCGATAGAAAAAGACATTGCCCCCACCGTCATGAATCAGGAACAGCGCCGGTTTGGACCCGTGAGGTTGGAGGCAGATGACCAGCGACGCGGCGGGCTCGATATTGGCATCAATGTTTCGAGCGAGAGCTTCGATCGTGGGCTCTTCACTGAAGGCATCGAGGGGAAATCCCTCCGCCCTCCCGCCAAACTCCCGTTTGGTTTCGATCAGCATCTGATCCAAGATGGTGGAATGTTCCTGGAGTTCGATAAAGCTGTCCCGGATGCCGAGCGGACGGGCTTTCAACAAACGCTCCCAGATTGCGTGTAGGCGGCGTTCTGTCGCAGTCCGCGGGGCAACATAACGTCCCGGGCCGGGAGTGAAAACTTCGGGCGCTGCGGGACGAGGCCCACCGGTGAGTTCCTCCAGCTTCCTGGCCAAAAGAGCCACCGTCGGCGCCTCCAGCACCACCTCCAGCGGAAGCCTCATGCCGTGGCGTTCCTCTATGGCCAGCATCAAGTTAACCGCCATGAGTGAATTACCACCAATTTCAAAGAAAGTCTCCTCCAGACCTACGCGTTCAACACCCAGGGTTTCGCACCAGATTTCAGACAGGCCCGCTTCAATTGGTGTCAAGGTCCGGCTCCTGAGCGGGGCCGGGGCACGGACGGTTTCAGGTGGCGGTAGGGCCCGCCGATCGAGCTTCCCGTTCGCGGTGCGCGGCAATGCGTCCAATTTCACGAACGCTGCCGGCACCATGTAGGCGGGCAGTTCACAACTCATCCATTCGCGGAATTCCTTCGTCGTCGGCAAGTTTTCAGTTCCCGTCACGACATAAGCCACCAGACGGTTTTCTCCACTCTTGTCCCTCTGCACGTCAGTCACCCCGGCGTGAACACCAGGATGCTTGCAAAGTCTGGCCTCCACTTCGCCGAGTTCCACGCGATGGCCTCGAATCTTCACCTGGTCGTCGGCGCGACCGAGGTAATCGAGAATTCCATCCTGCCGCCAACGGACGAGATCGCCGGTGCGATAAAGGCGGTCGTGGATTGCGCCGTTAAAGGGATTGGGGACAAATCGTTCCTGCGTGAGTTTGGGGCGGTTCAAGTAACCGCGCGCCACGCCCGCGCCGCCGATGAACAATTCGCCCGCAACCCCGGGCGGCACGGGCTGGAGGCGGCGGTCGAGGACATAGAGGCGCGTGTTTGCAAGGGGACGCCCGATGGGAATGGTTGGGGCGGAGGGATCGCCCCTCCATGCGGTGGCGGCCACGGTGGTTTCCGTGGGGCCATACATATTGACCATCCGGCGCGCCACGGGATCGCCCAGTGACGCCAGCAATGCACCGGTCAAAGCCTCGCCGCCAACAACCAGATGCCGCACGGAAGCCAACGCATCCCGTCCGCCAGACATTCCGAGAATCATCCGGTAAAGTGACGGAACCCCGAGCATCAGCGTGACACGGTGCTCGCGAATCAGCGCCGGGATGGTCGCGTCGTCGTCGCCTGCCACGCCGGGCCAGAGCACCAGGTGGTAGCCCCGGGTCAACGACCACAATATCTCGTGAACGGACGGGTCAAACGAAACGCTCGTCACCCCCAGCACCACACCCCGCTCCGAGCTGAACAGCCGGTCCAGCGCCGTGAAGAAATTCATCGCGTTCCGGTGCTCAACCATCACGCCCTTGGGCTTGCCAGTCGAACCGGATGTGTAAATGACGTAGGCAAGTGAACTGGCGTCGGCGGCGGGCGCGCTCCCTTCCGGCATCGTTAAACCGGTGGGGGAGGTTTCGCGGCCACATTCCGCAACGTGAATGATTGGCGATTTGATCTCGGCCAACCCGGCGGCGGCGCTCCCGCTCGCAAGAACCGCAACGGGCTTGGCATCCTCGACCATGTCCGCAATGCGCCCGGCGGGATACGCCGGATCAAGCGGCAGATAGCCCGCGTCAGCTTTCAAAATGCCAAGAATACCCGCCACCATGTCGAGTGAGCGTTCGACGCAAAGAGCCACGATGGTTTCACGCCGCGCGCCCGCCGCGCGAAGACGTCCGGCGATCTCCCCGGCGCGCGCGTCCAGTTGGCGGAACGTCCAGGTTTGATTGCGAAACGTCACCGCCGGAGCGTCCGGAGTCCGCTCCAATTGCCCGGCGAAACAGGCATGAATCGTCTCGTCGGCTGGGAACGGCGACTCCGTTTGATTCCATTCCCCCAGCACCGTCCGGCGTTCGGCCTCGGTGAGCAACGGCAGGTCGCCGACGGGCATCGTCGGATTGGCCGCGATACCGGAAAGGAAAATTTCGAAGTGAGCCGCGATGCGCCGCACCGTTGATTCATCCACGAGCGCCGGGTTGAATTCCAATTGACATGGCTCACCAGCCTCCGCGATGCGGAGTGTCAGCGCGGCGTCTGCGATCGCGCCCGGGCGTTCCAGTGATTCCACAAACTCCACCGCCACCGGCAACGCGCCCCGCGCCGAACGCGCGGCGCTCGCGCGCAATGAAGGAAATCGCGCCCAGACATCAGCCACGAAAGTCTTGCGCCGATGGAGCGCCTCCAGCCGGTCTTTGAGTTCGCTCCACAGCAAATCCAGCGGCTGCGATCCATCCACGGCGAAATGCAACGGCACGCACTGCGCGAACAAACCGTGGAAGCCGGTCGTTTCGTTGCGCAACTCTGTGGAACTGCAGCCAATGTCAAATTCAACCATGCCACCCACGCGCGACAGAAACGCTCCGAAAGCAGCGAGCAAAAGGTGGCCACGCTTGCCGCCCACATTCTCCCCGACCCCGATTCGTTGCCACGACTCCGGCACCCGCACCGCAACACTGCCGACTCCGCCCGACTTGTCCGTCTGCCGCACGCCCCCGCTGCCGTAGGGCACTGGCAGCGCCTCCAACCCCGCAAGCCGCTTTACCCAGTAACGCTCCTGTTTGCAGATCTCACCGTTCAACGCCGTCAATCGTTCCGCCGCCTCGGCGCTCAATTCGGGCAGTACTGCGCCCACTTGAAGTCCGTGCTGGTTGATGAGTTGTTCCAGCGGCTCTTCTGCGCCCTCCATGCTCTGCACCCGCCTCAACACCACGTCCCGCGACCCCGTCGAAACGCGGATGCCGCCGGCAGCGAGACTGATCATCGTTCCGGGCGTGGCCGTGGATGGGGTGTCCGTCACCGTCATCTCTCGCACCAGCCAGTACGCTTCACCCACCTTCACCTTCGCCAGGCCCAAGGCATTCTCATACGGCCCAAAGTCCAGCGCTCTCACCAGCGCGCTGATCTCTTCAGCGCTTCGCTTCCATGAAATCACACCCGCACTGGCGGGTCGTTGATGCCGCGCATTGTACGTGCGTTCGGACAGATCCTGCGGCCGCCCGACGGCCCGCCCTTCCTCCAGTTCCTCCACCAGTTCGCCAAACGCCGCTATCGCCGCCTCGTAGCATTTCACATTGAGCGTCACGGCCGTCTCGCCTTCGGTGATCTCCACCAGCCGCTGTTTCAGCACTTCGCCCGCGTCCACCTCCTCCACGATCCGATGCCAAGTGATGCCGTGCATCCTCTCTCGATTCATCAATGCCCAGGACGTGGCATACGTGCCCGCATAGCGCGGCAGCGGGCCGTCGTGATAATTGAT
This sequence comes from Verrucomicrobiota bacterium, assembly GCA_014860005.1. The sequence continues at coordinate 31,004 of JACZKP010000035.1, read as the reverse complement.
GGCGGCCTGGCGCGGCAGGGCCAGCACTTCGCCGGGCAGAATCGTCTGGTTGACGATGCTGAAGAGGAGATCGAAGGGTTGCGCGCGGAGGAAGGCCACGAGGTCTTGTCTGGTGTCGGCGTGGGGAATGTTGCGCTCCTGCGCCCAGCGGATGCAGGCCGCATCGGGTGAAATGATCCCCCTGATCCTGTGGCCGCGCCGGAGCAAAATCTCCGCGCACTGGACGGGCAGTGTTCCCTCTCCAATTATGCAACTGCTGAACGACATCGTTGGTTTCCTGTTTGCTCCGGCTGCGCGTGGCTCGTGTTCAATTCACCCTCCTCGGGGACGTTGCAAGCCCATCCGAATCTTGCTTCAACTTGGTCCAACCCATTCCGTGGCATCTGCGTCTTATCTGCCGGTGAAGAAGTTCAAGATAAACCCGCCCCGACAGACGCTTTATATTTCAGCCACCCGGTTCGCTTGCGCAATAGCGAACGATTACTTATCGGCTGTCCGGGATTCCCCCACACAGGCTGCGCTGCGACTCGCTCAAGAAAAGTGTAAACCCGGACAGTCTGCCCTTGCATTGTCGCGCGTTGCGCAAACCCGCGAGGCGGCCCCGCCGATCCGGATACTCGCATCCGCGGGTTATCGGGTCATTTTGCCAGCTTGAAGCTCTTTCGGCTCAAAACACACGGTGGATTTGCCGGTGACCAAACCCGGCACCGGTGTTTTCGTCTCGCGCGACCACCACTGCACGAGCCGACGCAGTCCTTCTTCAAGCGATACCCTCGCCTTGAATCCGATCTGGCGCTCCGCCTGTCGCACGTCCGCCAGCCTTCTCCACACCGGCGTGGCCTTGCGCGCCGGCCCGTACTCCGGAGCAAGTTCCACTCCCATGACCCGACCCAACGTCTCGGCCAATTCGTTAAGGCTGGTTTCCGTGCCGCTGGCAATGTTGAGAACCTCGTCGGTAAGGGAGGAATTGGCAGCCATGAGGTTGGCTCGGGCCACGTCCTCCACGAAGATGAAATCCATCGTCTGACCGCCATCACCAAGAATCAAACACGGCAGGCCTTTCGCGAGCCGCTCCATCCAGCGAATCATCACTTCGGTGTAAACGCCGAACGCATCCATCCGCGGACCATAGACGTTGAAGTAACGGAGCGCGACATAGTTTAATCCCTGCATCTCGTAGAAACTGCGCAGCAACCCTTCGCTGTACATTTTCGTTGCACCGTAAATCGTCCGGTTCCCGTAACCGTGATGGTTTTCGTGAGTGGGAAATTCCTCGGCCTGCCCATAAATGGAAGCGGATGATGCCGTGACAAACCGCTTCACCTTGGCCGCTGTTGCTGCCTCGATGAGATTGAATGTGCCTGTTGCCAAAACATCATGCGCCAGCCGTGGATTCTCGGCACAATGCGTGATGCGAATCGCCGCCTCGTGAAAAACGATGTCAACGCCCTCCATAGCCTGTGCGACCACCTTCGGGTCCCGGATGTCGCCTTCCACAATCCTCACCTTGCCGGAGGCAATAGCGGATTCAAGATTCTGCCGGCGACCACGGGTCAAATTGTCCAGTACGACAATCTCTTGAATTCCCTCCAAGACAAGTTGGTCGGCGATGTGAGATCCAATCAATCCCGCCCCGCCCGTAATCAATGCTCGTTTATGTTTCATACTACTTTCTTTTTTGGCTATTACCCTTTTGGTTTTTCGGTTTGTATCCATCCCGCCAGCGCAGGAATTTCGCCGGCACCCCAGCCACGATGGCGAAGGGTGGAACATCCCGTGTTACCACCGCCCCCGCTCCCACGATGCTGCCTTTGCCGATGGTGACGCCGGGCAGGACCGTGGCATTGGTGCCCACATCGGCCCACGCCTCGACACGCACCGGTTTGATTTCCAAATCGGTTTCAATAATGGGTCGGTCAACGGGCAGCCCGGTGTGGGCGGAACCCAGCACCTTGGCGCCGGGCCCCCACCCCACGTAATCCTCCAACACGAGATCGCGGGCATCGAAATAAGCCTGCGGCCCAATCCAGACGTGGTTGCCGATTTTCGTGGTGCCGTCGAAACGACCTTGAATGTAAGCGTGCGCTCCGATGAATACACCGTCACCAATCTCGAAGGTTTCGAGATGTTTGAACCCGACACCGCTACCAATCCGCACCCGATTGCCGAAATCCCGGGCAACCGCCCGCCAGATGGCACGGCGCATGAGACTATCCAACTCGCCGTCTCCCTCCGCGAATCGGGAATAATGTTCAAGCAGGGCTGCTGGTGGGTAACTCGCCCGCAGATGCTTTGACAAAGCCAGCTCGAAGGAAGGGTCTGGCGTCATTTGCTGCTTGCCGTGGACGGAAGGAGCGAGACGAGAATTATTGGCAGATCTGGTAGTCATAGGAAAATTGACACGGGCGTTACCGGGAATCTTGAGTTACAAAACGAAATAACGTCAGCAACCGGCGCACAGGAGACGGAAACCGCTCAATGGGGACGAGTTTGAGCAGGTGTCGGACGGAGTAAATGCCACTCCCTACCGCCGCCAAAAACCCAATCGTGGTCGCAAGCCAGAAAGGGAGGAAAACAATTCCGCAAAACACCAAACCGACAAGCGTCAAGGTTAGTAAACCGAGCTTTCGATTTGCCACTGACCAATGGAATCCGCTGAGGCGGCGAACGATAAAGTAGATTAGAAATCCATGCCAAACGTATAGTCCAAAGAATGCCATGCCGGCACCTGCGAGGCCGAAGTTTTCAATGAACAACCAAGCCAGCGCCACGTGAACAATGGTGGCGGCAACCTCGGTCCAGAAGAAAATCTTTTGTACGCCTTTGGCCAGCACAATGTAACCCATGGGCCAGGCAATGACCCGCAAGGCCATTCCGAGACAAATCCAGCGCAGAATCTCAACTGCCGGAACAAACTTGGTCGTGTAGAAGATCGCGATGACCAAAGGCGCAAAGGTCAGGGTGCCGATAACCCCAGGGCTGGCCAGCAACAAACTGATCTGGGCTTGCTCGTTGACCAAACGATTGCACTCAGCGTTGTCTTTGGCTACCGCGGTCAACCGCGGGTAAAAATCGGCGCCCATGGCCTGCAAAATCAGCCCGACATACAATCCCCCGATAGCCCAGGCAGATTGGTACAATCCGGCAGCCTCAAGACTGATTTTGCGGAGAACAATAAGGCGGATTAAGTAGGCGGCCCCTGTGGTTAGCACCCCACTGGCCATAAATGCAAAGCCGAGCTTCAACAGGGCACTGGCTTCCTGCCTCACCTCGTGCAGCATTAATGGGTGGGCCTCAATTCTCACCTTGCGACTGAACCACCACGAAGTCAGGATCGCCATTGCGGCAATGCCTACAAGGGAGGGAACGATGCCCTCTTCCCGGAAGAAGTAGATCAAGCAAATGCTGATCCCCGCGCCGAACAGCGCGCCCAGCACTCCCATCTTGGCCAGGTCGGAGATGCGCCGCATTCCTTGAATTAGCGCTGCCTGACCACCTGCGACAGAAGCAAAGAAAACGGCCAATGAGAGTACGCGAATGGCGGCAGTATTCTGATCGTTGCCAAAGGTCAAGACAGACAGAGGCCTGGCGAATGCAATGAGTAATATCGCCCCCAGAAGCCCAACCACAATGGCGGTCCGTTTCAGGACGAAGGCGGTTCGCGCTATCCGACGGGTTTCGCCCGAGCCGACGGCTTCAGCAATTTGCCGGACCCCACTGCTGTTGATCCCCATGCCTGCGATACTCTGGGTGAGCTCGAGCAACGAACCGTAAAGTCCCATCAATCCAACTCCCCCAGTTCCCAACAGCAGGGCCATTGCCTTGGTCCGGACAATCCCGATGCTGATATTGACTACCGAGGAACCGCCAATCAATGCTGACGACTTGAGAATCTGGCCATAGGTGCTCCCCTTCTGGCCCGACTTCGTTGGCGGCAGAGCCGGTTCCACCGAAGGAAGCGCCATATTGGTTTGCCTGGGACTTGAAGACATTTACGCGAAGAATAATTGGATGCCAAACCCTCGCTGAAACCGCTTTCAACTGGCTCGGGAGGCAGTCATCTATGAGAATGAGGATTGGGAGCGCGGAGCGATAGATCTCACGTAGCCCCCCAGACACCGAAGGACTTTGTCCAAGGGCAACGGCAACAGATTACGCCAGTGCGGTTGGAAGCCATTACGAAACAAATGTCGCAGAACAGAAAGCCTGGATGCATAAGACAGATCACCGAGTGAATCCTGGATTTCGTGACGGAAACTTCTTCGATCCGCCCAGTCATACAAATGAGTCAGCGTCAAATCCAACGGCCCGCTGCAGAATTCGTCGTTTTCCGCCGCCAGACATTTATCGCCGGAGCTTTGCTCCAACCGCTCATAGATCGCCGTGACAGAGCTGGCCCAGTTGGTTTCTGCGTGCGCAGCCAGGATGTCTTCACGCACTCGCTGTCCACATCGCTGACGGAACTCCGAATCATTGATCAGACGACGAAGCCGAAGCCTGTAGTCCTCAGCATCCTTCGTGATCTCCATGGCACCGTCAAGCCCGGGCGCTCCCGGACCAAGGAGCGTCAAGTCAGGATTCGGAGAAACGTTGGACAGCAAAGGTATTCCAAGATTTCCCGCTTCCAGCAGGGAGGTTATGGAGGAAAACGGTACCGAGTCCAGATACACATCCGCAGCCGCATAAAGCGACGCATTATCCCAGCGAGTGCCCAAAGCTTTGATTCTACCGCCTGCCAGAAGGCTTGCAGCCTGCCAATCGCCTTTTGGGTCAGGCCCCACGGCTAGCAATACCGCCTGCGGTGACTCTTGCAGAATGGGCGTGACCAGGTCCAGGAAAGCGTCATCGCCCAAGGATTTGTATTTGAATGGGGAGGCTATGGTTAGCAACACCACTTTGTCGGGTGCATATCCGAGTGAGTGCTTCGCTTCAGCCGAGGTCATGGCTGAACAATGAGTCTCCAACGGAATTGGTAGAATTGCCGGCGTAACCCTCGTCAATCCCCGCCTGGATACCAGGAAGTCCGGCGATTGACTTCGAAGATGGACGATCAGATCGGAAACGCTCCCTCCCAGCCAAAAGGTGTGGTCGGAAAGATTGGCGAAAGCCACCCGCACGAAATCACACCCGGTCGCCAGTGCGAGCACGGGCACAATGTCGTGCGGATAAAGATGAAGGATCACCATGTCCATCCCCTGGCACAACTCCCTCAACTCGCCCGCTTTCTCCAAGGGATTCGACGAAGGTGCCGCCAACGCTCGGAGAAAGCCTCCAGACCTGGCCACCGCGTCTTTCAAGGATTCGGGAACACTGAAAAGGTGCTCGAGTTCATTCTGCGCCGTTATGACCACGGAGTGCTGGCTCTGTCGGTCAAGTTGAATCCATCGCCACACAAAACGAGTGTCTCCACCAATCGGTCTGGCGTAGGTCAAAACATGCAAGACCTTCCGGACCCCCGCGTCGCTCCTGCGTGAGGTCGGACCCGATCGGCTCGCTGCTCGCTTGCCTATGTTGAGCAACAGTCGCTCAAGCCGTGGCGATGCAAAAACTCCTATATGGTGTGGAAAAGCGCGACGTGCCGCCATTTGCGCCAACCTTGCCGAGGCGTCGAGGTTGCCATCGGCGAAGCAGCGTTCGGCCACGCTTAATATGCCACCGAACTGCGCGTAGCGGGCGGTCAACTCCTCTGCGGGGGTTTTGTTGTTACTCATGGGCCAATGAACCTACCCGTTTCAAGCAGGTAATGAAGTCCCACCCTGGTGGAAGGTGTAGATGTGTGTTGCTCCTTGCCGAAGGACGGACGCTGCCGACTTCTTCCTCATGGCAAGGGAAATGGGATTCCATCTCATGGATTTCCACTCGGCAATCCCTTTGAACGGATTCGACAGGGGAGAATTCGCCTGAGTTGAGAAGCCAACAGGCCCATGCAGGCGGCAAGGAGCAATATCCAACGGCGCAGCCCAATGGGGCGTCTCCGCACATGCCGAAAGGCATGTTTTATTGCCGTCCGAAAATTTCGGGCGGCATAAGCGGCCGTAGCCCAACCCCAAGTGAGTTCCTCGATTGAAGGTGTCGAGCAAACGTCTGGAAGCACTGGCGGCCGCCCGGTTTTGCCACGCCGCTTCCAGGCCTCCTCGAGCGCCGAACGGACCAGCTCACGTTGAGCGACGGCCCCGGTGAACGACAGACACTTTGAATGCACCCGATATTGCAGCAGCGTGGCCGGGAGGTTCATCAGTTGACCAACTTCGGCAAGCCGCAGAAAGAGGTCATAATCTTCAGCACCATCTCGAAAGGCGGCTCGATATCCGCCAACCCGAATCACGGCGTGCCTGCGCATCATGACGGTAGGATTGATTATGAGACCAGACGTGCCCGCCATGTGGCCACCGTCAATGTCTTCGTGGCGTTCCGGCACCATCCACCGGTCAAGCGGCGCTCCATCAGAATCAATACGCAGGGCTTGAGCCCCAACCGCACAGCATTCCGGATGCGCATCAAGAAAGCGCACCTGGCACGCCAGACGATCCAGCGAGGCAATATCATCCGAATCCATCATGGCGACCAACTCTCCCCGGGCCATCTCTACTCCCAGATTACGCGCATGAACTACGCCGCGACGACCACCATTAACAAAAACAATCCTCGAATCTCGCGTGGCCGCCTGCCTGGCAATTTCCACCGAGCGATCCGATGATCCGTCGTCCAGAAGCAGCAACTCAAAATCCAAAAACGTCTGGCGCAGTATGCTGTCAATCGCCTTGAACAAGTACGCTTCAGTATTGAAGATCGGAGTAATGACCGAGACGCGGGGCGCAGGCATAATGTTAGGATTTCAAAAGCAGCAAGGCTCCCGTGTCGCCATCCCGAGTGGGCAGGGACATTTCCCAATCGCGCTCCAGGCCTGAAAAGTGAAGGTCATTCGTTCAGTGAATCGAATCCACTTCGGCACGCGCCAACTCCAGCAATCTTCGCGCGAAGACACCTGCGGGATCTTCCGGCATGAATTGTCGGATTGCCGCGGCAGCCGCTTGTCCGATGCGTTCCCAATTGCGCCGCTGCTCCCACGCCCGCTCCATGGCCGCGCTCAAATGGTTTACAGTTGGCGCCTCAGCAATGAATCCGGTGACACCTTCGGTCACGAATTCCGCATTCCCGGCCACGTCCGTCACAATCACCGGCCGCCCGCATAGCATCGCCTCCACTATCGTAAGCGGCAGGCCTTCGAAGCGTGAGGGGAGCAACAAGGCATGATGCGATGCCCATAGGGCTCTGATGTCGTCCATGTGCCCGAAAAACTCGACCTGCCGCGAGACGCCAAGTTTTTCGGCCAAACGACGCACACCCTCCTCGCAATCCCCGCGCCCGAAGAACGATACGGTGATCCTGCGGGAACGCCAGGGCTCAATCGCCAACAATCTCAAGATCAAATCCTGGCCCTTCGCCACCGGTTCCAACCGCCCTACGCAGGCCAGTCTGATTGGCACCGATGAATCAGGCCACGGTGGGGGATCGCCCCGACTGACATTACATGGATTCCGGACAATCTCTGCATTGGGTAACTGAACCGCCAATTGGGTTTCCAACAAATCAAGGTTTCCTTTGGAGACAAGAAAAACCCGCCTGGCTTTGAGATATATGTTGGCAAGCACTCTGGCAGCCGCGTCTGAAGGCCACCACTGCTCACCATTGGCATGGACAATAAACGTATAGGGTCGGCCAGCTTGCAGGCACAGGCTCATAAATCCCAAACCATCAGAAATATCGCCGTTGGAGAAACAGACCAGCCCGGGTTCTTGTCGGGCCAACCAAGACTTGAAGGCCAACCGGGAAAGGAGTGGCCGGAAAGGCTTGAGGTTGCGCCAGAACCAAAGCGGAGCCGGGACCGGCCCCGTGAAGGTGCGTTCATGGATCTCCACGCCCCTCTGCGTCAGGGCATCAAGATGTGTTGACCGTTTCGCCCACTTCTGAAGGCTCGCCACCACCGGGCAACCTTCCGCAACCAGCTGCAATGCCGCGTCCCGCCACAAGAATTCCGATCCGCCCCAGGCGCTATGGCACAACGTGCTGACAAATATGACCCGCGGCGAATTGGCTTTGCTCTTCATAACGTCGCGAACGTATCAACGATTCCCGTATTCATCACCCGCAGCTCGGGAGCAAGTCCGCGCAAGGTCAGGCAACCGGCGTTGCGCCCGCTTTGTAGTAGGTCGGCGAAGCGAGATTGATCCGGGCATTCTCGATGTAAACTCTCCGGTTCAACTTTCCCTCCAACTGTTTGCGATACGACCGATCATGGAAGAAAGGGCGCCGTTCATCCTGGAGAATCTTAAGCATTCGCTCGAACCCTGGCTTGTGAAGTGAGGAACTGCGCCCTTCCTTCTGTGAACTCATGGAGTCTTTGTGAACCCGATAACGAATCAGGGGTTCCTCAATGACTTGCCCCCGGAAACCGCACCTCACCATATCTATCCAGAAGACCCAGTCCTCAATAATTCCATCATACTTGCTGAGATATCCCGCTCCATTCTCACGTTTTACACATTCCCACGCTTCCTTTCTGATCACTCCATGAACCGAGGCTGTTGTCCCTCGACTCAAGAAAAACGGTTCCATATCAGACGTCTTCCACAACGAGTCCATGTCTCCAAAACACTGGACCCAACTGTAGGCGCTCCCGAGACTTTCATCCGCTTCCAGCAAAGTCAGAGTTTTTTCGAGATACGTTGGCTCAATCAGGTCGTCGGCATCCAAGAAGCAGACATACTTCCCACGGGCCTGCGCCGCGCCGTTGTTGCGAGTTTGGGCCGGCCCCTGATTCGCTTGATGAATGACCCGGGTCTTCTCGTAACCGAGTTCCTGCAACACCTGGCGCGTGTAATCGTCCGTTGAACCATCATTGACTACCAGGATTTCGAAGCGCTGAAAAGTCTGGTTCAGCACGGATTCAATGGCGCCTCGAACATATTTCCCATAGTTGTAGCACGGGATGATAACCGAAACCAAAGGCTGCTCAACCGGCCATTCGGGTTGGACTTTGGTTTCGTACCGGATCTTCTGCATTCTCCTCGATAACCGATGAGCCCGCACGCGCAGGAACATTGCCAATCGCTGGAGCAAAGCCATCCCCCCCTCCGCCTTGAACACTTGGACGGCCTTGGCCGGCAAGGTTGTTAACTTACTCATGGTCGTCACCTCTTTGTTCATGGCCTTGGCATTGCCGCGCCCCGCCACCAAATGCGGCGATTGTCCTGGACGGGATCACCGCGCCACTCATCCGCGTGATCCTGCATTCTGAGATCGTCACGCCACCACCTCACGTGGAGGCTGCAACTCGCCGCGCCGATTGCGTTCGATCGCGAATTCCAAAGCCTGCTCAAACAGCGTCGCTGCCTCCTCCCAAGTGAAGCGGGTTGCCGTGCCATAGGCTGCGTCGGACATCATCTTCCACTTCTCCGGCGATAAATTCAATACCCCCAGGGTTCGATCCGCCAACCCTCTCGCGTCCTTCACCTCTACCAAGTGGCCATTCACACCCTCCTCAATGATATCCATCGGCCCCCCTACCCTTGTGGAAACCACCGGGCACCGGCAGGCCATTGCCTCCAGCGGCGGCAAATGAAATCCCTCCACGTTGCTGCCGCACATCCACACGTCGCATTGTGCATAGAGGTTTCGTATGCTGTCCTGCGGCGGGCGATGATGAAACTGGGCATACTTTGGAAGCGGAAATCTGAAATCCGGCTCCTCGGCACCGAAAGCGATCACGCGCAGCGAAGGCAGCACTTCCGCCACACGTTCCAGCGCGGCCAGACTCGTATTCAGCCCTTTCAAGGAGAACGTATTGTATAGCAAGCCCACTGTGGGGACGGGCTGCTTCTCTCGCGGAGCAGCGTCAAACTGCTTCATGTCCACGCTGTTGGGCACATGCGAAACCACCGTATCGTCGAACTTGTCCCGTGCCAGTTCCACCAACCATTTGGATATCGTAATCTTGTGAAACGGCATGCGCCAGGTCGCATCCAGCTTGGCGTTGGTCTTGCCTTCTTCAACCTCGTAATTCTGAATGAAAATTGCCTTGGCCCCTTTTGCTGGCGACAGCCGCAACACACCTTCGGCGGTCGTATAATATGTGGCTATCACAACGTCTGCGTCCGGCACATCCGCATCCGTCACCGGCCTCGTCCGTTCGAGAACTCTGTGTTCCAGATCAATTCCGTCAAAATAAGAAGGCTCCGGCTTGGGCAATCCGCGACCCAACAGCAGCGACTTCACCTTGCGCCGCAGGGTGACAACTTCTGGATCCGAGACGATCGTCAATTCATGTCCGCGCCGTTTCAGTATGTTGGCGTAGATCGCGATCACCCGAATCCCGCCCTGCAAACCGGCATAGGGCAGCACAAATGTTATCCTCATGTCTTTCGCACTATTATTTAACGAAGAGCAGGAACCGCCAGACACCGCGCCTCAAACAATACCGTCGAACCATCATTAAACGCTCACTCATAGCTGACCGAACTGTCTCATCCGTTCAAACCGAGGTGGCATTTGAGCTGCTTGGGAGACTTGGTCCAGTCGATGTGGTATCTCGTGCAGCCGCGCTATTCAACTTGGCGGCGCACAAACCCGGCACCAGTCCCAGCAGCAAGGAAAATGTGACGGTACTCTGGTCGAAATAGGAAATCGAAAAGAAAGTGACGCAGTGAGCGAAGAGCGCCGCTCCTGCGCACCACAAGTTGAATTCGCTCACGTCCCTTGCTCTCCTCATCAGGCGGATTCGCCATCCCAACAACTGGAAGGCCTTGACCAATATCATGATGAAGCACAGCATTAGCGGCAGACCACCCGTCACGCCCATGTGCAGATAATGATTCGTGATGTCGGTGTGATACTCGCTCCACCCCACCCCATAGGGGAACCAGTGGCGCGTGTAGTCAGTACCGATAAGCCACCAGTCTCCGATGTGATCCACGGCTTTCTGGATCAATTCTGCCCGGTGCCAGCCGGTGCTCCCCCCGACAACATTGACGCGCGCCAACAGGTACCAGACCGGCGCTTGCATCACCACGTGCAGCACAATGATTACACAAATAGCCAGCCTCCGGATCCAGCCCACACTTTCCCGAAACCGCCAAAAGCCAAGCGCCAGCAAACCTGAAAGCAACGTCATGATCGGACCGCTCGAGGCCGAACAAAAGACCACCATTACGCAACCAGCGGCCCCGGCGATGGCCCAGCGACGATGTTGCCGGTACAATATCGCAACGAGCGGGAGCGAGGTCGCGGCGAATGTCCCCAGCAATATCGGGTGGCTAAAAGGACCGGTAGCTCGCACCTGGCCTTCCCGGATCTGCGAGCCTTCTGTCCCGCCGCCAATCGTCTGATAGAGATTCCAAGTGGTAGCCTTTTCCACCGCCACCATCAACGCCAGGGGCAGCAAAACGACGGCGAGGCACTTGCAGAACCGTAGAATATCGTCCTGGCTCCTGAGGAACGCGCGCGCGTAAAGATAAGCTCCAAGCACATTGTGAACCTGAGACAAACGGATCGTGATGGGATTGTGATCTTTGGGATCGTGCAGGAATCCACTAAAGATCATCACGCCGGCCCAGATGGCCACCCACAGGTCCAATCGCTTCTGTGAGGACCAAGCCAGGCTCTGCTCTCGCACTGCACGAAACAGTCCTACCAGGATTACCAGCTTGGTGATGGTTAGCGCGCCGCCAATTTCTACTACCGGTACATTCTGGAAATGACAGGCGGCCACTAGCAGAGGCGCAAAGGCATACGGTCGAGGAAGCTTGAGTTGGGCGACCAGAAGGACCAAACATAATATGAGAAAAATGGGGCTCACCAGGAGGAAATGAAGCTCGTTTCCAAGCTGCTACCGTTCAGAATCCATATCCCCAATAAACCTGCCAAACTCCAAAATCGCGGCCAAATTGCGGACGGTGGAATCCCGCCACTGGCCTGTGCTGAAGAGCGAACCGACCATCGTCACACCCAAGGCACGCGAGTCATATCCTCGGAATCACCAACGGGTATCTACTACTTTAGAGCGCCCAAACGATGCTCCAATCCATCGTCAGGCCGTCAAGCGCCTCCGGTTTTCGACAGTGTCCTAATCCATAGGCGACGAGGTGACGAGTCCTCTGGTAACGCACTCCTTACGTCGTGCCCTACAAACGAATCAACACCCTGCCCGGTTGCTCGTGATAAGCAGCCCACTCATTCCGGGTCCGAAATCCGAAGTCCAACTGGGGGAGATGGAGGAGTCGGCGCCTCGTTTTGTTGGTAAAGCGCTTGGACTTGCGCGGCAGACAAGGCTTGCGAATAAACCCGAACTTCATCAATCACGCCTTTGGCGAATTCGCCCGGCAACCCATGCGCTCCGATGTAGAGCGGCTGATTGTAGCTGAGGATGTTGCCGGTCTGTGCGGCACTGCCTTGATCAACACCGTTGACGTAAATTCTCACCGCCGAGCCGTCGTAAACGCCAGCCACATGCACCCATTCACCGTAGTTCACATTGACCGAGGATCCTGCGTCCACGCTGATTCCATTCGCATTCACGAGCTGGAAACGGGGAGTCCACTGCGTAGTGGAAGCATGGCTGCCAAAGAGGTGCCACGCAAAGTAAGGCGAGGTGAACGCGCCGGTTTCCTTGACCTTGGCGATGATCTGCTGCCATGTGCCCTGGCTCTCGAGTTTCACCCAAGCGGCAGCGCTGATGGCACCGCCAGTGATATTCAAACTCGCGCTATCAGGCGCGTCGGCCCGATCATTTATGCCATCCAGCAGCAATCCAGTACCGAACCGTCCAACTGCGGACGGGGTCGCTCCATTGCGCAACGTCAGATTGTTATTGGCCTGGCTGTCCATCGCGGTCGTTCCGCTGCCTTCATTGAAATTCCAATACGCGACTGGATCAGGTAGTGCCGCCGGCGGATTGGCAACCGTGATGGTGTTCGTGCCACTCCAACGGATGTTGCCTGCCGCATCCCGGGCCTGGGCATAGATTTGATGCGACCCATTGTTCACCCCGCGTGAATCCCAAGCGTATGAATAGGGCGCAATGGTATCGTCGAAAACTTCACTCCCGCTGGCAAAGAATCTCACTCCAACGATGCCCACATTGTCGCTCGCCGTGGCGCTCAAAGTAATCGAATTGGAAACTACTGCGCCGGCTGCTGGCGCCGTCAGGCCCACGCTGGGGGGAGTGGTGTCCGCCACCGGGTTTTGGACCGTCACCGTTCTGGCAACAGAGGTGGTTTGGTTGCCCGCCACGTCCTGTGCCCGCGCGGCAATCGAGTGCGAGCCGTTTGCCAGCGTCTGACTGTCCCAAGTGAGACTGTAGGGGGAACTGGTGTCTGTCCCCACGGCCACTCCATTCACCAAAAATGTCACACTGGCCACACCGGAGCCGCCCGTGTTGTCGCTCGCCGTGGCGCTCAAGGTGATCGAGTTGGAAACTACGGCTCCCGCTGCCGGTGCCGTCAGATTGACTGTGGGTGCGGTTGTATCGGCAGCAGCGAGGACAGTCACGGTGACATCGTCCGAAACCGAAGCCAAAGTACTGGCAGTAAGCCGGAGCACATAGGTACCCGCACTGGAAAAGGTCGCGCTGGTCGTCGCTGCCGACGGCGCTGAAAAAGTCACTGTCCCCGGGCCGCTGACCTTCGACCAACCCAGGCTGACAATACCGCCTGAGGGATTAACATAAGAGCCAGCAAGTGTTGCACTGTTTGGCAGAGTGACGGATTGGTCCGACCCGGCGTTGACGGTCAGATTGCCGCCGCTGGTCGTCCCAAACTCGAACGCACCTCGATCCCAATTGCCATCCGCGCCGCGCACTTTGCCGTCCGGGTCAAGGTTGAACGGTGCGGCCAATGGCTCGCCCGCCGCCGTGGGGGTGGCCAGGCGGAAGTTCAACCCGGCAATGTTCACCAGCGGACTGCTGCCCAGCACTTCGCGGCTGGTTTCCGTCGGGACACTGGTGCAATTGGCGTAGGTCGTGTGACTGATGGTGCCCGGCGAACTCACCGTGCGATCCGCCTGCATATTGACGATGAGATTGTTGCGCACGGTCATCCGGTTCTGGCCACCGCCGCCCACCCATTGCACATGGTTGTAATCCGACCGGCAGTTGATGAAGGTGTTGTTGTAGAACCCGCCCGTCATCGGATGATGAATTCCACCCACGCCCACTTCCGCCCACTGCAAATCCTTGAACACGTTGCCGTAAATATACCACGGCCCGGCGGACCCGTTCAGCACCACGATCACGCCCGTCGGCCCGCCGCCGGGGCCGTCCACTTCAAAAATGTTGTAGCGCATGTGCCAGTTGCGGATGTTGCCGTAATTATTGTTCAGGTCCTCCCCGTGAATCGCCGCCGAGGAATAGGTCCGGCGCATGATGCAATGCTCCGTGACCCAGTCATCGTGCGGCGTGCCCACGCCCGGCGAAGTGCCCCAGATGAAATTGCTGTGGCCGTCGGAAAGACAATGGCTGATCGTCAACCGATGCACCGAGCGCGTCTCATTGTGAGTCTGGAAGAAATGCTTCTCCTGATCGCCGCTGGGCGCGGTCCAGGAAATGTGCGAGATGGTAATGTCCGAAATGTTCTGGCTCGTGTTGAAGGCCCGCACCACGTAGCGCGTGGCCGTGGTGAAGGTGAACCCGTAATCAGTCATCGTGCGGCTCATCGAACCCTTTACCCCGTCAAAGATCCAGTAACTGGACTGGAACTGCATCACGCCGGTAAAGCTCGCCTGCCCGTCGCCATCGGCACTATTCCAGCCCGTGATGCCTTCCACCGTGGCATCGCCCACGGTGGCTTTCTTGATGGTGATATAAGTCGAGCCGCTGGCGGCGGTGTTGACCGTGCGCCCGGCATACGTGCCGTCGGCCAGATAATAAGTGTTGCCCCGCGTCAGCGTCACACTGGACCATTGCGCCTTGTTGTTCCAATCACTGCCACTGCCGTTGCCGGTGGCGGACGGACCCACACAGATCGTAGCGGCGCTGGCGGTCATTGCTCCCAAACAAAGGACCAAGAGGGCGACAACCGCGGCGTAAACGGAGGAAATCCTTTTCATCATGCCTTGCCGGATGCAAGAACTACGCCATGTTTTCAACCGGTCGGCAGACCGACCGGTTTGGGCCTCCACCAAGCGGGTAGCCGGGTGGGGCGTCCTCCTCCATTCCATTCCTGGTAATTGTTTTAGCATGCTGGAAATCTGGCCTTTGCCTTGTGGGACTGCAAAGAGGGGCTTCCCTGCCAACGCTAGGAAATTCCTTGTCTTCAGCCCCAACTTGCACATAGGCCCGCAAGTTTATCAGCGTCCAGAATTGGTTAACTGCGTCAATGCGAGTGTTCACTTTTGGGAACGGCCAGCCGCCTTCTCAGGCTTATAAAGCACGCCGCCATTCTCTTGGAGGTCGGAATTTCCGGCCGAAACGTAATCTATAATCTCCCATAGACAGAGTCTCGCCGTTCAAGCCGATGATGGGATCCGCGATGCCCCTACTCGTCAACGGGTAATCCCTCAACTTGAAAGCTTCGCGAATCATGGGAATTGAGTCAGGATCGTAACCCATGGATAAGCTGTTCACAAAGTCTCCCAATACTATGTTATCGCTGAACGCGAGTAGTCCAAGCTGGACGGGTTTTGGTGACAATGGCCCATCACCCTCGCCCCCAATCACGCCATCAGTCAACATAATGTGAGTGCGGACTTTCTCCTGCCGGAGTTGACCAGTCTTATCAGCATGCTCGATGATACGGGCCAGATCAACGGCCATGCGCCAACAGGTGTCGTTGCCCGGCCACGAGCCGCTCATAGATCGCGTGAAACGCCGAATAACTTTGCGGGAGACATAGTTAACAGCGTGCAACAGACCCCGATAAACCCCCGGCGCGCTGCTAAAGGCGCGATCGTGAATCTTGGAAAAGAAGGACAACGGAGCAAGCTTGTCCGGGAACTCGTCGCCACCTTGTCTGGGTGGGCCAAGTCGGTGGTGCGCCAGACAATCCTTGTGGGCGATGGTACCCACACAACCCTTGATGCCGCACGTGATTCCCACCTTTTCATGGGTCTTAAGCTTAGGAACACTGAGAACCACGTCGCTTTCGATAATGTGGCGACTCATAAGGTACAAATGACGGGATTTCTCGTGGCAGCGCTCAATACGCCGCGGATCGTAATCTAGCACGCGAAACTTCGGAATACTTCCATGGCCGCACAGTTCATCTAGCAGGCTGGCGGCTCCCAAATCCACCTCAACCCACAGACCATTTTTCTCTACGTGTAAATCAGTGGTCACCCCTCCCAGAGCATCCCGGCGGATGATGTGTTGGCGCAAATCCGTCAGCACCACGGGCACGGCCCCCTTGCAGACCTGCGAATAAAACTCAGCTACACGTGTGGCACCTGTCTGCTGCGTCACCGCTGCCCAGTCGCACGATTGCAGCGGGGCATTACCAAAAGTCACGGACCCCTGGCCATTCAACGCAAGCAAAACGTAGTCAATCAGCGCACGAATGACCGAACCGTGCGTACACTTTGCGTTGAATTCTTCATCACTGACGCGTCCAACCTTCTGCTCTACAAAATTGCACAGAAGAAAAACTTTGTTTCCCGGTCGAATGAAGTTACGAAGTGGATTCCAATTCGACGTTCCCAGATTCTCTTGATCCAGTCCCGAGTTGGCAAGGCATTCTCTCACCGCATTGTAAACCGGGTTTGGCCGGGATGACAAGTGGCCGCAACGATACTCCGGCCAAGCGCGATCAGGGGAAAAAAAGTCGTGGTGGGAGGGATACTTAATCCGCGGATCCACAACTACAGAAGCTATCATGCAATTGGTTTGAATTCGGCGTGCTCTGCTCAGTTTCCTACGCTGGGAAATCGACGATGCGAGCCCCTTCGTCTTCTGAACTGGACCGCCCATTCAGCAACATTTGGTTAAGCATTCCGATTTGGAGAAGTTTTTCGACTCCAACTGCGCGTGTCAGATCGCCTTCCATAAAATGGCGACAGAGGGCTCTGAGGTTGTCCCGATCAAAAAGCTCTTCATCAAAATGGTCTAGTTGATTCAGCAGCGACTGCACAGCACCACGCCACAGCGGGTCGGCCAAGTAAAGGTGCGCCCGCTCCTGCCACGACCCGGTAGTTCGGTGGGATTTCCCCAAAACAGCCCTTCTAAATTTGCCTAGCAAGGGTTTGACTCGTCTGGCGCTCCTATGCAGCGTCGGGGGCCAGCACATGGGTACCAGACTATTTGAATTTACGACCCATGCTGCACGAGGTGACAAACGTTTGATTAGCTGAGCTCCGAGGTTGCAGCCGTTTCGCATGGTTGCAGGGATTTGCTGGAGCAGGTCATGCACCTCCGGATCAAACATAACATTTCGTTCAGCAGCGGCGCTCCGCAGATCGAGAAACATGAAAAACGTCGGTAATAGATTAACGGCATCCCAGCGAAAGGCCAGATCTCCCACAATCATGGGATCATCCGCGAGAGTTACGAGATGCTCATAGAATTGTGCGATCTGTTGCTGCAATGCATGATCCACTTCAATTCGGATGCCCCGCTTCAGGAGCGACAATGTCCCCTCCCTGCTTTCCGGGCGGTACAATGGCAGACGGATGGAATCAAACACCCGCACAAACTCAGTTGTCCTCCACAGTGAATTGGGAGTCTTGCCCAGACTACAGAACAACTTGCTGAACGCTTCACAGAAGTCGCCTAGCACAAACACGTCCACGGGGTCTTGGGACGCCACTTCTTGCGCCGCAAGTGCGAAATGGCCATGAGACCAAAGATAGACACCACCGGTTTCGTACACTGTCCGGCGCAGTTTCCGGAGATACCAGTGTTTATCCCGGATGATGACACGATGTTCTAATTGGAGGGCTTTGGCGGCCATGGCGGCAACTCGTGTTTCCAAGTTGGGACCGTCCGAGAGCGTGAGCAGCAATGGATCTCCCCCGGCGGCTTTCAGGGCTGCCGCCGCCAAGCGTGAATCGGTTCCGCCACTGAAAAACACACAAGGGCGGCGGCAATGCTTAAGCAGCGTTGCGGACGCACTGACCAGTCGCTCGCAAATCACGTCCACCCACTCCGCACGGGGCACACGGTCTTGCGGCTCATGACGGAACGCGTACCAGGTTTGTTGCTCAATTCTTCCATTAGGCAAAAGGCGCATGACAGTCCCTGGCGGAACGGCGCAAACGCTGCTGAACACTGAGTGTGATGGGTTAATCGGCCCTCCATATAGCAGAAAAGCTCCGATACCCACCGGGTTGAAGCGTGCTGCTCCCATAATCAAGGCGGCCGCCATTGTGTGAGAAGAAACAATCCAGCCTCGCTCTGCCAACCCTATCCACAGGGGACGTGAGGACACTCGATCAGAAACGCATATCGTCGTATCACTAGCGGTATCGCGGTAGAACATGGCGAACGAACCCCGGATGCAGGCCAATAGCGCGGTCAAGACGGCATGTGACTTGCAATTCCCAATGGCCTCCATAATAAACCGACACGCTTCCTGCTGCGAAATGAAGTCAGGTCCGCCTTTCATTCCGTAAATGTAGCCGGAGAGCGTGAGCGCTGTCGTTCCCGACTCCTGAAAATAGTGGATGTCTCCGCCACCCTCCCCCCAAAAAGCTATTGCCCCTTTATCCAGATGGACAAGCCCTGAGAAGTTGCCCAGTTCTGGAGGCAATCCTCTCTTCAGGTCAAATGGATCATTCGCCAGGTAAG
This sequence comes from Verrucomicrobiota bacterium, assembly GCA_014860005.1. The sequence goes on along the minus strand of JACZKP010000035.1, from coordinate 12,235 downwards.
CCGCAAATCCGTTCATGTTAGATTCACCGGACTCTCCTTGTGACTGATTGGCTGTGTGGCCATTGACCTATCACCCCTTCCCCGGAGACTCCAGGCCATGACAGCATTCCACTTCCGGATGGCTGCCCGCCAAGCCTGCCTATGCCGGCGTGCCTGCACTGCGGGAAATAATACAACCAAAACCGCCAGACGCACCACGGCAGACACCAACATGGCTACCCGGTAAGCCAAGCCATACAGTCTTCCACGCGTCTTCTTGAATAGTCGCCAAACGGAATCACACATCATGATATTTGAAAAGTTGCTGCGCGCCTGCTGGCTGCTTCCGCCGCCATGATGAACGACCACCGCATCGCCAAGATAGTAGTTGGTGAAACCGGCCTGCCTCGCCTTGTAACAAAGATCCACATCCTCAGCGTACATGAAGTAATCGGGGCTGAACCGCCCGACCCTCTCAAAGACCGAACGGCGCATCATCAGGCACGCCCCTGAAATCATTTCAACTTTTGAAGGCTTCCCGTTGCTTTCAAAAACTGCCCGCATGCCCCAAAGCCGGGCACGCGGAGTCAGGCGGCGGAATGCCTCGACATTCAGAAGTTGATTGAGAATGCTGGGAAACGCCTGCACGCAACTGGTCTGCAGTGTTCCATCGGTGTTCAGAAGTTTGCCCCCGACAGCCCCGGCGTCCGGCAGACATTTCAAGGCTGAATGGAGCACATTGATCGCCGGACCGACGACCTCTGTATCCGGGTTGAGAAACAGCAGATATTCCCCCCGGGAAATCGCGTAAGCCTGATTGTTTGCGCGTGCAAAACCGAGGTTCTCACGGCTCTGGATGAAGCGGACTTGCGGGTATTCGTCCCGGAGCATCTGATCGCTACCATCGTATGAGGCCGAATCAATCACGATAATCTCGTATTCCAAGCCATGCGTCTGGGCCACGATTGAAGCGACACACTTGCGAAGGTACTCCCTGGAGTTCCAATTGACGATGATAACGGAGAGGTCCATCAAATACTTTCAGGCGTTTCGCGAAGCTCAACCGCGGCACCTTTCCCGCATAAAGCCGCGCTCTCCGTGCTGGTTCGTGCTCCCATAAACGCCCGATGCCACAACTCCAGTGAGACAAGCAGGTAAATGTGTCGGCGATATTGTTCCTTGCCTTCGCGGTCCAATTCCAAAATCCGCCGGATATAATCCTGGTCGAAATAGCGCCCCATCGAGGAATCCGGCCCGAGCAGGCAATCTTCGACGAACGAGCGCATGCGGACGCGGAACCATTTTTCAACGGGGTTGGCAAAGCCTTTCTTTTTCCGGTGAACCACTTCCTTGGGAAGCCATTTTTCGCAGGCTTTCTTGTGCAGATACTTGCCGGTAAACCCCTTCAATTTCAGGTGGGTAGGCAAGCTTTCGATGAATTCAACCAGCCGGTAGTCGAGGAAAGGCACGCGCACCTCCAGCGAGTTGGCCATCGAAGTCTTGTCGCCCACCATCAGGAGGTCGTCCGGCAGGTTCGCCCGGGTGTCAATGTAGAGCATCTGCGTGAGGGGATCGAGGCCCTGGACATCGGATTGCAGCCGCGCCAGGGCGTGGCGTGAACCATGAGGATCGGCCTCGAATTGCCGCTTCAACACGCCCTTGTAAAGTCGCGCCTTCATGTCCTCGTTGAAAAACGAATAGACTTTCGTAAATCGTGTGAGCATGTCCCGTTCGCCGAGGGAAACCATCCCGCGCTTCAGTTGCTCCATCCGACCCGGCAATTTGCAGACAAGATGGGCCATGTCGTTCGTTAGAAACTTTGGCAGCCGGCTGTAGGTGCCCGAGAACTTCACGCCCTTGTAACGGTCGTAACCCGCCCAGGGTTCATCCGCACCCTGGCCGGCCAACGCCACTTTCACCTTCTGCGCGGTGAGGTGAGAGACGAAGTAGAACGCGGCGGCGGTCTCGTTGCCGACCGGTTCCTCCAGATCGCGCATATACCGCTCGTAGTAGTTCACGTAGTCGCCGGGCGCAAGCATTTGGGAGTAATGATCCGCGCCGAACCGCCGCGCGATGGCCCTGGCGTCCTCCACCTCGTTCGTTTTTTCGCCATCCTCAAAACCGATGGTAAAGGTTTGCACCGGGCCCGACGCGTACTGGCTCATGATGGCGAGCAGCACCCCGGAATCCACGCCTGAACTGAGAAACAATCCCAGTGGCACATCACTGCGTAATTGCAGTCGCACGGCGTCCTCGAGCAAGGTTTGATACTCCTCAATCAAATCCGTTTCGCGCCACTGCTTTCGCAGTTGGGGAACCCAGTTCCAAAAGCGGGAGATGGGCAGCCCGTTCTTTGTGGCAAGCATCACATGACCGGGCGGCAGTTTGAAGATGCCCTTGAACAGTGTTCTGGGCGACGGAACGTAACGGAAGGTAAACAGTTGGGCCAAGGCATCCAGGTCCACTTCACGCGGGCAATCCGGGTCCTGTAACAGGGCTTTGATCTCCGAGGCAAAAAGCAGTCGCCCGCCAACTTCGGCGTAATAGAGCGGCTTTATCCCCAGATGGTCGCGTGCGAGAAAAAGTTCGTGTTTGAGCGTGTCCCAAATGGCAAACGCGAACATGCCGTTGAAGCGTTTGACACAATCAGCGCCCCACTGCTCGTAGGCATGGACGATTACCTCCGTGTCCGACCTGGTCTTGAACACATGACCGAAGGCCTCCAACTCTTTGCGCAGCTCGATGAAATTGTAAATTTCACCGTTGAAGACAATCTGAAGCCGCCCATCCTCGTTGCCAAGGGGTTGTCCGCCGCCGCCAAGATCAATGATGCTTAACCGGCGGTGACCGAGGCCGATTTCTCCATCAATGTACTGGCCGTCGCCGTCAGGCCCGCGATGCCGGATCACATGGGTCATCCGGTCGAGCACGTCCCGGTTGACCGGCAGGCCGTTCAAATCAAAAATGCCACAAATTCCACACATGCAATGTTCTTTCAGGCGGCCCGAAGTCCAAGCAGACGCTTCAGTTTGCCGTGCTGTTCTTTTCTCAAAAAGCGCACGGCTTCGGGCGAAATTGCCCACGGCTGCCCACGGACGGCGCTCGTGACGTAACCGTAAAGTAACGCTCCGCTGCCGACCACGGCGGGTGGCTGCATAATCCGATACAGGCACCGCAGCAAGAAAAACGACGGACTGTACCCCAGTGAATGCATGCGGATGCCTAATTTCACAGACGCGGCCAGCGGGCTCGCAGTGGCGGTACCGGTAAGCCGGTGCTCCCGCACCGGAAGTTCGGGAAAAGTTTTTGTGTTCCAGCCATACATTCGCACGGCAATCTCGGCCGCGGTGTCAATCCCACCGCCAGGCATTGGACGATAGCCACCAATCGCCGCGAAGCACTCGCGCCGGAACAATTGTACTGCCCCCGCCACACTGTCCAGTGCCACGTCCTGGCTGACGAATTGACCGTTCATACTGGTGTGGACCATGCCGCCAGCCAGCCCCAGTCTGGAATCGGCCGCAAACCTTTTCAAAAGGTTTGCGAAGTAAGCTGAATCAAGGGATATATCCGCATCCAGATTCCCAATAAGATCATAATCCAGGTCCTTCACCCGCTCAAAGCCAGCATTGAATGCGCGAACCTTGTTGCCGAAGTGGCGGCCTTCCGCCCGATTTACGTTCACCAATTCTATAAATGAATGCTGGTTGGCGTAGCCTTCCACAATTTCACGCGTGCCGTCCGTGGACGCGTCATTTACCACCACCCATTTTAGGGGACGGATCGATTGCGCCACCATGGATTTGGCGGTCAAGCCAATGAACGCTTCCTCGTTGTGCGCCGGGGTGATGATGACAAAGCTTGCCATTAAACTCTGGAATCCGATCCCAATCTGAATGGAATGCCGCCCGTGGGGATCAAACGTGTTCCCTAAATAAACTCACAACCTGCTGCGCGGAAGCCGCCACGCCCCCCCGGCAAACCATCAGTCAGTTGGTTTGACAAACGGTTGTGCCTGGCTGATCGGCCAGGTGCCGTTCCCCGCCAGGAGTTCGGCTGCTCCTTGCAGAAACCGTGACCGCTCCTCGTTCCAGCGATGAGCCCGATAAACGGCCTGCCCCCGTTTGACGACGGCATTTACCTCGCGGGGTTTGGCGAAGACATAATGCATCTTGCGCCCCAAATCCTCCCGGTCATCCGGCTCAAAGAAGACGATTTCGTCAGGTTTGAAATAGTCCTGAATACCTGCGGTTCGGGGAGCAATCACAGGTTTACCACGAGCCAGATATTCGAAGATGCGAGTGGGCATGTTGATCTCAGTAAATACGCTCCGGCGATTGGGAATGACCCCGGCGTCGCAGTCATCAATTGCTTGGACGATTTGCTCCAGTGACTTGGCTCCCTGGTATTTTACCGAGTCCTCCAAACCAAGCTCCCGCACCAAATCCATGACTTGATCGAGAAACGGGGTCCGGCGGCCGAAAACATGCAGTTCCGAGTTCGGAACAGAAGCTCTGAAGGATGCAAACGCTTTGACAGCAATGTCCAAGCCGTGTCGCTCAACCAGAGCGCCATGATACATCAGCACAAAGGATTTCGCTGTGTCCCGTTCAACCAAGGAATAATCAGTCAATTCGCGGTACTGAAAGATGCCTTCGTCCGGACAGTTCATGATCACGCGAAGCTTCTCTGCCGGGCAACTGCGTGCGACAAAGAGTTTTTGGAACGCAATGTTCGGCGTCAGAACCAGGTGTGAGAATCCAATGCTCCAGCTTTCAAACATCTTCAACAGCCGCACACTCAGGCTTTCTTGCTCCAAGTTGAAAATACTCACCATCAGTTCCGGCATCGGATCATGCAAGTCGAGAACAACTTTTGCACCAAGGAGCCGCGGGATGAGCGCGCTGAACACCAGCACATCCGGCATGTTATGCACGTGGACCAAATCGTAACGCCGAACCACGAACCGCATCGTGAGAATCAGAAGGCCGGCCAGAATGAAGAATCCATATTGGAACAGGTAGGAAAGCTTGCCCCCGCGCCAATGCCTCAAGGGCACGCGAATGATACTGACGCCGTTGTGCGTTTCGCGCCGCGGTTCGCCCTGGTTCTGCTGGAGCGAGATAACTTCCACTTCGGCGCCGGCCTGAGCGAATGCCTCAGCCTCACGACGGGGGCGGGGGTCACTGGGGTAGTGGGAAAAAACAACCACAGCAACGCGTTTGCCACGCAGTTGTTCGCCGGCTGAATGGATGCAACTGGACATGACGGCCATTAAGCGGTCGGCACCACTACCAAAGACCGGCAGACTTCGTCCCCGTCAATTCGCACGGGTTGTGCAAACAAACGCCAACGCTTGACAACTTTGATACACATAAGGCTCGCCGCGAACATAATTGCGGCAAGTTTGAAACGGTTCCCGCTAACTCGATTAGAAAAGCAATCCTGATACCACAAAGAACTCAATCAGAATCCCGTCGAGAGGGCGGCAGGCACATGCGCCTTGCATTTGTTGAGAACGGTGGCCACTTTGGCCTGTGCTTCACGCATCAAAGCGGTTGATTCAACCGCCAGATGTTGCCTCGTCTTCTCCGATTCTATCACCAACAGCACCATGTCCATGTGGCCGGACATGCGGGGCGTCACACTGGTTTGCGAGACCAGCGGCATATCGAAAACGATGTAGTCGTAGCCGCTCACTTTAAGTTTGGGCATCACGTCGCTGAAAACCGTGGGCAATTCGCTCGAGGGATTCTCCGGAACGCTGCCGCCGGCGGGGACGGAGGCGGGGTAATGATTCGAGGCTGTGGCCGCCGGGGCATCCTCCGGCTCCGGCATTTCGGAAAGACCGCAGCCCGGTTTCCCCCTGTGGAACGAATGCGACACTCCTTCCCCCGCATTCATATCCACTAACAACACGTTGCCATCGCCAGTCATGGATAATGACGCAGCCAAGCCGGTGGAGAGCGTCGTGACGCCCACACCCGCGCTGCAACTGGTCACGGCCACCAGCTTTGGCCGATGCGTCAGTTGATTGACCTCAAAATAAGTGATGAGGCGCTCGCGCAAGCCATCGGTGTATTGCCGCAAATGATGAACGGGATTCCACGGGGCGATTCCCGCCCCGCCCGCCGGCACGTTCTGATTAAACTTGGGATCATAGCTTTGAACTTTGCCATTGCGACCGCGCCCCAGGCGGGCCGGCCACCACCCGACCGACCAGTTTGTGTGGGGAATCGTGAGCATGACCGGCAGGCGCAGTAGTCGTTTCACGTCCGTGGATCGTTTGATCGTCCGGTCGAGGACCAAGTCAATGAAAAACGCCAACCCCAATCCCACGGCGATGCAACCCGCCAGCGCCATGCCCGTCAACTTGAGCAACTTCTTACTGTCGAGGCCGGGCGGCGATGGACTTTGAATCACTGACAGGTTGATCATCTTTCCCTCGTTACTGGACTCGCCGGACCGCACCTGCTCGAGCCGGCCCGAATAGAATTTGAAATTGGCCTCCTGAAGTTCCCGCTGCCGTTCCAGTTCCGTGATCTTCGGCTCGAGTTCCATGAGCTGAGCGGCCTGGAACTGAACATTGCTCAGGAGTGTTCCAAACACCGCTACGCTGGTGGTGAGTCGTCTGAGTTCCGCCGTGGTGGATACGACGCTGTTGGTGGTGACGCCAGCGGAATCAACGGCATAAACCGCCAACGCGGGGTATTCCTGCTCGAGCGCGGCTTTGTGTTCGGTGCGTTCCCCAATCTCCGCCCGGGCGGCTTGCACCTGCCGATGGGCTTCCTTCAATCCTCCTTCAGACAGCAACTGGCGCACATGCCGGGTCAGGTACTCCAGCCTGCTTACCGTCACGGCGTAATCTTCAAGGGTTTCGCTTGGAATGTTGGTGTTCGAGGCGGTGATCTCGCCCTCCGCACCCACCGCCAGGTCCAAGTCCCCCATCTGAGCTTTGCGCTCGGCGAGTTCCGTTGTAGCGTCAAACAACCTTTCCTGCAACTTGCTGATCTGGAGTTGATATGAGGTTTTGGTTTCATCCATTGAAATCAATTTGGCCTCGCTTCTGAGTTGCCGGAGTGCAGCTTCCGTCTGGACCAGCTTTTCACCCCAGTCGTCGCGCTGGGCGATAAAATGGTCATCCCAAATGCCCTCGCCACTATGCACCTGCCGATGCTTGAACGCATAGGCCTTGATCAGTGCGTTCATGACCAGTTGGACGATCTCCCGGTCAGGATGCTGGAACGTAACGCTGATGGTCGCGGTGCGCGGAGGATCCACAAGGAGACCCGAGGCAATGACGCCCGCCGCAGCCATACGGTCGCTGCCGCCGCCCTTCTTGGCCAATACATTTTCGGGTCCGACGCTGTCGGCCGCCAATGCACACACATCCAGACTCCGCAGTATCTCAATCTCCGCTTCAATCGCAGCCAGGCCGCCGGAAGCGGTAGAGATTATTTGGGTTTCTGGATTGGCGGTGTTGACCGCCTTGGTATCAACAATGTAGGGCACATTAAGTTTGGCCTTCGACTGATAGAGGGGTGGCTTGACAAAACGCACCGCGCCAGCAGCCACGATACCCAGGCACATAAATGTCAAAAGGAGCCACTTGTGCCGAAATAGCGTAAAGAAGACATCATCCACACCCAACCCGCCCGCGGCGAGCGGCTCACCTCCATCACCGGAATGGATTCCGGCATTCATGTTGGTTGTATGGTTCTGTTTCAAAGCGCCTGTCTGAAGTTTGGCTTGCCATACTGCGGCTCAATTTCTAAACGCTCGCAGATGAACTCGTGAAACGCCCTGCCACCGGGTCAGCAATGCCATTCGTGTACTGCCATGGTTCCGCGCACCAAACTTGTCGGTAGTTGTATCAAGTATCATACGGGAGCTTGCATGGCAAGCTAGACGGGAACATGGCCGGCCACACGCTGAACCGCCTCACCATGGAGGTAAGGGGAGTGGGCCGGACTCGCCACGAAGCATTTGCGCAAGCGCTCAAACCGGATCTTGGCGACGTAGGACGCGTGCTGGATTGCCGGCCACGACAGCCTGATCCGGAACATCTCTCGTGACTACGCTGCCGGCCCCAACGATGGCCCGCGCACCAATCGTAACGCCACAGAGAATCGTTGCACCCGAACCGATTGAGGCGCCACGCTTCACCACGGTGGGCACGCAACTCCAGTCCGACTCGGTCTGGAGCTGGCCATCCGCGGTAGTAGCGCGCGGGAAACGATCATTGATGAACGTTACTCCGTGGCCAATGAACACCTCATCCTCAAGTGCCACCCCTTCGCAGATGAAGCTGTGACTCGAAACCTTGCACCGATTTCCAATTCGCGCACCTTTCTGGATTTCCACGAACGTCCCAATCTTGACATCATCCCCAATCTCGCAACCGTAGAGATTGGTGAAGGCGAAGATTTTGACCCGCTGGCCTAGCTTCACATCCGGAGCGATGCGCTGGTGGAGTTGGTCTGGGGTGTTCACAGTTTAGGCGGCCAAGAGACTGCGCCGGGAGGCGGCAATGACCGCCTCGCCATGACCATTACCACCATTACCGTTGCCGTTGCTGGCGGGGCTGCCGTTCGTCCAGGTTGTCATCGAATTCAACGCGATGTCTCCGCCATGTTGTCTCAGAGAAATGCTGGACGCCTCCAGAATGCGGACCACCTCCAGCCCTTGGCGGCCACCTGTAATTGGAGTAGCTCCCTCGCGAATGCATTCCAGGAAGTGCTGGCATTCCAGCTTCAGCGGCTCGTCCTGCTTGATATAAGGGACATAAGCGTCGCCGTAATGATACGAGTATGTGAAGTCAGCAAACGTATCATAATGAGGCGGCACTTCGACGCGGGAGTCATACACTTTCAGTTTTTCCAGCGGCTCAATGTCGTCATAAACAATCATCCGCCGGGAGCCGACAATCGTCATCTGGCGCACCTTCTTGGGATCAAGCCAACTGTTCTGAATAAAGGCGCAGCGGTTCTTGCGGAAGTTCAGATACATCATGGTGACGTCTTCAATACCGCGCGTCACATGGCTGTTCCCCTGGCAACTGACGCTCACGGGCTGTTCCTCCAGCAGATGGAGGATGATGGATATGTCATGCGGCGCAAGGTCCCAAGCCACATTGATATCCTTTTGGAACAAGCCAAGATTCAGGCGGCGGGCCGAGATATACTGCAATTCGCCAATGTCGCCGGAATCAATGATCTCTTTCATGCGTCGCACGGCCGGCGAGAAGAGGAAAGTGTGGCCTACCATGATGACCAAGCCCTGACGATCCGCCAGCGCAACCAACTCTTCACCTTCGGCCACAGTTCGCGCCATCGGCTTCTCGATAAACACATGCTTGCCGGCATTAAGACAGGCCTTGGCCATATCGAAGTGGAATCGCACGGGGGTGGCAATGACCACAGCCTCCAACTCCGGGTCCTTCAATAGATCCTCGAAGTTATTAGTAGTCGCCACATCCGGATGCAGCCGCTGCATGTGCCGGAGACGTTGTTCGCTCGCGTCGCAAATGACCTTGAGCTGGCAGTCTGGCGACTGCCGCAGATTTCTAATTAAATTGGGTCCCCAGTATCCACACCCCACAACTCCCGCCTTGATGATTCGCTTGTTTGTTTTCATAAGTGTTATGTTTGGACCGGCTTTTCAATGCCCACCGCCGAGGATGCGGCCTCCTTACGCTTCAGCGCTCGCGTGTCCAAGCACTGCCTCAAGAGGGCGGGCAAAGTTCTAAGAATGATGACCAAGTCAAGCCAGAGGCTCATCCGTTCCGAATACTCAATGTCCAACCGGATCATTTGGTTGAAGGTCGTGCGGTTCTTGCCGCTCACCTGCCAGAGTCCGGTCAAACCAGGAACGGCCTCGAATCGCCGGCGTTGCCATGGCTCATAGAGCGCGTATTCGTAGGGAATACAGGGTCGGGGTCCCACCAAGCTCATCTCCCCGCGCAGCACATTAATCAATTGCGGCAACTCGTCGAGACCCGTGGCGCGCAGGCACGCGCCAAACGGGATAACGCGTGGATCGCGACAGGTGTCCAGTTTTGTCATCGGAGTCTCAGACTTGATCAATTGCGTTGCGTGACCCCGATGCGAATCTGTCTCAGCGTCAACATGCATCGTGCGGAACTTGAAACAGGTAAACTCGCGCCCGCGGTGGCCAACGCGCTGCTGCCGGAATAAGATCGGGCCGCGCGAACCGCATAGCACCACCAGCGCCACGATGCTCGCGAGCAAAAGCAGCCCGGGTGCCAACACCAGAATAAGGATAAAATCAAGGAGGCGCTTCCAAGCCGGAAGCCCCGTCACCTGCAATTCTGTCGCGTTGCCCACAATATAATCCTGAGTAAACATAATTCTGTATCGCCCACCGTATGACAGCCCCAGTCGTTATCCGCCTCCTCGCAAAGTTGTCTGAGCCCATTGCTCTTCCACCCGCAACCTCATCACTTGGCTGCTAAATGCGGCGGCTGTCGTTTCAACCAAGTCCTGCATACGGGCGCTGATACTCATTGGTTGATCCAATGAAGCTTTCGCGCGAGAACATGTTCGGCCGAGTGCGCACTAGTAGCAAGTGACAACAGTGCAAAGACTTCGCCACTGATTACGGAAGGGATGTCGGTTGAATTACGGAAGAAATTTTCCCTGGATTACTGCGATCACCACATTCCAGTAGTAAATGATCGAAGAATGATCCGTTTGGAAAAGTGCATTGAGCAGCCCGCCTACAAAAAAGCCATAGCGCTCCAGCGCTCCAAGCAAGGGCAAGCGAAATCGGCGAACGACTGGCGACTGACTGGATATCCACAAGGACTGCGTCGCAGATGCATAGGAGTTGGGAATCGGTTGCGGAGAAAGTCGGGCGACTTGGTCAGCGATGCCCATCAAATCTGGGAGATTCAGGATGTGCAAGCCGGAAGCCACCCGTGCATTGTGGAAAGGTATAAAGCACAACCACCGCTCCAATCACGGTGACTGCAAGCAGACGTGGCAAACTTTGGAAGAACTCAGCGACGGTCTCGACACCAATTCCATCGCTTCTGCCGCCGGCCAATTAGTCAGCACCTTGATGCTTTCGGCAGCCGGAGGTTGCTCAGGAGGTTGCTCAGGAGGGAGCAAAGCTCAACGACGAAGCCCCCGATAGAAGCGGACTGGAGGGCGCCCGGATGCCGAATCATACACCACAACATTTCCGTTGGTGTCTGCGGTTGCGCTGGCTAAAGGTTGCCAATTATCACCGTCCAGTCCTGAAGTGCATTCAATTTGGCAATCCGAGTCAGGTGCGGATCGAAATTGAATGCGCATGGAGCCGTCAGCCTGCGAACTCAGTTGGAGGCGTGAAAGCGCTGGCGGGCGGTAGAACAACACATTGGACGGCTCGCTTTCAATGCCCTCAGCCGTGTAACTGACAACATAGAAATAATAGTTCGATCCAGCATCAAGCCCGTTGAGGGTGACTGTTTGTGTTGTTGCCAAATCAAGACGATTGGTAACTGACGAGTCAGCCGGGCCGTAGTAGAGCGCATAGCCTGTGACCCTAACATCAGGACTCGCATCCCACGCAAGTTTGATGGGGACGGCGGACAAAGGCGAAGCCTTGATTCCCTCGGCGTGAAGACAAACGAGCCCGCAACAGAGCACTAACAATTCGCTTCCTGAAAACATCCCGCCCCGTAACGAATTTCTCATACCGGATTTCCCATTTCGATAACGCATCCAACCTTCATTCCATTCCTCGTAGAAACACTCCGGAGGAAGAGAATCTCGCACGATAAAATCCAAAGCAGACCAGGTGCCGTTGGTATGAGCTAGCCCTGCAAGAAGCGCAGCTTCCTGCGCACGGAGAGGCGAATGCGGAGTAATCCGTCGCTTGATTCCGGAGTTGTTCAGTCTCGGGACTGATGGAACTGTTTACCCCACATGAGGAAGCGGCGATCGCCTTACGAAAAGTCTGGCTACACCTCAACAGGTGTCGTTGCGATGCACAAAATATCTGGAGGAAGTTGGTGAACAATCTGACCAATTCCGGTGGTCAGAGGAGTCTCTTTACTGGACTGGTTACCTTCAGAAAAAAGACGGCAAACGGAGTCAACGGAAGTCGCTCAGCAATTCTCATTGTGATGCTGTGGCAGGACTGAGGGGAGTGTTGAGCGGTGGACGCGCGTGTGTTGAGGGAGCGTCAGCGATTCGTCAACGTTTTGTCACACAATTGTCACTGGACCCTCGGGCGCTTTTCGGGCATT
>JACZKP010000034.1 GCA_014860005.1 Verrucomicrobiota bacterium | reverse complement strand
GTTCACCAAGATTCCAAAGTTTCAGACCGTGACCACCTCCCGCGGCGAATGGCGTCTGGGTATGCTCGGCACGGCTGATACCACCCTTGTCATCGGACTGAACTATGATCGGACGCGGGCCGAGCTGAACCGGCTCCGTAGTGCGTTTTTGCTGTCGCTGGCGGTGGCTTTAACCCTGGTCGGCGTGGGTGGTTGGCTGGTGGCCAGCCACGCGTTGCGCCCGATGAAGACCATTGCCGAAACCGCTGAGCGCGTGACCGCCCGCGGGCTCGACGCGCGCATTCCGGTGCTTAACGAGGATCCCGAGATTGCCCGCGTTGTCCAGGTGCTCAACCGCATGATGGACCGGTTGGAGGCAAGTTTCCGGCAGGCGACGCGCTTCAGCGCCGACGCTTCGCACGAATTAAAAACGCCGCTCGCGGTGATGCAGGGTGAATTGGAAAACGCGCTGCAAGCCGCCGTGCCCGGTTCGCCCGAACAGCAACTCTTTGCCAACCTGCTCGAAGAAACCCAGCGCCTCATCGTCATCACCCGCAGTCTCCTGCTGCTCGCGCAAGCCGACGCCGGCCAGCTCAAGCTCGCACGCGAACCGGTTGACCTGAGCGCCGAATTGGAAGGCATGATCGAAGACGCGCGCGTGCTCGCCGCCGGTCTGCGTCTCGAATTCGACGTGCAGATTCAGCCGGGCCAAAGTGTCACCGCCGACCGTGTGCTCTTGCACACCGCGCTCTTCAACCTCATCAACAACGCGATCAAATACAACGAGCCAGGGGGACGGATTGAAATCCGCCTGCAATCAGAGCGTGAAAAAACTCTTTTCACCATCAGCAACACCGGCCCGGGCATTCCACCCGCCGAGCAGCCAAAAGTTTTCGAGCGGTTCTATCGCGGTGGCCATGCGGACAAACCCGGCGTGGACGGCATCGGCCTGGGTTTGAGCCTCGCGCGCGAAATTGTGCGCGCTCATGGGGGCGAATTGTCGCTGAAAGAGAGCCGCGCAGGCTGGACTTGTTTTCAAGTGCGGATCAGCCGACGCGCATGACCTGGTTTCGCAGCTTCGCATCGGCTTTGCATGACAAAACTGTAATCCGGCCATGCGGGCGCAGTTCATCTGCGTGTGGTCTGATGTTGTGGAAAGGCGCCACAGGTCGCGCCGGACCAAAAACGACAACAACATCAAACAATAGAAAGAAGACAGTTATGAAGATCAACATCCTCGCAGTGATTGCCGTCGCCAGCTTGCTGGCCGCCGGCACAACCTTCGCCCAAAACGGTCCTGGTAATGGCCAGCGTGGTCAGGGCAAGGGCTACGGCGGCCCGCCGCAATCCTCTGAAGAGCGCGCGGCCCGACGGGCGGCGTGTCTGGAACAGAACGACGGCGTTTGCCCGCAAGGCGGTCCGGGTCTCGGCCCGCGCGATGGTCGGGGCCGGGGCAATGGTCAAGGGCTGCGGCACGGTTTGCGTGACGGCACCGGTCCGCGCAGCGTGGACGGTACCTGCCCGCAAGGCAACACGCCGAAGCAACGCGGCCGCCGGTAACAGCGAATCTGGTTGCGCACCCGGATGGGCCCATGGTGTGCCCGGGTGCGTAAACCGAAACGGGCGACAAGGCTCAGATCGCCTGACGCCTACTAAATCTTTACTATTCCACCATGACCGGCAACAAATCCACCCTCCAACTCCGGGCCTTCACCTCGGTCCTGATCGCCCTGGCTTTCTTGGCACTCGTGGTGAGTGGTGTGATCCTTTTCGTCTCCCCGCCAGGGCGGCCGTGAGCAAAGGGCGGGTTGGTTTGTAATCTTTTACCCGCGCACGGCTCCGTTTTGCCAGTGTCGCATGAACCTGATTACCGAACTCAATGAAACCGATTTTGACGAAATCCTGTTCGCGGCGCATACAGCGGTGGTGCTGGACTTTTACGCACCGTGGTGCGGGCCGTGCAAGATGAGCGCTCGCCACGCTGCCTTTTGAATCCGCCGAAATAGCCCGGCAACATGTCCACGCCGGCGCGCTGGTGATTGACGTTCGTACGCCGGAGGCACTTCCCCGCAGGCAGGCAACCAATTTCGTAAGCATCGCGCCGAGCAATATGAACGCGCCTGTGCCGAAGCTGGCACCATAGCTGAACCAGGTTGTCTTTCTGGGAATAATGGTTCTCTCACATGCTGACAACTTGAATACCTCTCGTCCCGGCACTGCATGAAGGCATGATGGCATGCTGTCTTGATGATCGCCCAAAGTTTTTACTCGCCACGGGCCACCGCGTCAGTTGATCTTATTGCCCATCACGCCCAGCCGTACGAGCCGGGCAACGACTATGAACATCAACATTTGTCCAATGGCCGTCCGATTGACGGTTACGCTCGCGGCTTTCCTTGCTTGGGGAAGCGTGCAGGGGGAGGAATCATTGGCGTCGAAGCCTGATGCGACCAAAGTGAAGCACGTTAAGGCAGTGCAAGCCCGGAAGCTCGTCGCCGGGCAGAAGGTCGTCGTGCTCGACGTCCGCACGCCGGGGGAATTTCAGACCGTTCGCATTGCCGGCGCAACGAACATCAATTTCCGATCGCCGGACTTCGAACGCAAACTGGCCGCGCTCGACAAAAACCAGACCTATCTCCTGCATTGCGCGACGGGTAATCGCTCGGTCCAGGCACTTCCGGTTTTCAAGAAGCTCGAGTTCAAGTCCGTGATTCATCTCGATGGCGGCATCAGGGATTGGGAAAAGGCCGGGCTACCTGTGGAGAAGTAAGCGCCCCGCCGCACACTCAGCGCGGTCACGGCGTTTCTTCCTGCTTTCAAAAAAGCTGTAACCCTTCCCGGGTTCACGGCTCAAGACAGGCAGGAACGAAATTATGATTCTGAAACTTGTCATCGGACTGGCCATTGGTGGAGGGGCGGGATTTGCCTTCTATAAGTTCATTGGTTGCACGACCGGCACCTGCCCGCTTACGAGCAATCCGTGGGTGAGTACCCTTTACGGCATGATCCTCGGCGGCTTGGTCGCCGGCAGTCTGAAGTAACTTGGACAAAGAAAAGCGACCATGACCATCGAACGATACATCCGCATGTTTGCCGGCACTTTCATCCTCACAAGTCTGGTGCTGGCGCATTACCACAGCCCGAACTGGCTTTGGTTTACCGCCTTCGTTGGGTTCAACCTGCTGCAATCCTCGCTTACGAGATTCTGTCCGTTGGAAATTATTCTGAAGAAGCTGGGCGTGGTGAGGGCGGGCGAAAGCTGTTGCGCGCCGAAACAGGCCTGAGCTTGGCAACCAACAGTTCTGTCGCCATCATCCGATGGTCATGGATAGCTTATGAGGAAACCAAACCTTCCCACCGCCAGTTTCCTGCTTGCCGCCACAATTGGTTTGACCAGTTGCGGTAAGCAGGCGGAGCGGGCGACTCCCGAACGCCTTCCAGCAGTAGGCGTGCGGGTGCAAACCGTCGAAAGCAAGTCCCGGCTCGCCACCGAGGAAGTGGTGGGCACGGTGCGGGCCCGCTTGCGCTCGGTACTTGAAGCCAAAGTCAGTGGGAAGATTGACCGGATGCTGGTTGTGCCTGGTCAGAACGTGAAGACCGGCGAGGTTTTGGCCACGATCGAGGCGCGCGAAGTGCAGGCGCGGCTCGATCAGGCGCTCGCGGTGCGTCAGCAGGCCGAAGCGGATTTGAAACGCTTCGCCGCCTTGCTCGAACAAAAGATTCTCGCGCAAGCCGAATTCGACGCGGCTGAATCGAAATTCCGCGTCGCCGATGGCGCGGTGCGTGAGGCGGAAACCTTGCTCAGTTACACCCAGGTCACGGCGCCGTTCGACGGCGTCATCACGCGCAAACATGCCGACGTGGGCGATCTGGCCACGCCGGGGAGACCCTTGCTGGAAATGGAGGACGCACGCACGCTGCGCCTCGAGGCTGACGTGCCGGAAGCTGTCATTGGCCGCGTGGCTTTGGGCGACAAATTGCCCGTGCGCATTGCCGCCTTGGAAACTGAGGTTGAAGGAATCGTCAGCGAAATTTCCCCGGCGGCCGATCCCGGCAGCCGCACGTTTTTGGTGAAACTTGATCTGCCGGCCCAGCCCGGCGTAAGGGCGGGTCAATTCGGCCGGGTCGCCATGCCGGTGGGGGAAACCTCGGCGTTGCGCGTGCCGGTTTCGGCGGTGATCCAACGCGGACAGATGGAATTGGTCTTTGTGGTTCGTGAAAACCAAGCGCAACTACGTCTGGTCAAGACCGGCAAACGCATCGGCACCGATGTCGAATTGGTTTCGGGCCTTGAGGCAGGAGAGAGAATCGTGGTCGAAGGCACCGCAGGATTGATTGATGGGCAACCGGTGACGATACCATGAAATACCAGGCTCCGATCTCCCAACACCAGAAAAACTTCAGGCTTCAAGCAACAATTGACGTGCTCGGCTCTGCTGCTGTGGGAATTAGAGTTTTGAGTTTGTTTGGTCTTTGGTGTTTGGTGTTTGGTGTTTGGAGGTAGTTCGAGAAATGACTTCAGCCCACCAGTCCACCCCCCTCGGCCTCGCCGGCAAGGTTGCCCGCGCATTCATTGATTCCAAGCTAACACCGCTCGTTGTCATCGCCTCCATTCTGCTCGGCGCGTTTGCCGTAGTGATGTTGCCGCGCGAGGAAGAGCCCCAGATCAAAGTCCCAATGGTGGATGTGATGGTCGCCATGCCCGGCTTCAGCGCCAAGGAAGTCGAGGAACGCGCCACGCGGCCAATGGAGAAACTGCTCTGGGAGATTCCGGGCGTGGAATACATCTACTCCACTTCCAAACCGGGCGAGAGTCTGGTGATCGTGCGGTTCAAGGTCGGCGAGGATATGGAACTCAGCCTGGTGAAGCTGAATCAGAAGTTGCAGTCGAACTTTGACCGCATTCCGCACGGCGTCTCCGCGCCGCTCATCAAGGCCAAGTCCATTGACGACGTGCCGATTCTCGCGCTCACGTTTCATAGCGCCCGTTACGACCATCTGACGCTTCGCCGGCTCGTCGCACAGGTGGACGATGCGGTGAAGCAGGTTCCCCTGGTGGCTGAAACGACGATCATCGGCGGCGCGCAACGGCAGGTGCGGGTGCTGCTCGATCCGGCGAAACTCGCTTCGCGGAATCTGTCGCCGGCCGGCTTGATACCGATGCTGCAGCAGGCGAACCGGCAATTCGCCGCCGGCGGACTGACTAGTGAGAACAAGGAAGTGGTGATCGAAACCGGCGCGTTTTTGCAAAGCGCGGAAGACGTCGGCAACGTGGTCGTGGGGGTGTTCGGCGGCAAACCGGTTTACCTGCGGGAGGCGGCCGAGATCACCGACGGCGCTGAAGAAGCATCTCAATATGTCCTCTTCGGAGTCGGCGCTGCGTGGTATTCGAACACTTCTCCCTCACCCCGGCCCTCTCCCGCTGGGAGAGGGGGAATTGCTGCCAGTGCAAACGCGAATCAGGGCGCTTCGGATTCATCACCGGCTCAGGAAGAATCAAAGGCCGGCGGAACGGTCTCCCTCTCCCAGCGGGAGAGGCCCGGGGTGAGGGAGAACGCAACCTCATTCTCGAACGCCAGCTTTGCCGAGAATCCTGCTGTCACCCTTTCCATTGCCAAGCGACCTGGCGCGAATGCCATTGCCGTAGCGCACGACGTCTTGCGCAAGGTGGATTCGCTGAAAGGCCGTGAGATTCCGGCCGATGTTTCCGTGTCCATCACCCGCAATTACGGCGAAACCGCCGCTGAGAAGTCCAACGAACTCTTGCTGCACATGGGTATCGCGGTGGTCGGGGTAATGGTGCTGATCTGGCTCACGCTCGGCTGGCGCGAATCGGGGATCGTGGGCGTGGCCATTCCGGCGACCCTCGCGCTGACACTGCTGGTGTTTTATCTTCACGGTTTCACGTTGAATCGCATCACGCTCTTCGCGCTCATCTTCAGCATCGGCATTCTCGTGGATGACGCCATCGTTGTGGTGGAAAACATCGTCCGCCACTTTCACCTGCCATTTAACAAAGGGCGCAAGTGGAATGACATTGCCGTGGAAGCCGTGGGTGAAGTGGGCAATCCCACCATTCTCGCCACGTTTGCCGTGATTGCGGCGGTGCTGCCGATGGCCTTTGTGGGCGGCTTGATGGGGCCATACATGCGCCCCATCCCCATCGGCGCCAGCGCAGCGATGTTCTGGTCCTTGTTGATCGCCTTTATCGTGACGCCGTGGGCGAGCATTCGCATTTTGCGTTGGGGCAAAAAGTATTCGCAACTGACTGCAGGCAAGCCGACCGAGGCGGACAAGCAGCCACACCTGCATTCGGAGCATCCGGAAGATTTCTTCACCAAACTCTACCGACGCATGATGAATCCGCTGATACACAGCGTAAAATGGCGGTGGAGTTTTCTGGCGAGCATCGTGGCCTTGCTGCTCGCGGCGATGGCGCTGGTGGGCATCGGTTGGGTCAAGGTCAAGATGCTGCCGTTCGACAACAAGAGCGAATTCCAGATCATCCTCAACATGCCCGAGGGCAGCGCACTCGAACGCACCGCGCAGGCCGCGCGCGAAATCGCCGCGGCCGTGCGCACCGAGCCGGAGGTGACGGATTACCAGATTTACGCCGGGGTCGCGTCGCCATTCAACTTCAACGGCCTCGTGCGGCACTACTTCATGCGGCGTGGTGCAAATGTCGCCGACATCCAGGTGAATCTTGTGCCCAAGAGCGAACGCAAGGCGCAGAGCCATGACATTGCCAAGCGGATTCGCCCGCGGGTGAAAGCGATTGCGGATAAGTTCGGCACGCGGGTCGCGGTGGCGGAAGTGCCGCCCGGGCCGCCAGTGCTGCAAACGCTGGTGGCTGAGATTTACGGTCCGAATGAGGAATCGCGGCACGCTCTGGCGCGGAAGGTCATTGAGATATTCAAGACCACGGAGGGCGTGGTGGACACGGATTGGTATATCGAGGCGGACCAGCCCAAGGTGCGCTTCGTGATAGACAAGGAGAAGGCATCGTTGCACGGCATCAGTGCCGAAACGATTTCACAGACGCTCGCCATCGCCGTCGGCGGGCAATCGGTGGATTTGCTCCATGTGCCCCGGGAAAAGGAGGACGTGAACATCGTGTTGGAATTGCCGCGTTCGTCTCGCACCACCCCGGAGGAATTGCTGGCCTTGCGCGTGCGCTCCGGCGACGCCAACGCGTTGCCCGAACCCGGCTCGGCTACGGGTGCGCCGCCGCTGATTCCGCTGCGTGAACTGGTGACGATTGAGCGCACCATCACGGACAAGAGCATCTATCATAAGAACCTCATGCCCGTGACGTACGTCATCGGCGACGTGGCGGGTGTGGTGGAAAGCCCGGTGTATGCAATTCAGGCGATGAACAAGGCCTTGAAGAAACTCGATGCGCGGGAGTTCGGCGGAGCGCCGGCCTCCGGCCCGGCTAATATCGGGAGTGCATCAAAACCCACCGGCTCGGAGACCGGCGCTCCAATCAGAATCTACAACGCCAGCCTGCCATTCACCGACCACGCGCCAGCGATCAAGTGGGATGGGGAATGGCACATTACCATTGAGGTGTTTCGCGACCTTGGCCTGGCGTTCGGCGCGTGTTTGATCCTGATTTACGTGCTGATGGTCGGTTGGTTCCGGTCCTTCCTCACGCCGGTGGTTGTGATGATGGCGATTCCATTTTCGCTCGTTGGCATCATGCCGGCGCACGGCATGATGGGCGCATTCTTCACCGCTACTTCCATGATCGGCTTCATGGCCGGCGCGGGCATCGTGGTGCGCAACTCCATCATCCTCGTGGACTTCATTGAGCAACGATTACGCGAAGGCATGCCGCTGGCGGATGCCGTGGTGGACGCCGGCGCGGTCCGTTTTCGTCCGATGCTGCTGACCGCAATGGCGGTGGTGGTGGGCGCAAGCGTGATTCTGGCCGACCCGATCTTTCAAGGACTGGCAATTTCACTGATGGCGGGGGAAATCGCCTCATTGCTCATCAGCCGCATGGCGGTGCCGGTGCTTTATTTCATGGCCAATAAGAAAGCGCGCCGATCGTAAACAAAGGGCGCGCTCCCACCGTGGAGAATTGATTTCAGTGTCCCGAACAACCGCACGGGCTGGAGCTCGATGGTTCTTTCAGTTCCGCGACCTTCGAAATCTTGACGCGGAAATCAGTCGGACCTTTTTCCAGATGTTCCCAAGTAAAAGCGTCGCCAAATTCCGCCTGGAACTGATAACGCAGCGGTACCGGATCGTGGTCGTTGAGGAGGATGAAGTAATCGCCCACCGGCAGTTCGTGCCAGGTCTTGAGGATCAGACCGTGTTTGATGGAGCAGGGGATGGGGCGAACGTCCATCACCTTGTTTTCGTCGAGCAGCGATTGTGTTTGTGTGGTCATGTGTTGTGTTTTGTTTTCGTTGGTTGAATGGTTCAGCGCGGCGCCATGCCCACCCGGGCACGGCCATAATCGGTCATCATGTCAGGATGCCACGGCGGCTCCCAAACCACTTCGACCTCGGCGTCTTCCACGCCCTCAAGATTGAGCAACGCCATTTGCACGCCATGGGCGATGCTTTCGTGCATCGGACAGCCCGGCGTGGTCAGCGTCATGGTGACGAGCACTTTTGCATCGGTGATCTGGACATTGTAGATCAAACCGAGGTCCACAATGTTGCACGCGATTTCCGGATCAATCACTTCGCGCAACGCGCGGAGGACAGCAACTTCATCAAGGCAGGTGGCGTTCATGCGGCGAAGACCGTTCCGGTTTCCGGTGCGGTGGATATCCGCCCTGTGGCGGCGGGAGCGCGGGATTGCGGGTTAAAGCTGAATGGTGCGAGCTGTGGTCGCACCAGATGTCGGAGGATCATCACCACGTTTACCATGAAAGTGCCGACGCTCAACGTCAGCAGCAGGCAACCGAGGCGCACTCCCGCAGCGTGACTGAAGAAAGTCGCCAGACTCGTGACCAGCAAGCCCGCCACAAACAGCCAGTATCCGGCCGCCTGCCAGCGCGCGGAATACATCTCCGCCAGCGCCGGCACGCGGCTGCGCCCAATGTGCTTGCTGTACGTGGTGAACCAGACCTGGAACGGAATGATTTTGTAGAGCATCCCCAGGATCGCGAAGCTGAGCACGCCGATCAGCCCGAGAAAACCATAAACGTTTTCCAACTGTCCCGTTGTCGCGTTGAGCGGCAGCGTGGGCCAGGAGAGTATTGCGCCCAGCAACGATACCGGCACGAGCAGCGCCAACGCCGTCAGAACATACTTGAGCGCCCAGTCCAGTGGACGACGTTTGCGAGCGCGCAGAATCAGCGTCAGTTCCCAACCATAAACTGCCAGTCCAGCAATGATCACGAGCGAGAACACCGGTTTCCACGGACTCCGCAGTAAAATGGTTACGCACGCGCCGGCAAGTCCCAGGTTCAGCAAGGCCACCGACCACGCCGCGCGGGCCTTGCTCTGGACTTCGCTCAACGTAAACATCGGCACCAGCTTGTAGGAGACGCCGACGAGGAGCATGACGAAGAACCCCACGACACCCAGATGCGCGTGGGCGTGCATGGCGCCGAGTTGATCAAAGCGCGCCATGAACATTGCCAGCGAGCGCAGTCCATGAATCATGGCCCCAAGGACACTGGTGGCCGAAAGAGTGTCCGCCGATTCGTAGGTGCATTTCGCCGTGGCAATGGACAGTCCGGCCACGATCGTCAGCGAAAGCCAGAACAACCCGGAGGCTACCGCGGTGGCAACGACATTCCAGCGCGGCACGCGCAGCAACGTGCGTGCGATATTGTAAACAAACAACCCAACGCCTACGGCCAGTGCCGAGCCGAAGTGGCCAACTTGTTTCATGTCCCAAATCCAAAACATCCAGACCATCCCGGCGAAGCCAACCACCTGAAAGATAAACTGCCATTTCGCCATTCGCTCGCTGTGGAGTTTCGTTTCGAGCGCCACGGGCACGAGTTGGTACATCGCACCCATCACCACCGTGCAAAGCCAGCCCAGCACGAACAGGTGGGTCAGAGCGATGACGTATTGATTGTAGTGGTAAGTCGTGAGCACGTCGGGCCGCGCCGCAACCCAAACCATGCCGACTGCCAGTGCCAGCACGCCGGTGAGGATAAAGCGCAGAGGCAACATGCCGCTGGGCGCATTGGCCGTTGCCGGAGCGTGGGGCACCGCGTTTTCCTTGATTGCAGCCTGTCGGCTACTTGCGCTGGATGTAGGTGATGAAGGTGCCATCAGATTGTTCTTCGCTGCGGGCGGTGAAACCGCGTTCTTCAAGCTGAGCGTAAAGATGCATGGGGCGGCGATCCGTGTGCGCGTGTAACTCAGCGTGGACGGGCAGGGTCTCCACGCCTTCGAGAATTTTCACCATGGGCTGTGGCGGTTCGAGCCCGCGCGCGTCCAGTTTAAGGACTGCCGGTGAAGAAGGTTGTGATGCTTTCGAAGCGGCAGGCCGGCAGAACAACACTTCATAATCACCGGACTCGAGCGCTTTCGATACGTGCGAAAAGCCCTGTTGCGCCAGCACGGCAAACAAGGGGGTGGGTTCAAACGGCGCGAGCAACCGGAGCGACTCGTTCGCCTTGAGCTGGCCCACCGTCATCATAATCTTGGAAAACGGTTCGCGTCCTTGGCGGAGATCCTCCCGCACATCCAGTTCAATTATTTTTTCGCGCATTGCTGAACGCAGTATGGGTTGAAACGCTCCGGTTTTCTTTGATGCAAATCAAGCGGACCCAGAATTCCCGCACCGCAAAACAGGGCCGGCGGGACGCGCTGTGTCGCACCTCAGGCTCATCTGCTTGAACAATAAAGGTTTAACACTTGGCTAAATTCGTGTAGCCCGTTTTCGCGTACGCTTGTTCACTGTTTGCATACTGCGGATGTTGTATGAAGGCATTATCTCTCCGATTCACGTCATCGAATTCTCTTCTCGTTGTCACTGGCTTAACCTGCTCGCTTCTGGCGTCCACGCTGGAACTGCGGGGCGCAGTTTTGTTCCAGGACGACTTCGAGAGCGGTCCGGGCAACTGGTCGCTGACCAAGGCATGGGGGTTGACCACCGCCAAATACGGATCACCCACCCATGCGGTCACGGATAGTCCGGGAAGTTATTACACCAACAATACCGATAGCGCCCTGACGTTGGCGGCATCGTTGAATCTCACGGGCACGACGCGACCTGCCTTGAGATTTCGCCATCAATACGCGCTGGAAAACGGCTATGACTTCGGCCAGGTGGAAGTGTCCTCGGACGGCGGCAGTTCCTGGATTAACCCGCCCCTCAAGTCATACACCGGCAATCTCGCCGCCATGAGCGACGAGCAGTTGGATCTTTCAGCGTATAATAGCGCGAACAGTTTTCGCATCCGTTTTCGCCTGCTGACCGATTTGTCGGTCGTGATGGACGGTTGGTATGTGGACGATGTCGTCATTGGCGATGCACCCGCTCCCGTGACGCTGGAGGCCACCTGGACCAACCGCAATTCAGCGTCGGTTGCCTGGTCTCCGTCTACCGCCTCGGATTTTGCCGCGTATCGGCTTTACCGCTCCCGGACCCCCGGCGTGGACTGGCGCGGCGGGCAACTCATCGCCGAGTTTGGCAACTCAGCAATCACAAACGCTACGGACGTCAGCCTCGCGCCCAAGACGGCTTATTATTACCGAGTTGCGGTAGTGAACAGCGCCGGTTTCCAGACGCTTGGCAACGAAATCGCCGTCAACACACAGCCGGGCATGGACTACCCGTTTCTCGATAATGGCGAAGGCGGGCCAAACATCTGGGTCGGCGATGCGCCTTGGGCCTTAAGTGACGAGGATGCCGCTTCGCCGCGGCACGCGTGGTCTGATTCTCCGGGTACGAATTACGGCAACGGGATTGCCTCGCAGGCACTCACCCTCTCGGCCCCCTTGTTCTTTGGCCAAAGCGTGGTCATGCCCGTGCTTTCGTTTAATCACAAATACGAGTTTGCCTCGGGCGACTCTGGCAATGTGGAGATTTCGCTCAACAACGGCGTGGACTGGACTTCGCTGGCGAGTTTCACCGGAACTTCCGACGGCGATTGGCGTCGCGCCCGGTTCAGTCTGGCTGCCCATACAAACGCTTCATCGTTGCTGGTGCGTTTCCGCCTGACCACTGATGCTTCCAGCCAGGCGGATGGCTGGCACGTGGACGATATTTCCGTGGCGGAATCGCCGACCACAGTCCCGTCGCCGTTTCTGGATCAGATTACGTCCCATTCCATCCGCATCAATTGGGCGGCCAGCCCGGACACCGCTTTTTCGCACTACGCAGTGTTCAGTTCCACCAACGCCAGCGTGGGCATTAACTCCACGCTGGTTGCCACTCTTGCCAACCAAGGCACTACCAGTTTCACCGACACGAATCTGCCTCTCGACACGTTGTATTACTACCGCGTTTATGCCGTGGGGCCTTACGGCACTTTTTCGGCGGATAGTCCGGAGGCGAATTCGGCGCGCACGTTGAACAATCCTGTGCCGTTCGAAGACGATTTCGAGAACGGCCTCATCAATTGGAAGCTGACGGGCACTTGGGGATTGGATACCAACAACGCTCACGGCGGCCTCTTTTCGCTCACCGATTCCCCGCAAGGAACCTATGCCAACAGCACCGATACGCATGCGTTGACGGCGGTGAATCTGGCGGGGAGCGTCTGGCCGGTGTTGCGGTTTTGGGATCGGCATCGGCTGGCGGAGAACGATTGGGGGCGGGTGGAAGTGAGCAGTGACGGCAGTGGTTGG
>JACZKP010000033.1 GCA_014860005.1 Verrucomicrobiota bacterium | reverse complement strand
CAGACACGCCGCACGGGCGTGAGGGCGGCGCATGGCTCCGAGGCATCACCCCCGCCTCAAGGCTTATTCAGTTTACTCTTCCTTTCCTCCTATCCGCCCGCACCATGCCTTGCACGTTCATTCAAAATGAGAATTGCTGCTGTGAAGGTCAAACCAGAAGGCATGCGGCTCCGTCCCGCCCCAATGCCAGCGCGCGTGTGGCGGTGCGTTGCGCTGGTCATACGCAAGCCCCTTCTGAAGCGTCGCAAGTTGTTGCGCGAGGCAGCGGCAGGAGGCGATTTCCTTTTTGCATATCTCGGGCGAATTGCTAATGTCCCAGCATGGCCGGAATCATCGAACAAGCAGTGGCGCCCGCAAAGCGGCAGGACATCAAATCCAAGTCGAAGTTGCACGACAAGCAGAGTGAGCGCGACTACCGCGAACTGCGCATAGACAAGGTGGGGGTGCGCGGGTTGCGGTTTCCCATCCAGGTGCGCGACAAGGCGCACAGTGTGCAAAACACTGTGGCTACCATTGGTTTGTTCGTGGATTTACCCAAGGAATTCAAGGGTACGCACATGAGCCGATTCCTTGAAGTGCTCAACGCGCATGGCAGCGTGGTGCATGTGGAGAATATTCCCGACATTCTCTACGCGATGCAGAAGAAATTTCACGCGGCCACGTCACACTTGGAGATGGAATTTCCTTACTTCATGCTCAAAACAGCCCCGATTTCTGGAAAGGAAAGTTTGATGGATTACACCGCACGCTTTGATGCGGCGGCGTGCGAAGAGGAGATTGATTTCGTGCTGACCGTCAAAGCGAATGTGACCACGTTGTGTCCCTGTTCCAAGGCCATCAGCGCCCGTGGTGCCCACAACCAGCGCGGCGAGGTCACGGTACAAGTGCGCTTTGTCCGGCCCATCTGGATCGAGGATTTGATTGGCCTGATGGAGGGTTCAGCGAGTTCGGAGCTATACGCCTTGCTCAAACGGGAAGACGAGAAGGCGGTCACGGAACGGGCCTATGACAATCCGGTCTTTGTCGAGGACTTGGTGCGTAACGTCGCGCTGAAACTGAACCAGCATCCCGATATTACCTGGTACAAGGTGGAGGCCGAGAATCAGGAAAGCATCCATAACCACAACGCCTACGCATGTATTGAGAAAGGTTGAGCAAACTTCGCTTTGCCGGCGGGGGGGGCGCGGGCAACTCGGCAACGGGATTTTTTTTGCGATTTTTGTGGATTATTCAGCTTCCTTTGATAGATTCCCGCACCCTTGACGGGACGAGTTTCGTTTTTGACGGGGATTTAATCGAACCAAACCTCCAATCCAATGACGAGGTTGAGTGTGACAACGAAGAAAAAAGTAATGAAGAAAGCACCGGCACGCAGCAAGCCGCATGCATCCGCCACGGCGGCCGCCATTCTGGGCCGGCCAGTGACGAAGACTCGCGATCATTCCGATCCGCGGAAAATCAAATCGGAATGGCAGAAGTATTACGATCATTTACTGGAATTGCGCGAACAGCTCATGCACCAGATGAACGGTTTGGCCAAGGAATCGGCACAGGAAATCCCAGGTTACAGTCTGCACATGGCCGATTCCGGCACGGATAATTTTGATCGCGATTTCGCCTTGAGTTTGCTGTCATCAGATCAGGACGCGGTTTACGAGATTGAAGAGGCTTTGAAGCGGATTGAGCGGAATACGTACGGAGTATGCGAATTGACCGGCAAGACCATTCCCAAAGCAAGGTTGGAAGCCGTTCCCTGGGCACGGTTTACGGTTCAGGCCCAGGCACAATTGGAACGGGAAGGTGCGTTGCGCCAACGTCGCCTCGGTCAGCTCGGTTCGGTGGATGCCGTCGGTTTCACGGAAGTTGAAGACGAGGCGGACGAACCCGAGGAAAAGACCAAGGATAAGGAATAATTTATGCCTCGCGAGATCATTACCATCGAATGCACGGAGGCGCGTAAGGAAGGCAAGTCTCCTTCGCGTTATACCACGACCCGCAACAAGAAGACCAAGACGGAGAAGCTGGAGATCAAGAAGTACAATCCTGCCCTGCGCCGCCACACCCTGCATCGGGAGATCAAGTAACCTCTATGCCCCGCAAGACTCATACCGACAAACCAGACCGTCGCGGTTCGCGCCGTGGCTATGGCGAAACCCGCACCCCGCGCCCGAAGCCGAAAATTGACTTCACTGCCGACGCGTTGGACTTCAAGAACACGAACCTGCTCCGGCAATTTGTGACCGATCAGGGACGCATTCTGCCGCGCAAGTACACTGGCCTGCCCGCCCACTATCAACGCAAGCTGAACCGCGCGATCAAGCGTGCGCGGCAGATGTTGTTGATGAAGTAGTCTTTCCGCCCCGACCGACTTTGGGGTGGGGCTTTTCTCCCAACCGATGCGAGGTGAATTGACGTTACGGTTTACTGCTTGCTTCGGCTGCCTGAGATTTCTACTGCGGGTGTCTTGCCGTATGTTGATTTTGGGTGCGTTTTGGGTCGGATTTATTTGTCGCTGAAGGGGGAAGGCGAACAATTTGGGGTGATTCTCGTCCTTTGAGTCCCCGCAAAGAACGACAGAGGCCGAACGCATCAAAGTCTGTCCCGCGTGCCCGAAATACACTCAACAAAAAAGGCCACGCGTATCGCGTGGCCTTTCAGTTTAAACTTGGTTAAATGGCCTCCTCGGCCTTCCAATCCCCCAGATGCAAGTATTCCTTGATTTTGCGGCGTTCATAACGGTGTTTCATGGGTTTCTTTGGCTGATTCGCAGCTTTGCGAAACGGATACTTGGGGTTGCGAATGGCCTCGCTGAGGACTTCGAACGTTTTCATCATAGCTTGAGTATGTTTTAACGTTTGCCTGAGGCCGGCGATACCAGTGAGCGTTCCTTGTACAGCTCATCATGTGTTTGGATGGTAGCCGCCGCTTCAAGCGTGTTTATTATACGACAACGAGGTCAGAAAGTCATTCAAACATTTTTTGCAATGTATCCGTACTTTTCTGGCTACCCGCGTCCATTGTTTCACCGACGACTACAGTCATAGCAAAAGAGGTTCCACTTTCTGCGACCGTTCGTTCTTCGCATCCCGGTCGGTCTGGCCTGCGGCCAAGTGGCCGATAGAATCCAATAGAGTCGCGGAATTCTGTGTGATCGAAATAGCTGCCACGCCTGCCGCATCAGGGAGGAGAGAGCAAGCGGAATGTCGAAGTTTGAACAAATTGGTGAAAAACCTACCTGCATCGCCTTCCGCATCTTTCACTGCCTGCTGAGATCTCCCACGACCCGCAAGGCAATCCCTGCTGTGGCGGACGTTATGCCGCGTCAGATCGCGACTTCGTTTTCAAACGCATGCTGCGAAACCATGACACGACAATGCCAACCGCAATCCCTACACAACTCCATCCAAACCAATCACCATGCCGGTTATAGAAGGTCATGGCGCGTAGCTCTCCCGAGGCTGGGATGGGAATTGCCATCGTCACATGGCCTGTGCCGTAAATGCTGCCGTGCTGATCGCGGAAGATTTCGCGGAGGCGTCCGCGCTCATCAATCCAGCAGGTGAGGCCATTGTTGCAGCAGCGCAGCAGTGGCACATTGTTTTCCACTGCGCGAAACACGGCGCTCGCGGCGTGTTGCCACTGTTCGGCGCTTTCGCCAAACCAGCCGTCGTTCGTGAGGTTGACGAGAAAATCCGTTTTCTCGTCCACGTACTCGCGCACGAGCTGCGGAAACACGTCCTCGAAACAAATCAGCGCCGCTGTCTTGACTGATCGGTCGGTCGGGAGTTCTGACGAGCTGGAATCGCTGTGCCCGGATGGCTCATCGGGAGACGGGCTCAAGCCAGCGAGCACGAAAGGCACAGCCCGATCTCCCGGTGTAAATCCACCCCCGATGGGCGTGAGCCATTTCACAAACGGCAGCCAGCGCACCAGCGGAATGTACTCGCCAAAGATGACGAGCTTGCGCTTGCGATAAATTGCCGCGCATTGTCCCGTGGGATCAAACAAAAAGGCGCTGTTGAAAACTTCATAATCCTGCTGGCCTGACGCGGTTTCCCGCCATTCCACCGCATCCGCGCCGAAGATCATCCAAACTCCGTGTGCTTGAATCAGGTTGGTGATGGCGACGAAACTCTCGTCGTCGAATTGCGGCAGCGCGGCCTCCGGCCAGAGCAAAAGGTCGGTGGGCTTGCCGGCTTCGCGCGCGGATTCCAGTGCTTCGGTGGTCAGATCCATGAGTTGGCGGAAGCGGTTGGTGTTCTCGCTCACGTCCCAGATCATGGTTTGCGGAATGGCCGGTTGAATGAACGTCACACGCAGGGTGGGTGAATCGGGCGTCGGTTCGCGCAGACGCGAGAAACCGAACATGAACACCGCCACCAGTGCCAGCAGCGGAAGGATGATTTCACTCAGCCAGGCATTTCGCGTCGTGGGCTGGCGCAGGATGGCCAGCACCGCGCAGTAGAGCGTCAGTGAAATCCACACGACGAGGAACGACACGCCATACACGCCGGTGACGGACGCGATTTGAATGAGCGGCAGCAGTTGGAATTGCGAGTTGCCGACAAACAGCCAAGGAAAGCCGCTGAACAACCGGCCTACGATCATTTCCAGCGCGACCCATAGCGCCGCTCCCGCCAAGGCCCAGAGAGTTCGCTGCGTCCAACCACCGCCGGTCAGCTTGCCGGAGAGCAGCCACACCCACACCGCCGGATACAGCGCCAGATAGGCGCTCAAGGCAAGCCAGCCAAGTATGGGATAGCCGGCCACTGGAATGTGCAATAGCCAGTAAAGCGCCGCCAGATGATGCGTGAGTCCAGCCACGTAGCCGATGCGAAAGGCTTCCGCACCGGTCCGGCCTTGAGCCGCTGCGAGCATGAAGGCGGGCGCGACCCACGCCAGTCCAGCGATGCCAATCTTTGGATAGGCCGCCGCCAGCGACAATCCCGCGAAAATGGCGAGCAGGAAGCGATTGCGCAGCAGGAACTGGCCAACGGATTTATTCAACGCGGCGAGCTTGGCCAAAACTGACCGAAAGGCAAGTGCGGGACCGTGTAGTGGAGCGAGCCTCCGGCTTGCGCCACTACGGTCAGAGCAGATGCTTGACCAGCGATAGAATTCCTTGCTTCACCGGCGAGCGATGATGCGAGGCGTGGTGGGCATGCACGAGTTTTTCCCGATTGGCAAGATACCAGTCGTAACTCTGCGCAAACATCTGGTCGGTCGAATAACGCGGCTGCCAAGCCAGTTCGCTCCGGGCTTTGCTGATGTCGAAATACAGCGACCGGCCATACATCAGGGCGTGATACGCGCCCAACGGTGACAGACCGAGCGCGCTCGTGAGTTTCATCAGGGCAACCGCTGGCGTCATCGGGACACTGCGGACTTTGGAGCGGGTCTTGGCGTGGGCACAAAGACGCTCCAGCGCCTCGCGCATCGTGCCAAACGTGGCCGCGCCACAGTTGTAGAGGGTTGAACCAGGTCGCGCCGCCGCCAGGACGCAGGCATCGGCGAGATCGTCGGCGTGAACGAATTGATACACGTTGTTGCCCCGGCCAAACACCGGGACATTGTAGCCCTCACGAATCCACTCGAAGAGAATCTGGAAAATGCCGAGCCGTCCGTGGCCCATAATTGTGCGCGGACGAATGATCGTTACGTCGAGACCAAGCCGTGCGTACAAGCCGCAATGCTCTTCGCCCGCCAACTTCGCGCGGCCGTATGCTTCGCCGGGTGTGGGCGGCGTGTTTTCCGTGACGGGATTGGACATGGGCACGCCGAACACCGCGCTGGAAGACACGTAGATCACTTTGCGCAATTTTGCCTCCAGCGCCGCGCGCAACAGATTCTCTGTGCCATGAACGTTCACGGAATGGAACAGTTCCTTGTCCTTGGCCAGCGGGACTTGCGCCACGCAGTGATAGACCACATCGCAACCTGTCACTGCCTGCTTCACCTGCGCCGCGTCGCGAATGTCGCCGCGCACGAATGCCACGTCGCTTGGCCGGTCGTCGGCATCGGACAAATCAAACACGCGCACCGCCTGGCCGCGCTCGCGCAGCCGGTCGCGGAGCAGCGACCCGAAGTACCCCGAACCTCCGGTGATGAGTGCCGTGCGTGCCGTCATGTGTTTGTGCGGAAACCGACCGCCGCCGATTGGCGCGTTGCGGAAGGCGCGACAGAGTAGCGCGCGATGATTCGGCTTGCCAATGCGGAACTCGCCCCCAAGCTTTGCCGGCGTGTTTGGAGAATTCAGTTCGGACAATCCGGCCCGGCCGGCGTGGTGGACGTGGTGGCTGGTGCGTTTGCTTGGCTGCGTCGTTCTCGCTTATCTGGCGTGGCTGGGCGTGATGACCGTGCTCCGCGTGCAGTTCCCTTGGGACCTGTACATGTGGCCGGAAAGCCCGTTCATGACCAACATGCTCAAGCTGGAGCTGGGGCAACCCTTGTTCGGGCCGCCCGCCGATGGCAATTCCTTCGTTTACAGTCCGGGCCTGGAATACCTGACCTACGCAGTGCTCAAGCCCCTTGGGCTGCACCTGGACATTCGTTATTGCCGGGTGGTGAACGTTGCCGTTGGCGTAATGGCAGCGGTGCTTTCGGGCCTTGCGCTCCGGCGCGCCGTCCAATTCGTCGTGCCGGAAAATCAATTCCGCGGGCTGGCCCTGTTGGGCGGTGGTCTGGCGGTGCTGGTCATCTTCAAGAATTTCACGGCGGATGTGACGCATCCGGACAACCTGGTGATGCTGCACACCGCCGGCGTGTTTCTCCTGACGCTTTGGGCCTGGCGCGAAAAGAAGTTTTCGGTGGCCCTGATCGCGATGCTCCTCGCCGGTCTGGGGGTGTTTGCGAAACAGATTCTTGTCCTTGCGTTTCTGGGACCGGCACTGGTATTTGCGCGCTTCAATCCCTGGGGCTGGCGGAGATGGCTGGTTCTCGTCCTGACGGGCGGGTTGTCGGCCTTCGCGGCGTTGACCGTGATGACCTGGACGCCGGACGCAAAGTTTTACCTGCTCAAATTGCTGCCCAGCCAGGGCATTCATCTGACGCGCTTCTACTGGATGACGATTGATCTGGTCACGGCGGATCGCGCTTTCCTTTTGATGCTGGGGCTGATTGCCGTCGGGCTGTTGTGGCGCGCGGGCCGTCCAGGCCGGGAGTACCTGCAATTCTGCGCGGCCATTGGACTGTTCTCCGTCCTGCCCAACATGGCTTCCTACGTGAAGACCATGGGCATTTGGAACAACCTGATCATCTTTCAACTCTGGCTGCTGTTGCTGGCGTGGCCGGCCCTCGCCTGGTGGCTCACTCACGGTTCGCCGAAAACCAACGCGGGGAGCACCGACCGTGCTCTGTTCAACTGGCTCGTGGTCACGTTACTGGTGACATTCGTACTGTTGCTCTTCCCGCCCAAGACCCCGGCGCACCGGGACATGCATGCTGCGTGCGCGGAAATCCAGTCAATGGTGGACGCCGACCTTGCCGCCGGGCGCAAGGTGCTCATCGGCCACGGCATGATGTATCTGCTGCGGGCCGGTTCGCGCGAAGTGCCCCGGGACCGTGCGAATTCCATTCTCGAATTGAAAGCGGCCGGAATGCAGGACCTGCTGGAGTTTCCCGAACGCATTCGCAGGCGACACTACGACCGGCTTTACCTGACGCTGGAACATTGGTTCCCACCGGAGCACATAGCCGAGGTGGAGCGGCATTACGAAGTCGTGGCGGTGGTGAAACAACCCGAGTGCAGCAATCATTTGGAGACGGGCCGCTACACGCAGTTGATCGGGGATTGCCGGGTTCTTGTCCCACGTGAACCGTAGAGTCGAGTCAAACACAGTGGCCTTGACCATTACCGCATCGCATCAGTGAACTGAACTCCCTGCAGCAGTGCCATCTCCCACCATCGCGCAATTCTGAGAAGATTTTTTAACGCAGAGGACGCGGAGGTTGGCGCGGAGGAACGCAGAGTTGAATCGCTTTGCGACCTTTGCGAGATCCTTTGCGCCCTCTGCGTTAAGTCGGGCGGCGTGGGTTTGGTTGCGGCTCAGTTAGAATTTGATCCCCTGCTGCTCGCACCAGCGTAACGAGCGGCGCATGCCCTCTTCCAGCGCGACCTTTGGGCGGTAGCCGAGTTCGCGTTCCGCTTTGGCGACCGAGCACGCAATGGTCTTGTTCATCTCCGACAACACGTGAATTTTCTGGTGGTAAAGCCCGAGTGCTTGCAGCGCGAAATCCACCCAGTAGGCAACTTCGCTCGCCAGGCCAGGCAGGCGCATCCGCTTGTGGGCGCACTTGTGGCCAAACTCCTGTTCCAGCTGTCGTTCCACCGTGTCCATCACTTCGTTCATCGAATACGGTCGTTGGTCGGCGATCCAGTAAGTCTGGCCTCTCGCGCGTTCGGTGGTCGCGGCCAGCAGCAGCCCCTGGCAGAGATTGTCCACGTAAGCCATCGAACGGAGATTGTTTCCGCTGCCGACGATCGGTCCTTTGCCATCACGGATCATTTGAAAAAACAGCGTCTGGCGCGGCGGCTGGTTCGGGCCGTAGAACCACGGCGCACGGATGATGACAGTTTCGATTTTGTCCGCGCGTTGTTGGAGCGCCAGTTCCATCTCCATCTTGGAACGGCCATAGTTCATGTAGGGCCGATACGGTGAAAGCTCGTCAAACAAATGATCGGGATGGGGATTGCAGCCGCAGGGTGAATTGGAGGAAACCACCACGGCGCGTTTGACGCCGGCCTGAATCGCGGCCTCGATCAAATTGACCGTGCCATCGCGGTTGATTTCAAAGAATTCCCGCACGCGCCGCGGATGAATCATGCCGGCGGTATGTACGAGTACCGCGCCCTTCGCGTCGGCACAGAAACGTTCGCAGTCCGCCGGATTGCGAATATCGCCGGTGACGATTTCAACTGACTGCGAAAGGCTTTTCAGCGCGGCGGCATTCTGACCGGGCAGCAGCAGACAGCGAATTCGCAAGTCCGGCTGCGGTGCTCTCAGCGCCTCGTGTTCCGGCAGACCGTGAACCAGGGTTTCAACCAGCCGCGAGCCGAGCCAGCCGGCGGCGCCGGTGACGAGAACGAGATTGGTTTGGAGGTTCATGCTCAAATTCTGCCCGTCAACTTAGTTGATTCGCCTTGGATCGTCGCGCCCTTCTCGCTCCCCTCAACCCTCTCAACTGCTGATGGGTTTTTGGTCATTTCTTCAGAAGATGGCCGGTATGAGAAGTTTATGTCAATCTCGCTGTCGTCACACGCGAACCTCGCGAAGAGGTCTTTCAGGAACCCTGCGATAACTGCTCATGCGGACAATGTCCGGGTTGGCCAAGATTGGATGCGGTTTTGCCAAGTGATGGTTGGCAAGGTGGTGAATCTGGGCGTTGAGTCAATGCGGGAGCATGGAAAAGACGGCGTGCTTTGAAGTTTTCCAGCTTCGTGTGAGGTGCGTGTGAAGATTGCGATTTCATACAGGGTCAGGAACGGGCTTTTGGGCCGGGACGCGAACCTACCCCGTACACACAGCACACACACAGCGCGTCTGCGTGCTCTCCAAGGTGCGCCTGTTTCTCCTCCAAGTTCACTAAGGTTCGCGTCACTTCGGGCTGGCTGCCCTGTTCACGCCGAAACTGGAGCGCGGAAGAACCAAGCCGACGGCGCAAGAGCGACGCAGAGAAAATCCAGATGGCGCGCCGGCTGTGAACGGAAACGACGATGCCGTGGGGCTGGATCGCGAGGCGATTGGCGATGGGCACGGCGGGTTACGCCGCCGATTGCCTGCGCCGAACCTGAGTCAACAGTATGCAATCTGCGGGACTGACCCGAATGGCGGTTAGTTAAGGCCTCGATAATTGCGGGGTCTACCTTTCCAGTAACGGCTGCGGTGGGAGATTTCCACGAATTTGCCGCGGGGTTTATTGAGCAAGGGAAAGGGTTTGGGGCGGCGTTTGAC
>JACZKP010000032.1 GCA_014860005.1 Verrucomicrobiota bacterium | reverse complement strand
CAGACACGCCGCACGGGCGTGAGGGCGGCGCATGGCTCCGAGGCATCACCCCCGCCTCAAGGCTTATTCAGTTTACTCTTCCTTTCCTCCTATCCGCCCGCACCATGCCTTGCACGTTCATTCAAAATGAGAATTGCTGCTTTTTTGAGTCAATTCGCGGAAAGATCGCGGAAAACAGGGCTTGACAAAGCCATGTAACGCGCCATAGTCGCCACAGAAAGCCAATCCAACCATCACGAAGTCAACTATGACTATTCTACAACGCTGTGCCTGCTGCGCGACCCTTATCGGCCTCGTGGCTGTCAATGGGGCCTATGCCCAAGGCAATACTGTCAACGGTTATACCATTGATCCACGGGTGTTCAACGACAACGCGGGATCAACCCTCACGATCACCCCCGATGGTCCCATCAACGCCAATCCGGCAACGATTACGATCCGCGATGAGTTTACGGGGGCTTTCACTGGCGCCAATCGTCATGATGTGCTGGCTTCAATTGATGGCGGTGCGACAGCCTACACCCACAGCATTGACGACAGCTTTACCTTTACGACCCTGCTGACGCTGACCGACGGCTTCAATTCGCCTCGCAAAGAGGCGGGCATCCGCTTCAATAGCTCAATTGGTGATATGCTGTTTTTAGTCAACTCCGATGCCGGTGAAATCGTCACGTTCGGCGGCCCGTTCCACAGCTTTGGCAACAATGCGGGTGGGAACGGCTACACTCCCGGCAATTCCATTCTGCTTGGCGTCCAATACCTGGGTGGTGGCGATGGTGTCGGTGGTGTCGCGAGCACGATTGAGTTCTTTATTAACCGGGGTGCGGGAATCGAAACGACCGGTCCACTGGCGTGGCCCAACACCGAAGGAGGACTTGTTAACTTTCAAGTGGGAGTTTACGCGCAAGGGGGTGCAAACGCTGGCGGCGACTTCATGAATGCTTTGTTCACCGACACGACTTACACCGCGGTGGTTCCGGAGCCTGGCACGTTCGCCCTGATTGGCTTGGGATTGCTTGGACTGTTGGCCATCCGCCGCAAGAAATGGACTATCGCAGACTCTGAACCTTGACGGGACACTTGCGAGTGCGCGAGTGTCCTCTTGTTTTGAGTATTCCGAGCGAAAAGTTCCGGGCGGGCGAAGTCTGCGGCGCCAAAGGATCGAGCACGAATCCGGTCCAAATAGTTCCTACGGCGAGCCTAACTGGAAAACGCGGTAAAATCTGTGCGGCGCCGCAAATGGCAACGTTGCAGTGGCAGGCGGGCCGACGTCGGTCCAGGTTGCGATTGGACCTTTGGCCATCACTTCACCCGTTGGCGAAGCCAGCCAGGTGTTGAGGTGCGGGGAATACTCCACTTGATAAGTGCGGCTGGCTTGGGCGTCCCAAGTCAGGGTGAATGTGTTCGGTTCGGACGGCCCCTGCAACTGGGGCGACACAAAAGGCAAAGGCACAAATCCCGCCCGCTGCAATCCGCGTTGGATCTCCTCATTTCGCATGAAAAGCTGCCAGACTCGCTGAGAGCGATAGTTTTCAATCATCACGACAATCGGGCCTTGATCAATGCCCAGTTCGTCGGAAGCGTACCATTGTGCGCCTAAATTAAACGCGTCGCGAAAACCATACGCCGTCCAGATGCGGAACCGGAATTGGGTGTAGAAATGGCGCAAGGACGGCAAGGAGAATTCCGGCGTGAACGCGATGGACCCGCCCGCAGCGGTGGGCGCAATCGTGCCGTCATCATTTTCGGCCGGTGGGGCGCCGCGCGCCGAATAGCCCGTGGGCCCGTCACAGGCGGTGATTCCCCAAACGTTGCTCCCATAGCCGACCCGGCCCAAAGGATTGGCGATGCAGTAAGCCCGCTGGGCCAGTGTCGCCCGGCGTGAGTTCTGGAAGTAAGTGCTGTGGCGGCTGTTCATGTAGGCGTCCGCAGTGTGGCGGAAATCAATCCAGCAGTGGGAGTATTGATGTCCGAACAACGGCGGAAACGGGACATAAGCCTGCCCGTAATTGGTGGCCCAGGTATATCCGCTGGTCCAGCGCTCCCATGACGAGGCGGGCAGGGGATTGGTCGCCGCGCCCAGGCCAAGCAGGTATAGGAGCATCGCCTCGTTGTAGCCGATCCAATTGTGTGTGATAAAGCTTCCCGGCGGGAACCAGCCCAGCGACAAAACGTTGGTGCCTCGAGCCATCCAATTCCAATCCACCCGATTGAAAATCGCGTCGGTCATCGTGCGAATGTTGGTTTCATCAGCGTCGGCGCCATCGAAATACTGTTTTGCGTAAAGCATTCCTGCCAGCAACAACGCCGTATCAATGGAAGACAACTCCGAGTTGGGAGAGCGGGTGGCAGTGTTCATTTCCAGGAAATGATAGAACCATCCCTTGTAACCGATCGTGCCGGAGGTGCTGGTGCCTTGCGGGCCGTTCAGGAAGGTGTTCAAAGTCGTCAGCACACGCGCCACGCCTTGGGTTCTTGAAATCCAGCCACGGTCAATTCCAATACCAATCGCCGTCAGCCCGAACCCCACCGCCGCAATGCTGCATGGGGACGTGGGCGTGCTCCGATCCGGAATCAAGCCGTTGTTCGGATTGGCCAGATACCAGAAGTAATCGAAATGAGTTTGCTGAACGTATTCCAGGAATTCGTCATCATTCGCGAACGGACGCGGAACGGCGGCCAACGTGGCCGAAGGCAGGCTTTCCTCCGCGGATGTGGTCAACGCCGTGACGCGGTAGAAATTCGTCTGCCCATTGACGACGTTGACACTGACATCGCAAAAGCCGGGCGACGTTATCAAACTCGGAGTCTGCGCAACGAATGAGCCGTCGTTGCTCAACGAACGGTACACGCGATAGCCCGCCAGATTGGGCTCCGTATTCTTATCCCAATGCAATACGATGCTCCGATCTCCTGTCCGGCTCACCAGCGCGGTTGGGGCTTCGATGGCAATCGCGGCATGGAAAATGGCCGCCAGGAATAGAATGTGGAAAATCGGAAGGCGTTTCATGTTTGGGCGAGGTCAGACTTAATGCGTTTCGGAAATTGGACGATCCTGTCCCGGAGGGACGTTGTGAAAATAGCCCAGCGTTTCAACGCTGGGTTGCGCAATCCAAAACCAGCGAATCCCAGCGGGACGAAAGCGCATCGCATTTCCGAGCCGGCATTCTGCCGTCCCTCCGGGACTTGTCCCAATTGGCGGCTCAACCCAGCGTTGAAACGCTGGGCTATGGTCGGATGTCCCTCCGGGACAAACATCGGCCTGAATTCCCGAATGGCATTAAGGTCAGACTTCATTTCCGCCTCGTCCAAATCCAGTGACCGCCACTGCGGACACGCGGCGATCTGATTAGGCCGTTGTCTCATCTGGATAATCCCTGGCACGCGGTGCAAACTCACCAATCTGG
Organism: Verrucomicrobiota bacterium; assembly: GCA_014860005.1. The sequence continues at coordinate 20,652 of JACZKP010000032.1, read as the reverse complement.
CCAGCGAACTTCCTAACCAGCATGACGGCGTTTATCAACGAATCTACCGGCCCTACTCCGTAAGCTGGCACAATGCGGTCGGTGAAGCCCTGAACAAAGACCGGACAATACCAATCTCCATTTGGGTCATCCGGTGCGGGCTGCGGCCTGCCAATCTCAATGCGTGAAACCTTGCCTCCGTGCCGCCATTCGTCGGCTGCGATGACGTCGGTGATTTTGTCTATTTGAAGCATGGTGCGTAATGCAGCCTAACAGTATGGCCGCGTAATCTGAACGCAAGGCGGACGCCTCATGGTGCTGTGACCTTGTAGAATCGCCCGGCTGAAGTTGCAGGCTCGCTCGCCGTTTTGACCGTGCCGTCGCCGACCACGGTGGTTAGCAGTGACCAGTTTCCAGCAGTCAGATTATCCCGATAGAACACGCGGTAGATCACGCCGGCCTGGGTCGGGAAGGAGATGACCACATTGTTGCCCGAGCGTCCCGCCGTCAGATTGATTCCTGACGCCGGCACCAGCATGAAGTAATTTGGATTGCTGTTGCCCGTGGTCGCGATTCGCAGCGTCGCGAGACCGTTCAACTTTACCAAGACCGGCGCCGCCAGTCCCTCATCTGTCAGCGGCACCCAATCATAGATGCTGTAACCACGCCCGACGATGCCCCAGCGCCCAAGCCGCGTGGTCGTCTGACTGGTCGTTCCCGCCCCGCTGATGACCTGGTCCAGATACATCGAGTAGCCGCCGAGACCGGAGAATCTTCCATACACGTAGAAATTACCCGTCGGATAAACCCGCGTGTAGTTCGCCCAATCGCCGTTTCCAAACCAGGTCAGGTCATAGTCAAATGCGCCCACGTTGATGAACACATCGCGCAAGGAATCATGCGTCTTGTCTTCGGGAATGCCAGCGAATCGGTAGGCGAACGCCTCGTCTTGGAAAGGGCTGTGCTGGAAGTCAATGTTCGTGGTTGCACCCAACCCCAAATACGCCTCGGGGTACCAATCCGCCACAAACTGTCCGCCGTCGTAATCGAAGTCCTCCGCTTCCACCATGAAATTATCCTGGCTGAACGTATCAAAACGATTGGTCATGCTGATGCCGTTACCGAGAGAATTGGTCACGGTGATAATCGCCGTGTGAATCGCGTTGGGCAGGAGTCCCGGATAAACCACATGATTACTTGAAGCCGACCCGGTGATCACCAAGGCTGCCGTAACATCGCTGCCATTCAGGCTCACTTTGATGCCGCCGGCAGGAAACGTCGCGCCCTCCGTGGTAACGGTGAAACTCAGTGTGTTGGTGTGCTCGAATGGTCGCTGGCCGCTGGGATAAAGGTCGCTCAACCGGGGTAGATCCACGATGGCGGGGACGAGCACGAAGAAGTTCGGCAGCAGATTGCCTCCGCTGGTGACGCGCAACGTTTCCTTGCCGTTGAGAACCACATTCACAAGGAAGCCGTTGGTGTCCTTTAGATAGACGTTGTCAAAAGTGAACCAACCGCGGCCACCGGTAATCGTGAAGGTGCCCAAATCCGTCGTGGTCAAATCGTTGGTGTTGACCTTGCTCAAGGTCAGCATCCCAGAGAGACCTACATCGGTTGCGAGGCGGGCGATGACCCAGTTGGTGCTGTTCGGCCAGTCACGCGTGTAGTTCACCCACTCGCTGAAGTTGAACGGATCTATCCTGTAATCGGGCCGGCCCGCAATGAACAGATTCTTGCGCAAGTAATCTCCCGAAACCGAAGTGGCCATCGGATCATCGGGGCGATACTGATGATTGCCGCCGGCGTTCAGGTTGTGCTCGTCCACACCCTCAACGCCCACTTTTCCGAAGTAGCAGTTGGGATTGCCATTGGTGGTGCAGAGCTCGGGATTGTTGATATACATCCCGCCGTCAAAATCAAAATCCTCGGCCTCCCATAGGTAAGTGATCGGCTCGATTCCGACCCAGGTGGTCTCGAAGTACGTGTTCGCGCTGGCAGTGAAGTTGAAAGCATCCGTCACCGCAATGGACGCGGTGTAGGTCAGGTTGGATTGCAGTCCGTGATAGGCCACGTTCTTGTTCGAGGAAGAACCGGTGATCACCAGGCTGCTGGAGACATCCGCACCATTTACCACCAGTTGAATGCCGCTGTCGTTGATGGTGAAACCGCTTGGCGAACTGACATTGAAGGTGATGCCGTCGCTGGGATTGACGAAGATCATGTTCAGCGGGAAAACGCTGCTGATGACCGGCGGAATCGGTCCGCTGACTTGGTCCAGCACGGCATCGTCGAAATGGGCTGAGCCGCCTTGCGTGCCGGCTTGGCTATACGCATAGCGGTAACGAACGGTTGTAGTTCCGACCGGCGCAACGATTTGGCTCACGGTGCCGGTTACGGCGTAGGTTGGATAATTCAGGTCGCCGGGCGGAAGAGGCGCGGAGACATCACAAACCTGTGTCACCAAGTATTGCAGCCAGGTGGCCGTTCCCGCAGCGGCGTTGAAGTTTTCAGACTTGTACAGTGCAAGAAGGTTGCTGCTGGCTCCCAGGAAAGAAACCTCCAACCAAGTCATGCAATCCGTCCCTAAAGTATCGTTGCTCTTCGTGTACATCCAACCACTGGCCTGGTAAACCGATCCCGGCGCGCTGCTGAAGTTTTGTGACAAACCGGCTACATTAGTTTGGCCTGCAGCATAAGCGGCGCCCCATTGTTTCCAGCCGACCACACCCAAATGCGCCGGGGCTTCAATCGCATAATTGCCTGCGGGTTGGGCGTTGGTGGGTGCAAAACGCGTCCAGCCCACCGGGATGACGTGACCGGTGTTGGCCTCGAACCCCGGGTTAACCAGCAGATTGGCGCCTTGAGCCAGTCGGCCAGCCAGCAGCAAGGCTGCAGCGACCATTAAGATTGTCAGGTTCGCGGCCTTGAAGATTCTTCTCCCGCCGAGGTCGCGAGGAAACAGCAGGTTATCCGGGACAGAGTTGGAATTTGTGCGTTTTTCCATAAACAGATTGGTTTTCAGCCACCGACGTGAGACTTACTCACGCTGGTGGGTTGCTTGCACTATTGCCTACGAGCCAGTGATGTCAACCTCTTTGCCGGATCGTGGAACGGTCGAGGCGGAAACATAAATCCGAATCCAACACGGACTGCCGGATGCGGGCGACATCCCGCCGGTTGTAGCGGGAGGCAAGGCTCACTTTTCTTGCCGCCGATTCCGTTGCGTGCGCTCGCGAGCACCGGCCCGGAGGCCGCCAGAATTACGGGGCTGGCTCTCGCGAAACTTCCGCTTCGGTTCAATGGTTTTCGGGCGCGGTCTTCATTCCTGCGGGTCGGTGACGGCGCGCTCGTGGATGTCATCAAGCCAGCAGCGGCGGGAGTTGTCGGCAAAAAGAATTTCGTAACGGATGCTGGCTTCAAGGACTTCCCATTGCCACGGCTTGAGCACCATCGCGAGGTCGCGGGTCCGCGTGCGCATGGCTTGAAGTGCGCCAATTTGCCCGAAGATTCGCAACGGTGCGCGGGTGCGCGGGTCGTCCACGATTCAATCCTAACCGGCGAGTGCTGCCTTCAGCTTCTCCAGCCATTCCGGCACGGCTTTCCACGGGTCGGCCTTGGCCTCGTATTCAAGCACGACGAAACCCTGATAATTTGTGTCGCGCAGGATCTTCACCAGGCGCGGAAGATCGGCCAGTTCCGTCGCCTGGCCGCGGCGTTTGATTTCGACTTTGACCTGCACGTTCACGGCGTAGGGCGCGCATAGGGCCAGACCGGCATACGGATCGTCGGTGTGGAAATTTCCGGTGTCCAGGTTGATGCCCACCCACGGGCTATTGACGGCCTGGATGATCTCAAGCAGGTCCTGTGGCTCGGCGACAATGCCGCCGTGATTCTCCAGGCCCAGAAAGATGCCGCGCCTTCCGGCATAAGTGCCACATTCTTCGAGCGCCTCGATGCAACGGCGCTTGGCCGCCGCCACGTCCTTGTCCGGGGCCGGCCCGGCGAAGACGCGAATGTGCGGCGCGCCCATCACCGCGCAGTAATCCACCCAGTTTTTGACGTGCGCGATTTCCGCGTCGCGCTTCGGACCCGGCGGCAGCGCGAAGTTGTTGCCCACCGCCGACCCGCTGATGGCCACGCCGCGCAGAAACGCGTGGCGCTTCAGACCGAGGAGATATTCAGTGTTGAAGCCTTTCGGGAAGTAATAACTGGTCAGTTCCGTGCCCGCACAATCGTGTTCCGCGCAGTAATCCACAAAGTTTTCGAGCGTGATGCGTTTGGTCGGATCGGCGTGGTCGAAAAACTCGCGGAAGGAATAGGCCGCCAGACTGAGTTGCAGCCGCGGTTTGCCGGGCCGGTTGATCGGTTCGACCGCATTCGTGCGCAGGGCCGGAATCAGGCTCGCGCCGGCAAGCGTCAGGGCGGATTGGGTGGAGAGCTTCAGGAAACAGCGGCGGTTGAACGGCGTCTTCATGGCGGCCACAAGGTAAGCCGGGCCGCAGCGCGGCAAAAGCAAATACTCGGTACGAGCGCAACCAGCATTGGCTTTGCGACCTCTGCGAAACCCATTGCAGTGCTATCTCCCACCATCGCGCAATTCTGAGAAGACTTTTTAACGCAGAGGACGCGGAGGCTGGCGCGGAGGAACGCAGAGGTGAATCGCTTTGCGACCTTTGCGAGAACCTCTGCGCCCTCTGCGTTAAGTCGGGCGGCGTGGGATTGGTTGCGGCTCTGCCGCGCCGCGTCCTTTGCATTGAAATCAAAACGCAGAGAACGCCAAGGTTTGCGCGAAGGCCGCAGAGGAAAGACTCATTCGCCAACGCTGAAAGGATCGCGCTCTTATCTCGCCTGAACGTCGTAGCAATACAGCGTCTCGTGATAACGCAGGTACAGCCGGCCATCCACAATGACCGGATGCGTCCACGCGTCGCTCTTGCGTTCGGGCACAAGCCGGAAACGTCCAACGGCTTCCAGTTTGTCCGAACTGGGCTTCAACAGCGCCACTTCGCCTTCCTCGCTTAAACAGTAGAGCCGACCGTCCGCGTAAAGCACCGCGCCTTTCGCGAGGTCTTCCTTGAATTGCGCCCGCACTTCGCCGGTGCGCGCATCCAGGCTCACCCATTCCTTGCGTTTACGGTACATCGCGCCATACAGCGCGCCGTCATGATGCACCACGCCCCCCTGACAGGCATCCAGTTCCGTTCGCCAAAGCTGTTCCACCCGCACGCGCTCCCCCTCCGGATGCAGGCGATAGAGCTTGCCGCCCTCACCGTCCGGCGCCGTGACGAACACCGCGTCGCCCACCAGGACCGGCGTGGTGGCAATCACCTGATGACGCGTGGGCAGCGGACGCGACCACAGCAACCGGCCCGTGTCCGCGTCCACGCCGAAGACATGGCGTAGCGAACAGTTCACCAACATCCGCCGCTCGCCCAGCTTGAACAAAATGGGCGACGCGTAACTGGTGTTGTCCACTTCGCCGTACGGATCGGTGAGGCGCAGATGGGCTGGATTGTCTGAATCAATCAACCGCAACGGCTCGCTGGCCCAGACGGTTTCGCCGGTTTTTTTGTCGAGCGCGGCCATGACGCCCTTGCTGCCGCCGGGCGTGACGATGACGCGCGGGCCGTCCACCAGCACGTTTTCGCTCAGGCCCCAATGAATCACCTTGCCATCGAATCGTTCGAGGATGTTGACCGCCCAGAGTTCCGCGCCGGTGTCTGCGTTCAGGCAGACCAGACGGCCATGCGCATTCAAATGATACAACCGCCCTTCGCTGTAGGTGCAACTCGACCGCGCGCCGGGGTAAGGATGTTTCCACGCGCGCCCGTTCCTGGTCTGCCAGACACGGCGACCTTCGCGATCCAGCGCGAAGATGTGCAACTCGTCATCCGCGTCGCCCGTGAGATAAATGCGCTCCCCAACGATGATGGGTGCGGAGTAGCCGCGCCCCAGGTCCTTGCTCGACCAGAGCAATTTCGGTCCGCCCTCGGGCCATTGCGGGAGCAAACCGGTTTCGTGGCACACGCCATTGCGCTGCGGACCACGCCACTGCGGCCAATCGGCCGCGCGAGTCTCGGCCGCCAGCATCGCTCCTATCGCCAAACGTAACACCCATCCAAGGTGATTCATGCGAATAGTTTGGCGCGAGAGTGACGGAAGTCAACTGGGTGGACCTCAACGAGTATCAGTTTGGCGAGCGAATAATCCCCACGCGATGGGGCAGGCTCTGTGGCAGCCGACGCAGGACCACTGTGTCCGCCGGACCAACCGCAGCGCGTGGGAAGCTGTGTGACGAAAGGATTGTCCTGACCTGCGGTGAGTCCGAAACTGCTGCGGCTGGATTTGGTCACAACAAAATTGACATGAACGATCCCGCACGGAAACGAATTCTCCGCACCTTGTATCGTGGCGTGTCGGGAGTTCTAGTCATTTGAAATCGGCGGATCTCTGTAAATAATCCTGCCATGTCGTAAAACTAGCCGCCCTGAATCGCCATACGTTCCCTTGTCATCTCCAGGAAACATGCCGGCGAGCGGACGTTTATAGTCAAATGCGTACAACGTCCCGCCTTCACTCAATATTTCGGCAATACGACCGTCGTCATCGTCGTAGAACGGATTGCCCATCTTTGAAAGAATCTTCCGATGCCGCTCAATGAATTTTGTTAGCGCTTCCGGGTCGTCTTTGCGTCTTTCCACGCCAGATAGAAATCCCTGCATGATCTGTTGATACATAACGCCCGCATCCTTGAGCAATTCGGGTGATACGGGTATCAAGCTCTGATAATGCTTTGCCTCGACTGGGTTCTTCTTCCGAAACAAGGCTGCCTCATCTATGCGATAAACGGTGGTCTGACATCCCAAGTTCAACGACAGGGCTAACGCTAACAAGGTTATCTTTGTGAGTGCTATTTTCATTTTCCCATTCCTCGGTTTATCTCCGTATGATTCCTTTCACCGTTCCGTCTTTTACGAGTGCTACGGATGAGATCGTAAAACGCCTGCGCCTCCTGCGCCGGTAACGCCAGTACCCAAACAAAAATCAAGACTGCCCAAAATGGCCCACCGCTTTCAGCTTCCTCACGCCGCAAATCCCACTGAAGGTTGCCGCAGACGACCTTGATTGCTTGCGTGGAACTGCGCAATTCAAAACTGCGCCGTTGGATTGATGGTCTCGTGGCCAAAGCGCCTTAAAACCCGGATGCGAGGTTGTCTCGCGGGCAGAGATGAATTAGGGTCAGCGCCGGGATGATGAAGGGTAATTGGAACAAACTGTTGTCAAACCTGCCGCTGCTCATCGCACTGGCGGCGGTGGCGACGCTCGCGTTGTGGTGGGCCTCGGGCACGGGCGAAGGCTTGAAACTCCGCATTCCCGGCACGGATGCCGCGCCCGGCGGCGAAACCGGCGGCGCCAATCCCGTGCTCGCCGGCGAGTTGTCCCAAGGATCTGGCACGCCCGCGGAGCTCCCGGGCGACTGGCCGCAATTTCGCGGTCTTCAGCGCGATGGGCTTGCTCCTGAGGCGCAAGGCTTTTCCCGCGACTGGACGACCTCGCCACCCCGCGAACTCTGGGGGCTGGACGTGGGCGAGGGTTACGCCGGCGTGGCGGTGCGCGACGGACGGGTGTATCTCCTCGACTACGAGCGCGACGCCAAACTCAGCGTGCTCCGTTGCCTCTCGCTGGCCGATGGCAAGGAAATCTGGCGCTTCGCTTATCCGCTTACCATCAAACGTAATCACGGCATGACGCGCACCATGCCGACGCTCAGCGGCCCTTACGTCATCGCGCTGGATTCCAAGTGCAATGTCTTCTGCCTGGATGCCACCAACGGCGAACTCAAATGGACCATCAGCCTCGTCCGTGAGTTCGGAGCGACCGTGCCCGAATGGTACGCCAGCCAATGCCCCCTCGTGGCCGGTGATCAAGTCATCCTCGCGCCGGGCGGCAAGGAAGCCTTGCTGCTTGCCGTGGACCTCGCCACCGGCAAACCGCTCTGGCAAACACCCAATCCGCGCGGCTGGAAGATGACGCACTCCTCCATTGCGCCGGTGGAATTTGCCGGTCGGAAACTTTACGTCTATTGCGCCAGCGGCGGCGTGGTCGGCGTGGACGCTGCGGACGGAGCTTTGTTGTGGGACACCAGCGATTGGAAAATCAGCATCGCCAACGTGCCCACGCCGGTGCCGCTGCCGGACGGCAGACTTTTTCTCACGGGTGGCTACAACGCCGGCAGTCTCATGCTGCAACTGGAGGAGCAGGAGGGAAAGATCACCGCGAAGACGTTGTTCCGGCTTCCGCCTGAAATCTTCGGCGCCACCCAACACACGCCCATTTTTAAGGACAATCACCTATACGGCGTGCGCGCTGATGGCCGGTTCGTCTGCCTTGACTTGGAAGGCAAAGTGGTTTGGGCGAGCGGTTCGGGTGAAACCTTCGGTCTCGGATCGTTCCTCATGGCCGGCGATTTGATTTACGCGGTCAATGATTCCGGCCGGTTGCGTCTGTTGGAAGCCACGCCTGCGCAATTCAACCTCCTCGGTCAGTTGCAGGTGCTAAAGGGCCGCGAATCTTGGGGACCGATGTCGCTGGCAGGTGACCGTCTGTTTCTGCGCGATCTCACCCGCCTGGTCTGTCTCAACGTGGGCGCAAAGTAGGAGGGCCGCTCGCCGGTCTCCATCCCAAAACCAGGGAAAAGGGAGACAGGCGCGCCGTCGTAATGCCTCAGTCTTACCCGGCTGTAGCGCAGATTTCCAATCTGCGGTATCGCCGAATTCCATTCGGCAGACCGGCCGAACGCTCGGAAACGCCGGCGCTTTCCAAGGCCGGCGGATTGGAAATCCGCGATACGGCAGGTTGGAAACCTGCGCTACGAACGTTTTTGCCTGGCCAGACGGGGGCATTACCCGCCGTCTGTCCTGCGCAGAGGTTGACTCAAATCAAGCTTGCCGGAACAAAATAAGTTTAGCCTTTGCCAAAACCGCACAAGCAGCCTGCTCGTTGCGAGGGCAAGGTTTCGGTGAAGTCCGGGCTGATGTTCCTCGCTTAGGCGCGAGGGGTGTTGGGTATTGAGTTGAACCGTCCGCAAAACGACGATGAAGCCTGCACAAACCAACGAGCCGGCCAACCGGCGTGAGTTTTTCCGCGGTAGCGCACGTTACGCGCTGCTGGCCGGATTGGCGGCAGTGTCGGCGGTGTTGGTGCGGAAACGGGGCACACCACTGGCAGGCCAGACGTGCGTCAACCGCGGCTTCTGTCGCGGCTGCGGAGTCGTCGGGAATTGTGGACTGCCACAAGCCCTTTCCTTCAAACACGCCACCCATCGGAGGCCGTCATGAAAAAGGAATTCCAACTGTTCGATAGGCGCGAGTTTTTCCGTGATGCGGCGCGGGCCGCGGCTGTGGTTGCCACCGTCGGTGTTGCGGCCAGGGCGTCCGCTCAAAGAGCCAGGCCGAATCCCTTCGCCTACGATGTTTCGCATCTGGAAAAAACCGATCCCAAGTTGATCTCGCATGAGGAAATCCGGCGATGGCGCTCGCCCCATCCGGAGGCCCGTCGGCTCGCTCTGGCGCCGGATGGACAACTGCTCGTCGCTTCGGGGAATTACGTCACAAGCTTCAGCGCCGACGGAGAGCGTGGATTGGAAATCGCCCTCACGGAGCCGGCTCGCGCTTTGGCTGTCTCGGAAGAAGGTTTGATTTACATCGGCCTGCGCGATCACATCGAAGTCTTCAACGCCAAAGGGCAACGCCAGGCAACGTGGGATTCACCGGCGCGGAAAACCTGGTTCACCGGTCTCGCGCTTGTGAAGGACGAAGTGATCGCGGCCGACGCCGGCAATCGGGTGCTGCTGCGTTATGATCGCGCCGGCAAACTCTTGGGCCGTCTGGGCGCGCGTGACCGCGAGCGCAACGTTCCCGGTTTCATTCTGCCGAGTCCGCACCTGAACGTGAGGTTGGCGCCGGACGGGCTGTTGCGTGTCAACAATCCCGGACGCCACCGCGTTGAAGCCTATTCCGTGGACGGCGACTTTGTGCTGGCCTGGGGTCAACCCGGCATGGGCATCAAGAATTTCTGCGGCTGCTGTAATCCCATCAATCTCGCGTTGTTACCGGACGGGCGATTCATTACCTGCGAGAAGGGTCTGCCGCGCGTGAAGATTTACAGCGCGCAAGGCGAGTTCGAGTCGGTTGTCGCCGGGACGGAATCGTTCCCGGAAAACGCGAAAGCCTGTGCGAGTCGGGGTTTGGGCGATTGCACGCAAGGTGGGCTGGACGCGGTGGCGGATGCGCAAGGGCGGGTTTTCATTCTGGATTACGTCACCGGCGAGGTGCGGGTGATGAAGCGCAAAGTATGAACGCGCGCCGAACCACAGCGCTTTGGAGTGCGGTGACTTGTCACCGCTTTGATTGCTTTGGCGACTTGTCGCCAAAGCAGGCCCGCGTTCAGAGGGCCGAGGGCAATACGGGACGCCCGCTTTCATTCGACGGCGACAAGTCGCCTGCCAAAAGCGCGGACAAGTCCGCGCACTCCAAAGCTTCGCGTTCCTTCGCAGCTAGACTATGAAAGACAAGCCAGCCAACGAGCCAACCAGTCGCCGGTCATTTTTGCGCAACGGCGCGCGCATCGCCGCCATGACCGGGCTGGGCGCGCTGGGCGGCGTGCTGGCCGGGCGCAGCAACGCCGACGCGTGGGTCTGGCAGATTGATCCGCAGAAATGTGTGCGCTGCGGCAATTGCGCCACCGAGTGCGTGCTCGAACAATCCGCGGTGAAGTGCGTTCACTCTTACGCGATCTGCGGTTACTGCAATCTTTGCACCGGTTACTTCGAGCCGGAGCCGAACGCACTCACCACGGCTGCCGAGAACCAGCTTTGTCCCACCGCCGCCATCAAGCGCACGTTCATCGAAGATCCCTATTACGAATACTCGATTGACGAAGACCTCTGCATCGGCTGTGCGAAATGTGTCGAGGGCTGCAATCGGTTTGGTAACGGCTCGTTCTTTCTGCAAATCCGCCACGACCGCTGCGTGCGCTGCAATGAGTGCGCCATCGCCCGCACCTGTCCCGGCGACGCCTTCGTGCGCGTGCCCGCCAGCCAGCCGTATTTGCTCAAGGAGACGCATGCGCACTGACAGGCAAATGCGACCTTCCGTATCAACGCACTCCGCAGTTGGGAAAGTGGGAAAGTGGGAAAGTGAGAAAGGCCGCTACGGTATCAACGTCCACTTTCCCACTTTCTCACCTGCCCACTTTCGACTTGGATGGGCGTTGCTCGTCCTGATTTTCACGCTGACCACCGCCTTCGCCGAACCGCGTTTCCCGCCGCCCGATTTCAGCGAAACGAACCACGAACTCCCCACCACCACCACGCCGCCGGTGCGGGCGTTGTGGCTGCATTATCTCGATGTGGCGGTGCTGGTCGGCGCAATGTCGCTGGCCGTTTGGTTGATCTACCGGAAACGCTCGCGGCGCGGCCTGTTCTGGCTCTCGATCTTCTCCCTCGCCTATTTCGGTTTCTGGCGGAAAGGCTGTGTGTGCGCCATCGGCGCGCCGCAAAACGTCATCCTCGGACTGTTCGATCCGAACTACACCGTGCCGCTGGTGGTCACGGCGTTTTTCGCCATCCCACTGGTATTTGCGCTGTTTGCGGGACGCGCGTTCTGTTCGGGCGTCTGTCCGCACGGCGCATTGCAAGACTTGGTCCTGATCAAACCCGTCAAAGTTCCGGCCTGGCTGGAGCACACCCTGGGCGTGATTCCGTTTCTCTTTCTCGGCTTCGGCCTCGCGTTCGCCGCCACGGGCACGGGCTTTCCGATTTGCCGTTATGATCCCATCGTGCCGATCTTCCGGCTCAACGGACCGTCGCTGCTCGTCGCAATGGCGGTGGCGACGTTGCTCATTGGCATGTTTGTGGGCCGACCCTATTGCCGCTTCCTGTGTCCTTACGGGGCGTTGCTGAAAGTCGCCTCGCTCGCCTCGAAATGGCGGGTGCGCGTCACACCCGACATCTGCACGCAATGTCAGCTCTGTGAACATTCCTGTCCCTATGGCGCGATGCGCGAGCCGACGCCGGGCACGGTCGAACCAAAATTCCTCGCGCCCGAACGTCGGCGACTCGGCTGGCTCGTGCTGCTCGTGCCGGGGCTGATCGCCAGCGGCGCGTGGATCGGCAGTCAACTCGCGGTGCCGATGGCGAAGTTGAATCCCACGGTCGAACTGGCCGAGCGTTACCTTAACCAAAAAAAGTCGTCCGTGGACTACGGCGTGATGACGCCGCAGACCCTCGCGCTGCAACGCGCCGAGCATGATCCGGAAGCGTTGCTGCTCGCCGCCGCCAACTGGCGCGAGCGGTTTAAGCTGGCCTGCCTGTTGTTCGGCGGCTGGGTGGGATTGGTACTGGGCGTCAAGCTGGTGAGCCTCTCGCTGCGCACGCGGCGGACGGATTTCGAGCCGGATCGGGGCGCGTGCTTCGCCTGCGCGCGTTGTTTCCGCTCGTGTCCGCAGGAGATGGTAAGAATCGGCCAGATGCCGGCGAGTGAATTGCCGCAACCAAGAGTGATTTCGCAACCAACGTGAATCTGAACGTGAACCAGAGTGGATCAAATTTATTCTCGATGAGGCCGGAGTGCTGCGGAATGGCTTTACACTCGCCCTCACCCCAATCCTCTCCCCCGGGGAGAGGGAGAAACGTTCGTCATCTCATTACGGTACGGAGCGCCACGATTGCCCGGCAGCCGCTGGATTTACACGAAATCTTCCGATGCTGGCCCCTCTCCCTGGGGGAGAGGGTTGGGGTGAGAATTCCCCGAGCTAAAGTTCGCGCTTTCAAGCCCAGAACCGTAGCCGCCGACGTAAGGAGTCGAAATCTGTTGAATCGCAGCGCGCTCCGCCTCCTCACGTCGGCGGCTACCAGTGGACGATTCATGGGCAGGTTTGACGACTTGAAATCGCGCACGGGGGCCATGAACCCCGGAGCGCGGACCGCTGAGTCCGCGCGAACCGATGGGAACGGAACTCGCGGACAAGGTTGTCCGCGCTCTGCGGTCAGGTTCATGGGGAGGGCGAGCGTCACACACACTGCATGACCGATTCAAACGCCAAGACGCAAAGTCGCCAGGACGCACAGAGGGAGTCACCTCGCGCCTTTACGCCTCCGCGCCTTGGCGCTTCACTGAGTTGGACCATGTGGATCGCCGCGTTGTTCTGCGTGCTCGTGAGCGCGACGATGCTTTACCAGCATTGGGCGGCGGCCGAGCGCGATCCGTGGAAATCGCCGCGTCTGCTCGCGCTCAAGGAGCAATTGCGCGAGGCGCCGACCGATGAAACGGTGAAGGCTGAGATTCGCCGGCTCGATCTGGAGTTCCGCGAACGCTATGTGCGCCGTCTCTCGCTCAATAAAACCGGCGGCTGGCTGTTGGTCGGCGGATTGGCCGCGCTGCTCATCGCCGCACGCACCATCGTCAAGCAATCGGCGCAACCCTACCTGCCGAAGCGCCGGGTCGAAGCGCCGCAGCACTGGTTTGCCTTGGCCGCGCAATCCCGCTGGGGCGTGGTGACCGTCGGTGCAGTTGCGCTTGCCGGTCTTGCCACGCTTGCGGTTACCGCGCGTTCGCCCCTGCCGCAATCCACCGCCGAACTCGACAGACTGCTGGGGCGCGGTCCCGCAGACGAGTCGGTTGTGGCCCTGCCAACGCTCGCCGAGTTTCAAGCCAATTGGCCGCGCTTCCGCGGCTGGGACGGCGGTGGTGTCGCGGTCGGTGACGCGAAACTGGCATTGACCGAGCCTGCCGAAGCCAACGTGCTTTGGAAATCACCCGTCCCGGTGAGCGGCTTTAATTCGCCCATCGTGTGGAGCAATCGCGTGTTTCTATCCGGCGGCGACGCGGCGAAGCGCGAGGTGGTTTGCTACGACGCGAACACCGGTCAGCTTCTGTGGCAGCGCGTGGTCGAGAAGATTCCTGGCAGCCCGGCCAAGCAGCCGGATATTCCCGAGATGACCGGCTTTGCCGCACCCACGATGGCCACGGACGGACGGCGCGCGTTCGTCATCTTTGCCAACGGCGATCTCGCAGCGTTCAACTTCGACGGATCAATCGCGTGGGCGAAGAACATTGGCGTGCCGAAGAATATGTATGGCCATGCTACTTCTCTGGCCGTGTGGCCGGGACGATTGATAGTGCAACTGGATCAAGATGAAGGCGCGCCCGGCGGCTCGAAACTGCTGGCGTTCGATACCGCCACGGGCCGGTTGTTCTGGGAACGTCCGCGATCCGTGCATGATTCGTGGGCTTCACCGATCATCGTCGAGGCGGCGGGGAAAACACAGATCATCACGCTGGCATTGCAGTGGGCCATCAGTCATTCACTCACGGACGGCAATGAACTGTGGCGCGCGGAAATCATGGAGGGGGAAATCGCGCCGTCGCCCACTTTCACCGGCGGTTTGGTCGTAATTGCCAGCCCGTCAGCGGGTCTGTTTGCCATCCGTCCCGACGGCGCGGGTGACGTGACGAAATCGCATCTGGCCTGGTCCTCCGAAGAGCCGGCGCCCGACATCACCAGCCCGGTCAGCAACGGCGAACTGGTCTTTACGGTGTTGACCATGGGCGCGTTGTTCTGCTTCGACTTGAAGGATGGCAAGCTGCTCTGGGAACACGACCTCGAAATGGAAATCCAAGGTTCCCCGAGCATCGTTGGCGACCAGTTGTTGTTGGCCAGCGCCAAGGGTCACGTCCTTCTCATTGAGGCGGCGCGTGAGTTCAAGGAAACGGCGAGGATCAAATTGGAGGATGCGTTCTACGCGAGTCCGGCGTTGGTGGACGGACGCGTTTATCTGCGTGGAACGACGAATCTGTGGTGTTTGGGGGCAAAGCAGTGAAAACCACGCGTAAAATCGGAATCGAGCGACTGGGACGCCACGGCGTGAAGCTAGAGCGTCGTGTAGCCAGCGGGAAAACCACCCCAGAGGATCGCCGTGTAGAAATAGAAAGCCCGGTTGATCCACTCAATGCGCATCAAAGGCGCGAGCGGCAAGTAAATCAAGTTTACCTCCTCGGGCAGGTATCGCGGGTGAAGCCCATCGTTTGTTGCCCAAGCGACGGGGCCAGTGCTGAGGACATACAGGGGCAGACATATTGCCAGCCACATCGCCGCTCGCTTGACACGGCGTGGAAGAAAGGCTTTTTCGCGCGGCGATTTCATGCGTTGGGTTCAGTTCGCATTTCCGAGCAAAATGGAAAATCTGATTGCGAGACAACTCAAGCCAGAAATAATGCGGATCGGGGAATGTGCCCGCAGGAGGTTCAACCCCAACGGGGTTGTGTCCCGCTGCTCCACGTCAGGCCGCAACCCCGTCAGGGTTGGGATTCCACCCGCGGGCTAACCCAGGGTAGCGCGTTCCTCGCAACCCTGGCCTTTGGGTCGGAATCCCTTTGGGATTCGCAGATTCTCGCTCCCAGATTGTGGGTAATGAAAAGGAAGCGCTATAGCCAAGTCACGCGCCCGTTGGCATTTGACGGCGACAAGTCGCCTGCGGAAAGCGCGGACAGGTCCGCGCACTCCAAAGCCAGTGGCCGGCAACGCGCCGCCTTGCCCGGCGCTCCCACAACCTTGAAAACCAACGCATACACACCGACTGGTCGGACAACGAAGCTTTGGAGTGCGGTGACCTGTCACCGCTTTGGTTGCTTTGGCGACTGGTCGCCAAGGCAGAGCCGCGTTCAGCGGCTCGTGGAAAAGTTTAGACGCACCCTCGCGTTTGACGGCGACAAGTCGCCTGCGGAAAGCGCGGACAAGTCCGCGCACTCCAAAGCTTCGCGAGCGCGGGTTTCGCGTTTCGGACTTCGGACTTCGAACCATGCCCGTTGACCTCACATACGCCGATGAAGCCGTGGTGCGTTGCGGGCGCAGGCCCGAGGCGCTGATCCCGATCCTGCAAACATTGCAGGAGCGCTACGGCTATTTGCCGGAAGAAGCATTGCGGCGCGTGGCGGAAACCACTGACATCACGCCCGCAGCCATCAGCGGGGTGGCCTCGTTCTATGACATGTTCCGCATGGAACCCACCGGCCAGCACATCGTGCGCGTCTGTCGCGGCACGGCGTGTCACGTCGGGGGCGCGGAGCGGATTGAAGACGCGCTACGGCGGCATTTGAAGATTCCAGAACACGCGGATACGGATCACGACCGGCAGTTCACCATTGAATCGGTCGCCTGTCTCGGCACCTGCACGCTGGCGCCGGTGGTGAAAATCGGCGAAAGCACGTTTGGCCATTCCACCGCCGAACGCGTGCCGGAAGCATTACGCGAGTTTTTGGAATTGCAGCGGGAAGCAAAGACGGTTCAGTCCACTGAGGAACTCCGTCCGCATCACGGCAACGGCGGCATGGCGGAAATCCACGTGGGCCTCGGTTCGTGCTGCATGGCCAAGGGCAGCGACAAGCTGTTTCACGCACTGCACGAAAGCGCGGTCGCCACGGGCGCGAACGTGCTGGTGAAGCGTACCGGTTGCGTGGGCATGTGCCATCGCACGCCGATGATTGAGGTCGCGGAAGCGGGCAAGCCGGGCACGTTTTACTCCGACCTGACAGCGGCCCAGGCACGGGCGCTGGTGCAGCGGCATTTCAAACCGCGCGGCCTGGCACATCGCGTGAGTCGCTTCTGGACGCGTGTGCTGGATGGGTTGTTGTTGGATGACCCCGGTGAGCAACGCGGCGTGCAGCGTTTCTCGATGAGCAAGCGTGATCCCAGCGTGCGCGCCTTTCTGGACAAGCAGGTTCACATCGCCACCGAACATTTCGGCAAGCTCGATCCGCTGGATTTGGATGAGTATATCGCGAATGGAGGATTTCAAGCGTTGGTGAAATGCCTTGGAGATGCGGCGTTCCCCCTCACCCCGGCCCTCTCCCTGAGCTCCGGCGAAACGGCAGCGGCCAGCGGCTCGAATGCCTCACGGAAACTTGAACGCGATCAACTGCTTTCCCCTCTCCCCGGGGGAGAGGGCCGGGGTGAGGGCGAGCGTCGAAACAAACCCGAAGTCAGTCAGAGCGGACGGACGTCCGCTGCTACAAGAGATGAAATCATCTCGGCCATCGAAAAGTCCGGCTTGCGCGGGCGCGGCGGCGCGGGATTTCCTTCGGGACAAAAATGGCGTGTTGTCTCACAGCAGAGCAGTGACACCAAATACGTCATCTGCAACGGTGACGAGGGCGATCCGGGCGCGTTCATGGACCGGATGATTCTGGAATCGTTTCCGTTCCGCGTGATTGAAGGCTTGATGATTGCGGCGGTGGCAGTCGGGGCACGTGAAGGGATTTTCTATATTCGCCATGAATATCCGCTGGCGGTGAAGCGCGTGCGCGCGGCCATCGCGCAACTGGAGCAGCGCGGGTGGCTTGGTGGCACGGGCGTCCCGCCCGTCCGAACCGGCGCAGAAACGAACGGGCGGGACGCCCGTGCCGCTACACCATTCAAACTCTCCGTATTCGAAGGCGCCGGCGCGTTCGTTTGCGGCGAAGAAACGGCGTTGATTGCTTCGATCGAAGGCCAGCGCGGCATGCCGAAATTGCGCCCGCCGTTTCCCGCGCAGGAGGGGCTTTGGGGCAAGCCCACGCTCATCAATAACGTCGAGACACTCGCCATGGTGCCGTGGATCATTCGTCATGGCGCCGAGAAATTTGCGGCCATCGGCACCGCGAAGAGCAAGGGGACGAAAGTCTTTGCGCTCGCGGGAAAAATCCGGCGCGGCGGGCTTATCGAAGTTCCCATGGGCACGACGATTCGCGAAATCGTCGAGGAAATCGGCGGCGGCGCGGGCGAGGGGCGGCGCTTCAAGGCCGTGCAAATCGGCGGGCCCAGCGGAGGTTGCGTGCCGGCGCGACTGGCGGATACGCCGGTGGATTTTGAATCATTGCGCGACGTGGGCGCGATTATGGGCAGCGGCGGATTGGTGGTGCTCGATGACTCAACGTGCATGGTGGATATCGCGCGTTACTTCCTGCAGTTCACGCAGGATCAATCGTGCGGCAAATGCACGTTCTGCCGCATTGGCACGAAACGGATGCTCGATATTCTCGAACGTCTCTGCAATGGCAAGGCGACGCGCCAGCATCTGGCCGAATTGGAACGTCTGGCCGTGCAGGTTGGCGCGGGCAGCTTGTGCGGGCTCGGCAAGACGGCGCCCAACCCCGTGCTCACGACGCTGCGCTATTTCCGCGATGAATACGAAGCGCACTTGCAGGGCCGTTGTCCGGCGAAGAAATGCACCGCCCTGGTTCACTACACGATCAATCGGGATTGCACCGGCTGCACGATCTGCGCGCAGCATTGTCCGGTGGACGCTATACCGATGACGCCTTACGCGCAGCACGTGATTGACGACGCGAAATGCACGCGGTGTGACACCTGCCGGCAGGTGTGTCCGCACAACGCGGTGGAGGTGGGATGAAATACCGAATTACCCAATCACCCAATTACCCAATCGCGATGGCTCATGAGCCGGGAGAGTTCGCGCTTTGAGCACGCCATTCACCATCACCATTGACGGCCGCCCGGTTGAGGTTCAGCCGGGCGAGAGCGTGCTGGCGGCGGCGCGCAAAATCGGCATGGAGATTCCGACGCTTTGTTATCTGGAGAAGTGCGGGCCGCTGAACACCTGTCAGGTTTGTCTGGTAAAAACCAATGGCAAGCTCGTGCCGTCGTGCGGTACGAAAGCGACGCCGGGCATGGTGATTGAAAGCGAAACCGAGGAAGTCCACGAGGCACGGCGCACGGCGCTGGAGTTGTTGTTCAGTGATCATGTGGGGGATTGTCTCTCGCCGTGTCACCGGTTGTGTCCGTTGCAACTGAATGTCCCCGTGATGCTGCGACACGTCCAAGCGGGCCGGATTCACGAAGCCGCGATGGGCGTGCGGCAGGCGCTGGCCCTGCCGGCGGTGCTGGGTCGGTTGTGTCATCATCCGTGCGAGCAAGGTTGCCGGCGGAATTCCCTGGATGATCCGGCCGCCATTCGCGACATGGAGAAGTTTGTCGCAGATTGGGATTTGGGATTCGGCGAGGCAAAGCGTGAAAGTCGTTCCGTTCTCCCTCACCCCGACCCTCTCCCGCTGGGAGAGGGTCGGGGTGAGGGGAAAACCGACGAACCTGCCAAAATCTCATCAGATACATCTGCACGCCCGCCCTATGTTCCTCCACGCAAACCGGCCAGCGCCAAATCCGTGGCCATCATCGGCGCCGGCCCGGCCGGACTGGCGGCAGCGCATTACCTGGCCCGTGAAGGTCACGCGGTGACGGTGGCGGATCGCCGACCGGAAGGCGGCGGCACGTTGCGCACCAACACCACCGAGGAACAACTGCCACGCGCTGTGCTCGACGCGGAACTGGCGCAA
Source organism: Verrucomicrobiota bacterium (assembly GCA_014860005.1). The sequence goes on along the minus strand of JACZKP010000032.1, from coordinate 1,285 downwards.
CTGGCACGGCTCGGCATTCAGTTCAAGTCCGGCGTGGAACTGGGCCGCGACTTGAGTCTCGAAGGATTGTTGCGCGGTTTTGATGCGGTGTTGTTGACGGTTGGCGAAATCGCTTCGCGCGAAATGCCTAAACTGGGTGTGACACTCGGCCCGCTCGGCATTGAGGCTGACCCGAACACCGGCCGCACCAGTGTGACCGGCGTGTTCGCCGCGGGCAGCGCGGTAAAGCCGGTGAAGCAACTGGTCAAAGCAATGACCGAAGGCCGCGCCGTGGCGGAGTGCGTGCATCTGCATCTGCTGGGCCGGGCGCCGCGCCGGCCGGAGAAGGCGTTTTCGAGCGTGATGGGCCGGCTCGATCCCGGCGAGGTGCGCGACTTCTTGCGGCACGCGAGCAATGCCGGGAAAGTATCTCCGTGCGACCGCTGCCTGGGTCACAACCGCTCCGAAGCAGCCTTGGAATCCTCGCGCTGCCTGCATTGCGATTGCCGCTCCTCGGGCAACTGCGTGTTTCAACATTGGGCGCAAGTCTATGGTGCGGATGCGAATCGCTTCCGGTCGGAGCGGAAGAAGTTTGAACAGCAGACACAGCCCGGCGGGATCATTTTTGAACCGGGCAAGTGCATTGTGTGCGGCATCTGCGTGAAGCTGGCCGAGATGGCGGCCGAGCCGCTGGGGTTGACATTTATCGGGCGCGGATTTGATGTGCGCATGGCCGCGCCGTTTGATCGTTCCATCGAGGAAGGCTTGCAGAAGGTTGCCGCGGAGTGCGTGGAGCATTGTCCGACGGGGGCACTGGTGTTCAAGGATCGGATGCCGACACAGTCTTGAGCGCGTCGGTGCCGCGGCGCCGGAAATCAAAAGCAAAGGGCAAAGGAGATACCGGCGGGGCGGACGGCTTTCGCAAACTCGACGGGCCTGCCCCGTGAGCCGCAGGCTTTTACGGGGCGGGTTCAATTCACCCCGTGGGAAAACTCTCGAAAGGAGATGATGGCCAGATGGCTGCGAACCACCGGTTTTCCCTCCCGGCGCTGGCGCAACGCATTCTTTCCCACGGGGCAAGCCGGATGAAAGGACGTTCGGCGCGACCCACCGCTCAAACCAGGCGACCGCAACTCCGCGCCTCAGTCCTTTCCAATCCTTTGGGGGTTAGCCCGACTTCCGCTATTCAGGGTGGAATGATGACGCAAGTGGTTGGCATCCAATCCAGCGATCAAAAAGGTCTGCACTACAGAGGCTCATTCGACCAGTTTGCCTGATGTGGTAATCCTCGGCGGTGGCTGTTCCG
>JACZKP010000031.1 GCA_014860005.1 Verrucomicrobiota bacterium | reverse complement strand
CGGCGTCAGGCCCGGCGCGTGCGCTTCCAATCGCTTGCGCAAGGTGACCTGCAAACAATACGCCAGAAAGCACACCACAATGTGCGCCTCGATCCGTGGCTCGACGTGGTGGCGGATCGGACGCAGATGCAGATCGCTCTTCAAGGTCTTGAACACGCCTTCGATCTCGCCCAGTTGCAGGTAGCGCTCCCAAAGCGGCACGGCCTGGTCACCGGCGCCAAAGGCGCGCAATAACGTGTAGCCGTCGCGTTGTTGGGCCTCGTTCAATTTGGTTTTCAACAACTCAAACTGGAACGTGTCGCGGTTGACCGGCTGGCGCGCTTTGGGCAGGGTGATTTTCACCCAGCGCCACGCGCCGCCGGCTTGCTTGTGCGCGGCGCCCAGTTTGTGCAACAACGTGTCGCGTTTCCACGGGCGTTGGCGCGGCCGGCGCAAGGCGCGCAGGGTGCGCACCAGCCGCGCGAGTTTGCGTCGGCGCATGGCCACTTCCTTGGCGCGGCGATCCTAGTCCGAATTTTACGCCGTGTGGTTCAATGATTTGCCTCCCGATAACAATTTGCCCTGGTGAATTCGCATCCTTGACCGGCGAGGAATGCCGTTCTAGCTTTCGGTTGTCACTGGGGAGCCGTTGGAACGGCTGAGAGGTCTGCTGGAGCGGACGACCCGTTGAACCTGTCTGGGTAATGCCAGCGTAGGAAGTTCGACAACTCTCAACCTTCGGCTCTCCTCACACGACAAACGTCACTTGTCACATGAAGTTATGATCGCCGATCCGAAAACCTCATTCGAACCGCACAGCAGCGAACAACTGCCCAACAGCAAAAAGATTTACGTCGAAGGCACGCTGCACAAAGACGTCCGAGTCCCGATGCGCGAAATCGAGCTCACGCCCACCAAATCCTATACGGGCACGGTGAAAGCGAACGAACCTGTGCGCGTCTATGATTGCTCCGGGCCGTGGGGCGATCCCGCGTTCACCGGCACGTCCGAGCAAGGTTTGCCTGCGCTCCGCCGCGAATGGATTTTGAATCGAGGTGACGTGGAGGAGATTGACGGGCGCGAAGTCAAGCCGCAGGACGATGGCTATCTTTCCGGCAAACACGCCGAATACGCCAGCAAGGCCGAGAAGAATCGCCTCGTGAAATTTCCTGGGCTGACCAGCCAGCGTCGCCGTCCGCTTCGCGCAAAGGCTGGCAAAGTTGTTACGCAGCTCGCCTACGCCCGCGCTGGCGTCATCACGCCCGAGATGGAGTTTATCGCCATCCGAGAGAATCTGGGCCGCGCGAAGATTGCCGAGCTTTCCAAGGACAACGTCCGCAATGACCCGAACAAACAGCACGCCGGCAGCGCCCAATCAGTCGCATCCGCCCCATTTGTCCCATCAGTATTTCAGCGCTTTCCCCAGAGAATCCCGAAAGAAATCACAGCGGAGTTTGTCAGGTCAGAGGTCGCCGCCGGCCGCGCCATTATCCCGAACAACATCAACCACCCCGAGTCCGAGCCGATGATCATCGGGCGCAACTTCCTCGTGAAGATCAACGCCAACATCGGCAACAGCGCCGTCGCGTCGAGCATCGAGGAGGAAGTCGAGAAGATGCGCTGGGCCACCAAGTGGGGCGCGGACACCGTCATGGACCTTTCCACCGGCAAGAACATCCACGCCACGCGCGAATGGATTCTGCGCAACTCGCCCGTGCCCATCGGCACAGTGCCGATTTATCAGGCGCTCGAAAAAGTCGGCGGCAAAGCCGAGGACCTCACCTGGGAACTCTTCCGCGACACCCTCATCGAACAAGCCGAGCAAGGCGTGGACTACTTCACCATTCACGCCGGCGTGTTGCTGCGCTTCGTCCCGCTCACCGCGAACCGCATGACCGGCATCGTGTCACGCGGCGGCAGCATCATGGCCAAATGGTGTCTCTCGCATCACCAGGAGAATTTCCTCTACACCCACTGGGACGACATCTGCGACATCTTGGCCGCCTACGACGTGAGCTTCAGCATCGGCGACGGCCTGCGCCCCGGCTCGATTGCCGACGCCAACGACGAAGCGCAATTCGGCGAACTCAAAGTGCAGGGCGAACTCACCACACGCGCCTGGGCCAAAGGCGTGCAAGTGATGAACGAAGGCCCGGGCCACGTGCCGTTGCACATGATTGAGGAGAATATGGCGAAGCAACTCGAGTGGTGTCACGAAGCGCCGTTCTACACGCTTGGGCCGCTCACCACCGACATCGCGCCCGGCTACGACCACATCACCAGCGGCATCGGCGCGGCGATGATCGGCTGGTATGGCTGCGCGATGCTCTGCTACGTCACGCCCAAGGAACACCTCGGCCTGCCGAACAAGAAGGACGTGAAGGACGGCGTCATCGCCTACAAGATCGCCGCGCACGCCGCCGACCTCGCCAAAGGCCATCCCGGCGCGCAATACCGCGACAATGCGTTGAGCAAGGCGCGCTTTGAATTCCGCTGGGAAGATCAATTCAATCTGAGCCTCGACCCCGTCACCGCACGCGAGTTCCACGACGAGACGTTGCCGCAGGAGGGAGCGAAGACGGCTCATTTCTGCTCCATGTGTGGCCCGCACTTCTGCTCGATGAAGATCACCGAAGACGTCCGTAAATACGCCGCCGAACAAGGCATCGCTGAGGAAGAGGCGCTGAAGAAGGGCATGGAAGAAAAGTCGAAGGAGTTCGTGGAAAAGGGAGCGGAGGTTTACGCGAAGGTGTAAAATTAGCCTATGCCTGGCGCACTTGGATATGGATGGCACGAAAGTAACCGTGGCGAGTATCTAGCCCAATACTTTCTCGCAGCCCTTGGCGTTTCTGCTCCGGTCATTCGACAGGAAGACATCGGAGTTGATTTCTTTTGTTCCTTAGCGAAAGAGGAGAACAAGAAGCTGACGTTTCATTCGCCGTTTATGGTTCAGCACGGGGCGGAAGGGTCAAAGCGCTTTGCTTACGGGGGCTATGACAAGAAGGATAGCAAGAAATGGCGCGGTGATGAACTCGAGTGGCTGTTCTCGCAGGAGCTGCCGCTTTTTCTTTGCGTCACCAACCGGGTGGAAGGGCATTTCCATTTGTATTCAACAAGCGCAATGTGGCTGCTCCGCTACCAGTTTGGAGATATGACTTCTGTGGTTTTATGCCCCGACGAGGAGCACGATCCCCTCAAAGAGTCGGTGCGCGATAAAGTCGGGAAAGAAAAAGAGCACGGGGACGGATATGAATACCACGTGCCGTTAGGCAACCCAATAGTTAGTCTGAGTTTTTCCGACGTAAACCAGGAGGGTCGAGCTAGTGCGATCGCATCGCTGACTTTGGCTATTAATTTGGAACAGACCAACATCACCTTGCGGCGTTTGGGAGTGCATGTCGCTTCGTGGTTTCCGGATATTCAGCCAAACGATCCCGCCTCACTTCAAAAATCGGCGGGGGCGGTTTTTTGGAACGGTATTGACGGAAGGAATGTGCCCAAGCAGATCGAGTCTCTGAAAGACATCGTTATCACGCTGGCACTGAATTTGAATGCTCAGGGAAAAATCGATGACCTCGCCTTGCTTGCACCGGTTTTCAAGTTTTACCGAATGGATGAAATGCCGGATTGGATTTTGTCCAAGTTGCCCAAGCTAATTCTCGACAATCTCAAGACATAGGTCAGACGAGATTCGCTCGCGGCAATTTGAATCCCAACGGGATTCCATCACTCAGCCCAAGGTTGGCCCGCCACGCGGGACTACCCTGGGTCATCCGCCAAAGTGATCCCGCCGCCGGAGCGCGGGTCTGTGACCCGCAGCAACGTCCAGACTTTTCAACACGCTTCCATTCGTTTCGCAAGCGTTCTGAGTGGCGAAGCTGCTGCGAGTCACAGACTCGCGCTCCAGCGGCTTGCGGAAGCGTTTCGACTTCGTTTCAATGTCCGTCGTGAGCCAGCCTCCCAAACCCCGTCGCCCCGGGCCGCCGCACAATCCCGGCGTGCGCGATCTGGTCGAGGGCAAGCGTCGTTGGTCTTCTCCGCCGAAATCGGAGGATGCCAAGCAAGGTTTTCGCGGCTGGCATGAGCGCGGTTATCTGCCGCATCGCGATGAACCGGGATTGACGCAGTTTGTCACCTTTCATCTTGCGGATAGTTTTCCGGCGTCCCTCCGATTGGAGTGGGAGCATTTAGCGAAGATTGAAGATGACCGCGAGCAGCGGGAGTTGATCGAAGCGTATCTCGACAATGGCCGGGGCGAATGTCATCTGCGGCGGCCGGAGATTGCCAAGTTGGTTGAGGATAATTTCCGGCAGTTCGGGGAATGCTGCGGCTCACAGAGCCGCGCTCCGGTCGCACCGCGTTACGAATTGTGCGCTTGGGTTATCATGCCGAATCACGTCCACGTTTTGTTCAAGGTCGGGGTGGTTTCGATGGCCGAGATTGTGGGCGCTTGGAAGAAGCACACCGGACGGCTGGCAAATAAGCTGCTGGGTAAGCAGGGCGCGTTCTGGGCGGAGGATTACTTTGACACCTATATGCGCGATGCCGAGCACGAACAGAAGACAGTGCGTTACATCGAAAACAATCCGGCGAAAGCGAAGCTGGTACTCAATCCGAAAGACTGGCCGTGGAGTAGCGCTCGATTTCGGGATGAATACGGGGTGCTGCGGCTGTGACGGAGCGCGGGTCTGTGACCCGCAGCAATGTCCGAACTTGAAAGACGCTTTAATCCGTTTAGGGCGTGTTCTGAATGGCGAAGTTGCTGCGGGTCACAGACCCGCGCTCCGAGGCGCTCCGGGGATGCGACGCCTCGACGCCTTGGCCGCAATCCCCTACCATACGGGCGTGACCAACAGCGCTTCCAATCCGCAACTGGACATGCAGTCGGGCGGCGCGTCCGGCCGTTCTCCACGTCCACTGGTCACGAACTGCTCCTCTCCCATCGAAAAGATCGCATTGTTCCGGTCGCTGTTTCGTGGCCGGGAGGATGTTTATCCGCGGCGCTTCGAGAGTCGGAAAACCGGCAAGGCTGGCTACGCCCCGGCGTGTGGCAATGAGTGGGTGCGCGGCGTTTGCGAGAAGCCAAAGATCAAGTGTGCCGAGTGTTCGCATCGCGCCTTTCTGCCAGTCACGGATGAAGTCGTGCGCTGGCATCTTTCGGGGCGGGACGAACTGGGGC
>JACZKP010000030.1 GCA_014860005.1 Verrucomicrobiota bacterium | reverse complement strand
CGCCGGTTCCGGCTGCGCGGGCGGGCGAAGGTCTCGCTGGAATGGACGCTGGTGTGTCTGAGCTACAACCTCAAACGGCTCTTCACGCTCAAACACCAAGCGGCGGCGGGCTAAAAGAAAGCGGCAACGCCTCTGGCGGGCAAAAAAGGCGCTCGCCCCCGGCGAAAGACCCGCCGGCGCGTCCGGGAATGCCAGCAGCGGCCCGGCGAGCGGGCCGCAGACCCTCGGTATTAGCAGCGACCGGGGACCGCAATAGTTTCCACTCCTTCAATCGGTTTTCTAAGTCCGACAAATTCCTAGGCTCCGGCGTGGACAGCGACAGTGACGGTTTAACCGATGCTTTCGAGGTGCTTTCGAGCAAGACTTCGCCCGCGACGAACCACACCTACAGTGCCGAGTTGACGGACCTGGAATGGTGGCTGCGGTCCAACATCCTGGTGAATGATCCGGAGCAGGATTGCGGGAACGAACAGAACAGCCAGTTCGAGACGACGGTTGTTGTGTTGGGCAGTTACGTGGTCGTGGCTTGGGTGGATTCAAACCAGGGAGTGTACGCACTCGGACAGAATGACGACTTGGCGAACTACACCCCACGAATGGTGGGTTATGCTGTATCGCACGACGGTGGCGTGACATTCGAAGACCGAAGCGTTCCGCCATTGGCCAGGGAAGGTAATCCTACGGACGACGATGGCGATGCGGGCGATCCGGTGCTGGCGGCGGATCGGGCTTCAGGGGTGGTTTACCTCGTTGGCACTTCACCACGCAATGAAGGCCACAAGGGCATTCCGCACTGGAAATCCGGCGAGGGTGGCGTGACCTTCGGCAGCCCGACCATTGTGCGGGATGACATCCTGCAATCCGACAAGCCGTGGCTGGCGGTGGACGATTGGCCGGGCACTGGCCAGCACGATGTCTATCTCATGTGTACCGGCAGAACCAACGGTTCTGCGGCGGGACTCTGGCTGACGGTATCCACAGACGGAGTTGGCGGCAGTTGGACCAACCCGCCTTTGGCCGCCAGAATGACCGCCGGGACAGAGCCAACGGCGGTCAACTCGCCGATCATTCTGGTGGCCTCCAACCACACCGCGTATGTGTTCTGGTTCGAGAGCACCGGCCCCTTCCCTTACTACACCAACTGGCTCAAGATGCGGCAGGTGCTAAACCGGGGTGCGGTGTTGGGGGAGGTTCAAATCATTTGCCGACTCGAGAGCACCAATAACAGCAATGGCAACCTAGAGCTAAAGAGCAGCAATGCGGCGGCCGACGATGACACTTTCCGGGTGTTCCCATTCCCCGTGCCGGCCATCAATCCGGTGAAAACCAATCACCTGTATATGGCTTACGCCGACCGAGGGACTAATAGTGGGGACAAAGCGGACGTGTTCTTCGTCTGCTCCACCAACGGCGGGACAAACTGGACGAACCCAGTGCGCGTGAACACCGACTCAACGATGAACGATCAATGGATGCCGGTGCTCTGTGTCAAGCCGGACGGCACGCAACTGTTCATGGCGTGGTACGACCGGCGGAACGACACGAACAACTCGCTGATGGAGTTGTACGGTTGCTTCGGGACGATTGCCACGAACGGTCTGGTCAACTTCGGCGAGGAGTTTGTCATTTCGACGACCGGCTTCCCGCCAGTGTTTGCCGGCACGCTGGAGGACAACAAACAAGACGGCCGCTACGATCCGGTTTATCCCCCAGGAGGAGTTAATCTGCATTGGCATTATGCAGAATGGCCAGAGCCGTTGCCCCCGCCTCTCGAACACGTGTACGATACGTTTCCAGCGTACATCGGCCATGTGGGGGAGTACAATGGTGTCTGGGCAGCGGATCAATACTTGGTATCTGACGTGGACCGACTACCGGCTGGTGTCCGCTGGGACGCTGTATGCGAGAAATCAAGGCGACATCCGATTTGTTCGGCTCAGTTGGCCGCAATAGCAATCCCATCGGATTTATGAAACTCAATTCGGCCATTATCGTCGGTGCTTTGGCACCTTTGCTGACGGCTACAATCGAGGCTCAGTCAACGTTTCATTTCCAGAATCTCGTCCCAAGCTCCGGGATCGATGCTCCCGTGTTTGATGCCGACGGCGCCCGACTCACAGATCCGCATTACGCTGTAGAACTCTGGGGCGGAGCTAGGAGTGATTCGCTTTCGCCAACGCTTGACTTCTCTTCTGGTCAGCGCCTTATCCTGCCATTTCTGAGTGGGGTAGGCGCTGGTTATTTCACCTCCGTCAACCAAATGACAGTCTGGGCCGTAGCAGGTGGAGACTTCGCGTGGGTGCAGGTACGTGCATGGGACGTGCGGTTGGGCGCTACTTATGAAGAGGTCGTGGCGATCGGAGTGGGAGGCTATGGGGAATCCTCGCTGCTTTACAAATTGGGCGGCAACCCTTTGGGTCTCCCAACGCCACCGTCCCCGTTGACAGGACTGCAAGCGTTCAGCCTGTTGCCCGTTGTGCCGGAGCCATCCACATGGCCTCTGTTCGCTCTGGGTGGAACGGCTCTGTATTGGGCATGGCGGTGGCGGTCGCAACGGCGCTCATGAGTTTATTCATCGGCAACCTGGAGTTGAAGCGGGCCAACACGGCTACAAACACGGACACTTTCAGGCTTCGAGCCAGACATGCTTTGCTTGATAGCTTGAATCGGCTGTGATAGTTAAAGTGTATGGTCCGGGTGGCCAGTCATATCCTTGAGGCAATTGTGAACCCCGCCCAACATTCAGTCGCCTTGCTGCTGATGGTGGGAACGTTTTTGGGTGGAGTCACGGCACGATCTCAACCGATTTCAATTGTTGACCCCAACCTCGAAGCCGCAGTCCGAGAAGAACTTGGATCACCTGATGCAGTTCTCACCGTTGCTGACATGCAACTGTTGGTTTCACTTGAAGCTCCGGGACGCGGAATCGTGACACTGGACGGTTTCGAGGGGGCAAATTCCCTTGTGAATCTGGACCTGAGATTTAACAACTTGACCACCGTCACACTCCCTACGGGCCTGACCAACCTTGCGCTCCTCAAGCTCGGAGGAAATCAATTGACGCAATTCGCCATGCCAGAACCGCTACCAAATCTCCACCGCCTGGAATTGGGTGAAAACCAGTTGGCAGATATTTCGTTTCTGACCAACGCACCCGGCCTTACACGATTAGAGCTACCTTACAATGACCTCCCGGCATTCAACCTGGGTGTGTATCTTCCTCAACTGGAATGGTTGGATCTTGGCTACAATCGCGTTCGCGAGATGGATTTCTTGAGTCGGTTGCCTCAACTCTCCACGTTGATCCTCGATGATAACGGGCTGACCAGCTTTAACCCGACTTCCGCTATTCGACTGGGGAAACAGCGATTTTTCGGGGTCTTTGTTTCGTAAGTTGTTGCCCATGTGGCTGCGGATTTCTCAAATGTGCTGTAGTGCAGACCAACCCTCTTTTTCTTTGCGTGGGCCTGT
>JACZKP010000029.1 GCA_014860005.1 Verrucomicrobiota bacterium | reverse complement strand
TCCTTGATGAACACTTGTGGATAACCAGCCAACTTGATGCCGACGCCGTCCTGCGTTTTTCGCTCAATCTGCGTAAGGTGCTCGGTCTGCGCGAGGGGCGTCATGTCGTCCACGAACCCGGCGCCGAGGATTTCATGTTGCGTTGCCATGCCGCCATGCCGTTTGCGGACGCCAAAGTAGCAAACACTTCATTCGGCGGTGAGGACCGCCTGCGAACGGACGACCTTCGGCGGGCATTCAACTCTCCATTTTGGCCGCAAGTGCTCGCGACGACTTCGTTGGGACAGGAAGGTTTGGATTTTCACGTCTGGTGCAGACAGCTCCTACATTGGGATTTGTGCCCGAGCCCGCTCGACCTTGAGCAACGCGAGGGGCGGATCCAACGTTTCGGCGGGCTTTCCGTGCGATACGCTTTGGCGGAGGCACTCCGAACCCAAACGCTCTGCGAGACCGGTGAGAACGCGAGTCCATGGTCGATTCTCGCTGGCCATGCGGAGAAAATATTCGGGCACGATGCTTCCGGCCGAAGTCCTTGGTGGTCGTGTCCCGGCGAAAAAATTGATCGCCTCTTCGTCGTCCTTCCTCAATCTCGGCAGACAATCCGCTTCGACCAACTCAGCCGCCAACGGTGGCTTTACCGGCTTGCGCTTGGTCAGCCCCATCAGCAAGACTTCATCGAGAGCGTTTCACAGTTTCCAGATGACGGGCGGCACCAATACGCCTTGTGCCTTTCTGCATGGAAAAATAGGGCTATATGAATCAATCGACCCGCTTTACACCCTCATCAAAGTGATGGTTGCTGCAGTTTCGTGTTGACGATGTTCGATTGAACGGTTGCCGACAAAAACGAAGAATTGTTTTGACGTGCGTCTTTCAAGTTCGCTTCGCGAGCCCGATGCGGTTAGCCGGCTCAAATAAAATCACTCACAGTTCCCCGTTGGCGTTCCGAAATGAAACCCCGTACGGTCCTGATAACCATAGGGAACCTGAAGAGCAGCCATGAGTGTCGTGAAAACTTTAATCAAACGCCTCATGCGTCCAGCAGACGGCAATTTGTCGTCGTTCTGAGCACCTTTGGTTTCGGCGTTCAGCGACTTAACCATGGACGATCTTTCCCATACCATATGAGATGATTTTTCTGCATCGTAGCCAGGCTGCTCGGATAAACGCTGCCGCTGCCAGTCAAGAATTTCGCTCCTTGTGTCGGCTCGATCTTTCCGAGGGCAACGGACACGATCGGACGAGAACCCCCTCATGTTATACCTCCAATGCAGGGATGTGGGCAGGCGCAGCCTCCGGATCATGTTCCATTGCCTCGCCGTCGTTTAGCATGAAGACTTGGCACGATGCGGAGAATCGCGCTCCTGGCCTGCCGAGGGGTGCCCCCAGAGGTTGGGAACTCGTAAGGTGATCCGCCAGTTCATCAGGCGAAGCGATTTCGTGAGTGTGAATCACCTGCGGATCCCGGTTGCCGTTTTCCTGTCGCAGCAGAGTCACTGCCTTGACCTCCGTGGCGGTCAGCATCGGGAAGCGCGCGACGAACCCCAGGGTGTCCGCAACCAATTGGTCGCGGTTCGCCGCCTTCTTCGGAATATTTGCGTTTACCACTTGCACCTTCAAGCGCTCCTGCGCCTCGCGGGAGGCGGCCTTCCTTTCCGCATGGTCGGCCAGCAGCGCGGCGGGATTCTGCAGGAGCAATTTGGCCTGCTCCATTGAGGGCTGTTCGGACTTCTCCAGGCGGGAGAGCAGCTGACCGTAAACCATGTTGAAGTCCATTCCCGGCTCCAGCCTGGATTTGACCTCGGCTACCAAATCCTTGCGGAGCTGAACCGGAACCCGGCTTTGATTCATTGTCAACTTCATGCCCCATTATATGGCCCTCCGTGGTGTCGATTGGAGAACCGTGAGAAGCAAAGGCGTCCATACGGCTGCGCCACACTACAATTGAAGTGTGGAGGAGAACGGCGCCGAACCCAAATTCATGGACATCCGTCAACTACGGGAAGAAAAGCCCAAGTTGGGCTGGCTGGTGGATGTGCGCTTCAACATTCTGCACAACCATCGGAAACTCGCCGAACTGGAGCCGCTGGTCAGCGATCACCTCCGGGCGGGCGGGCCGGTAAAGGTTGCCACGCGCGAAAACCTGTTTGAAATCACGCTGGATGGCGACAGTGTCAATGTGATCATCAAAGAGGGCCGAAAACTGGATGGCTTGCCTTATCAAGCGGTGCCAGAAGCGCTCCAGTTGTTCTGCAATGAAGCCATCACGCTCCACAAAAACCAGCATTCATTCTGGCATTTGACCGACGATGAAGTCCGCCAGGTACTGGCCGATTTCCAGGAACTGGCCGGTCCCAGCGGCGTCGTTGTCACGAAAGGGCGGCACGCTCTGGCGATAAAGATCGAAAACGGAAAACTCGACCTCAGCGCCTGCGATCTCCAATAATTGTCGGCCTCTATCGAGTGAGATCTGACCAAACCTTCACACCGATCAACGGAGGCAACCCGGCTCCGACGCCCTAGAATTGTAGTATGCTGGCAAGAGTCGCGCGCGCGTTGGCCGACGCAGTTCCTGAGTGCAGCAATTGGACGTACGCGGCACAAGCGGGCGCACTGGTAACAATTGGCACGCCGGGCCTCGGCATGATGTCCCGTCTGATTCAGCCTGCATCCATCTGGATGCCGGGAGGAACCGTTATTCCGGAAGCAGCTCTCGGAATCCTCACTGTTTCCTTGAGCAGCCTGATTGCCTCCAAACTCGCGGTGAAGAACCGCTGGGGCATTGTGCCTCGGCGAAAGAACTCCAAAAAATTGGAAATCAGCCTGGGCGGGATGACCTTCAACGAATCTGCCCTCTTCACCAATATCATCGCCTTCGGTGCGATTGGTTCGGGTAAAACATCCGCGGTTGTTTTCCCAATCCTCGATTCGATCACTGCGCTGTACAAGAATGACGATCCAAAAGCACCGGACGCCAAGTGGGGCGGCTTCGTGCTGGACGTCAAAGGTGACTTCCACCAAGCGCTCATCCATGTGATGCAGAAGCACGGCCGAGATTTGCTGGAGGACCTCGTCGTCATCCGCCCGGACAACGATTATTACATCCTCGAGTTTGAGGAGGCCACGACGGGGGAACATTTTCTGGTCAGTTGCATGGGGGGGACATCCATGCAGGAATGCGACCTTGTGCTGGAAACGGCCACGGGGCCGAAAGACGTGCTCGGCACAGACGACTCCGGAAACAAGATTTTGTTGCTCACTGGCCCAGGCAGTTGTGAAACGCTTTCCTCATACATGTTCAGTGACCGCGGCACATTCCTGCGACCGGAAGTTCACGCGCGGCTCACGCAGTTGGAATTCGACGTTGCTGGCAAATCGATTCGCTGGTTGGGCTGGCGTGAAGAGAAGAACGGGCGGCTCTACCGCGTGTCCCACACGCAAAAACGGCAGCCAGTTTACGTCCGAGACGCACACGGCGCCGTTGTCACGTGTGATAGACCCAAACGCCTGCGTTACCTCGGAGTCCACTCCATCAACAATGGCCTGACGTATAATCTTGTCCCGCGCGGCGCCGCCTCGACCGAGGCCGCTGGCCGCATCATGTCCGTCGCTGAAGTCACCGGAAATTCGTTTGGCAGCGACAACGCATACTGGTCGCAGGCTTCGGAAAAGCACATCGCTCACTGCATTGAATTGTTCCGCCAGGTCGAAGGGCCTCTGGGTCGGGAGTGCAGCGTCAACGAGATTCAGCGATTCACTTCCAACGAGCAATTCCTCAAGGAGTATCTGGGCCGGCTCAAGGACGTCATCCGAAACAAACAGCTCATGGGGGCGAACGACTACGAGATTCTGCTGCTGCGGAATCTGGAGGACTACTTCACCGGTGAATGGATGGTTCACGACCCGAAAACGAAAGGCAACATCCAGTCATGTGTAACCAACCTCTTCGGTGACGTGACCCGCAACGCCCAATTGCTCAAAACATTTTGCCAGCCGTCCCGATTCAGTTTTGAGGACTGCCTCAACAACGGCAAAGTCTATACGCTGGTGTTGAGCGCCTACCCGAATGCGCAGATGCTCATCGGCACCTGTATGAAATTGGATTTCCAGCAGGCGGTTCTCAGGCGCACACAAGCGGCGCCGGTCAACAAGAGTCGGTTTCTCCTTTTCCTCGCGGACGAATACCAGTTCTTCATCACGACTTCAGGCGGCAGCAAATCCGGTGGCGACGAAAAATTCCTGTCGCTTTCGCGGCAGTCGCGAATTCTAAATCTGGTTTGCACGCAGGCAAAATCTTCGCTCCTTGCGGTGCAGCGTGACGAAAACAAAATCGACGCGTTCATTCAGTGCTTTGGCTCGCGCGTCTTTCTGCAGGGCCTTGACGAGAAAACAAATAAGCTTGCGGAAGCGACGATGGGTCAGATCTGGGCCACGCGCGAGGATTTCCAAGGCCACGACTTGAAGTTGTCCAGCGCGGTGGATGGACGAGCGCCCTCCATCACCCGTCGACAAGAGAAACAACACCGATTCGATGCCTCCTATTTCTACACGCAGATGGCGCCTTTCGATGCCGTGTTATTTAACAAGGAAGCACCAGATATCCGACAGCGAATTGTAAAGACCAACCTGCGCCAGACCGCTTGCTTCTACGACAAGAAGGACCTCGCCGCTGCGGCCAACGACTATTACCAGGCATACATTGAGAACCGCGCCTGGCAGCTCGGCATTCCTCATCTGTTTGACGGTCGCGACAACGTAAAGCCGACGGACCCCGCAGAGCGCGAACAACGGGCCAAGGGTATTCTCCGCTCATGGCGCAACAATCTGCCAGTTGGACTGCCAGGCAGCGGAGCGAGCTTCAACGGTGCCGCCGCAACCGCCGCTGCATCTGAATCCGAGGATGTGAGCGGGAGCGCGACCGATGTCACCGAGGAAGCTGCGAAACAGATCATGCAGGAGCTTGGGGCACCCAAACCTGAGGACCTATACAAGTACGTCGATCAGAACAGAACATGGCTCTCGGACTTGGAGGCGAGCCAGAAGAGCGATCCATTTTACAGTCCCGAGGACGACAAAATCACCGTACCGGTTGCAGGCGACGCTGCAGAGACGCCACCGGACTTGCCAACGAGCGACTTCGATTCGGACAGTTCCGGCATCGAAAAGATGCTGGAAAGCATGCCAGCCCCCAAAGGGGCTGAAAAGTCAGTTTGCAGCGAACAAGCCAGGCGCATCTTCGCCAACCTGACCGATGTGCCCGACGAGCTACAAAATCCAAATGGAGACCAGCACGCCAGGCAATAAACGTCTCCACAACATTTCGGAGGTGTCTTGTCCCGACTCCTGCAATCAGCCAGAGCAAGAGAAGGGATGCCATTTCCGTATGGGACCAGATCGGTTCACATGCACCAAATGTCACTTGCGCATCTGGCGGCATTTCATGGGCTGCGAACTTACCCCGACGGATCTTCAGGAAATGTTGCACGGTGAGAAGGTCACATCTTCGGAAAAGACCTTAACTTGGAAGAAAGACGGCAACGAAACCACAATCCGCGGCCGCCTTCTGCTGAACGAAGGTTACAAGGTCCGCATCGCCCCCAAGCTCAAGTCGAAGCAGATCACTAATGAAGCCTGCCCCAAGTGTAAAACTGGAAAACTGCAACTCATTACCGCCATCGATGACTCGAAATGGTACGGCTGCGACGGCTACCCGCAGTGCCGGTTTACAAAAGCGTTCATTCCACACACGTTCAAACCCGCTCTGCTTGATAACCGCCCCGGCGGCGCAAAAAGTGGCAAAGGCGCAAGCGGAACCAAAGGCGCGCAAAACGGCGACAGCGGCAGCGGACACAGCCAATCCGCCACCCTTCGCATCAAAAAGCTCCCATCGCTGGAGAAGCAACCAACTGAACCGGAAAATGCAGAGGCACCGGCAGATGATGGGATGGATTCAGTGGCGCGCCCTGAGGTTCTAGCTGAGGCGCCGCTCGCCACCCGGCGCGAAACCTCCGCTCACGGCAAGACCGCGCCCGAGCCAGCGTTCGCGGAAGTATCAGATCCGAACGGACGGCAGGCCATGGGCCGGGACGTCTATCAGCGCATTCCGAAATTCATTCTGAAAATGCTCAAACTCGTCGAGCAACCCACGGTCAAACGGCCCGACGCTCCATCCGTTTCAAATTGAGCCAAACTCGAAATTGTGAGTGCGCACACGCGGTCGCGGAGAAAGATCGACGAATTTTGTTCCGCGAAAGCATTCGAGTTTGCCGCCAGGAACAACGGCAAGAATCCGAAAGCCATTAGATTGCGTGCTGAACCTTCGGGTGATGGTGCAAATTACCGGGAAATCGCCATCCGCGTCCTCCGCGGCTCAAATGCGATCGCTGACATTCTCGTTGGATTGGATATACACGGGAACCTTCGAGTTGTTTGCACCTCGAACGGCAAGGGTGACGGTGACCACGCAATCGCCCTCTTCCCAGAACTCCCAGCGGACGAGATGGCGAAGCGAGCCGTTTGCGATCTTCCTGCGGAACTTGGGCTACGGGGAGGCGAATGAAGGTGGGGCAAACGCGTACGGATCCATTTCAAATTTCCCGCTGCCGAGAATCGCTTTGTTGAACGCCTCGGCCAACAAATCCCGCGCAGTACGTTTGGGAGAACGGCCGGAGGGGTAGCACCGGGCATCCGCTTCGATTTCCAAGGCGTCTTTGGACTGTTCCGCCCGTTCAGCCAATGTGGCCGCGCGAACGTTCATTTGCTGCTCGCGCTGTTCAGGATCCGGAATTGAAGCTAGGCGGAAGTAGTCAGAGAGTGTTCCTTCCATCGACTCTTCGACGAGTTCCGAAACGATCTTTGCGCTTTGAGGCCCACTATAAACCGAACCCTCGATGTTCTTAAACTCGAGTGACGCCGGCAGACTCGTCTTGAAGAAATCCAGCGAATCTCGCAGCGTGTTCTGCAGCACCTTCATTGCTGCACCAGCTACGGCTGATGTCTTTGAATTCACGAGTTCACCCTGAATCTGTGCCTCAGGACTCAACGCCTTGACCACGTCCTCTGGCGACTCCGAGGCGAGTCTGGCCAGAGCCGTTGGCGTCAGCGATTGAACCCGCACTCGCGAGTCCAGGGCCGCCTCCAATTTCGGGTTGTATTCTGGGACGTTTTGCTTTCCGAATTCGTCCAGCTTTTCGGCAAGTCGCTGGTTGTCCGTCTCAATTGCTTCATGGAGCGCCAGCGCCACGGCCGCCTCAGCGCGTGTCATGTTGTACGACCCGACCAGAAAAGAGGCTTCGCGCGCGTAGTCATCTGCGGAGCGGCCGGTCAGCATTGAAAATCCTTTCAGAAGATTATCGGCCTTTGCATCAGGCACGTTCCGATAGACGGCACAAGCAGTGCGAAGTAGGAGGCCCCTTGAACGGGTGACGTCGGGAACCCCAGCGCTCCGGACAGACAAGCGTTGAAGCATGGAACGTGGCGGTGCCAGCATTTCCACTCCAGACCCCTTGGTGCATAGGTACGCAGAGGCGCATTGGGTCACCAACTGCCGCGCTGTATCAAATTTTCGGCAGATGTCCGCCGGGTTTGCCAACGGGTAGCGTGTCTTGGTGAAGCGATCGGTCACCTTCTGCTCATTTTCAGCCTGCAATGCCTGGAAAGCCGATGTGCAAGGGATCGGCTCGCTGATGCCCCAATAGGCACGCAACGTTTCGCGCGAGATATAATTCAGCAAAGCCACTTGAGCTGCCTGCTGAATTGTTGCCTCGTGTTCGGGTAGTTCCACTCCGAAACTGCGAGGATCTGCCACAAGGCGGGAAAGCTCTCGTCCGAAATCCAGTTCAGTACCGTCTGACATCTTTACTGGGCCTTTGATTGGGGAAGCGGTGTCGCGCGCCAAAAAGTTCAGGACCGCCAGACCATGCTTTGGGACCGAACGTCGCCGTGCGCCCACCGCGTCACAGAATTCTTCCAACGGCTGCAACTTTTGCTCGCCGTCTGTTAAGAGCTCGGCAACGAATTGGTCGAACAGCGTTTTCACTTCGGCCTTTTCTGTTTCCGAAAGAGAACGCCGAAGCCGCTTTTCCATGCTAGCTGCAATGCGCAACGGAAGTTTGGTTTGAACGTAGTTGTCCAAGGAGGTCACCGCATAGTCCAATCGCTGGCTTTGGCCCAGAGCGCGATCCAGCTTTTCCCCGACGGTCTCCATCCAGCGGCTTTCGGCCGGCAGCCCCACAATGTCAGTTAGCGTTACCTTGCCGTAAACCGGGCTGTTGGGCTGAACATTGGCGAACGTCCGTTCCGCCATCAGAACCCCAGAGAGGGATTCCACCCGTTGCTCGATGGTCAGAAAATCGCCTTCGAATGAGGCATACCCCAGTTCGCGAGATTGCTCGGGCCTCCGGCAGAGGGATTGGCTGTAGGGCGAGAGAATCCGCACCAAATGTTTCTGATAGGGTTTGAGCGGCTTCTCACCCTCGTATGGAAGCAGGAATCCCTCGTTGTCTCGGAAAAAATTGCGGATGTGATTGAAGACGAAGCTGCCAGCCAAATTGCCTACGCATTGTCGGAAAAGGCGGCTGAATCGGATCGTGGGTCTGAAGCCGGTCTTCTCGTTGCCAGCCATTATGTACGAGAGATCTGGAGAAGCATCAAGGACCTCAATCTCGTGATTGTCCCCAGAGATGGACATTTTCAAGTTGATGCAGTTGCCCTGCAGCGTGGCGATCTTGTGCTCCCGTGACCCGAACTCCTCAGGCGACACCATGCTTTCCAGCATATCTGCCGGGACTTCGACCACGAAACTCTCGGCGTTCCCCAAACGGTCGATGTGCTTGAGGAAATCACGAGCCTCGATGTCCGATGGAGAAAGCTCAAGACGCAGCACGTCCTTCCCCAGCGCGGTGGCGCTGCGGACGAACAGTCCCCCAACAGAATGAAAAGCCCTTTTCATCCATCTTCATTTTACGGCCTGAGGGGGTCTTGCGCGGCGATTTCTATTATGAACCCATACAGGGCCGCTTCACGGAATTGAGAATAGCGTCAAACACGAAGCGAACTTGGATTCGCGATTTCCCAGCGCGAAGACCTGCGCGCTCGCGGTGCTCGCTATGCCGCCGAATCCCCCGAAGATTGCAATGATTCACCGAAAACGGCAGACTGCCGCTGCGGGCTGTGGCGAAAAACATAAAGGTCGCTTCGCGAAAAAGACGACTGCGGATGATGAAAATGAACAACGAACTGCAAGACCCCGGACTACGTGATTCTTGGGAGGCAATTGCCGAACCAGGGTGGGAGATCAATCAGAGAGTCTTCAGCCGAAGTGATCGAAATCGGACCAAGGTTCTTCATTGCGCGATTCCGCTGACGCAAGCCAAGCGTGTCACGGATGCGAGTTATCCTCCTGGATGGGATGCTGGAAAATGCTTGGCCGCGAGCGTCGGCCGGAAAGCACGACCCGAGTTGGCGAATTGGGATTACACACCTCAAATTCGGGCCGAAGCGCAGCTCCCGCATTTCAAGACCTTGCCCGCCGAGCACAACAGCCTGATGCGCTCGCCCTGGTTTCAAAGCCCGTCGCAGGGCAGCGGGGTCGCGATCAACGCGCGGCATTTGCGCTACCACCACCAATTGTGGAACGAACTGCAGCCGAAAACCCTCCGCGGAGTGCATACCACCATGGTTTACGTCACGCCGCAGTTGGGTTTCAGCCTCACGCCGCACATCAAGGTGGATAATGCGTTCAACTACTTCGCGGCGCTGTCCCGGTGGGCCGGTCCGGTGCAGCTTTTCCCTGCGGCATATCTTTACCCGGACTCAAAGCTCGGTCAGTGGCAGCGGACGCCAGCGCCGATTTTCGCGGATCTTTTGCCACGCGTCGGCGGTAGCGATTTTCCCCTCATCGATGGAACGCCAGATCCCTGGGGAAAAATCGCGCGGTTCGAAGGACCGGATTACTATTACGGGTATCCGTTTCATGCGGCGACCAACGCGGCGGAAGATGTCACGTTGCAGCAAAGAATTCTGGGCAGCACGATTCTGCCGAACGGACAATTGACCCAGGCTCGCAACTCCGAGAGTTACGTGTATGCGACGCTCGACGCCGAGTTGAATCGGGCATTGAAGCTGGATCGCGAAGCCTTCCAAGAGAATTACTGCCTGGCCCGCGGAGTGGTCACACACGACGGGCTGCCATTCCAACTACCGGTTGAGATGCAGACGGCGGTGTTTGCGGTTGTGTTGACCGCCTGGCAACTGGAGATGGATCGCCCCGGTGATTTGACCAGTTTCTCCCTGAAAACACAGCACGCGGCCATCCGAGGTTATAACTTCTATCAAAAAATCGAGCCGTATTACTCGAACTTCATGCGCCTGGTGAATGAGCTCGCGAAGGATCCGGATTTCGAGGTTTTTCCACTGGCCACACACCTGACGCATTCATGGCTTGGCGGAAATCTGCGCGTTTCCAACCAGATGTCGGACGCAGAAAGGACTCTCGGAGCCCAGTTCGTGCGCAGCTATTACCGCCAACAACTGGACTGGATGATGGGCGTGTTTAACCTCTGGAACACAGTTGAGTTTCGCAAAGGCAACGACCTTGAGGAGAAACTGGAATTTGCCGGACTGGCCATGCATCAGATGCAGCCCCAACTCGCCTTCGATTCCCACTACTTTCAACGCCCGCTCAAGCGGGCTTCGTTCTGGCCCGATCAGCACTCCGAGTGGCTCCGGTTGGATCAGGAGTGGCGGGCCGATCAGTTGCCCCAGCCGGACGAGAGGTAGAGCACCCAGCCCATGCGCCCGAGCCCCGTTCCGCAGAACGTCGAATGAACTGCGGAGCGGGGCGCACTTTTTAGCGGAACCTTTTGTTCAACAAGCTTCGCTAAACACACTTCGGCGAGCGTTATGATTTCTCACGACGCAAAAGTTCAGGAAGTGATCGCGGACATCCGCAATTACAACATCCCCATCAATCACGAACAACCGATCGAATTGTTCGCCGACGGGTTGTGTGAGAATCCCGGCGCGATGCACATCGGCCTGTTCGCCCGACAGGGCAGCACGTGTTTGTTCACCCGCCACATGTTCGCCGGCCACGGCACGTGCAACGAGGCGGAATACATTGCGGTGAAGACCGGACTGGCAATTCTTCAGGCTCTGTATCCCGAACCCGGGATCCCGGTCATCGTTTTCTGCGATTCGCAGTTGGTCACCAAGCAGGTCAACGGACTCTGGAAATCCTCCGGCAAGATGCAGGACTACTGCATATTCCTGCGCCGGCTGCGCAAGGTGTACCCCTACACGCTGCAGAAAATTCCTCGGAGCGAAAACGAAATGGCGGACGGCCTGGCCCAAAAGTACATCCTCAAGAACTCCGGGCGTTGCATGACGCTGGAGAATGGGCGGTTCAACGTGGTCAAGCAGGTGCCTGCCTCGGTTCGGCGCTCCGATACCTACAACGCCGTCACCAGTCAGCAATTCCGCGAATATCTGGGTGAACACAACCTGCATGCGGAGATGCGGCGACTGTTCCAATTGGCCAGCGACGGTCATACTGAAGCGGCGGTTGGCCTTGCCCAAACGATCCGCCAACGGGCAGAGAACATTCTCGTCTTGGCGCCGCGAACCAATGACCTGGTTACTCAATGGCTCAACAACACCATTGGCTTGATGCAACAGAGTCTGGACCTGATTTCCAACGCGCTGCAAAGCGGAGAGGGCCTCGTTGAAATCCAGTATATCATTGAAGAATTA
The DNA here is from genome assembly GCA_014860005.1 of Verrucomicrobiota bacterium. The sequence goes on along the minus strand of JACZKP010000029.1, from coordinate 29,617 downwards.
TCGGGGGCCGAAAATGGGGAGTCGGAGATGTTCGCGGAGCAACTCGGTCAACTACGCGAGCGGCACTTCCCGGAATGCGACGCCATGGTCTGCGAGGAGGAAGAAGCTTTGGCGTAGCGTTGCGCCCGTTCAGCCGACACACCCAAAGACTCTTCTTTTTGGTTTCAGGGAGCGAACGATTTCAGTTTGACGACAACTGCAGCCCTGCAACCAGGTTCACACCAGTGCCACGCGGCGTTATTCGCAGACTTATACTGGAGTGATGCCGACGCGCAGAACATGAGTCGTCCACGGACAGTTTCACTTTGGGAAACCGTGGGCCTGTTGGCTCTTGGCGCGATTACCGTCTTTTGCCTCATGCCGACGTTGCAGAAGAACTATGCCGAGCCCCATCTTCGAGCCTCGCTCTTTGCCACGATCGGAGCGTGTCTCATCTATCCGGCTGCGATCCTGGTTTACGCACGCAAGGCCATCTCGCAGCGGAATGGCGACTGGAAAATCACCGTCTTCATTCTCTTCATCACGTATGTCCTCTTTCATCTGGTGCGCTAAGGCATGAAGAAACTCTGGCCATACATTCTGGGCGCGACAGTACTCGTGGCCGGCGTTGCCATCAGCAGCCGTGTGTTGCCAATGCGCGGGCCGGCTGTATCTGCATCCACGACATCTGCCGCGCCATCGCAACTGCAGCCTGTCCGGATCGAGCGCGCACCGGAGGCTCTTTACTTTCTCATAGCCGAAGGCTTGGTGGAAAAACTCAAGACCGGCGATCTGCTCCTGACCGTGCGCGAGTATCGCGAACTGACCCGGCAAACTTCACGCCACCTACGCGAGGACCTCGGATTGGAATTGCCTCAGGGCTTTACACTCCCGGCAGGCGTATCGAAGGAATGGCTGGAACATCCGGAGTTCGGCAGCATGAATGACTACGGCTGTATCCAGCAGGTTCACGCCGCCAACCGTGATTACCTGCAGAATGTCGTCCACAGGCTGCTCGACGAACATGCCTCCCAGACGGTGCAACTTATGATGGATCGCATCATTGCGATCGGTTCTTTCCGCACGCCGGGCGACGACGAATCGCTTTGCTTCGTGAAGGCGCTTTATGGAGATCACTTTGTCAACGAATACGCTGCCGCGCACGCGCCCAAAATGAACCCGGAGAAACCGCGGGCGCGCAGTCGCAAGCAACTCAACCCTGCCCAGGCCGTGACACTGCCGGCCAAAGAATTGGCGGTGGCGGAGGCCCAAGTATCGTCGCTGTGGCGCACCGAATTCCAATCGGAAGAACTGCCAGCGGTCCGGGAATACATCTTAGGCCAAAAACTGCAGGACAAACTTCCGGAGGATTTGCTTTACGGGGTGCTTTCCGCTGCCGATCGGGGATTGATGGAGAAGAATGCCCTCGGTTATCGGCTCATCTTCCTGCACGACCTGACCCGCAAGGTGCTGGCCAGTCATCCAATGAACCCTTGACGCACGAACACGATGTTTCTCAATTCCTATCTGGTAACCTTCCGCGACGAAAGCCAACAGACCTGCAAGCGCCTCGTACAGGCAACCAGCCAGGAGGGCGTCCGTTCCCGGATGCAGAAGGAGAAATGCAAGGTCCTGTCGATTGAAGCGCGGCCAAGCCCGTTTCTGGAGGCGTTGAAAAAGGGACGCCTGGAAATCGGCGACCCTGCCAGCAAACGTGAACTGGCCACCTTCTCCAACAATCTTGCGTTGATGGTCGCCACCAAAGTGAACACTTCGAGCGGCTTTCAAATCCTGGCGGAGTCCACGCCGCGGGAGCGATTCCGGAGAATCATCTCCGAAGTGCGGCGCCGGATCATCGATGGTGAGAGCATTTCGCAGGCTTTGGCGAACTACCCGGAGGCTTTCGACGACGTTTACGTGGCGATCGTGCAAGCCTCGGAAACCTCCGGCCAATTGCCGGTCGCGCTCAAAGAACGGGCCAAAGCTCTCAAGCGCACAGACAAGGTGCTGCGCAAAGTGAAAAACGCCTCCATTTATCCGGCGATTGTGCTCGTGATCGCGCTGGTCGCAGTGATGATCTTCTCGCTGTTGGCGGTGCCGGCTCTGGCGACGCTCTACAAGGGCACGGGCGTTCAACTGCCGTTCATCACCCGCGCGATCGTGAAGGTTTCTGAAATCCTGCGCAGCAGTCCGCTGGTTGTCATCGGTGTTTTTTCTGTTCCGGTGTTTTTGTTCATGCAACGCAAGCGCATCCTGAACAACCCGCGGTTCCAGCGCCTTCTTCTCAGAATGCCGGTGCTCCGGGAACTGGTCTCCAAAAGCGCGTGCCTGCGTGTGCTGCAATTGCTCCACCAGTTTTCCACCGCCAACGTAACTATGCCCAAGCAACTCAATCTCTGCTCGAAGGTGGCGGGCAACGTCGTTTTCCGTGAGGCCTTGGAGCGCATCAAGAGCGCCGTCCAAACCAGCGGCGTGACTCTTTCGGACGCGTTCAAACGTGAAAAGACCTTTCCTCTCATCGTCGCCGGCAACATCCAGGCCGGCGAGGCCACCGGCAATCTCCCGGAAGTGCTGGGCAATCTGACCGAGTACTACATCGAAGACCTGGATGATGCGGTCACCCGATTCACGGCCATCATCGAGCCGGTCATGATTGTTTTTCTGGCGGGCATCATCGGCACCATGGTAATCGCGATGTATCTGCCCTTGTTCAACCTGGCGCAGGTACTCAACAAGGCGAAATAGCCGAGTGCGCCGGAGAAAGTTGTGAAAGCCCAGCCGTCCACCGGCCCAACCTCGAAGCTCGCCCGCTGGGTGATGGCCGGCGTTGGTTTGCTGTTCCTGCTCGGCGCCATCAACAAAATGGCCGAACCGATTAGCGCCATGGGACACATGCCCGTGTCATTCGCGCGTCCACTGCAACTGGCCATCGTCCTCACGCTGGAGTTGTTCATTGGCCTTGCCTTGATCCGGCTCCCCAGCCGCCGAACAATCTGGACTGCAATCCTCCTGCTCGCCGCATTCTGCGCGTACCTGCTGCCGCCGATTTATGCCGGGGCCGAAACCTGCGGATGCTTCGACTCGTTAGGGATTCGCCGCTCGCCCCTGTTGGCACTCCTCACCAACCTTGCTGCCATCTGCGGACTGACCCTCTGTTTGCGACGAATCCCACCAAGGCCGTGGACGCGACATGAGGGGATTCTGGCTCTGGTCATCGCGTCGTTGGCTTTCTGCTTCACTTACGGCGCAACCCCGCAGTCGAGAAATCTTTTGCTCGAACACATGCTCGGGCCACAGGCGACCGGCCGGGATATTCTGCTCAAAGTATCTCCGACGTGCGACGAGTGTCATCAGGCAACCCACAAGGTATTATCCAAGTACCCGGCCCGCCGTGTGATCGCCATCACGCATCTTGACGCCGGCAGATTCAACCAGGAGTACGTCGAACAATTTCACATTCCGTTGGTCGTAATGGGCATCAAAGAATTCTTCGCCTTGGATGGCACTTTGGAAGTCCCGCAGTGCTATCAAATCCAAGGCACTAACCTTGTTCGCGTCGAAATAAAATCCCGCCTGTGAAAGCCGGCAGACCCCCTGATCAGCCTCAAGCCAGGCTCGGCGCGAGCGCGTTGCTTGGCGTCGGACGCTGCTGCTGACGTGCCGATGGCCGCGGACGAGACGATTCCCGCCTCACGGTTCCCGCCATCCGAATCGTCTGCCCGTCGAGCATGACCGAGAGATTCACGGGTGGTTCGTTCGGCTTGAGCGTTTTCGGATCGCGCACGTCATTGGGTTTGCCCGAACTGCGCAGCAGATCATTATTCCGGTACAGATTCGGCCAAGGCAGGCTGTAGTAAGGAGAGACGTTATAATCGAAGTAGGCGAATGTGGCCCGCAAACGATTGGCCACTTGAACGGGATCGGACAACAGCTCGGGCGTTTTCTGCTCCAAGTATCTCTCAAACTCCCGTCCGTTGGCGGGCAGCCCTTCGCGATTGATGTAGCTCCCCTCACGCACCAGGCCCTCGGGACCGTAGTGCAGATCGACCAGATACTGCGTGACACCGCCCCAATACGCAGCCTTGAGTTGGCTTTTGAGCCCGCCGGGTTCCTCCATCTTTTCCGTGACACGGAGCACAGCGGCGTCAAAGCCTTTCCGGTTTTCCGCCCCCAAATCCTCCAAGGCGCGGCTCAGGTTCAGGTAGCCATTGTTGCCGGCCATGCTTTCCTTGAAGGCGGTGTGAAACGGTTCGACCTTGCTGGCGAACAAATGCCGCGCTGCAGCCAGACGGGCGAAATCAGCGGCTTTGTTCGAATAGGTTTCCTCAAATAGATCGCTCACGGTCGCTACGGCCTGCGCGATCAACTGGCGGCCAGCCTGAGCTGGCACTTGCATCCGACGTTCCGCGATCAGCTTGCGGAACGAAGTCACGGCTTCCTTGCGGCAGGTGTCTTCAACCACGTCCTTGTTGATTTTGCCCGCTGCGAATTCCTCAAACAACTTCGCCCGCAACGCCTCAATGCGTTCCTGCTCCCGCTGGAACGCGGGCCGGATCCCCGCGGTCAGCTCCGTCATCAGTTGCATCTTGTCTTTGTAACCCTGTGGGATGAGCTGCACCAATGAGCTTTGGTTGGATACTTTTCGAACCGCGTTGTCGTTGAAGATGCGGTTCATGACCGACTCCAGTGAACCGTCCGAAGCGAATGAGAAATTCACGGGGCTGTTGGGTTCCCCCACGCGGCCCAGGTCGGCATTGTGACGGAGAATTTTCTGGTGCTGCTGTTGGTTCAACGCCAGACGGCGCGGGCCCGCGTCATAGAGGTAGGCCTGCTGCTGGCGCTGGTACATCACGTATTTGGCGTCCGTCGATCGCAAGCCCGGCACGACCCCTTCGGGAATGGTCAGGGAGGGGCGATTCACCAGTTGCACATAGAAATGTTCCTTGCGATCCAGAGACAGCGCCTTGCTCACTCCACTCTCCTGATAGCTGTAGTAGAATTTCATCGGCAGACCGTAGCTATCTTCGCTGGTCTGGTTGGAAAGTCCGTAGCGAGAGACCGAGTGATACATCACCGGCGTACCGCGCGGCACGCTGTAGCGAGCGGCCAGTTTCTCTGGCAAATTCAGCGGCCCGGGCCGCGTCGTGGTCGCCGACAATTGCCGAGGCCGGCTCAGGGCATGGAGGAAGAGCGGCGCTCTCATGGTCATCAGGTAATAGGGCATGTAGCGCATGTAAAACGGACGGTTTGTGCCGGAGTATCTGATCGTGGAAAAAATCCGGTTCATTCCGCCGCGATCCTGATCGTCCAGGGAATTGTCCGTCTTGACCTGGGTCTCGAGATAAATTTCGCCATCCTGCACCGGCAGATTGAACACCGATTGCATTGCACGCTGCAGATGGTTGAAGCTCTGGACGGTTTCCATCTCGGCGGGCGAAAGACCTGCCGGCATGGAGGTCGCCGTGCCGACAGCTTCACCCACATAACGCCGGCAATCCTGCGTCAGCAGGTCAACCGTTTTGGCGGCCGTTTGCTTGAACTGGTCGTAACTCCCGTCTTGCAGAGAAATCGCCGGCCGTTGGAGGTCCGCCATCAACGCTTTCAGCCGGCAGAAATTGTCATCCAGAGGAGTCCGTGAAAACGCCTTCTCTCCCTCGACCGGGAGCTTCTGAATCACCTGCTCCACCAATCCCAATACGCTCAGGTTGGAATCCAGGAGGGCAGCGGCCAGATCGGTCCTGGCATAGAGTTGGTCTCGCGGCGACAGCGGATCACCTGCCAACGGCTGAAGGCTTGCCGAGCCGGGGCGGCGGGAGGCGGTTTGAAACGTCGAGCGACCGCCACGAAGCGCGGGCGCCGACAGGTGACCTGAAACCGCGGTGTCCTTGCTGTAAACCAGGTTCACTTCAGCCAGCTCTTCTGAGCGTAATCCCAGATTCACTCTCATATTCCATTTTAGGGCTGGAAGCACATGTCGTGGCGGGAAAGAACCCCAAACACTTGGCCGCCATATACTGAAATGACCCTCAAAACGGGGTCACGAAGAGTTATGTCGGAATCGAGACCAGATGCAGCCGCGACAGCGACCCCGGCGACGGTGCCGCAGACCTCTGGTGCGGTCCAAAATGCTGAAGCGCTATTGGCGAGATACAGACCCTTCGGTGAGGACCATCCGTCCTACCGCAAACTCAAGGAGGCATTGGCCCGTGGACAAAGCGCCGCGGTGGACGCGGCGGTGGCCGAACTGGAACAGGTAGCCACGGCGAGACCAGCCACCGTTCCAGTTAAACAGAAACCCCACCGTTACTGGCTTTGGATCTTCCTCTGGGGAACATTCCTCGCGATTTGCTTGTACATTCTCTCCCACCGTTTTATCGCCTCCCACGTTCAGGAGATCATTGCCCGCAACACGCATCCGGTTGAGATCATTGCCAGCGAGGCGTTGGGCGGCAAGAAGAGCGAAGAAATCACCGCGCGCGTGTTGAAGGAGGTGGATGACCTGAAGCCCGATACCTGCATTTTTGTAGGGCACCAGCTCGCGAAAAAGGAGATCGTCGAGTATCTGAGCGCATTGTCGCAAATCGCCAGCGTCCGGCTCATTCTGGGAACGGACGGCAGCGGCAATTCTCAAATGGCCGATCCGAAATCGCCGTTGCGTCAATACGGCTTCACCGAGGTGCGACAAAGCTCGATGCGGATACGCACCCAAATGTTGCTCGCCTTCAACAATCACACGAAGAAAGCCGTGGCTTTCATCGGCACGTATCCTTACGACCTGCGGGATGCTTCGCACGGCGAACACACGCTGATCGTGGTTCACGGCTTCGACGAGTGCAGCCGGCTCTACAGCGCCTACGCGCCGCTTCTGGACAACAAGGCGGCCAAGAGTCATGGCCAGTAACGCTGCCGATATCCGCATTCTCAAGATCCCGCTGGCATTCTTTGGCATCTACAGCGAAGAGCCAGACCGGCCAACGTTGGAGCGGCTGGAGGTTTACATCGCGAAGCTGAAAAAGGAATTGCGCCGGCACGCCCTCAAATCAAATCAGGTCCCGAATTATTTCATGCCGGAAGATTTCAAGCTCGCGTTGAGCGCCATGCCCATCACTCTGTTCCGCGTGGGAGACGAGTTCGAGATGCCGGTTGACTGCGCGGGCATCCTGTTTGAGCACGCCTATCTGGCCTATCACGCTTACCGGCAGAAACCCGATGAGCAGCGAGTCCTGCTTGAGATACTTCAGTCCAGCCCGGAATATGTTTACCATTTGCTCTCGGACGACGAGGAGCGGCGCGGACGCGGTAAGCCGCCGATTCCTTTTCAACTCTCCAGCGGCGACATCATCCCGGTTGAGAACCTGGAGCGTATGCTTCTGCTCCACAGCCCGCACTGGTCCATTCTCTGGCTGCAAAAGAAGTTCAGCGACGATTTCTTTCGTTGCATCCTCCAGGGAGTGGTCAGCCTTAAAGACCATGATCCCGGCTCGGCGCACTGCTATCACTGGCTGCAAACCCAGAATCTACCGCACGAAGAGCGCATGGCCAAAGTCGTCAGACACCTTGAAACGCTTGGTGGCAATACGTGGTACGCCTTCCTGACCGCGCTCGAGCACCCGACCATTGATTGCGAACCCTTGCTAAAGAGCATCCTTGAAAGCCCGGCGTGGTGCTACGAATGGCTGCGCTGGGTCCGACGCGGGCCGCGCGACGTTTTGGTGGACAAGCTGCTGGAGAGCGCTCCCTGGACCATTCAATATCTCGTGGACGTCAATCCTCCCGACGCGGGTGAACTGTTTGAGCGCGCGCGACAGAAAAACACGAATCCCTGGTGGACCGAGTGGATCGAATTCTACGCCCGCGCTCGAAGGGCATCGCACTGAATGTCCGCCGAACAACAACGCAACCATGGAATTGAACACGCGCCAAATGAAGGCGGTCACCAGTGAAAGCCGCCGGCTGCTGATTCTGGCGGGGCCCGGCACGGGCAAGACGGAAACGTTGACGGAGCGAATCGCTCATTTCATCGAATCCAAAGGTCTGCCCGCTTCCCGCGTCCTCATGTTCACTTACACGAACAAGGCGGCCAATAACATGAGCCAGCGCGTCCGTGGCAAACTATCCCTCCAGGCGGACCTTCGCAGCGGCACGTTCCACAGTTTGTGTTACCGGCTGATCCAGCAAGAATTTTGCACCAAGGGAATTCTCCCGCCCTACAAGGTGCTCCCGGAACACCATGCCACCCGGTTGCGCAAGGAGGCTTGCGAGCGGTACGCCAGCGCGCACCCAGAAATGAGCGCTTTGCTCCGCGCTCACAGGTTGCAAACGGCGGATCTCTTGGAATTATACGAGCGCAAAACCAAGCTCAATCTGCAGGCCAATTTTCTGGACGGCACGCCCGAGGAGGTTCAGAAACTGCAGGGCGACCTGACGGAAATCGCACGGAACGCCGCCACAGTTTACGGAAGTCTCAAAGACCAATATCAAGTCTTTGATTTCAACGATCTGCTCCACTGTTTCCTGCGTGTCCTGCGGGAATACGCGGATATCCGACAGCTGATCCAATTCCAGTTTCCCCATATTTACGTGGACGAGTACCAGGATACCAACCGCGTGCAGGTGGCGATCCTCCAACAACTGGCCACGCCGGATTCCTATTTGACCGTGGTGGGCGATGACGCGCAGTCCATTTACTCCTTCCAGGGTTCCCAGGTGGAAAACATCCGCAACTTCGCTCAAGACTTTCCCGGCCCGCAGGCAGTCGTGCTCAACGAGAATTATCGGAGCAGCCCGCCGGTGGTCAGCTACGTCAACGCGGTCAACGCCACATGCGAAGGGGCATTGACCAAGACGCTGGTGAGCCGCGGACCGGCTTGCGAGGTGAAGCCCAAGCGAGCCGTCTTCATGAAGGGGAGCCAGGAAGCCGAATGGGTCGTCAACGAGATCCAGGAGTTAATGACGAACGAGCAAGTCCCGCTCAACGAGATCGCCGTTCTGGCCCGGATGGGACACATCTCGACGGACCTGGAGCGGCACCTGCAACGGAAGGGGATTCCGTACACGCGCGAGGGCGGCATGAAGTTCGTCGATTTGAAACACATTCAACTGTTCATCTCGTTCCTTGAGCTCTTGGAGAATCCGCAGGACTGGCTGGCCTGGGAGGTTTTGTTGCCGGCCATCCCCAATATCGGTGAACACCTGACCCAGGTCATCATCCGCGATCTGCAAACCAAGTCCTCGCCGGACGGGCCACCGTGGACCTGGGAACAGCCACCCGTGTTTTCACTCGGCCGCGGCAAACGGTTTGAAAGCCTGATGAATTTCTGGCGCGACATGATCAACGCGAGCAAAATTCCCAAGGGCACCGTCAAGGATTATCTCAGCACGGTGCTGCCCAGTTTCCGCAACATCTACACCCGCTACTTCCATGTGTCTCCCCGGATGGTCAAGGTCACCAGCGCCACGCAATTGCCCGACCGCATGGAGGACCACATCGAGGACATTCAGAACTACATCGTCGAATTATCCACGAGCTACATTGGGCTGGTAAAGGATTTCATCAGCGAGATCGTCACCAGCCGGGATCAAAAAGAGGTTTTTCGCGGGCTCACGCTTTCGACCATTCACTCCGCCAAAGGACTGGAATGGACGGCAGTCTTCGTGATCGGCAACACCGAAAGGGTCTTCCCTTCGGCTGGCTTCGGGTTGGAACGAAACCAAGTGGAGGAGGAACGGCGCCTCTACTATGTCGCTTGTTCGCGCGCCAAGAAATTCTTGTATCTGACCTGCGCCCACAACTACCAGTCCGGTGGAACACACGTGCGGGGCAACGTGAGTCGCTTCGCCGATGACCCAAGGACGGTTGCCTTCCTGCTCAAAACCAAGGATCCCGGTCACGATCCGTTTTACTCGGTCAATCCGCACCGGGTTGACGCTTACTTCATCACTCTTCCGCCGCTGCGGAACGATTGCGGAGTGCAAGTCGCCAGCGGGCCAGCGTCCGCATGAAAGTTTCCATCCCGGTCACGGTGACGCGGAACGCGCTCACCATCAAAGAGTGTCCGCTTGAACTGGCCGACGGGCTGGCCTTCATGCGTAACGGAATCTCATTTGAAGGCGGCGACCTTAAGAACATGCCGGAGCGTGTTTCTTACGTCCAATACGAGGGGCAAACCAAAGTGTGCCGCACCTATCCCAACGCCCTGCATTTGGTCCAGACAGCCGCTCGGAGGCTCGGATTGGACCTGGAAATCAAAGATCAGCGGCTGCGGCCGTCGCTGGATTTGAGCCGCATCAACAGGGCGCATTATCCGGGAGACGTTTACCAATTGTTGCAAGCTGCGGCTCAATCCGCATCCTCCGGCCTCATCCTCGTGCCGGCGGGTGGCGAAAGAACTGCCATTGTGTGCGGTTTGGTACGCATGCTGCCACGGCATTTCAAGATTTTAGTCACCACCGACGGCCAGAACGCGGCCAGTCAGATCCATGAGTCGTTGGCCCATGCATTGCCCGAGGAGAGAATCGGCCTCCACCTCAAACTCAGACCTGCCGGGGCGCGAATCATGGTGACACATCTGGACGCGCTGAAGGATTTTGTCCAAGGCGACCTGGCGTATTCCGGTTACGCTCTGAGAGACTTCGACGCCTGGATTTGTGATGAGGCGCATCGGCTGCCGGAGCCAAACCTGCTTCCGTTCCTCAGCCAGTTCCGGCCGGTTTACGCCTGGGGTCTGACCGCAACCCCGGTCCGCGCGGACAACTCGCACCAACTGCTCTCCGTCGTTTTTGGTCCCACGCTCGGCAGTAGAACTGTGGAAAATCTCCAGACCGCAGACGACCGAATGGGGAGCGCTTCCACGCGGGCCTTCGTGTTTCCATTGCCAGCACCCCAGCCCATTGCCGACGATCTCCCGCTCCATGACAAAGTGCGCATTGTCTACCTGAAGAATCCTGCCTTGGGCGCAACACTCCGGGGCATCGACGCCAGCCTTCCGGACACGGCCAGGGTCGTGGTTCTGTTGGACTCTTTGAGATTGGGAATCATCCTCCGCAAGCAACTGCCGCATTATGTATTCCTCCATAGCAGGCAAAGTCCGGAGCACCGGCAGAAAGCGCTCAACAACCTGCACGCCGGCGAAGTCCATCGAGTCCTGTCGGTTCGCATTTCCGCCGACCGAATCGATCTGCCGGAAGTCGATTATCTCATTGATTGCACGTTGGTCTCCAACTTGATTGGCACCGGTGCGCGCCGAACTTCATCCGAGGGAAGGCAACGCGCCAGTCATCTCATGCTGCTCTGTCTGGGTTCCGAGCAATTCTTCAACGACGGGGTTGCGAGGCTGCAGAAGATGAATGCGCTGGGATGGCAGGTGACTTACATGTTCGACCGGAAACTCGTCGAGCATCTTCCGTTTGCACAAGCACCGCTTCTGCCCGAGCTGGGCGCCTTTCCGGAAGGTTAAATCTGCCGTGGCCCTAAAATAGAGGAAGAACGAAAACGCCGCCAAACAGAGAACAAAGACACATCTGTCATGAACCCGACTCAAGCACCGGAAGCCAACGAAGTGGCCGACATGTACGGGCCGACCAGCGCGGAAGAGGCGGCGAATCAAAGCAACCCCAACCAGACCACCAAGGTCATCAGCGACCTGGTCAAGAGCAACGTTCCGCGCATCACCTTCGAGGAAGGCGACAACTGGTTGCGTTTCATCAATCCGTACCGGAAGCCATGGTACATTGCGGTGGGCTTCTACAAGATGCACCGTGCCGACAAAGTCGCCCGTGTCATCCATCAGGAGCATTTCGGCCAGCCCAACCTGTTTCGCATCGTCCAGATTCATCTCTACCAGAACCCGGAAACCAAGCCTTTCATGTGGACGATGGACAATCCGGAAGGGTTCCGATTCGACGAGCAGCGCCGGGCGTTGTTGGTGGCCGCCAAGTTCGAAAACACGCTCGGCCCGTTCGGCATCGCTCAAGTGACCCTTGGCCGCGCTCCTCGCAAGGGCAAACCGTATCGCGCGTCCTGGGGCGACGCCCTCATCAACCTGCCCACCGAGAAGACCATCGATCCGATGGATCCCAGCGCCAACGGCACGCTGCGGTGGGGATCCATCTTCGACCCGGTGAAGGGGCGTCTGGTCAAATGCACGCTCACCAATGCCGGCACCATCGGTGTCACTGCGACGTTCACGCCGGCCGACCGGACAATGCCGTTGGGCAAATGGGAGCAACCGGAAGGAGGCAAATGCGTTTTTGTCCCTCTACCTCAGTACGCCGAGCAGCTGCGTTCAGCGCCGAACCTTGAGGAAAGCCTGGTTAAGCTGACCACGGATCAGCAAATCGACCTCATCCGCACGTTCTTGCCGCCGGAGTTGTGGCCGTACGCAGAGAAGGCCATCGCTAATGTTCTCCACGGGAACGGCGGTCGCAGAGCACGGCCGCTGTCCGCTCCATCGAAGGCAACGGGAAACGGAGCCGCGCCCGCGACAACGACACCGCCCGCTGTCCCGACTACGCAAGTGCCTGTCCCGGCAGACGAACCGGCTGACATCGCTCAGCCCGATCAAATCTATGTCGCCTTCGTCGAGAAACTGGGACCGAAGTTCCGGGAAATTGGCGAGGAGTCCGTCCGCAAACTCATTGCGCGTTCACTGGTGAACATCGCCAACGTAAACACAATGGCGGAGCTTCACCCGGACGTGCTCAAGTCGATTGCATCAGCGGGATGAGTAAGCAGGTCAAAGAGGAGGGCCATTCGCCAAATCGTCGACGCAAAGGCAGCGCCGCGGATTTATGATGGTACAGACGAGCATGAGGAAACGAATTGCCATTCTGATTTTGCTGACGACCGGAAGTCTGGTGTCGCTCGCCAGGAATGACACGTTGGAGTTCGTCTATGATTGCTTCATCCAGCATTTTGCTGATGAAAATCCGGCCTGGAAAACGGACATCACACTGCGCGCGGATTTGAACAACCCGCCCGCGCCGCCGTACAAGCTGCATTACAACGACAGCCTCGGTTACTACACTTACCGCCCCAAGCGCTGGGCCGAACTCAACGGTTACGAGCGTTTCGCTCTGAGCAACGATCCGCGGCTGCCTCACTTCATACGAGAGCACGCATTGGCACTTCGCGGGGGACAGATGAATGGTGCGAGCAATCAAACTCCAGGAGTTGGGGACACCGCGGAGGACTCCCAAATGAACGGATTGCTCAGGCAAGAAGGGCAGAACACGTGGGGTTATCGTTTCGAGCCGCAAGACTTGCTCAACACAAAACCCTTAAGACTGATCGAGCTTCCGCAATAATCTGATTGCGAAAACCGGCAAACATCGATTCATGCCGGATTATTTCACGGACCTCACTGCATCGGAGACGCTGAACTGCACAGCGGAAGAAGCCAATGTCCTGATCCATGCCCTGATCGGCGACGAAAAGCCTGAAGAGATTGACGGCGGCGCAGGACTCCGCGCCACCCATTCAGATTCACTCGTGTCTGTGGAGTACGATCGCAAGAGTGCGGACATTTACATTTACGGCGAAGACCATGTGGACATCGACCAAGTGCCGGAGGGATTCTTGAAGGCGGTCGGAGCATTGCTCGAAAAGCGAGGCAAGGATTATCTGGAATTCGGCTACGCCAACACCTGCAGCAAGCATTGTCCTGGCAGTCACGATGGGGGACGATTCCGAATAGACAATCACGGCCGCGTCATCGAACCGAAGGTTATGTGGCCCAAGCCAAGGAAGTCCCGCCGGAGAGTGTGATGCTGAGATGCGCCGCGCTTCACGGGCGGCCAAAGTCCCGCCCTGGCGAAATCCACCCGGCGTTTCCTCGCGCGGGCGGGCGGCCTTGGAACGACCTGCCATCGAGCGATCCTCTCCGCGCGTGATGATTTCTCCGGCTCTATAATGGGATGAAGAGCGAGAGAGATGGCGGACTTTACGCAACAGCAGAAGGCAATTCTCGCCAGCACGGCCCGGAACAATCTTGTTCATGCCGTCGCCAAAACCGGCAAGACAACGGTCCTCGCCCGCAAATATCTCAATCACCAAAACCGGCCGGGCGAGGCCAAAGCCATTTTCATCACGGCCAACGCCTTGGCAACCGAGCGGGTCGTTGAGCACCTGCAGCGGATCACCGCATTGAGTTGGCAGGAGGAATTGATCGGCACAATTGCCGAAATCGGATTCAAGCTGTTGAAGCGTTACCATCGCGAGCTTGCGTACAGCAAGCCACCCGAGGTGGTCTCCGACCTCTCCGCTTCTGCCGACCGCGATGCCGCGCGCAAGACGGCACTTGAAGTTCACGCCGACCAGGCCAGTGTCGCCTTCCACGAACAATGGAATCAGGCCTTTGTCCAAATCATGCGGCGCAAAAACCTGGCCACACCACGCAGTCTGACCATTGAGGCCATCAACCTCCTCACGAAGGTGATTCAGCCTGAGCTCGCCGGCGTTCGCTTGCTGCTCGCAGACAACGTCCATGATTTCGGACTCGAAGAAATGCTGGCCCTGTCAACTTTGCAGGCGCGGATGGGGCAGACTTTCCTGGCCGGCAACCTCAATCTGGCGATCTACGACAGGTTGCAGGACCTCGATCCCGAACACTGGCTGACCTTGGTCCATCAGGACGGAATCAAATCCCATCCGCTCACGCAACTCTTCGGGGTGGGCAATGCCCAGGGACTGTTCGTTCAGCAATTGGCGGCTTACAACTCCAAGCGGGTCTACGAAACAGCGCTCACCTTTAGCACCGATCCCGCCAGCCAGATGCTCGTGGAAGTTACCGTGGCAACACGGGAACAGATGCTCCAAGTTATCCTCGATATGGAGGCCCAATTGCAACTCGGAATACGCCGACGCCTGCTGGCTGTTATCCTGCGCAATCCGGATGACACGCGCGAGATGGCGCGCAATCTGAAAAGACCTTGTTTTCTGCAGTGGGACAAAAACCGCCTGTGGCACCGGACAGACGTGCCAACCCAGGGAATCGTTTGCACTACGCCTTTCGAAGCGCCCTATCTCAACCCCGATTATGTTGTGTTGCCGAACTGCTTGAACGGTTACTGGCCGTACCAGCGTGAGCGCAACGCCGAGAATTGTCGCCGTGCTTTCTTGCGAGCGGTCAGCAGCGCCAGGAACGGGGTCTTCTTTCTCATTCCAGACCCCAGCCACGCGCTGTTGCCCAGCCCATTCCTGGCGGAAGGATGCACCCCGAAACTGGTAACCAAAGCGGTGACATTAAAGCTCGGTGAGAAGGGTGAGATCCTCGCCGCCAAGTAAGCAACCGCCCGTTCCCCAAGTCGCTTCCAGGCTCGGTGCCAACCGGATAGCCCTGGCCCTATAATGAAACAAAAGCGCCGGTGTTCCCCGTTCGGGCGCAACGCATGAACGTGCAACTGAGACCCTACCAAAGCAACGCCGTCCATCAGTGCTTCGGTCTCTGGGAAAGAAACGTGCTTAACCTGTTGGGCGTGGCAGCCGTGGGGGCTGGAAAGACCATCATCGCCTCCACAGTCATGAAGCTCCACTTGAACAGCCCGGAGAAACGAGTGCTGTTTCTGGCGCACCGAGAGGAACTGTTGGGGCAAACCGTGGAGAAGCTGGCGATGATCGACAATAGAATCGTTGCCGGCATCGAGCAGGGGCGGCACGTCTGCCCGTCGGACGCAAAGGTCATGGTGGCGTCGATCGCCACGGTCAAGAACATCCAACGACTCGCACGCTGGAGTCCCTTGAAAAACATTTCCCTCGTCATCATTGATGAGTGCCATCATGCCACGGCGGCAACCTACCTCGATGTCCTTGAGGATATTTCCAAACAAAATCCTGCCCGCCACCTCTTGGGCATCACCGCGACCCCCATTCGCATGGATGGCGAGAGCCTCAGCCACGTCTTTGACGCTTTGGCTTTCAGAGTGGATATGCCGGAATTGTTGGATCTCGGTTATCTCTGCCCGATTCGTGGCCTGACAATCCGCACCAACGCGTCCATCGAGAACGTCCCGGTTTCGGCCGACGGAGATTACGACCCAGACAAACTTGCCGAAGCAGTCGATACAGAGGCGCGCAACCGTGTGATTGTGCAAAGCTATCTGGCGCGAGGTGAAGGCCGGCCAGCCATCGTGTTCGTCGCCAACGTCCGCCACGCCGAACATGTGGCTATTGAATTCCGCAAGAGCGGCATCGCTGCCCAAGCTGTAACCGGCCAGCAAAAGAAGGAAGAGCGCCGCCGGATCATTGACGCCTATTCGCGTGGGGAGCTGCAGGTGCTTACGAACTGCGCAGTTTTGACCGAGGGGTTTGACGCCCCAAGAACCGCTTGCGTAGTCGCGGCGCGTCCAACTCGTTCGCCCGTAACCTACCCGCAACAGATCGGGCGCGGCTTGCGGCTGCACTCTTCCAAAAGGGATTGTCTCGTGATCGACCTGGTTGATATCAGCGCCCAAAACGTCATCACGTTGCCCAAGATCTTCCGGCTGCCGGAAACGCTCCAACTCGACGGGGAGAACATCCGCCAGGTGCAGCGCACGGTAGAGAAGGCGCGGCTCTATCACCCGGAAGTGGATTGGGATGTTGCTCGCGAATTCACCGCGAAGGACATCCGCCAACTATTGAAGCCGCCGGACTTCTTTCATCTGGCCCAGACCATCCAGCCCGATACATCCACTGCGTTGAACTGGATGCCGCTCAATGACAACTTTGTCTGCGTTGTTAACATCCGCGAGAACCGCGTGGCTCGGCTTGATCGGGACGAGTTGGGGGTCTGGCGTTTCTCCTACGGCTCGACGCGCATGCGACTCGGAAGCCGCAAACAGGAAGCTCTTTTGGATGCAACCGCACTGCTGCAAGCCAGCCCGAGCGGTGATGATCTTCAAAGAGTGGCCAGCCATCCCCAAGGCGATGGGCCTCCAACCGAGGACCAAATCTCTTTGCTCCGGCAGTATCAGATCCCATCCGACCGCATCGAACAGCTTTCGCACGCCACGGCAACCTCGCTCCTGCAGCGATTGGATTTCATCAAATACCTCTGCCGCGTCAAAGGAATGTATCAGGCCGGCCGATACGCCGGCCAGTATTACGAGATTGTGGCGCTGTTTGATCCTGACTACACCGAGTCGGTTGCAAGCGTGAACAAGTTCATCGCGGATCGCACGCAGCCGGTGAAGGTCTTGCAGTGGTTGAAACGAAACAAACCGGAACTGTTCGAGTCGGCGCTGCTGCCTTCGTTTGAGGAACTGCTGGCTCTGTGCAAGCGGCACCCCAACCGGTTCCATGATTTGGCCCGTCGCGCTTTGGAGGGTTCGCCTGAGTTCCTGCACATGCAAACCCAACATCAACTGCATCGAGCCAGCGTGTTCAACAAAGGAAACAGGGCGGAGAGCAAGCCAGAGCGATCGACCGTCGCCGCTTAAGCGTATGTTCACCAAACGGCCCAGTGATCACGCCTGGATCAAATATCTCTTGAGCACCGGTCTGCTGGCGGTGGACCAGCTTGAAAAGATGCGCGGCAACTTGAACCAAATCGACGTCGGCGAACTGCTGGTCCGTCACGCGCAGAATTGCGAGCGCGATACCTGGTTGAACCAGGCTCTCCAACAGGACCGATTCCATTACATCCCGGTCGAGAACCCGGACGGGCGCGAGTTGACCGAGTTGCAGCAACTGCAGCCGGCCCTGATCAGCCGTTGCCTCGGTGAAGGCATCCTGCCCTTGGGCTTCTCCAGCCAGACGGTTTATCTAGGGTTATTGCGTTACGACGCTGAGTTCCCGGAATTGAAAGAAATCCTGGAAAGTATCCCAGCCGATCTTCGCGTTTGTCTTGTGCCCGTCGCGCCCGCGGATTACAGCACCCTGCACCGGCTGGCGAGGGAAGCCGCGAATTGCGCCAGCGCCACATGAATCTTCTGAACGCGCCCCGGGAGGCAATCGAACAAATCCGGAATCATCCGGCGGCGCGCCACCTGGGCTCCGTGGAGAATTGGTTGGAAGAACAATTCTATGCCGTCCTGGCTCATGCCTACGATCTGCCCTTCCGGCGGATCACGATGGCGGAGATCGACGCGAACGCCTTCCATCGGCATCAGGCATTCTTCATTCGAAACGGTCAAATCCCGATCAAACATCTGCCGGACATGCTCGTTGTCACCGAATGTGAGCCTTGGGACAAGAAGCGGCTCCAGGACCTACTGCAGGAGTTCGAGCTAGGCATCAAACGAGTCCTCATCACCCAACGAAATTACGATGAACTGCTGGGCGGCCTGAGCCGTTACAAGCCCGAGTCACCACGGATTGTCGAGCCCGCCGAAACGCCCGTGTTCTTTCCCAACGCCGCTTGGGAAAATGCGGATGTCTTCCACGAAATCGTCCGCCGAGCCGATTTAATGAGGGCCAGCGATATCCATCTTGAACCGAGCGAAGGTTATCTCCGCATTCGTTTCCGGGTGCATGGCAACCTGCTGGTGCAGCGCCGACTGACACTGCGCGAAGGCGAGGAGGTGATTAAGTCGCTGAAGTTGGAGGCGCGGCTGCTGGCCAGCAGCGTGGGGACTTTCCAGTCCAGTCGTGTCCGGCTCTCGTTGCCGCACTGCAAGACATTGGACTTGCGCGTGGAGGTCTTTCCAACCGTGGATGGGGAATCCGTGGTCATGCGCTTGCTGGACTTCAAGAGCATTGATCGCACGTTGGAACAACTGAACCTTCCTGCCGAGTACCACTCGCAATTGCTGGACAGCATCAGCAAGACGAGCGGACTCGTGATCGTCACCGGCCCCACGGGCTCCGGCAAGACCACCACGCTTTACACCGTCCTGCAGCACCTCAATTCCAAGGACTCGAAGATCATCACAATCGAAGATCCGGTCGAATACAGGATTCGCGGCTTTTCCCAAATTCAAATCGAGCCGGATAAAGGCATCACGTTTCCCAACTCCATTCGCAGCGCGCTGCGCTCGGACCCCGACGTGATGCTCGTCGGTGAAGTGCGTGACGAGGAAACGGCCAAACTGGCGGTCGCCGCCGCGGAGACAGGACATTTGGTATTTACCACGCTTCACACCAACAACGCCATTGAAACCCTCAGCCGCCTGGACCGACTGGGAGTCGACCGCTACCAATTGCAGACGCTTATCCGGCTGGTGATCGCCCAACGGTTGGTCGGTGTGCTCTGTCCTTCCTGCAAAACCGGGCGCGAGGCAAAGGAACACGAACGGCAATTGCTGAATCAGTTCAACATCCCCTGCCAGCCCGGCCACATCGTTTATGAGAAACGCGGCTGCACCCGATGCAATGGAGTCGGCACCATCGGACGCGCGGCGGTGTACAGCTTCTTCAGCCCGAGCGAAGCGGTCCGGGAATTGATGGGGACCGATTGCCCGATCCTCGACATCATCCGCAAGGCCAAGGAGGGAGGTTTCAAAACAGTTCTCGAACACGCACTCAAATTGTGGCTCGACGGGACCGCGTCATTCTCTGAAGTGCATGCGCTCGCGGATTAGGTTGCTCGAGTTGGTGAAATGCAAAGCTCAACAGGCGGAGGTTGGAATCGGCCATCTAAGGCCGTTTTTAAGACGTTTTTCATTTTCCTGAGTGATCGGCACATGTATTGTTTTGAATCGGTCTGCTATAAGTTTCGGTAGGGTTTTCGTCTTCGTGAGTGACGTCGAGAACAGGGGCTATCCCCAGCCTGGTTTCCTGCCTGTTGAGGTCTCGGTTACAAACGGTTTTTGTCGCATCAGAGGTAATAGCTACGCCGGTCCGAAATTCGTCCCTGCCATACACGGCAAAGTTCGAGAACGCGATTCAATCTCCGAGACGAGGAGCGATTTTGTCTGAGCATAGCTTCCACGTTATCAGTCAAAATCACCTCGGGCAGTGTTAGGTTCGCACCGCCAGATGTTTGGTACAAACCTCCATGCCCCGCTCGCTAAATTGAAAGGCGAGGTGGGGTTGTCCCTCCTTCAACCCATGGCGTCGAGAACGCGAGAGCATCAACGTATACATGGATTGTCCGGCGCACAGGGTCCGGTCATATCCCTTTTCGCGAATCTTCGCGACGAACGCTCGGATGGCTGCGGCCGACTGAGCGTTCTGAGAATCAAACTAGGACCGCAACGGTTTTGGTTTCCCAATCGGTATAACTTTTTGGATCGAGCCAGAACTGCCGCCATCCTTCATTTAAAGTTTCCCTGACCCGTCCGGAATTGTCGCCGACCCAAGGCCTGCAACCCATTGCGGTGAAGCCTTTATACGCCTCCTCAGCAAAGAGCTTAATGATGGGGCGGGGATAAAAGCGATGAAACTCTGCGGGTTCTTTTTGACCGGAGCAGCGCAGGAGTTCACACCATTTATCCTCGATCGTGGCGGCCGTACGTTGTTCGTTTATCAGGATGAGACCTTCCAACAGCGCTGTCATGCGTGCGTCGTCCGCCGGGTGGGTGTGCCCTTGTTCCGGCATGAGATAGGGCATGTTCCCGCATCTGGCGTGCAGATGAAGATGGGACCAGGCGTATGCCGGACCTACCGAGAACAGGGCAAACAAATCGCAGAAAATCTCCTCTGCCCAACGGCTCTTCCAAGAGAGCAAGGCCATTAACAGCGCTTTTTTCAAATATTCCGGTGTATTGGATCCTTCCGCTTCGATTATCTGGGCTGTTAAGTGTTCGCTGATGGCGTCCAAGCTCTTGGTGAAAGTGTCGAGCCATGCTCGTACACGCAAATCGTCTTCGTTACGGAAAAGCGGGTGGGCCAGTTCGTGGTAAATATCGGGGAGGTGCAACAGGTAATGCAGCTCGGTCAGCGGCATGCACAGCAGGCAGAAGTCACAATTGACGTAGAAATACTGCTGCGACAAAAGACTGATGGTCGGTGGCTCGATCGGATAATTAATCTCGCTGGTCATTTTGAACAGCAGCGCGTGGATTTTGCTTTCGCCAGCATCGGCACGAGCGATAGCGGCAATCGCTTCATTTTCAATTCGGTCGATCCAGGATGAAACACGTCTGAACTGTCGCAGGCGTGTAGAAGCGAGCTCTGGCTTTTTCTGAACGGGATTATCGCGGATAAACTTCAACTCCTTGACGGCCGCGTCAATCTCCTGAGAACACCGGGTGGCCAGCACTTGGAACTCCGGTTTAGGCGGCCGCGGGATGAGGATTTTGAGAGCCGAGGCCCTTTGCACCAGCTGGGTGGCTGCTCCTTGAATGTAGCTTTCAAGCATGGCCGTGGCGCATCCGACCCAGGGTGGCAGTCCGTTCTTCGTCGAGTTTCCAGGCAAGGGAGTCGAGTTTCTGCAGCACATCCTGGTTAAGCTGCCGCTTTTCCAATGCTGCGAGGACTTGAGCCCAGGCCCGTTCATCGAAAGGCAGCCGCTGTGTCAGCGAGGCAGCCACGGACGAAGCAGCCAGGGTGGGAGCCTTATTGGCGGCGAGCGTCCTAACGAGTTCCATCGTATGGAGCCAATCGTCGTCATTGGCCATGCTGGGTTCAGCTTTGATGGCCATGATCACATGGTCAAGCGAACGAGAAAAGCAGTCGAGACGTGCGTAGAAGGTGGATTCAAATCCGATGGCGCTCATGGTTCCGTTTCCTCCAGGGTTTGAGCAGCTTCAACTTCCTTGTCGATGTTGGTTCCATCCTCGCCGAGCCAGCGGTCGTTCAGTTTCATGGTTATAGGATCACGAGAACAATCTTCCGGTCGCGTCCATGCGAGTATGCTCAGAAAGAAGAGGTCCTCCATGCAATCTTTAAGCGAAAGGGGACCCTCAATCTTTATGACGTGCAGCGGGTGAACGGTGCCCTTCCGCTCGAATGCCCTCCCAGTGGTGCAGACGTAGCCTTCCTTGGGATTGAGAACGTAATAGTTTCCGATTTGAGGGTTTCCGACATGCGAGCTTCCGTCGCCGTTGGTTGTGACGTCGAGTAAGCGGAATGAGGCAGCCGAGGTCTTCGGTATCTCCAAAAATGTGAGAGCCGCATCAGGGCTGGCGATGCCTTCCTTGATCAACATGGCGAGAGCGTGTTTGATTCCCTCGATTTCTGTTTCGAAAAGCCGACCGTCCCGCTGAATCACGATGTGCTTCAATGGAGCACTACGCTGAGCGACGAGCTTGTTGATGACCTCGCGCACGTATTTGCTGCATTGCGGTGCCATCAGCTTCTCCTTTTGCTGCGATTTCTTGTGAACCGGGACAATCACGTCTCCCATTTTATTGATGCCCACAAACCCAGCCATGTTGTCCTTTACATCAATGCCGATCGTAATATCGGCGTGCAGCGGAGTAGCCAGTACATAAGGCCATTTCCGATTCAGCAAGAGGATTTTGTTAATGGCAACGCCGCGGAGATAACCGTTAAACTTGCCCTGGGCTTGGAAGCTGAGCCTGTAAAACGTCGAGCCATCCCGGTTTCTCTCCGCGCGGTACGACTCATTGCCGACAGTCGTATGGATGACCGATGCGACAATGTCCGATTGGTCCCTAAGTTTTTGAATGACGAATGAAGCCAGTTTATCTTCCTGCCTCGGCCGGCGTCTCTCGGTCTCGGGAACCATCACCACCGCATACGCTCCACGGCGACATTGCTGTCTGGCCGCCAGGAGGATGGCGTCTCCACGTTGAACAAACGTCTTTGCGTTTCGATCTTGGTACAGCACCAGTTGTGGGTCAAATTCCTTGGCTTGAGGAAAAAGATCATCCATCGCACTCGTCAACGACTTAAGAAACTCAGGGCCGTAGGTGTCATGAACACTTTGCGGCATGATAAAATAGAAATGGTCCAGTGGAGACGACACGAAAAATCCTACATTGCGATCCTTGAGAAGGGAAAGGCGCTTGCGCCCGAGAGTGTCAAGGCTGGCATGCGTGGTGTTTTGGGTCGATCTGATCGACAACACCTGCCCGCTGCCAAACCGCATGTCAGGGACTCGAAACAGCTGTGGCGGTGCAGCCACGGGTGCGGTGTCCAGTTTCAAAACCGTATCGCCAAAACGCAACCTCGTCAGATGTCGTTGAATGAAGGCTTGGATCAATTTGCGTCGTGGGAACGGCGATATGGCCAAGCTGGGGAATTCCCGCTGTGCCTGCCGCTCGTCGTTCCCGTAAATTGAGTAGCACAGGGCGGTCGCAGCTGACTTACTTGAGTTCCGGTTGTCGTTATACAGGACCACGCTGGAATCCTTCGGCAGCTTGTCGACTTCCTCCGGCAGAGGCTTGCTCGATTCTTTAATGATGTAATCGTAAACCGAGATCATCTGACCATCCGGCGTCCGGAATTTCTGCTGGGAAACATTCAAATCGCTGAAATCAGACAAACCGATCTCGTACCAGTTGGTGCCAAAATGATAGACGCAATGCGTGCCTTTTAGTGGCTGAAATTGCGCGCGTGTCATCCGCGAACTTAGAGGTCGGCGTCCGATCAACTTCGAGTGAACGTCCACGCAAAGGCCGATTTCTCCGGCGGGAGTGATAACCGGTCGGACTGAATAGCCGCGGAAAAGCCCAAGAACATCGCCGGTCCTCTCTGGGGTACGTTCGAAAAAGGGTTTGCCTGCTCCAGACTGCCACAGGGCGCCATGGTTACGTAATGGGCTTTGAACTAGAAAGGCGAGGAAGCGGAGACAAATCGCATCATTCTCAGGCGTGCGAACCGTGTAATCCAACACCACTTGTGTCTCCAACGGCTCAAGCATGACCTCGGTGCCAACCAGCATCATATCCTTGGGTGGCTCCGGGGCGTCCTGCTTTACCACCAAGATGGGCTCGCCGTCGCGTGTGATCACCTCAACGGCAGACAGCAGGGAGTAGCTCAATTTCCGAATAAGGTGTTGCCGGTTCTGGTAATAAATATCCTGGTCTGGGCGCAGGTTCTTGATTCGGTAGGTGCGGTAGGTTGAACCCAGCTCCCGCAAATTCACGATCCGAAAGATATTGGTCTCGAGTTCACTCATAATCAGGTTCTCCAGCACATTTTTCTGAAATTGCAGGTGTCACAGGCACCCACAAATGTGGTCATCGGGAAATCATCCGCCGTGAGTTCTGCA
This sequence comes from Verrucomicrobiota bacterium, assembly GCA_014860005.1. The sequence continues at coordinate 5,600 of JACZKP010000029.1, read as the reverse complement.
TTTTCCCGAGCATCGACGGCAAGCAGCATGGCGTTGATGTCGACAGCCATCTTGTCCTCCACATCCAGCACGGCATCTTCACTGATTTCATGACGTCGCACGCCTGCCGTGAGTAGCTGTGCCTCGACCAGCCTTACCTCATGAGGCGGATACCCTTTTAAGGCAGTCGGAAGCGAGGCGTGCGGGCTGCACCGCGTCAGAGCCAGCGCATAACACACCAATTGCGCGTAGTAATCATGGATGGCGAAGTGGTGCACTTTCCAATCGATGATCAGGGGCGGTTGGCCCTCGTAGAAACAAATTAAATCCGGCACTGCCCTCACAGAGACGCCCGCGTGCTGGAATGTTATGGTGCATTGAGGGGTCAGTTGTGTCGCTGTCAGCAACGACTGTCTGAGGTCCTCAAACTGCGGACCTTCCAGCAGATTTGTCAGTGCTAACTCAACTTCTTCACGAGCTTGCTTAATCTCCGAATCGGTCGGCGAGCTTCCGTACTCCATTCCGTAGAAAGCAGCAAGGCCGGTTTCATGCTCTGAGGCCATGAACCCTGGATCGCGAAGATGATGCGCCATTCCGAAACGCAATTGACGGTCAAAACGCGTCATCGCGTCATCCAGAACACTCCCTAGTTTCGGAACCCTCCGCATTCGAAACACAGGAACGAGCGTGTCCTCGATAATTTTGTCGACCAATTTTCCACGCCAAGCCTGCACACTGCCGAGCTTGGACAGCAGGTAAGCCTCGCGCCGTTCCGGGTTTTTTTTGGCCAAGGCGCTGGCAAACTTGCTTTTATAAAACCACTGCCGCTGGCATTGCTTGAACAGGCGATTTGTTGAAAATGACCATACGATCCCTCCCTCGGTTTTCTCTTCCGCCACCCCGATCTCGGCAGGTGACCAAAAGCAATCCTGTTCGTGCTTTTCTGCAAACTTGTCGCGCTTTGCTGGCATTCTTATCGTTCCTCCAAGTCGTCCTTCAACCAAAGGAGGGTGATCATCCGATCGTAATAATCGATGTACCGCGTGTCCTCCATGATGTCGTGGTCGTGATCGTTTTCGAAATTTGCCAACCAAGCGTAAACCGGCGAACGCACCATTTTCCCGGTATCTCCAGACTTCCCAGAATAACGCTCACCGGCAGCCGTGTGTGCTCGGATTTTCCCGGTCACCGTTCGGGGCCAGAAATTCTTGGCTCGCTTCACCCAGGAAATACTGCCGTTCTCGCTGACGACCAATGCAACTTGCTCATTGGTATAATGGACGTATTGAAAAATTGTTGCCATCAAGCTGCATTTGAACTCGGCAGCCAGTGAATCAAGCAAGGCCAACGACGGGTTTTTACCCCGCGAACGGGGTTTGAACAAAAATTCCGGCATGAGCAACTCTGCAGCGAACACGTTGGCTTCAGCTTCCTCACTCGCAACGTTCCAGATTGTGAAATCCCGAGCGGTGTGTTGGCGGTCGAGGGGCACCAAGGGGTGCAGCACGTAATGCCCAATTTCATGGGCCGCCGTAAACCGATTCCGTCCTGGATTTAGCCCGGTTCTGATCCGGATGACTCCACCGCCGCCGGGAGATGCTACGATGCGGCCTTCTGCCGTATCCAGTCCGCCTTCTTCGATCAGCAGCTTACCCGCGGCGTAGGCCAGCACTTCCAAGTCAATCTCATCGGGAGAACCGACCTTGATCTTGGCCAACAGTTGATGCGCAGCTTGCCGGCAGGCCTGTTGGCGGAGTTCAGAGAGTGCGGCCATAAGTCATTTTCCGCTGTTGAGCCGCTCGATATCTTCCAGCCAGGATCTGAGCTCATCGTCGGTCAATCCATCGGCGTTCTTATTGCGGCAGCGAGCCATGGCCTCGGAGCCGTAGTTGCCGGCGGTGGCACTTTCGTACAGGGCGATCAAGGCTTCGCGGGATTTACCAACGAGGCTGCCGAATAACGCGCCCTTAAGGACGGCTGCCCGGGCTTTGGCTTGGGCCGACTGCTGGCGCACACCCTCTTGGAGACCATGCCGGAAGGCAATGTCCGCCCGGGCGAGAAACTGATCAACGTTCACTCCCTCTTCGGTCAACTTCTCGCGAAGTTCAGCGGCCGACATATGGGAGTTGTCTGAAACTGCGTCTCGCAGGTTTTTTGCGGCTTTTCGATAGTCTGTGCTCATATCAATTCCTTTTCATTTCATCTGAGCCTTAACTTCATTCAGAATCTTCTGCAGACTCCGGTTATACTCGTAAACACGATTTATTGGGATGCCGGTTTCGTCGGCGACTTCCCGGGGCGCCCTGGCTCCGTCGATATACGCAAGAATGACCAGCCCCAAATCAGGGTCTTTTTGAACTTTTGGGTGGTTTTCGACCAACTTGACGAATCGCTCACTGTATTCGGCAGATTCAAAGGCGGAATCCGATCCGCCGACACCCAGAGCTATTTCCACCTTTGCGTACCCAAGTTCGTCCTCGTCTACCGGGATGTTTTCCAGCTGGGCATCTGTTTTCTCGAACAGCTTGGATATGATGCTCCTGACCATCCCCTTCAACTGGACTTCATATGGGTAATTGTCGTTCAGCGTACGTGTCCCTGCTGCGATGCGCTTGAAGACCTCAAACACGACATCCTGGGGATCGACACCACCAGGGAGCATTTTGTGCTCTTGCCAATTGAGTAGCTCGCGCGCGTAGTCAAACAGCCTGAGCGCCACTTCCTGGCGGCGCTCGTCATTTTTCAAGTATTCCATGTAATCGTCTGACATACAGGTTGCCCCAAAGAGATATGCTGGTGACCTTCCTGTTTTTTGGAAAAGAATTTACCAGGATGTTGAGAAAGATTGTTTCCCAAGAAACCGGGCTCCCGCCAGCAATTATGTATGACGGGGGAGTTCGCGACACCCTTTATATCGAGGAAGCACGAATAAACCCATCAAATATTGTATGGACATCAAAATTCAAGCTACGGGCCAGGCGGATGCGCTGGCAGGCACACAAAATTCAAACAAACCGGCACCGAAATGGGCCGCCGTAGTCGAGGACAAATTTGTACCCGCACCACAACAGCGGGTCGAAGTCAGAGTCTTGAAGGACCAGGGCGGCATCGCGCCGGGTGAAATTCTCGTCCGCGACCTTGGCGGAGACCATGACATTGCCCTGAAAGACGACCAATTCATTGATCTGGCGGAGGGGAATGCCTTTTACGCTATATCCAAGTGCGATGCCCCCAAGCCCACGGGCCAACACGCGCCGCCCAAGTTGGCGTTTTTCGTGGATGACCGGCCGGAGGAAACTCTGCGCGGCGAGCAAACGGGGCGCATGTTACGGGAGCTGTTCGGCTTTACGCTGGATGTGCTTCTCTTCCGGGATTACCAATCCCCCAATGACAAACTCATCGGCCTGGATGATGTGGTTCGGTTTGCCGACGGCCCCGTGTTTTACACCCGCCGGCCTCACCAACTCACCATCACAGTCAAAATCAACGGGAAAGACTACGTGTTCCACCAGGCGAGTGCCTCCGTGCAGGAGCTGAAGAAACGCGCGGGCATTCCGCTGGCTGATGTTCTGACCAAGATTGTGAACAGTCAGATGGTGCCCCTGGACGATAATGCGGTGGTCGAACTCCAGTGTGGCGAGGTGTTCGTCAGCCATCCCCGGGACAACGCCTCATCCTGATCATGTATCCCCAAGACCAAATTGACGAGTTGAAGGGGCAGTATTCCGGCCTGAGCCTCATTGAGGAGGCCGGAGTACAGTATTTCGTAATGCCAAACCTGCTAACGCCCAAGAGCTGTGTCCCAGACAAAGTGGACGCGCTGCTGTGTCCATCCGCCCGCGACGGGTACACGTCCCGCCTGTTTTTCGCGAAGCAGGTGGCCGGCCCTCGCCCGCTAAACTGGAACGCCAACGGCGTCAGGATCGGCGAGCGGAACTGGCACGCCTATTCGTGGAAAATCGGGGCGTCAGCACAACGACTGGCTCAAATGGTATCCAGTCACTTGAGCGCACTCATATGAACCTCACCCTTCGCATCCCACAGTCGGTCATGGCGCTGGCGCGACAGGACCTTCCTCGACCACACCTATTCGCGTATGAACGTGTCGGGTTTTTCCGATGTCGGCCAACATCACGCCCGGACCTGGTTGTGGTTACCGGCTACGATCCGGTGCCCGACGAGGATTATGTCCGCGACTCCAATGCCGCTGCCTGCATCGGGAGTACAGCAATCCAGTCGGCAATGCAGCGCATCCTGACCCACAAGGTCGGGCAAATCCACATTCACCAGCACGAACACCGCGGGCGGCCATCACCGAGTCCTACAGATACGGAGAATCAACCACGTTTGATAACCAGCTTCCGCAATTTGGATCCGCAAGTCCCGCATGGGTTCATGATTTTGAGCAACACCCACGCCTGGGGTTCATTTGCGATTCCGGGTCAAAAGCGGCTGATCGAACTCAAGAGCATCAGCGTCGTTTCTGGGAGGGTTGAATTCTTATGAACCCACGTTATCAACGGCAGTCGTTCCTGGGTGAAGGCAGTCAGGAAATAATCGAGCGGGCAACCATCGGAATTGTGGGGCTAGGTGGTGGCGGTTCCCACATCGACCAGCAGACGGCCCACATCGGATTCCAGCATTACGTGCTGTACGATCCGCAGACGGCTGAGGACACGAACCTCAACCGTCTGGTTGGGGCGACCATTCGGGATATCGGACGGGAAAAGCTCAAGATTGCGCGCCGCGTAGTACGAGGCCTGCAACCAGCGGCGAAAATCATCTCCATCCGGGACCGCTGGCAGTCGAAATCGGAACCTCTGATGGGCTGTGACATTGTGTTTGGATGCGTGGATTCATTTCAGGACCGGGATGAGTTGGAAACCTTTTGCCGGCGCCACCTAATACTATACATCGATACTGGCATGGACATTCATCAGGTGGAAGGCGAGCCGCCCCGAATGGCTGGCCAGATAATTCTATCGGCTCCCGGGCATGCATGCATGAAGTGCCTTGGATTTATCACTTCTGAAAAACTCGCGAAGGAAGCGCAAGCTTATGGCGCTGCTGGCCCGAGGCCCCAAGTTGTGTGGCCCAATGGTGTGCTGGCATCCACCGCAGTCGGTTTGGCCGTTAATGCGCTGACCGGTTGGACCCAGGAAACGCGAGGGCCAGTCTATTTATCGTACGATGGCAATAGGGGCCTGATTGCGGATCACCCCCGGATGCAATACGCTCCTAAGGTCTGTTCTCACTATCCGCCAGCAAACGCTGGTAGGCCGATCATGACGATGCTTTGAGTCAGGAAGTTTTGCATTTAGCGGCGCATATGAAGCCAGACGTAACACAGGAGAGTCTCCACATTAAAGAAATCAAAGCTGGGCTCATCGAGCTTGAGCAATTTGTTTTCGACAAGGAACCGAGCCGTGGCGGCCGATCTGGATTACTTTCTTTAAAGATCGCATGTGACGTGTTCGAAGGGCTGTGTCGAAGTCCGCTTCCGATTGTTTACGACATTCCACGAGTTAAGGAATGCTGCCTGCATGTCGCAGCTGCGATGGACTTGGTGCGATATGTTAAAAGAATTGAGGACAGATCAAAACTAAAGAAAGTCAAAAAGC
>JACZKP010000028.1 GCA_014860005.1 Verrucomicrobiota bacterium | reverse complement strand
CGGCGAGCAACGTGGTCGCCATTGCCGCGGGTGCTTATCACAATCTGGCCCTCCGCGCCGATGGCACGGTGGTTAGTTGGGGCACCAATGGCTTCGGGCTGGCGACGGTTCCGCCGACTGCCACCAACGTGGTGGGCATTGCCGCGGGGTGGAATCACAGTCTGGCGCTCTTGGGCAACGGCGCGCCGGTGATTACGGTTCAACCGTTCAGCCGCACGGTCGCGCATGGCGAGGCCGTGAGCTTGACGGTTTTGGCGGTGGGCGCGCAACCGCTCACTTATCAATGGCAGTTGAACGGGACCAATATCGCGGGAGCCACATCTAACAGCTACACGCGTGCAAATACTCTCTTCGGAGACACTGGCGCTTATTCCGTTCTCGTGTCGAACGCCGTCGGCAGCGTTACGAGTTCCGAGGCACATCTCATTGTGGCAGCGCCCTCGCGACCGGCGCTCACCAATCCCCGTTTGACAGGAACGACTTTCACGCTTTCCCTGTCGTCGCAAATCGGCTTCAACTATGTCTTGGAATTCAAGAACTCGTTGAACGAGGGAAACTGGACGGTTGTTCAAACGGTTGGCGGCACAGGGGGAACTATTGATTTGCAAGACACCGGAGCCACCGGGTTAAGTCGGCTTTACCGTGTCCGCGTCCAATAGAATTGCAATCCGCGAGTCACCTCGTCCGGCGAGCAGTTCGCGGATGTGAGCGGCGACGGCCAACAGCGGCTACACCTTCGTCAACTGGACGAGGGCGGCAGCGTGACAGACTCGTTGCTTCAATTGGCCGGTGACACGGGCAACCTGCCGGTCCCGCCGGGCTGAACGATGCCGGATTCGCTGCGGAAATCGCGTTGCTTCGCTCGCAAGACAGGCTATTTTTCCGGCATGAGCACACAGGAAATCTTGCTTGAGGAAATCAAACGTCAGCCGGAGACGGTGCTCCGCGAACTCCGGCATTACCTCGATTTTCTGAAGCGTCAACGCGAGACGGAAGCCCCAATGGAAAGTGTAGTGGCGGACACGTGGGCAGAGCTTGGACCAGCCCCAGAACTAGACTATGACCAGCTTTAATCGCGGCGATGTTGTTCCCGTGCTGGGCAACGATGGCTGTTGCTCAAACGGCTTAAATGAACCAGTCAGTGGTTACGGATTTAATTGATGTAATCGCATTTTCACGGATTTCGACACTCTCGCAGAGAAAGAACCCGCCGGCTGACAGAGATTTCCATTTGTAGGGTTTGGTGATGGTGGTGGTGACGGAGGCGACCAGGTTCACCAGCGCTTCAACGAAGCGTTTCGTGGCTTGGCGTAGAAGCGAACCGATTCGTATGGCCGCTCCTTCTTTATTTTTCCGCCTTGCTTCATTTCCTGTCCCAGATTATCTCCCGGCCAGCCGAACTCATGAATCCCACCGCCATCGAGGACCATGCCAAGCTCGTTTTGCTGCAATGGATGATCATCATTGCGGCCGCCTGGGTGTTTGGTCGCCTGGGAAAGAAGCTCGGCCAGCCGCTGGCCGTGGGCGAAATTCTTGCAGGCATTCTGCTTGGCCCGTCGGTGATCGGGGCAATCTGGCCGGCGGACTGGCCGGTGCTCTTTCCGGCGGAGACCCAACAGTCGCTGCAATTGCTCGGCAAGCTGGGTTTGATTCTCCTGTTGTTTCAGGTTGGAATGGAATTCGATTACGGCCATTTGCGCAGCCGTTCGCGCACCGTGACGGCGGTGTCCGTGACGGGAATTGTGGTGCCGTTTCTGTGCGGACTGGCGATTGGCCCGTGGCTGCATCGCAACTTTGCGCCCACGCTTCCGCAATTTGGGTTTCAACTGTTTTTTTGCATCGCGCTTTCAATTTCCGCGCTGCCCATCATGGGCCGGATATTGCTCGAAATGAAACTCGAGCGCACCGCCATCGGCGCCATGGGCATCAGCGCGGCGGCAATTGACGACGTGACAGGTTGGATACTGCTCGCCCTGGCGACGGCGTTGGTGAGTTCCGGCTTTGACGGTTGGAAACTGCTTGCCCAGGTGATCGGCGTGATCGGGTTTTTCCTGATTCTGCAAAAGCTGGTCGGCCCGTGGCTGCGCCGCGTGTGGGTGCGGAGTCAGGCGAAGAATCAGTACGCGGGAATGTCCGCCTCCTATCTCACGTTGCTGTTGCTGGTGCTGTTCGGATGTTGCCTGGTCAGCAATCGCCTCGGTGTCTTTGCCATCTTCGGCGCGTTCCTGCTGGGGGTCTCGCTGCATCAGCAGGTGGACCTGGTGAAAGCTTGGCGGGATCGTTTCTCCGAATTCGTCATCGTGGCGATGGTGCCAATTTTTTTCACCAACACGGGACTGAATACAGAAATTGGCGCTTTAAAAACCGGCCTCGCCTGGCTGGGTTGCGCCTTGGTACTGGCGGCGGCGGTTGCGGGCAAGCTGGGCGGTTGTTATCTGGGGGCGCGCTTGACGGGGCAGAGCCATCGTGAGGCTGGGTGCATTGCGGCGCTCATGAACACCCGGGCCCTGATGGCGCTCGTGGCCATCAACATCGGCCTCGATCTGAAGCTGTTGAATCGCGAGCTGTTCACAATGCTGGTCATCATGGCCCTGCTGACGACGGCGATGACGGAACCGTTGCTGCGCTGGTGGCTGCCCAAGGAATTGCGACCGGAGGGTGGCGTGCGGCACTCGTAGCTTGCCTTGGCGCTCCTGCAAATCTACCTTGCGCGCCCTATGGAAAACGTTGTCATTATTGGTTCCGGTTGCGCGGGTTGGACCGCGGCTTTGTACACCGCCCGTGCCGGTCTTCAGCCGCTGGTGCTGACCGGCATTCAGCCGGGAGGACTGCTTACCACCACCACGATTGTGGAAAACTTTCCGGGTTTTCCCGAGGGCGTGGACGGTTTTGAACTGATGACGCGGATGCAAAAGCAGGCGGAACGTTTTGGCGCCAAGACCAGCTTTGGCACGGTGGAAAGCGCTGATTTTTCCAAGCAACCCTACGTGCTAACTGTGGATGGTGAACCGGTGGAAACCAGGACGGTCATCATCGCCACCGGAGCAAGTCATCGGCACCTGGGATTGGAGAGCGAGCACCAGTTGGAGAACAAGGGCGTGACCTACTGTGCGACGTGCGACGGCGCGCTGCCGATGTTTCGCAATCAACCACTCGTGGTTGTAGGCGGCGGCGATTCCGCTTGCGAGGAAGCCACCTATCTCACCCGCTTTGGTTCGGTGGTTCATCTCATTCACCGCCGGGACACCTTGCGCGCCTCAAAGATCATGGCGGAACGGGCGCTGGCAAATCCCAAGATCAAGCCGGTGTGGGATTCGGTAGTGACCGAGGTGCTCGATGTGCAGCAGGACAAGGTCACCGGTGTGCGCGTGAAGAACGTGAAATCGAATGCCGACAGTGTCATTGACTGCGCGGGTGTGTTCGTTGCCATCGGCCACGTGCCCAACACGCAAATCTTCAAGGACCAGATTGATCTGGACGAAAATGGCTATGTCGTCCCCAAGCAAGGCGCGTCCACAAATGTGCCCGGTGTTTTTGTGGCGGGGGACTGCGCTGACCACGTTTATCGCCAGGCGATCACCGCTGCCGGCATGGGGTGCGCGGCGGCGATTGAAGCGGAACGTCATCTGGCTGCGTTGAGCCAATAAGCAAGCCGGGTTCCCGCTGCCGTGGCGCCGGAGAATAACGAGCCATTGCCCTCTGGGTCTTGCGATGGGGCGAGTTGCTGATAGGCAGCCTTATCGGCTGACTACGCTGGTTTCGCGCGTGAACAAGCTTTGAAATGCGTCCTGCAGACGGCGTGTCACTGGGCCGGGTCGCCCGTCGCCGATTTGCTGGTCATTGACGCGGACGACGGGCATGACGTCGCTGGTTGTCCCCAGCAACATTGCTTCCTCCACCGCGCCGAGTTCGGCTTCGCGGATGGGGATTTCCTGAATGGGGATTTGCAGTTCGCGGCACAGTTCGTGCACGGTGCGGCGGGTGATGCCGCTGAGAATGAGCTGGCTTTCGGGGTGCGTCCAGAGGGCGCCTTCGCGCACGGCGGCGAAGTTCGTGTGCGATCCTTCCGTAATCACGCCGTCGCGGATAAAGATCGCCTCTTGTGCGCCGGCGGCTTGCGCCTGCTGGTTGGCCATGACATTTGGCAGGAGAGAAATCACCTTGAGATCGCACCGCGCCCAGCGGAGATCGGGAAGGGTGATTACCCGGACGCCGGTCCGGCACTTCTCGCGTGGCGGCGCGAATGGCGCGGCGAATCCATACACGGTGGCCATCACCGGCGGTTGGGGATACGCATGTTTACGCGGGGCAACCCCCCGCGTGACTTGCAGATAAACCGTGGCCTCAGCGGTCCGTAGTTGATTCTGTTCCAACAATGCGGCTGCGATCTGGTCCAGCGTCCCCGGTTCCGGGCATTGGATTTCGATGGCCGACAGACTGTGCTGAAGGCGTTGCCAGTGCGCAGCGGCGCGAAAGAGCCTGCCTTTGCTGGCCCGGACAACCTCATAGGCGCCGTCACCGAAAAGAAAGCCGCGATCATCCGGCGAGAGCCAGACGTCCTCCTTTGGCAGGCACCGGCCGTTGTGATAAACAATCATCGGCGGGATTAAACAGACATTGCCGGGCGGCGGCAACCAGACACAGCTTTCAAGAGTGGCAGGAGCGTTCCGTCCGTGCGACTCCATTCGAACGGGCGAGACACCCGTGCCACTACTGGTTACCTCGGAGTGTGGACAGCCCGGATAATTCACACGTCTCCGCGCGAGTTACGATGGCGCGGCGAGGTAGCGCAGGTTTCCAACCTGCTGTATCCCGGTTTCCAACCGGCAGCGTGTCGCAATTCGGTCGCGGTCACCATGCCGAACGCGACGCAGGCTGGAAGCCCTGCGATACAGCTGATTGGAAATCCGCGCTACAGAAGTAGCAAATACCTGGGTTGGTTCAGTTGGGCGATTCAACCATTCAAGGGGCCGAAGAACATTGCCAGAATGCGTTTCCCCGCAAACAACCAGATCACGGCTGCCAGAGCGATGTAGGGTCCGTAAGGCAGGCGTGACGACCACTCGCGTTTGCGCATCACGATCAGGGCCACCCCGACGAGCGACCCAATGAGCGAACTGATGACGAGCGAGAAGATCACCGCCTGCCACCCCAGGAACCCGCCGATGGCTGCCATGAATTTCACATCGCCCAGACCCATCGCTTCGCGCGGCAGAACGATCTCCGCGCTCACCGCCTCCAGGTGCGGCACTTCTTCGGGATTCAACTCTTCATCGCCAATCAGCAGCCGCTTGGGCGACAAGCGCACCCGCACATCCTTGTAACAGCGGTCCACCAGTTCGACCGTCTGGGCCTGAATGGCGATGACATCGGATTGCCGGTAGAACAGTTCCTCATAGGGAATGTCCTTGTCCGGCAGATGCAGGGCGGTTTCGGAGAAGTGAATTCGGGTGTTACCCGGCAACTCCAGCGTCTGCCGGCCAAACATCAGTTTGCCAAGGCGCAGGATCGCGTAAATCAGTCCCGCGCCCATGAGGATGCCCAGCACGCTTTGTTTCATTCCACCGGTCAGCGAAGTCTCGCCGTGCAATGCCGGGACGAGGAAGGAACAAAAGAACCCCACGACGGCGCCGCCGATCGTTATTTCGTCCGGGATGATGAAGTGTTCAAGGTCAATGAACGTAGCCGCGATCAAGCCCGCGAGGAACAGCGCATAAATGAGCGCCAGCGCCGCCGACTGATGGCCGAACACCGTCCAGCAGACCAGAAACGTCACGCCGGTGAGCAGTTCGACCAGGAAATAGCGCGGCGAGATCGGCGCGCTGCAATTCCGACACCGACCGCGCAACCAAAGCCACGTCACCAGCGGGACGTTGAGATACCACGGAATGGAATACTGGCAGTGCGGACAATGCGACGGTGGCGAAATCACACTCATCCCCAGGGGCATCCGATGGATGCACACGTTCAGAAAACTACCGACCATGCACCCAAACACAAAGAATACCAACGACCAGAAATGAAAAGGCACTGGCGCCCAATTGCGGGAATCGAAAATCGCTTCAATGCCCATAGACATTTGCTTCCAGCGCGCGGCGCATCACCTCAAGGGGTGCCGGTTGGCCGGTCCAGATTTCCAGCGCCTTGGCCCCCTGATAAAGCAACATGCCCAGCCCGTTGGCGGTGCGGCAGCCGGCGGCCTTGGCGGCCGCCAACAGCGGGGTTTCCGCCGGGCGATAAATCATGTCGTACAGCGCCCGCGTCTGGCGCAGGGAAAACTGCTTCTCGTCCACTGGCAAGGGATCGTCCAGCGAGAGGCCCAGGGAAGTGGCGTTAACCACCAGGTCCACCTCGCCCCGGGGATAATCGAGATGCACTTTGAGATTCGGCTGTCGCCGCCGGATTTCCGCCGCGATGGACGCGGCCTTGGCGTGAGTACGGTTGACAAGAAATAATTCCCCGACCGCCTCTGCCGCCAATTTCAGCGCGGCCACCCCGCCCGCACCGCCGGTCCCGAGCAGCAGCACCCGCTTGCCGTGCAGCTCGATGTCCAGGTCCTCGCGCAAAGATCGCACGATGGCTTCGGCATCCGTGTTGAAACCGTGGGCGCGGATTTTATCCGGTGTCGTGCCGGCCTGGTCAAAGTGCTGAATCGGCAGCCAGTTGCTGTGCCGGTCGCGTCCCTCGAAGCGGATCGTATTCACCGCGCGCCACAGTTTTGCGGATTCATCCAGCGCCTCCACCAAGTCGAGCGCCAGCAACTTGTGGGGGACAGTGAGGTTAAGGCCCACGAAGCGCATCGTCCTCGCCCCGGAAAGCGCGGCGCGCAATTCCGCCGGGTCAACATCGAACGCCAGATAGCGCCAGTTCAACCCGAGCGCCGCGATGCCCGCGTTCTGCATGGCGGGCGACGCGGAATGTTTGACGGGGTGACCAAAGACCGCGCAGTAGGCGGTGCGCGCATCAATCGGTTGCTTAAATGGTTCGGCCACGCCGTGGTTATAGGGGGCAACGGGCAAAATTCAAAGTTCAAACTGGTCCGGCCTCGTTTGGCGAAGCAGCAAATCAAGGTGTGAGTCGGTGGGGCGGACGGTGGGGACGAACTGAGTTGTTTCCGGCTCGACAGCATTGGAATCGCGGAGTATCCAGGTCTTCAGGCGTTTGTAGTCCTTGATAATATTTTCGCGGAGTTCTTTGTCGGTGAGCCTATGCAAGCTTTCATTTCAAAGAGACGTACGTTGTTCGTCATAGCGGCAAGCTCGGTCACTCTGGTCTTGGTACTTCAATGGTCTGCGGGTCTTTTCATCGCCTTGAAGCCGCGCGCATGGAGATCAGTGCATCCGGGTATGTCGCGGGAGCAGGTGATCAAGGCGCTCGGCACACCGACCGCCAGCACTGCGGAATTAAAGAGCCAAGATTCATGGAGACGCGTTGGATTGTTGAATGAGCGTACCTTGGTTGTCCGTTACGACGCATCAATTGTAGTGGAGCGTGTTCGCGAGAAGATTTATTGGCGATGGAGTCCAGAGTGAGTTGCTATATGCCGAAGGTTAAGACATCAGTCATGGAGCGGTTCTTCGCGGATGCCTGGTTCACCAGGCTCTGGATCTTCCTCTTTACGTTGAGCGCAGTAATCCTCGCGCTGACTGCGTTCAATCCGTTGTCAGCAGCACTCGATTCTGCCTGGATGATCGCATTGGCCGGATTCCTCGCAGTCGTGTCCGGCTTGCTGGGCTACCTGTTGTCCTTGGTGATCGGCAGCATGTTCCTGCCGCCGGTATTCCGATGGAGGGAGCGGCTGAATGGCGCTCCATTCGTGAAAGGCGATCGTGTGGAGATTCTGCGGAGTGGACACAGGGGAGTGCAGACGATTGTTAACGAAGTATGGGCGGATCGCTATGAGGCTCGGCTTGAAATGGGCCAAGACGCACAGGCTGATCTATCTGATGTTTACCCGTTCACGGCATTCAAAAGAGTCACGCTCGACGGCCGAAGCGATCCGCTGATTGTTAGCTCAGTGAGATCGTCGAGCAGTTGAAGTTGGGCGAACGAGGTTTCTAAATGAACAGTCTCATTATTATTGGGATTGTGATTCTGGTGCCGGTCGTTGTCGGCTTGGTGTTTTTTTCGCGATTACGGGCAAGGGCCATTGTCCTCATTCTTTCGGCGCTTATGCTTTTATATGCCGGAGTTGTTCTCTGGTTCTCGCATCGGCTGGACAGGACGTTGGCGGCCCGAGATGGCGCCCGTCACGTTTTCCAACTGGCAAATCCCGCAACAATCCTCACCGAACAACTCGCCATCCAAAAAGCGCGTGCGGCGCTGGCGCGGGATGGGCACACGCAGGATTGCCATCCTGTGCCTGACGGACGCTCAACTGCCCCGGATGGCGGCAAGGATGTTTACCTGGTGCGGAATACAATGAATCCCAATTTCGGCCACATGGTCTTTACGAACGCGTCGGGGGACAGCTTTTATGTGGCAATTGAGTTTGTGAATGATCGGATCACTTGCCAAAGAATCGTGCTGAAGTAATTGATTATTGAATCCTCCTTTGGGTTCGCAACGGTCATGGCAAAGGCATCGCCAGTTTGCCACCATCACTTTACTCCCGCTGCTTCGAATCAATGATGACCGTGACCGGGCCGTCGTTGGCGAGACTGACAATCATCTGTGCGCCGAATTCTCCAGTCTGAATGGGTTTGCCAAAGTCTTGGGTCAGGCGCGCGATAAATTGCTCATAGAGCGGCACGGCAATTTCCGGCTTCGCGGACCGGCTGTAGGACGGGCGGTTGCCTTTCTTGGTGCTGGCAAACAGCGTGAACTGGCTGATGAGCAAAATCTCACCGGCGACATCTTGTACGGAGCGATTCAGCACACCGTTCTCATCGTCGAAGATTCGGAGCCGGACAATCTTTCCACTGAGCCATTCGATGTCCTCGGCGGTGTCGGCTTCTTCGACGGCCAGCAGTACCACCAGTCCGCGGGTGATGGCGCCTTTTATCTGACCGTCAATGGTAACGTTGGCGCTGCTGACCCGCTGAATGACTGTGCGCATGGTTTGATTGCCGAAAACGAGCCTGCTTACTGCGGCGGCATGGGAGGGCCGGGAATGAGCGGCAGGAGATTCAGCGGAACGTTCACGGGCTGGCCGGGCTTCAATCTGTCAAAATTCGGATTAGCGGCGCGCAACGCGTTCGGATCAACGGCGTAGAGTCGCGCGATAAAATCCAGGCCCTCGCCTGGCGCGAGAACATGGAGTTTTGGCGGCGGCGGTTTGGGTTGGGGCGTTGGTTCCGGCGGCAATTCCTCGCCCAGCGCCTGGGCCAGCGCCTTGATCTGTTCCAGTTCGGCTTTCTTCAGTTCATACGCGAGTTGCTGCGCGCTGAGATTGGTATTGGCGCGAATCTGCGCCAACTCCTGGGCGGCGGCTTGATTGATCTCGTAGAGCGTGCCCGCCGTTTCGGGTGCGCCGGCTTCCGTTGCGGTGGCGTAAGCGTCGCGATACGTCGCGTCCTGCAACTGCCGATATTGCTGATAACGCTCGGATCCCAACGCGACCTCCAGCGCCTTTTCGCGCTGCGCCTCCAAGGCCTCGCGCATTTGCACGCTGCTGGTATCGGTTGCGCCCGCCAGGCTTTCCAGCTTCAAGTCAATCGGGTCAATGGCGTGGAACGCCGCGCGGAATTCATCGGCCGTCGCGTTAAAGTACTTTAGCTCGCCCAAGCGGTTTCGCAGCGTTGCCGCCGTTTCTGAATGGCGCAGGAGAAATTCTTCGAGGTGATGCGGCGAAAGCACCTGGGCAAGTTCGTCGCGGAGTTGGCGGCGCAGCCGGGACATCTCCGCAGGATCCGGTTCGCCGGATTGCAAATAAGCTTCCGTGCGTTCCTGGGACTGCACGATGATTTCCTGAACCGCCTGTTTTACGTCGGCGGGCAACCCGCCCAGGATTGGCCCATCCAGTGCAAGGCCGGGTCGCGTGGGCCGCGGCAGGTTGACAAGGTCGCCGCCTTCCCAGTGATCCCCCAGCAATTGAGTGAGCAGGGCGCGGCGTTCCTGATCCAGTCCACGCACTTTGGCGAGGGCGAGCTGGAGCACATTCGTATCCGGTTCGCTGCGCCACCACTGTTGCTCGGGCGTGAACACTTCCGTGGCTCGCCGCCGGGCATAAAGCGCGTTCACGTCCGCGATGATGATGTCGCGGATGGTTTGTTCCGGGCAGGCGATGGCGCGCAAATTGGCGATGTAGTTGGGATAATCCTCCGATTCGACTTCCTGCCAGGAAAAGAACTGGCGCCGCACGACGACGTTGGTTTTGATTTGCGCCGGCTCGGAGATTTCCGGGCGGGACCGTTCCTGGGTGCGCAATGCTTCACGGCGGCTGGACATAAACCATCCCGCAGCCAGAACGAGATTGGCCGCCAGCGAGAGAAACAAGATGACGCGCCAGCGCATAAATGAATTTACAGGCGATTGGGTGCCACAACTAATTGAAAAATGCAACGCGCAAAAAGTTGCGATCCGGGCGAGAAATTGATTGCCCGCTCCACCCAAAAGGGTTCCGGTAGCGCCTTCTGTTGAGCAAGTAACGCAACCAATGATGACGCACCCGGCGACAGTTGTTTCCGCCTCCGGTAATCGGGCCAAATGGCTCGTACTGGTGGCCGCATTTCTTGGCTGGATGTTTGACGGCTTTGAAATGGGCCTGTTTCCGTTGGTCGGCGGACCGGCGCTGGCGGATTTGCTGGGACCGCAAGCGGCGGGGGAGGCGGCCAAATGGTTCGGGGCCATCATCGCGGTATTTCTCGTGGGCGCGGCCACGGGCGGCGTGTTGTTCGGCTGGCTGGGCGACAAGATTGGGCGCGTGAAGGCGATGTCGTTGAGCATCTTCACTTACGCGATCTTCACCGGCCTGTGCGGGCTGGCCACGGAGGCCTGGCACATTGCGGTGCTGCGCTTCATCGCGTCGCTGGGCATGGGCGGGGAGTGGTCGCTCGGTGTGGCGCTGGTGAACGAAATCTGGCCCGGCAAGTCCCGCGCACTGGTGGCGGGGTTGATCGGCGCCGCTGCCAACGTGGGCTTCCTGCTGGTGGGCGTTTTGAGCATTGTGCTCATCAGCTTTATTGGCGGCGCCAAATCGCTGATGCTCGGGGTTGGCTTGTCGGAAGTGTTCGCGGACAAACTGCTGGCAAATTCGGGCTGGCGGTTTCTGATGATCAGTGGCGCCTTTCCGGCGCTGTTGATCTTTTTCATCCGGTTGTTTGTGCCGGAATCGGAGAAGTGGGAGGCGGAGCGCGAACGCGGCGCGACTTCGCATTGGGCGAAGACTGATCTCTTGGGGGTGCTCGTCGGATGCGCGGCGTCACTGGCGATCATCTGGGCGTGGTCGCCCGCCGGTCCGGGCTGGTTCGCGGCCACGGGTGTCACGGTCATCGGATTGGTGGTCGCCTTGATGAGTTATCTCTTTCCTGTGCGACAGTATCTCGCGCGGGCGGAAGCCGCGGGCAGTTTGCGCGCCGTCAGCCGAGATCAGGTCATGCGGCGGATGATCTTTGGCGCGGCCCTGGCCGGCGTGGCACTGCTGGGCACATGGGGTTCGATCCAATGGGCCGCACGCTGGGCGGGCCAGCTTGCGCCCGATCCGCTGGTCCATGCGCGGGAATGGACGCAGATCACGCTCGCCATCGGTGCCATTTTCGGAACGATCCTCGCCGCGCTGATCGCGGGATGGTGGGGGAGGCGGATCACTTACACCATGCTGTGCGTCGGATCCTTTGCCGCCGCGCTGTTTCTCTATCAGGCGAACTCCGCGTATGGACCGCTATTTCTGTTTTCAATCTTCTTTACGGGGGCGCTGACCGGTGCGTTCTACGGTTTCTTCCCGCTGTATCTGCCGGAGTTGTTTCCCACCGCCGTGCGCGCGACCGGACAGGGTTTCGCGTTTAACTTTGGCCGCATCCTCGCGGCCGTGGGCGGGCTGCAGACAGCAACTCTGATGGGCTTCTTCGACGGCAGTTTTCCCAAAGCCGGATCGGCGCTGGCAGCAATTTACCTGATCGGAGTTTTCATCGTGTGGCTCGGATCGGAGACGAAAGGGAAGCCCTTGCCCGAGTGAGGCGATGAGAACTTAATCGAGGCTCAAACAATCCCGCAAATATCGCAAACCTCCGCGCCCGCTGCGTCTGGTTTAATTGTCGGTCTCGTCTGGTAGTGCGTGCTTCGTGTTTCAGTACGATTTGCCTTACTTCGACGGCGCCTGCTTTTTTCAACTGGCTTGAACGGCTCGTTCCCGTTTTACTCCCCGCGCCATGAAACAGAAAGCTTACGCGCGCGCCGGTGTGGACATTGATCTGGGGAACAAGGTCAAAGCCACGCTTCCGCAATTGCTCGCCAGCACGCATCGTCGCGAAGTGCTGGGGAAGGTCGGCGGTTTCGGCGGCCTCTTCCGGCTCGACCTCAAGAAATATCGCGAGCCGATTCTGGTGAGCAGCGTGGATGGCGTGGGCACCAAACTCAAGATTGCCTTCATGATGGACAAGCACGACACCATCGGTGCGGACCTCGTGAACCATTGCGTCAATGACATCGCGGTGCTGGGCGCCGAGCCGCTGTTCTTTCTGGATTATCTGGGCACGGGCAAACTTCAGCCGCACGTCTTCACCGAAATCATCAAGGGATTTGCCCGCGCCTGTTCGGAAAACAACTGCGCGCTCATCGGCGGCGAAACCGCGCAAATGCCCGGCTTCTACCAGGAGGGCGAATACGACGTGAGCGGCACCATCGTGGGAATCGTGGAGAAATCAAAAATGCTCAACGGTCAGAAGACCGTTAGGGCAGGGGATCGGGTGATTGGCATTGCCTCCAGCGGCCTGCACACGAATGGCTATTCGCTCGGACGCAAGATTTTCTTCGAGCAACTTAAACTGAAGCCATCGAGCCGCGTGCCAGGATTGAAAGGAACGATTGGCGAGGAGTTGTTGAAAGAACACATCAGTTACGGCCCGCTGGTGCAGCAACTTATTGCGAAGTTCAACGTA
The DNA here is from genome assembly GCA_014860005.1 of Verrucomicrobiota bacterium. Next base: position 4,846 of record JACZKP010000028.1, on the reverse strand, counting down.
GGACAGGCGTCGCGCCTGTCTCCATCTTCAGTAGGAAAAGTCAGAGACAGGCGCGACGCCCGTCCTACGCTCAAGGCTTTCGCGCACATCACTGGCGGCGGTTTCGTGGATAATCTCCCGCGTGTGCTGCCGAAGACGCTCGACGTCATCATCAAGAAAGGCTCATGGGACATGCTGCCCATCTTCCAGATCATCGAACAGCAGAGCGGCGTGCCGGACGAGGAATTGTATCAAGTCTTCAATATGGGCATCGGCATGGTGGCCATCGTGGCCACGGACCAGGCGGATGCCGTATTGAAATTCATCCGCGGGCAAAAGCACAAAGCCTGGCTCATCGGCGAAGTGGTGAAAGGCAGGGGTGAGGCGCGGGTGGTGTAGCGTCAGACATGAGTGCGCCTCAAGTCATCCTCGACCTCGTCGCCCGCTTTGAACAACAGTTCGACGCGTACCAATCCGGCCAATACAACGAGACCCAGGTCCGCCGCGAATTCCTCGACCCGTTCTTCAAGGCGCTCGGTTGGGACATGGATAACGTCCAGGGCTTTGCCGAAGCCTACAAGGACGTCATTCACGAAGACCAAATCCGCGTCGCCGGCGCGACGAAAGCTCCCGACTACTGCTTCCGCATTGGTGGCACGCGGAAGTATTTTCTGGAGGCCAAGAAGCCAAGCGTCGCCATCAAGGACGAACCCGCATCCGCCTACCAACTTCGCCGTTATGCGTGGTCGGCCAAGTTGCCGTTGAGCATCCTCTCGGACTTCGAGGAATTCGCCGTCTATGATGGCCGCGTCAAACCGCACAAGAATGATTCCGCCAGTGCGGCCCGTATTTTCTACTGCACGTTCCGCGACTACGCGGAGAAGTGGGACTGGATTTACGAACGTTTCTCCCGCGAGGCCGTGCTCAAGGGCGCGTTCGACAAATTTGCCGAATCCACCAGGGCCAAGCGCGGCACGACCGAAGTGGATGCCGCCTTCCTCGAAACCATCGAAGGCTGGCGCAAGGAACTGGCGCAGAATCTTGCCCTGCGCAACGCCCGGCTTACCCAGCGCGAACTCAATTTCGCCGTCCAGCGCATCATTGATCGCATCATCTTCCTGCGCATCTGCGAAGATCGCGGCATCGAGGATTACGGACGGCTGCGCGCCCTCGTCAATGGCGACCGCATCTATCCGCGCCTCGCGAAACTCTTTGAGCAGGCAGACGACCGCTACAATTCCGGCCTGTTTCATTTCAAGAAAGAGCCGGGCCGCCACGAAGCGCCGGACGAACTCACGCTGGAACTCGACATAGATGACAAGCTCCTGCGCAGTCTCCTGCGGGATTTGTATTATCCCGACAGCCCGTACGAATTCTCCGTCCTCAGCGCGGACATCCTCGGGCAGGTCTATGAGCAGTTCCTTGGCAAAGTCATCCGGCTGACCGACGGCCATCGCGCCGTGGTGGATGACAAACCCGAGGTGAAAAAAGCCGGCGGGGTTTATTACACGCCCACCTACATCGTGGACTACATCGTCCGCCAGACGGTGGGGAAACTCCTCGATCAATGCAGGAGACAACGTGAGGAGGCTCTGACTGAATCGCGAGAAAGTGAGAAAGTGGGTGAGTGGGAAAGTGGGAAAAGCACTCCGCTACAACCCTTCCCACCTGCTCACTCACCCACTTTCCCACCTACGGTTAGTTCGCGTGAAGCCGCTCGAATTCTCGAACGGGTGTCGAAGCTCCGCATCCTCGATCCCGCCTGCGGCAGCGGCTCATTTCTCATCGGCGCGTATCAATTCCTGCTCGACTGGCATCTGCAATTCTATCTCGCCAACGACCCGGTGAAGTTCGCCAAGGGCAACCGCCCCGTGCTGGTGCAGACCGGCAAGGGCTGGAAACTCACCATTGCCGAGCGCAAGCGCATCCTGCTCGCCAACATCTACGGCGTGGACATTGATTCGCAGGCCGTCGAGGTCACCAAACTCTCGCTGCTGCTAAAGGTGCTCGAAGGCGAAACCGGCCAGACGCTCCAGACCATCTTCCGGCTCTTCGCGGAACGCGCGTTGCCCGATCTGGGCGACAACATCAAGTGCGGCAACTCGCTCATCGGCCCGGATTTTTATGCGCCGGTGGGGCGAGCGTCCTCGCGAGCCGGGGCGTTGAATGGCAAGGCGGGCGGCGGCTCGTCAGGAGCCTCGCCCCACCAGCCAATGCTATTCCAGCTCACCGACGACGAGAAATACCGCATCAACGTCTTCGACTGGCGGGCGGAGTTCCCGGAGATTTTCCGTAGCAGCCGACGTGAGGAGGCTCAAACTGATCCGACCGGTAAAGATAGAGCCTCCTCACGTCGGCTGCTACAAGGTGAAGGTGGTGGCGGCTTCGACGCGGTGATTGGGAATCCGCCTTACGGTGCATTTGCGGGCGAATTTGAAGCCATCTACTTCCGAGCGAAATACCGTAGCCCGGCAAACTCTCTCGATACGTTCTTGTTGTTCGTCGAGCGCGGACATCAACTAATCCGCAATCAAGGCCTGCTGGGAATGATCATTCCTTCGGGTTGGGTGTCAGCACCATCCGCGAAGCCACTGCGCAACCTCTTTATCGAGAGTTTCAAGCCATTGAGCTTTGTTTCGCTGCCATTCGACATTTTCAAAGCCTATATCGACACAGTTGTCATTACGGCTCAACGCGTGCCGAAGCCTGAGCGTGAAAAATCAGATGTGGTACAACTGTTCGTGTTTCCATCCAAATTCAAGATTGGCTCGGTGGCAGATTTTGCTCAGTTCGAGAAAGCAGCATACTATCGAGACTGGCTGGGGAGTCGGCACATTGAGTTTTTGATCACTTGCTCGCGCGCCGAGACCAAAATATTGGAGAAGGTAAGGCAGCAACCGCGGACACTTGGCGACTTCGTATTCGTGAAGCGTGGAATGGAGGTGTTCGCGCCACAACCGACCAAGAGCGGTCTTGTGAACCCCAAGTTTGCGTTCACCGGTGTGCTGCAACGGTTCAACTTGGAGCACGGTGAAAAAGGATTTGTCAGTTACGAAGCGGAGGTTGAGGCATCCAAACCTTTCGAGTATTTCTCCGCGCCTCGAATAATGCTTCGGCAAGTCTTGAGCAGGAAGCTTCGCCTTCAAGGTGTATTCACTGGAGAGACATTTCTGACCAATCAGTCAGTTCAGAGCCTTATCCCAAATCCTGAAGTCCAATCCGCGCCATCTTTACAGTTCCTCCTTGGTATCCTTAACAGCCGGCTCTTGTCTTGGTATTTCGTGAACTTCAACAGTGTTGCTCGACGAGATGATTTTCCGAAAATCATCATTCAACAAACTCGCGAACTTCCGCTTCCGGATTGGGATGGAAAATCTGATAAAGCCTTGCACGACCGGATCGTGAAGCTGGTGGAACAGATGCTGGAATTGCACAAGCAATTGGCCGCCGTGCGGACGCCGCAAGAGCGCACCGCGCTGGAACGCCAGATCGCCGCCACGGACACGCAGATTGACCGCCTCGTTTATGATCTCTACGGCCTGACCGAGGACGAGATCAAGATTGTGGAAGGCAAAGCCGCATGAGACTACCTAACCCCGACAAACTCGTGGTTGAGCGCGAGGAGATTGAGGATTATCTGCTTAACCCGGCGCACCGGTTTGGGGCGAGCAAAGCGCGCTTCTTCGTCGGGTTGCGTTTTCGGCTTGAGGAATGGGAGCGGCTGGCGGAAGCGTTGCGGGAACATGGTCGCATCAACGAGGTGGCAAACACGCAGGAGACTGGCTTTGGGCCGCGCTATGTCGTGGAAGGCGACTTGAACTCGCCCAGCAGTCGGTGTCCGCGCGTGCGAACGGTATGGCAAATGGATCAGGGGGCGGTTGCACCGCGTCTGATCAGTGCGTATCCTTTGGAGGCTGAATTATGATTAAAGAACACGATTGCGTGGTGCTGACGAAAAGCCTTCCCGAAGAGGGTTTGGAGGCAGGTGATGTCGGCACGGTGGTTCACATCCACCAAAACGGCGTTGCCTACGAGATTGAATTCGTGACCCTCGCCGGTCGAACGGTGGCGGTGGCAACAGTCGGAGCGGCGGGTTTGCGGCCGGTCGGTCAACGGGACATCAGTCATGTCCGCGAATTGGAAGCGGTGTAGGCGGCTGGCTGTCGCGAGATTCCGCGCAGCAGCACGGCCTCGGCAAGGAAGAACCCCCACCATACAGAACCGAAGGAGAAACGCCATGATCACCGATGACATGATTCACGGTCGCATTGCGGGTCCACCGCGTCGTCGCATCCACAATGACACGCCGATTGTACCCCGCGCCGTGGCGGAAACCGTGTGGGAGGAAGCGACGGTTTATTTGCAGACGGAACTGCCGCGCGCCTGGGTGCGCCGGCTCGCCGTCCGGGCGCAAATGGCCTATCACCGGAACGCCCAGTTTCGGCGGTTGCTGCACCAGAACGGGGACGCGGGCCGGGATTGGTTGTGGGCGTTCATGCGGCACTGGTTGGCGGCCCGGTTGCGCGCCCACCGGCACGACCTTTACGCGCGCTTGCCCGCATCCTTCTCGGTGGGCGGAGATTTGCCGGAGCGACCGCCACGGACGCGCTGACCGCCTCGTCCATGACCGCGGCGGCTTGATCGGTGACAGAATCCAAATCGTGGCACGATCTCCTGGATGAATCATCCGATCCGCAACGCCCTCGAATGGGCAATCTGCGCTACGCTAACCCGACTTCCGCTATTCAGGGTGGAATGATGACGCAAGTGGTTGGCATCCAATCCAGCGATCAAAAAGGTCTGCACTACAGAGGCTCATTCGACCAGTTTGCCTGATGTGGTAATCCTCGGCGGTGGCTGTTCCGGC
>JACZKP010000027.1 GCA_014860005.1 Verrucomicrobiota bacterium | reverse complement strand
GTGGAGATTTACCTCAACGGCGTGCTCGCGTTCCGGGCGGGCGGTTTCGCGACCGGCTATGATGCCTTCCCGTTGAACCCGGCGGCTAACGCGGCGTTGCAGCCCGGCCGGAATGTGATCGCCGTTCATTGCCGTCAGACCGACGGCGGGCAATACATTGATCTGGGATTCGTGGAGGTGGAGCTCCGTTAACAGCCCGTTTGGGAAGTAGCCACCGAAGTAATGAGGCGGATGAAACGCCGGGGAAGCTCGCGGCGATTCTGCCTCACATCGGCGGCTACGCGCCGACCGTGATTCATGCTGACAGGCCATTAACCTTCCGAAGATTGTGGGCAGAGAAGCAACCTTCCCCAAAGATCGCCAGTTTCTTGAATTGACATCCGACCTCCGCCGCCCCTGATAGAGTATTTGACATGAGGGAAGGAAATTATTAGAACCTCTCCGCTGCGCGGCCTGAATTTCCGAGCCAACTGATTGTGGTTTGGTGGTTGGGGCTATCAAACGAAAAACCGGGCTAACACCATCTGTCTATGACCGAAGCATTCAAAATCCTCCCCCTGGACCTGGTCATTTTTTTCGTCTTCATCGGCTGCGTCATCGCGTTGGGCTTGTACAAGAGCAAAGGCGAGGGCAAGGACAGTGAGTCGTTCTTTCTGGCCGGGCGCGGCTTGAAATGGTGGCTCATCGGCGTGTCGCTCATTGCCGCCAACATTTCTTCGGAGCAATTCGTGGGCATGTCCGGCCAGGCCGCGGATTACCTGGGCATGGCCATTGGCAGTTACGAATGGATGGCCGCCATCACCCTCGTGGTGGTGGCGTTTTTCTTTCTGCCGTACTTCCTCAAGACCGGCATCTTCACCATGCCGCATTTCCTGGAACACCGTTACAACGCCACCGCGCGCACGCTCATGTCCGTGTGCATGATGGTGATCCTGATCGGCGTTTCGCTGACGGGGGTCATCTACGCGGGTGCGCTGACGATGAGTGAATTGTTCGCCGGCCATCCGATGCTCGGATTTAGCCTCACGGGCTGGTGCTGGGTGATCGGTATGATTGCCGCCTTGTATGTAGCGGCCGGCGGATTGAACGCCTCGGCCTGGGCGGACCTGATTCAAGGCATCGCGCTCATCGTCGGCGGGGCGATTATTTCCTATCTGGCCATTTCCAAACTGGGCATGACGCCCGTGGCCGAATTGACCGCGGGCAGTGTGAACCCGAAGGAGGTGGCCGACAGCGCGGGCGGCCTCGCGAAGCTGTTCGCCTTGAACCCGGACAAATTCAACATGGTCTTGCCCCGCAGCGACAAGAACATCCCGTGGACGGCGCTCATCATCGGGTTATGGATTCCCAACTTCTACTATTGGGGTCTCAATCAATACATCACCCAGCGCATCCTCGGCTCGGCTTCCCTCAAGGAAGGGCAGAAGGGCATCGTGTTCGCCGCCGCAATGAAGCTGTTAATTCCCTTTGTTGTGGTCATTCCCGGCATCATCGCCTTCAACCTTTATAGCAAGGATCTAGCCGTGGCGCAGGAACGCGCCAATGAGCGCGCCATCCAGAAGGAAATCACCAGCGCCGCGTCGGTCGTGATGTTCAAGGTGGCGGAGGACTGGCAGGCTGCGCATCCGGAACTGGCGGCGCAAGTTGCGGGACACAACGCGAAGGTGGAGGCGTCCGGCCGGCCAGTGAAGGAAACCGAAATCAAAAGCGGTTATAAATTCGATGCGGCCCTGAACCTGATGATCAAAAAACTGCTGCCGCCCGGCAGTGGTCTGGTCGGTTTTGTCCTGGCCGCTCTGCTCGGCGCGATTGTCAGCTCGCTGGCGGCGGTGTTGAACGCCGCTTCCACCATTTTTACGATTGATATCTATCAGAAGTACATGAACCGGGGTTCGTCGCAAAGGGGTCTGGTCGGTTGCGGGCGCGTTTGCGTGGGCGTGTTTGCGTTAACCGGCTGTTTCCTGGCGCCGCTGCTCGATCAATTCGGCAGCATCTTCAAGTACATCCAGGAATTTCAGGGTTACGTGTCGCCCGGTATCCTGGCGGTGTTTGTGTTCGGCCTGATCAATCGCCGCGCGCCGGGCGTCAGCGGTGTGGTGGGGCTGTTGCTTAATCCGGTCCTGTACGCTGGCATGGCCTTTTTCGCGCCGGACATTGCGTTCCTGGATCGCATGGCCATTTGCTTCTTCACGGTGATGGCCGTGATGTGGCTGATCGGCGTGGTGAAGCCGTTGCCGCAGCCCGTGCAATTCATAACCAACACGCGCCTGAATCTTGAAACCTCCCGCGGCGCCAAGATTGCGGGCGTGGTGGTGGTCGTCGTCACGGTGATTCTTTACATCATCTTCAGTCCGCTCGGTATCGCAAGGTAAGCTACGCCAAAAATTGAAGCTGGGGCGGTCGTGAGGCGACCGCCTCAACCAATAATCACGGCTATCTTGAAGCTTCCGGGCGTTGCGTCTCACGGCAGGGCCGGAGTCGCCACGCAGTAACAACGGGCCGAAACTGGAGAGACTGAGTTCCCATGATTTCCACTGACCGCGCGTCGCGGCCAACCGGCAGGTCGGCGCCACCGTCTGCGAAATCTATTTTGGCAAAAGTTCTGAGTGACAGCCTGAAGTCAAGATGGCTGAATTTCCGCTGTGTCTGTTGGCGGCTTGGCGACTATCTGTTCAATCGCCCATTGCGCATGTTCTGCGATCAACGGCTCGGCATCCGCCGCGGCCCGGCGCAATGCCGGCAACGCGCTGGCATCGCCGACATTGCCCAAAGCCACACACACGTTGCGCAACAGCCCGCGTCGTTTTGTCCTGAGCAGCGGCGTGCCCGCAAATCTTGCGCGGAATCGGGCATCGTCCAGTTCCAGCAGTTCCAGCAAGTCCGGAGCGTCCAGTCCGCTGCGTGCGTAGGTTTGCATCAGGCGGCCGGAGCGGGCGAAACGATTCCAAGGACAGACGGCCAGACAATCGTCGCAGCCGAAAATGCGGTTGCCGATGGCGGGACGCAATGCGACGGGGATCGGGCCTTTCAATTCAATCGTGAGGTAGGAGATGCAGCGGCGCGCATCGAGTTGGAACGGCGCCGTGATGGCGGCGGTCGGACACGCGGCGAGGCAGCGGGTGCAGGTGCCGCAGCGGTTCTTCTCCGGCACATCGGGTGCGAGTTTCAATGTGGTGAGAATCTCGGCGAGAAAAATCCAGTTGCCCAATTGCCGGCTGATGACGTTGGTGTGCTTGCCGATGAAGCCAATTCCCGCCCGCTGCGCAAACTCACGTTCCAGCACTGGTCCCGTGTCCACATACCAGAGCGAGCGCGTGCCGGGGCCGCCCAATTGGTCAACCAAATCGGCCAAGGTCTTCAATTGTTTGCCCAGCACCCCGTGGTAATCAGCATGACGGGCGTAGCGGGCGATCACGCCGGATTTACGATTTACGATTGGCGATTTACGATGGGCTGAAGCTTCGCCGGAATCCTGCGGTTCTTCGGCGTAGCTAATTGCGAGGCAAATCACGCTTTGCGCACCGGGCAACACCAGTTGTGGATTTGCGCGTTTGGGCGCATTGCGGGCCAGGTAGGCCATCTCCCCGTGACGGCCAGCATCGAGCCAGGCTTGCAACTGTGCCCCGCTGGCGGGCGGTTCGGCCGTGGTGAACCGGCAATCGTCGAAGCCCAGTTCGCGTGCGCGTTGCCGGAGGATTTCTTTCATCAGTGACCGGAGCGGGCCAGTCGGTACTGGTGGATCACCTGGTGCGCGACCTCCCGCATCGAACGCATCTCGGTGTTTACCAATACGTCGGCCTGGCGGTAAAACGGTTCTCGCGCCGCGAGGAGTTCTTTGATTTTTTGGATCGGATCGCCCTCCTGCAGCAGGGGGCGATGGCTTTGATTGCGAACGCGCTCCCAGATTCTTTCCGGGGCCGCCCAGAGGCAAATCACCAGGGCGTGGGTTTTGAGACTCGTCAGGTTTTCAGGGTTGACCGGCAATCCGCCGCCCGTGGAGATCACCGTGCGCGTGCGGCGGGTGAGTTCCTCCACGAGTTGGCGTTCCTTTTCCCGGAAGACAGCTTCGCCTTCCTGCGCAAATATATCGGCAATGGACTTGCCGGCCCGGGCGATGATCACATCGTCGGTGTCCAGAAACGTGAAGTGCAAGTGATCCGCCACCAACCGACCCACGGAGGACTTGCCGGTGCCCATGAATCCGATAAGGGCGAGATTGGAAATGGTCCGTGTGGTGTCCATGCCCCAGTTTTAGCGCAATGCCGGACCTGTGGCACGCGGTTTCTCGGAACTCTGAACTGGCGTCCATGCACGACAACCGCCCGGGGCGAAGGCTTGGCGCTAACTATTTTCGGACGTAACGGACCACCGCCGTTTCGTCGTTATTCAGTTCCACGATGGACTCCAGGGCGGCGGCTTGTTCGAGAATCGGCCGGGCAACTTCATCCGTTTGAACCTCAACCAAAGGCAATTGGTTTGGGATGCCTCCGGCTTCGCGCTCGTGGCCGTTGACCCGGCCGCTGCGCAGGTCCACAAGCAGATCGGCCACCGTGCGATGACCGAAGTTCATGAGCCAACTGAGAGTTTCCCTTCGCGGAAGCCGAAAGAAGTCCGCGAAAAGAAAAATCAATTCCTGGGGCAGCACACGCAGGACATAAGCCTCAGCCTCCCGCCAGTCCTTGCGGAGGGACTGATAGCTTTTGACCATGAGGAGTTTTCGGATTTCTCCGTTCAGGCAGGGTTGCAGGGAGCGCAGGAATTTCAATTCCACGAAATCAATCCGGCCCGCCTGGTTAAAGCGGTGCGAGATTTTTACCCGGCCTCTTTGCGTGCGGAATTCCCCACCGTAACACGTGGAAAGAATTACGTGATCGTAAATGGACTGCAACTGCATCCAGCAGCCGGCAGCTTCGCCGCCGTAATTGCGTTTCTCCTGGCCGATTGCGGGCTGCCTCGCGCCCATGCGATTCTGAATCTGCGAGAGGCGGTTGAAATAGTCACTGGCCGTGGAAAACTCGTTCTGGCGCAAAAAATCCCGTGCTGCTCGAATCTCGATTTCACCCACCGGCGGCCCGGCATGGACCCGTGATTCCAACGTCTCCACCAGGACCCGCGCCTGGCGTCTGTTATCTTTGGTCGGCACGTGTTTTGGACCAGCTTACCCCGGTTCGCCGGGGCGCCAACTGTGCGTCTGGACGCACACCCCTCTTCTCGTCCCGACATATCCCAGCCTTTCCGCCACCGGCTTGAAGTTACCCGGCTTCCCCGGTATTGGCGTTGCCTTCCGCATTGCCGCCTGCCCGTCATTGCGGTAAAACCCCGCCATGCCGAGCCGGGAAAAACCAACCGTTCAATCCGCAGTTGCAGCGTTTGGCGCCATGGCCAAAGCCAAGCTGGCAAATCCGGGGGCGCGCGGCGAACCGGAGGACCAACTCCGCGCGCCGTTCGAGCAGTTGCTCGCGGACTTTGCGGAACTTGCCAACTTGCCGAAGATGGCCGTCGCTGCCGTGGGTGAATCCTCAGTCAGTGACTTGAAGACGCGTCCGGATTATGCCGTGACCGTTCACAAGGCGCTCGTGGGATTCATTGAACTGAAGGCGCCGGGCAAAGGCGCTGACCCACGGAAGTTCAAAGACCCGCATGACAAAGCGCAGTGGGAGAATCTCCACTCACTTCCGAATCTGATCTACACGGATGGGAATGCGTTCAGCCTCTGGCAGGATGGCGAACTCGTGGATTCGGTGGTCACGCTGATCGGCGACATCGAATCGTCGGGCAGCCAACTTCAGGCGCCACCGGGACTGCTGAGTTTGTTCGGGAATTTTTTCCGATGGGAACCCCTTCCGCCGCGCAGCGCCAAGGAACTGGCGCGTGTCAGCGCCCGTCTCTGCCGGTTGCTGCGGGACGAGGTGACCGAGCAACTGGCTTTGAAAAGCCCCGCCCTTACTTCACTGGCGATGGATTGGCGCAAGCTCCTCTTTCCCGAAGCGAACGATAAAACATTCGCCGACGGCTACGCCCAAGCCGTGACGTTCGGATTGCTGATGGCCCGCGCGAAAGACATCAAGCTGGCCACCGGTTTTGAACTGATTGCCCGCGAGTTGACCCATACGAGTTCACTGATCGGCGCCGCGCTCCGCCTCCTGACTGACAACGCGGAGAATCAAGCCACGCTCAAGACTTCACTCGGAACACTGACCCGCGTGCTCGACGCCGTCCATTGGCCAACCATCAGCAAGGGTAAGCCGGAAACCTGGCTCTATTTCTACGAGGACTTTTTGGAGGTCTATGACAACACGCTGCGCAAGCTGACCGGTTCTTACTACACGCCGCCCGAGGTTGTCGGCACGATGGTCCGATTGGTGGATGAGATGTTGCGGAGTCCACGGTTCGGGCAATCTGCGGGGCTGGCCTCGCCGGCGGTGACCGTGGCGGACCCGGCCACGGGCACGGGCACCTACGTTTTGGGCATTCTGCGGAAAATTGCCGAAACCGTCCAGGCGGACGAAGGCGAAGGTGCCGTGCAGGAGGCGATCAACGCCGCGGTGAACCGGCTTATTGCTTTCGAGATGCAACTCGGCCCCTTCGCCGTTGCGCAGTTGCGCATTCTCGCCGAAATCGTGGAACTCACCGGGGCCGCGCCGAAAACGCCCGCGCGCATGTTCGTCACCAACACGCTGGGGAATCCAGAGGACGACGAGGGCTGGATTCCTGGCATCCTCGCGCCAATTGCCCAGTCGCGGCGGGAAGCGAACAAGATCAAGCGCGAAGAGCCGATCACCGTCGTGATGGGAAACCCGCCCTACAAGGAGAAGGCCAAAGGGCGCGGCGGCTGGGTCGAAGGCGAAAATTCTCAGGCCGGGAAAACCGCGCCGCTGGCGGATTGGATGCCACCGCGTGAATGGGGCGTTGGCGCGCACAGCAAACATCTGCGCAACCTTTACATCTATTTCTGGCGCTGGGCGACGTGGAAAGCTTACGACCACGAACCGGGCAGCAAGACCGGGATCGTCTGCTATATCACCGTGGCGGGTTTTCTGAGCGGGCCCGGCTTCCAGAAAATGCGCGACTACCTGCGCCGGACCTGCGACGACATCTGGGTCATTGACTGTTCGCCCGAAGGGCATCAGCCGGAGGTCAACACGCGCATTTTTCAAGGCGTGCAACAACCTGTGTGCATTGTGCTCGCCTCACGTTCCGCCAAGAGCAAGCCTGAGACTCCGGCCAAGGTTCGCTTCCAATCGCTACCTGCTGGACATCGCACTGAAAAGTTTGCGGCCCTCGGCAAACTCACGATCAGCGGCAAAGCCTGGGTGGATTACCCGACGGACTGGCGCGCTCCCTTCCTGCCCGCTTCGACGGGCGCGTGGGCGGCGTTTCCCGCGTTGGAAGATTTCTTCATCTACAATGGCTCTGGCGTGATGCCGGGCCGCACTTGGATCATCGCGCCGGATGGCGCGTCACTGCAACGGCGCTGGCAAAGGCTCGTCACCGCGTCCGCTGAAGAAAAGGAAACCTTTTTTCACCCGCACCTGCGCGGGGGAAAACTCGGGGACAAGCACTCGAAGAAGGTTGTGACAAACGCGCTCGCGGGTTATGAAGCAAGGCCCATGGCCGTGGCAGATGATAGCGCCTTGTGTCTTCCGCCGACGCGCTACGGCTTTCGCTCGTTCGACCGGCAGTGGATCATTCCAGACAGTCGGCTAATCAATCAGCCGAATCCCGCGTTGTGGGCCGTGCGCTCGGAACAACAGGTTTTTCTCGCCGCACTTTCAAGAACTTCGCCATTGAATGGCCCCGCGCTGACAAAGGGTGTTACGAAAGTTTCTGTAACCTGCTCTTAAAGCGGATGAAACGTCCGAAATGTCAGGGATGGGCATTGTCGCTGACGAGTTAGATTCCCGGCGGTAGTCTGGCGCCCATGAATTCCGATCTTCCGGCCACCGGCACGGCGGCGCTGCTCGAACTCTTGGCTCCGTTCGTCCCCGACGATTTCATCAACGACTGCTGGCCACACGGCCCCACCGGCGGGCGGCATTGCGAACACACCGCCGCCCAACTCTATCGCGTTCACTGGTTGTGCCTGCTCTCCCCGGTGCATTCCGTGAACCGGCTGGTCTAACTGCTGCCGGAGCAACGCGGCGCCGCCAGAGTCGCGTGCCCGACGTGCGGATGATGCATCTGTTTCGCTGCCGCGTGGGCGTGGCGGGATTGCGGCGGATCAACCAAGAGCTGTTGACACCGTTGTCGCCGCCTATGTCTGGCAGCCGTGGTCGGTGGGATTGATTGATGCCACGGATCTGCCCGCCGCCTATGTCGGCTTCAAAAAAAGCACCGGGCAATACTCCGCCGCGCGCGCGGCGTTGGGCGGGCGCACGCTCAAGACGGGGCAAAGCCGATGTTTCGTGGGCGACAAGAAACACACGCTGCGCTTGTGGCTGCACCGTTACCCGGTCGGGGTGCAGTTGGTGCCGCTGGTCAGTTGGGTGACGCCCGCCAATGTTTCCGAGGGCGGATTGCTGGTGCCCAGCCTGCACTATTGCCAGCAGCAATGGGACTGGGGTCCGCCGCTGGTCGTGGCGGACATGGGGTATTTGGGGGCGGCCGCCAAACAACAATGTCGGGAGCGCTGGCGCGTGGCGGTGCTGACCAAGCTGCGGAGCGACATGAAATTGCTGCCGCCCTATGCGGCGTGGGATCAGGCCGCCTGCCCGCAGGGTGAACCGCTGACGTGGCTGGGTTACGATGGTCGGGCCGGGGAACACTGGTTTGGCGTTGGCGCGCAACCGGAACTCTGTCGCTGTTGTTGGGAAGCGGCGCGCTGCCCGCGGCAATTTGCGTATCCGCCCGCGCAGCACGAGACGTTGCTGGGCCGGTTGCCGCTGGCCAGCCGGTTGGCGTAACAAGTGTTGCAGCAAGTGCGACCGTGGATTGAACCCGCACAAGCGTTTGCGAAAAACCAACTCGGATTGAGCGACATGTTCTTCAACAGCTGACGGTTCACTTGGGTGATGGCACTGCTGGCCGATGCGGTGGTGTTGCTGCGGGCGCGCGCACTGCTGGGCCGGCCCCGCCCGCGCCAGTTGCTCGCGGGCTTGATGCCCCTGCAACTTTCGTTGGAACTGGGGGCCGAGTCCCCCCACGCCAGGTTCCCCCAGGCCAAACGCAAATCCGCAAAACACCCAATGAAATCGCCGCTTCACGCTTTGGTTTTCGTAACACCCTCTGATAGATGGCTTGGGCGCGCCACAGGCTGCGCCCCGTGATCAGCATGGTCCGGCTGGGAATACAAACCGCGCCGATCCATGAGCCCATGTTGTAGGCATGAGTGAAGGTCGTCCCGCGCGCCGCCAACCGGTCGAGATTCGAATGTCCGTATGCCCAAACGCACGAACCGTCTCGAAGCTCTGATCGTCGGCGAAGAGAAACAGGATGTTTGGTGGTTTCGCGATGGGGGTGTTCAATTGTGCGGGCCTCGGGCTTGCAGCTAATTCTTGCGGATGGACCGTGCTCGCGAAGGTCAGTGCCAACGCAACCGCTACGGGCAGCGCAACGTATCTTTGGAGTGACGCGTCGCTTGCCCGTTTTCTCCAGCCTATTTGCTTTGGCTGTGTCATGCGGTGAGGGTAAGCCAACTGCGATATCGCTCGCAAACTTGTCCTGCCAGGCCCAACGAAGACAGCCAGGGGAATCGGTTCGTTTGGGCGCTCTGCTCGGTTGGAACCTGACTGGCAAGACAGTGGAGGGCTGGCAGCGGGTGGACGCAGCTCCCCGCTACGGGAGCCGTTGGGAGAAGGCGACGGGGCGTCGCCTCCGCCCGCTGCGACGAGGCGTCGCAACCACGGGAGCTTGAGGGAAAGTCTCGACCGCCAAATCTGGACGCGCATTGGGACCATGCACGGGGCAGTGGCACGGGAATCCTGCCCGTTCGTTTTCCTTCGAACAGGCGAGACGCCTGTGCCACTACCCGGTTCATGAAACCTCAACCTTTCTTGCATCAGTTCCCAAGGCCTACATCTCTCCCGTTCCGTGGGGCGAGACGACCGTGCCACCCACTCCTTCGGGTACGATGAAACGAAATCGGGCAGGACGGCGGTCTTCCGCGTCACTGCCCGTCTTTGTCTGACATCAAGTGAATGGTGTCAGTTCAGAAACGCCGATGGGAACCTCAGTAGTTGAACATGGGCCGCCCGTTGGCGAAGAGGATGTAGCCGGTGCGTTCGCGGTACCACTCGAAATCCCGCCGACCATCGGCGTCAAACCCCATCGTTGCCGGATAGGAGTACTGCACGCGCGTGTATTTGGAGGTCCTGCTCATCCACTTCTTGATCTCCGAGTGGCCGTCTGCAAACGAGAAGCCACATGCGCCGTTGTGATAGGAGGCGGGAATATCCTGCCAGGCGCTGGCGCTCGGGTTATTGATGAAGTAACCGTCATTGACCGAGTCCGCATGTTCGTCAATGAATAACCAGGTCTTGGAGGGTCGGGGCACTTGCGATTGCTTCAAGTACTGCCGGTATTCTTGAAAGCCCCAGTTCTGGCCAGCAAAAGTTGGGTCCCCAGCGGTGATGCTCTTGAAGCGGCCAAAGATTGAATTCATTGCCAGACTACGGACACGTTGATCGAAGCCGCCGATTTTCTGTACCGAACTGAGGTAATTGTCCGCGGGGCATTTGTAAACCCCGATGGTGGCGGCGGTGTACTTGCCCAATACGCCGCTGATAATCCACTGACGGTTGGTGTTGCTGCGGTCATTAACAGAACCGCTCGCGCCCCAAGTCATGACATTGTTCACCCAATTATCGAGCGCGCCGTTGTTAATAGCTTCGATCGTTTCAGCGACGCCATAGTTGTTGGGGACGCGGTCATCGGAGTCACCGTTGTAGAGATGCCAGGCAAGGGTGAGTTGCTTGGTGTTGTTCAAGCAGCCAATGCCCTGCGCCTTGGTTTTGGATTTGGCGAGCGCCGGCAATAGCATGGCGGCGAGAATGGCAATGATGGCGATGACCACCAGCAGTTCGATGAGGGTGAAGCCGAGGGAACGGCGAGCGATTTGGTTTGAGTGACGGGATAAAGCGAGCGTGGTGTCCGAGGACTTCCAGATCGCCGTTGTGTTGCGTGGTTGCATAATACGCGAATCGTTATGACGTAATTTACACAGCCCGGCCCTGTCTGGCCAGTGTGAATTTTCAATTCATCTAATGCTGCTACAGTGCCATCTCCCAACGTCGTCGCGGCCGGCGAAGGTTTTTTGGGGCAGCAATCCAACCGCAGAGACGCGACGGACGCGGAGAGAAGACCGCTTCGGCAAGGCTCTGCGTTTATCGCGTCTGTGCGGTTTCATTCGGCCCGCACTGAGGTTGTGGCTTTGCCGCTATGTGTCCTTGGGTTGCGAACTGCGAGTGTCGGCGCTGCTCAGGTTTGCCCGCTGCCCGGAGGCGTCCCCGTTCACGGCGTCACGTAAACGGGCATCCCGACCCAGACCAGTTTGATCAAGTGCTCTGCGTTCCAGTTGGCGAGACGGAAACACCCGTGCGATTCGGTCCGCCCCACCTGCTCCGGCCCGGGCGTGCCGTGAATGCCGTAGCCCGACCGGCTGAGGCTGGTCCACGCCGTGCCCACGGGATTATTCGGGCCGGGCGGGAGAATCAGCTTGCGATTTAACTTTCGTGCCTCGGGAGATTCAGGAAATACCTCCGGATTGAAAGTGTAATTTGGATTCTCCGCGATGGCGACGACCTGCAATTCGCCCGCCGGCCGTTTCTCGACCCGCGCGGCAATGCTGCACGGAAAATGCGCCAGCAAATTGGTCTGGGCGTCAAAGGCTTGGAGTCGCTTTTCACCCAGGCTGATGACGACGAACGCCGCCTTGCGCGCGGGCGGCGAATTGGTGACGAGTGGAATGCGGATGACGGTGCCAATCGTGGCGTTGGTCCAGTCAAAGCCCGGGTTTAGTCGGCGAACCAGATTGGGACTCGCCCGGCCTTCTTCGGCGAGGAGTTCCAGGAGGGTTTCGTATTCCAAAGCGGTTTGCTGTGACTTGCCCAGCCAGGTTTTGCTCAACGGTTGCAGCCGTGCCAGATCGTTTGAAACAACGACTCGCTGAATGAACGGTGGCGAGGACAACGACAACCGTGCGCGTGTGGCAGTGTCCAGCGCGGCGGTTTCGGGCAAACCTTCGCGCCGTTGAAAAGCCAGCAGCGCGGCGCGGGTCTGGGAACCCATCACGCCGTCCACAGAGCCGGGGGAAATGGCCTGTCGCGCGAGTGCAATCTGCAGTTCCATCGTGTCGCGGATCGTCCGCGGGAATTCAGTTTCCTCGAAGGGGGGCGGGACGTCCGTTGGCGTGACTTTGGGCGGGGGAACTTCACGCTCGATCGGCAAGGGCGGCGGACTTTGCGTTTGCACGGGTGCAACCA
>JACZKP010000216.1 GCA_014860005.1 Verrucomicrobiota bacterium | reverse complement strand
CTGTCTGAAAAAGGAGCGCGGCTGTGTCGAAGACCAGCCGCAGCACATGACAAGGTCCTCAACCCGCCGAAAAATCGAGGCCTGCTGCGGCTGGTCGAGGACGACACAGCCGCGCTCCGGGGTTTTCAGACAGGCTCTAAGAGACAAAGACGCAATTTTGAATGGACGCAGAAGCAGCGCGACAATTTGGCAACCGGGCGCGGATCATGTTCCTCCGAGGCGGTACCGCGTGCATTCGGGACCGCTCGCATTGACGTGCGCCTTTGGTTGCCGATCCGGCCCTGCGACCCCGAATGCTTCGGGGTCACAGGGCTACTACCTGACGGAGATTGCCGCCGGCTGTTTCCTGTTTCCCCACTGGCGAACAGATCACTTTTGCCGCGACCGGCCGGTCAGGAAGATTGAACGGGAGTTCACCTGGCCAACCCCCTCATGGCGCCAGCCAGGTTTCCCGGGCTTATCCCCGTCATGAGCGAGCCACAATTTTCCCACAACCTGCGGCCAATGGCATCGCCACCGGTGCCGTACCCGAACCGCACCGGGGTTCCGATCAATTGGAACGGAGGAGTGGCCAAATCAATTGGAATTCAACATCATCCTATTGCGATGACCACCAAGACCCGCTTCATAAAACTGAAACCGCATTTCGGGCCAAGACATGACCTGCAGTTTGCGCCGGACGCCCGGTGCCCAATGATTTTGCCCTCCGAGGAAAAGAGGTCAGGATGTTGAAATCCCCACCCAGCCGGAGAATTCAAAATTCGGCGCTGATGATTCTGTTGTTGTGCTTCTCCGTGTTCGCCCACGGGGAGGAGGCAGCCGTGGGCGTTACAAACCTTCCGGCAGCGGAATCCGTGGTCCTTCCTCAATCCGTCCCCGACCCTCTCGAACCGTTCAATCGGGTGATGTGGGGCTTCAACAAGGGAATCATGACCGGCGTCGTCAAACCGACCAGCCGGGTGTATCGGTGGGTCGTCGTGAAACCGGTCCGGACCGGCATCGGCAATTTCGGCAGGAACCTCACTTACCCCGGACGCTTGATCAACAATCTGCTCCAAGGGAAATGGCGCGGTGCTCGCGATGAATCCTACCGTTTCGTCTGCAACACCACGGTCGGCGTGGCCGGGTTCTTCGACGTGGGGACCAAATGGAACATTCCGAAAGCGGACGCTGATTTTGGCCAGACGTTCGGCCAGTGGGGTTGGACGCCGCAATGTTTCATCATGTTGCCGATTTTTGGACCGAGCAACGAACGGGACACCCTCGGCTTGGCGGCCGACACCGCCGCCAATCCGTTGATCTATATCGCGCCCTATGAATTCGACGCGAACAAACCCCTGACCTACCTCGGTCCCTACACCTACCTCTCCTACGCGGTCATGTACAATGATCTCAGCGACAGCGTGGACGAATATGTGCGCTTCAGTCAGGCCGAAATGGATCCGTATGCCCAGATTCAATACGCCTGGACATTCGCGCGGGCGAACCGGTTGGCGGATTTTCAAGTGACGGGCGAACCGGACGAGGCTTCGCTGGAAACCCTTGAATCCGTCTTCTTCACCTACCAGGACCCGGAATTTCCAAATCGTGGCAAGACCGGATCGGTTCGGATTCCAGCCACGGACCGGAAGTTAAAATTTACGTTTTGGCTGCAACCGGGAAAAGCGCCGGTGGTTTATATCGTTCCCGGTCTGGGATCGCATCGGCTGGCCCAATCCTCCCTGGCGCTGGCCGAGTTGGTTTACCAGAACGGCTTTTCCGCCGTGTGCATCAGCAGCGCGTTCAACGCCGAGTTCATGGAAAATGCTTCGACCGTTGCGCTGCCGGCTCACCTGCCGGTGGATGGTCACGATGTTCTCGTAGCGTTGACGGAAATTGATCGTCGCCTGAAGGCGCGCTATCCGGATCGTCTGGGCGACAGAGCACTGATGGGATATTCCATGGGCGCACTGCATTCGCTGTTTATCGCTGCCACCGAAGCGACCAATCGAACGCCGCTCATCAAATTTGACCGCTACGTGGCCCTCAACACCCCGATCCGGATGCTGCATGGAGTTTCCCGGCTGGACGGATTCTACCGGGCGCCACTGGACTGGCCGGCGGCAGAGCGAACTGACCAGATGGAAAACACGTTCTTGAAAGTGGCCGCCCTGAGCCAGAGCACCCTCACGCCGCAAACTTCGCTGCCCTTCAACGCCATCGAATCCAGGTTTCTCATCGGCCTGACGTTTCGCCTCATGCTGCGGGATATTATCTTCAGCAGTCAGCGGCGAAATAATCAGGACGTGCTGCAACAACCGATCCGGAATTTTCGGCGCGACCCGGTGTATCAGGAAATCCTTGAGTATTCCTACCAGGATTATTTCGAGAAACTTGTCATTCCTTATTATTGGATGCGGGGTATGGACGCAACGGCGGAGGCGCTGGAAAAAGCCGGCGATTTGCGGGCGTATGAGGCTGGGCTGCGCGCCAACCCCAACATCCGCGTGATCGTCAATCAAAACGATTTTCTCCTGGCGGACGAAGACCTGGCCTGGCTGCGCGCCACATTCGCCCCGGAACAACTCACCGTCTTTGCGCAAGGCGGCCACTTGGGAAATCTTTCCAATCCGACGGTGCAGAAAACTATTCTGGGAGCGCTCGCGAATATGAAGGTATTCCCGCCCCAGCCTCCCACCCTGCCCGTAAAACCAAATTGAAGTAAGGGCCAGCTCTTCGCGGATTCATTCGGTGGAAATTTGCAGAAGGCCGTTCTGATATTGCCCGTCGCACTGATTGTGGCCAGCGCGCTGTGGCTGACGCTGGCGGTGAAAACGAAGCGTGGTAAAGGGCAACATTCCGCCTCCGCGAAAAGGTTGCCTGGCGAGGCGTAACCTGACAGGGACGGCTCAGGTCCGCTCACTCCTTTCGCTTCTTTGTTTTGCGGTAACTCACACTGCCAGACGATGGTGAAGCGGCGAAAAGCCACGAACCGAGGGTGGATGGTTCTTCTCGCGCAATTGATTCTGAATCAGAATCACTACGCGCAGACTGCCTACTGTCTTGCGCTGACTTTGGGCCAGAAGTTGCAACGCGCAAAACTGATTCCAAGAAGCCCTCCCCCAATTCCTGAGCGCGAGAGTGGAACGCTTCGAGAATCGTCGCAGAAATCTTTTCGACGCTGTAGCCGGACTTTCTTGCCACTTCTTGGAAAGCTGCTTGATAAACGCGAAGAAGCAGTTGCGGCCCTTGGCGGCTGGCGGTGAGTTCTTCAAACGCCGCCTCTCCAACAAGAACAACGACAGAAGGCGCTGCGGCTTGGACGCCCGCTCGTGAGCGGTGGCCGCGCAGCGTATTTCCGATCAACGCATCGTAGAAAATCTCCCCGCCATAGGTGTCCTTTAGACGTTGCAACTGGTCGCCTAATCTTTTCCCATCACCGCCCTTAGCTGAACCGGTCTTGTTTTTGATTTGGTGAAAGCGCAGAGGAATTTGTGCGCTCCAAGGTGGTTGAACCAAGTCCGCGCCGGGGAATGGATTCATTTCGAGACTGATATGCTCTGGGTTTTCGCCACGTGGCTCAGGCGCTCTGATGTTGCCCCGCATCTCGCCAAGAACATCTTCGTGCAAGTGCCCAATCAGCCCTTCGATCATCATCAACGCCTTATGTGAAACTGTTGCGCTGACACTCGGGGCAAACTCGCCCGCAAAGAGCAGATGCTGAGAAGCTGCCAAGATGTAGGGATCAAGCACGTCACCGGGATTGTTGCCTCGCTCAATGTCTGCCGCGGTCTTTGGGAGACTGTTCACAACATCAAGAATCTTGGCCTCTATGGCTCCGAGAGTTTTGTCCGGGTCGGGAAACGCGCGAAGGAGTTGAATCCGTTGTGCAATAGTCTTCGACAGACTGTCAACGGACGCCTCTGGCACTCCCGCGCGATGAAGAATGCCGAGCATGAGTTCGGACAGTTTTTGAAACGGCAAGTCCACGAGTTCAGCAACGGGCTTTTCTGCCAAATCCTTTGGCGGTGCGAGTTGGATACGGAGTTCATCAAACACTTTCGCGCAAATCGCGCCCGCTGTCGGAAACTCCAAGTAGATAAGGTTGCGTTGCGCTGCTGCGAGCCGACCACGTAGCGGTTCGGGGAGTTTATGAAGCGGATGCTCAGGCGGCAGGTGAAGGATAGGTTGGCTCATGCGAGTTGGTCAAAAAGGTCGGGCGTGGTGTTCCTGCCTCGCTTATTGCACGCCGCTTTGCGAAGCCGAGCGCTGGCGATTTCAAGCAGATGTTCCAAACGCGGTGCGGGCAAGACGCAGGCTTCGGCCGCATTCTCAAGCAGCGGAGCGAACCTCTCTCCGATTGCTTTTCCCAGAAACGTCGGAACGGCGTTTCCAATCTGTTGATATTGCTGGTTCATCGGGCCTTCGATGATCCAGTCATCTGGGAATCCTTGAAGGCGAGCGCATTCCCAGACGGAAATCGGGCGCACAAACTCGGGATGACACATCGCGCTTCCCTTCCGATTGGGCTTGGTAGTGACGGTTGGTGACAATCCGTCGTAATCGAGCCGGCGGAAAAATCCGGTCTTTCCGCCGCCCGACTCGTAGGCTGGGCCAAGACCTTTCTTTTGGAGTTCGATGGGTAGGTTGCGCCAAGTGCCTCCCGGCGGAATCAGCGCGAAATAAGCCGCCATGTCTTCCGTGTAGGAACTGTGTGGCCCTGGGTTCAGTCGAATATCCCAGATGGCGTCTCGTACAGTTCTAAATGGCAGCAAACCACGGACGCCGTCTCCGTGGGTAGGCGTTGGCAATGCTGGAGGAAAACCATCACGCGCACCAAACATGACGAACCTCAAACGATGCTGCGGAGCACCGAGGTCGGCCGCATCTAAAACTCCGAATGTTACGTGGTAGTTCAGGCTTTGAACGTCGTTAAGAATTTGGCGAATCGCCGAACCGGAAAGTTCATCATCCTCCAAAGGCGCGACTCCATCTTCTGCCAACGGTCGGCCATTGGAGTAAGCTCGAAGATTCCAATGCTTGCCCGGACGATCCTTGATCGGCCGATGATTCAGTGCTGCCGTAATAAGGTTGGCGACGTTCTCCATCACGAAATATCTCGGGCGAATTTCGCTGATGAGGCGAAAGTATTCGTAAATCAGGTTACCGCGTGGATCACTCAACGCCGCCCGTTTGCCACCGGGAGAAAAACTCTGACAGGGTGGTCCGCCCACCATCAATTCGACTTCGCCGGAGCACTCCCGTAGTTCGCGGAGTTTTGCACCCGTCAGTTTCGTCACGTCCCGTTCGACCAGCGTCAAGGAAGGGCGATTCCGTCGAACTGTTGTGCAACACCAAGGATCAATCTCGACCGCGAGCGTTGGATGGACTCCGGCCATTTCCAAACCCAAATCGAGCCCCATCGCTCCGCTGAAGAACGACCACACTTCAGGCGAAGGCTTGCTCACAGCAGTCCCCTTCCTTCGTGCGTACCCATTAAATTTGGTCTTCAAGCTCATGCCTTGCTGCAAGAGTAGCGAGTAAACGGCGATTGCAAAGACGGGAATTCCGTCTGACGAGTCTCCAAACGCGGCAGACAAGGCGCCCGCGTTTTTAGCATCACGCCATCGGCCTTTGCTTCATAGGCCGCTCGCGCTTGTTGAGCATGATCTATTTGCCCGGCGGAGCGGGCGGATTCGACGGCGATTCCATCTACGTCTGAAGTTCGCGGTGGTTCACCTTGCCGGTGCCGAGCTTTGGAATCTCCTTCACCACTTTGATCGAACGCGGCACGCTCAGATTCGTCAGCCCCTTCGCTTTGATGGCGTCGCGGATTTCGTCCAGCGTGAGTTTCGGTTCGTTGGTCACGGCGATGAGCGCCTCGCCTTTGTGCTCATCGGGGCGCGTGATGACGGCGGTCTGGCAGTGGAGGCCGTGTTGCGGAAACGCTCCCGCCAGCGCATCCTCCACTGCCGTGAGGCTTACCATTTCACCGCTTACTTTGGCGAAGCGTTTCAATCGCCCTCGAATGTGCAGGTACCCGTCGGCATCCACGCTCACGACGTCGCCGGTGTCATACCAACCTTCGAGGGCCAGGAACTTCGCATTCGCGTCGGCGTTCAGGTAGCCCTTCATCACGTTCGGGCCACGCACGAAAAGCCGTCCACCTTCTTCCACACCTTCGACGGGCTCGAGTTTGTATTCCATGCCCGGCAGGAGCCGGCCCACGGAGCCGTTGCGCGGTTCGAGGGGCGTGTTGACGCTCACACACGGAGAGCACTCCGTCGCGCCATAACCTTCGAGGATGCGCACCCCGTATTTCTGCGCCCAAAGCAGCGCGGTGGCTTCCTGCAATTTTTCCGCGGCAGCAAACAGATACCGGAGGCTGCGGAAGTCGTAGGGGTGGCCTTTGCGCGCATAGCCGTTCAGGAAAGTGTTCGTGCTGAGAAACACCGTGCAGTCGCGGTCGTAGAGCACCGCCGGCACCACGCGGTAATGCAAAGGCGAGGGATAGAGGAAAACATATAACCCGCGCACCAGCGGCAGGAAGGTTCCCACGGTGAGACCGAAACTGTGGAAGAGCGGCAGGCAGTTGAAGACCCGGTCGCAGTCGGTCAAATCGGTGACGGCCAGCATCTGCCGGATGTTGACGAGCAGGTTTCGGTGCGTCAACTCGACGCCCTTGGGCACGCCTTCGGAGCCGCTCGTGAAAACAATCACCGCCGCTGAGGCGGCGGACGGAGGATGGGGGATGGGGGATGGAAGATGGATGACATGCCGAAGCAGGGTGACGACTTTCTGAAGGTCGCTGACGCCGGCGCGCACGTCTTCGAGATAAATCAGATTGATGCCCGCTTTCACGAACGCGTCCACGTCAAGCCGGGCACGTTCGAGAAAAGCGCGCGAGGTGACAATGTGTTTCAGTCCCGCGAGTTCCACGCACGCCAACATGGTCGGAATACCCGAGGAGAAGTTCAGCAGGGCGGGCACTTTGCCCAGTTGCCACAACGCGAGGATGACCACCGGGGTGGCGTTGACATTGGGCAACAACAGACCGATCCGCTCGTCTCTGGTCACCGAGTCGCGCAAGGCGTGCGCCAGCAGGTCCGCCCCGACCATCAGCTTCCGATAAGTCAGCGTTTGCAGTGTCACGTCTTCGAGGGCGGTATGGCTGGGTTGTTTGCGAGCGGTCTGCGCCACCGCCGCAAGGACATTCTGCGCACCGAAGGTCATCTCGACTTCAAACTGTTGCCGCACCATTTGATCGCGAAGCCAGTTGGTCAGGAGCGCCCGTGCGCGGGTGGTGCTAACCTCCCCCAACTCGGGCGCCGTCAGAATGGGGCTGAAATGCGCGGTCACTTTGGGAAAACATTGTTTCCCGTTCGGATTGGGGGAATACCGCAGGCGGTCAACGCCACGCAAGTAAGCCGTGATGACCTTTGCCTTGGTTTTGAAAATCAAGAATCCTGTACCATCGAACAGCTTCATCAAGTTGCCCGTGCGCGACAGCCGGCCTTCGGCAAAGAGCACCAGCCGTCCGCCGCCTTGGAGGAATTCCGCCATGCGTTTCACCGCGTAAGGCGAAGCGGGATTCACGGGCAGGGTGTAACGGTTGATCATTATTTTCCGGTGCAACCAGCTCCTTTGCGCCGCGATGCTGGAAGTGACCATCTTCCAATCGTCCGCCAGGCAGACCCAGAGAAACAGCCAGTCAATCCAGGAGCAGTGATTGGGAATCAGCAGCACCGGGCCGGGCGTATTGAGCGCGGCCAGGTCGTAAGCCCGGAAGCGACAAAAGCCTCGGAGCAAAACGCGGAGGAACGTTTTCATTGCTAGGGGAATTGCATCATTGGGGCGCGGGCACATCAAACTAAATGTGCCGGGCAACCGTAAATTGAGCGCCGGGCGGCGGACGGGCGCAAACCAGCCACTGGCTGGGGCGCGGCAAGGCAAAAGGGAAGGCCCCGGTAATGCCTCAATCTTGCCCGGCTGTAGCGCAGATTTTGAATCAGTTGTGTTCGGCAGACGAGGTGCTTGGCGGGGAGTCGGAGCATTCGATTCCTTGGTGTGTGCGTCCCGAGCGGCCTTGTGACGTTTTGTAACAATTGTCACACAATTGTAACTTGTACAAATTTCGCCACTTGGCTTTAGTGCTCGCGTGCCACGCACCGAACACAAGCTCACCGAGCAGGATCTCAAGAACTGGGATT
>JACZKP010000026.1 GCA_014860005.1 Verrucomicrobiota bacterium | reverse complement strand
CGAAATTTGTACAAGTTACAATTGTGTGACAATTGTTACAAAACGTCACAAGGCCGCTCGGGACGCACGCACCAAGGAATCGAATGCTCCGACTCCCCGCCAAGCACCTCGTCTGCCGAACACAACTGATTGGAAATCTGCGATACGGCAGGATGGAATCCTGCGCTACGCGCGTTCTCGCCGGGCAAGACTGGGGCATTGCGACGAGAGATCGAATTGGCTGTTAATGAACCTGACGCAAACGTAATTTCCCCTGAACCGCGCAATGTCAAAAGCCCAAATTCCTCTCAGTGAAGAGATTCCTCGGCAGATGACGGGTTCGGCCGAGCCGCTGGGGATTGTGACCACGCGATTTGTGCTGTACACGGCGGGGTTGCTGGGCGCCTTCGCGTTGCTGCCGCACGCGATGATTCACGGAGACGTGTTGGTGTTCAAGGAAGGCGGCATTGTCGAGTGGATGCAGTTCGGTCTGTTGGCGCTGGCATGCGGGTGGATGCTGGCCAACAGCCTGCGGCTGCCGCAATTCCGGGCGCTGCTCTGCGTCATGGCGTTGGGAATTGTGATGGCGATGGTGAGGGAACTGGATTCCCTTCTCGACAAACTGATCCCAGTTCTGGGATGGAAACTGCCGTGCGGGGTGATTCTCGCCGTCTTGCTGTTCGTGGCATGGCGGAACCGCCGTGCGCTGGTGCCGCAGATCAGCGCGTTCATCACTTGTCGCGGGTTCGCCATACTTTGGGCGGGCTTTGCCGTGGCCGTGCCGTTCGCGCAACTGGTGGGGCATGGGAATTTCCTCCAGATCATCATGGGCGACGATTACGTCCGCGATTACAAGCGTGTGATTGAGGAACTCGGCGAGGTGTTCGGTTATCTGCTGCTGGTCATTGGCAGTGTCGAGTCCACGCTGCAGATGGCGGTTTTGCAGCGGAATGCCAAACCGACCACTCCCCGGGCTGTAATTGAGGGCAGCTCCTAATTGCCGTCTCAGGCCTTGATTCTGCTTTGCTCGGGATATTACACGAAACCGTTTGGCGCATACTGGAACAGTCTATTCCCGACTGGCTCGCCTCCCCCTGCAACCGCCCGGAGTTGTGATTGAAATGGATATCGTGGGTAAGTCTGATGTGCTGTGGGCAGGTTGTCGGACGGTGGCTCGCGCACCACTTTTCGAATTTGGATTCCAACTCCTGGCAGCTTGCCATTTGCTCTCAGGTATGATCCCACCACGGGACGCAGGAACTGGGTGAACGCAGGCGCAGACGGGATAATGCGACGCGCCGCCGCCAATCATCGAACCGGCCATTTGCGGCCCCTGTGCCAGCCAAGGCAGTGGTCCAGTTTCGGCTGACAAATGCGTGTGAGGGAAACCGTTTGGTTTTGTCAGTACCTTCCGAGAGAAAGAATGACTCCGCATTGACACACGCTGTTTCCGGGGACTACTCTGTGCGGCGCGTTCCACGTTGTGTCGTGTGAGGCAAAGCAAACCATACTGTGGCTGAGAAAGACGATTATCTGGTGGATATGCTGATGGACCTCGGGTTCGTCGGTCCGGAACAGGTTGCCCAAGCGCAGACCGAAGCGGTTGCCTCCGGGGTGGGGGTCGTGGACTTCATGGTCGCCAACAAACTGGTCCGGCCAGAGGACGTTACCCAGGCGAAAGCAGCGCATTTTGGGGCGGAAGTCGTCAGCCTGAGCGCCATGCAGATTGCGGACGACGTGATTGCCGCGGTGCCCCGGCACATCGCCAAAAAATACCGGGTGGTGCCGGTTTACAAGCACGAGAACACCATCACCGTGGCCATCGCTGATCCTTCGGATCTGGCCACGATTGATTCATTGACGCACTTGTTGAACGCGGAAGTGGTGCTGCAAGTGGCGGGCGAGGCGGAACTTGATGCCGCCCTGAACAAGTATTACGGCGGCCGAGCGGGGGCCGTTGAGGACGAGCGGTTCAAGGGGGTTATCGAGGAACTCACCCGGGAACACGTCGAAGTGGCCGGCGCTGGCGCCGATGACGGCGGGACCGTGGACGCGGACGCGCCGCTGATCCGCCTGGTGAACCAGATCATCATTGACGCGTTCAAGATGCGCGCGTCGGACATTCATCTGGAGCCGCTGCCGAAGCGCTTTCGCCTGCGTTATCGCATTGACGGCATGCTGCACGAGATGAAGAACCCGCCGAAGCGGTTGCAGCCATCCATCATCGCCCGGTTGAAAATCCAGTCGAACATGTCCATCGCGGAACACCGGATTCCGCAGGACGGACGCATTCAAACGAACGTGGGGGGCAAGACGATTGACTTGCGCGTTTCCTGCCTGCCGACCAATCACGGTGAATCCATCGTGATGCGTATTCTGGACAAGGAAGGCCTGCGGCTGGGCCTGGGTGAATTGGGCTTTCTCACGGATGACCAACAGACCTTTGAAAAGGTCATTGGTCTGCCCGACGGCATTTTGCTGGTGACCGGTCCGACCGGCTCGGGCAAGACCACCACCCTGTATTCGTGCCTGCACTTCATCAACCGGCCGGATCGCAAGATAATCACCGTGGAAGACCCGGTGGAATACGTGCTTTCGGGCATCAACCAAGTCCAGGTTAGTGATGCGGTGGGGTTGACTTTCTCCGCGGCCTTGCGCTCGATTCTGCGCCAGGCGCCCAACGTCATCATGATCGGGGAGATTCGCGATCTGGAAACGGCGTCCATTGCCATCAACGCTTCCCTCACCGGGCACCTGGTGTTCTCGACCCTGCATACGAACGATGCGCCCAGCGCCGTCACGCGCTTGATTGATATTGGCGTCAAGCCGTTCCTGGTGGCATCCTCCACGCGCTGTCTGATGGCGCAACGGCTGGTGCGCAAGGTGTGCCGGAAGTGCGGGGCCTCGTGGATGCCTCCGGAATCGGAGTTGCGGTCGCTGGGCATTGACCCGGCCAACACGCCGAACGCCACCTACATGAAGGGCAAAGGTTGTCCCGATTGCTCGAACACCGGCTGCCGCGGGCGCATGGGCATCTTTGAAATCTTCCTGATTGACGACGAGGCGCGGAAGTTGATTTACGAGAAGGTGCCTTCCTCGGTCCTTCGCGCGCGGGCCCGCGAGATGGGCATGCGCACGTTGCGGGAGGACGGGGTCCGCAAAGTCCTGGCGGGCATGACCACTCCGGATGAAGTCATTCGGGCCACCGTTGGCGACGATGCGTAAGGTGAGATGAATTTCAAAGTCCAACCTGAGCGGGAGAGTTAAGCATGTCATACTCGATGTCCGATTTGTTGCAGTTGGTCGTGTCGGAAGGCGCGTCCGACCTCCACGTTCGTGTGGCCACGCCGCCGACCATCCGGGTGCATGGCATTCTGCACCGCGTCGAAGGGCCGGCGCTTACGCCCGAGGACACGGAGGAATTGATGCGCAGCATCACCTCGGAGGACCACATTCAGCATGTGCGCGAGCGGGGAGGCGCGGATTTTGGCTTCGCATTCGGCGACGCGGCCCGGTTCCGGGTGAGCGTCTTCAAAGAGAAGGGGAATTTCGGCATCGTGCTGCGGCAGATTCCCAACAAGCTGCTCACGATGGAGCAGATTGGCATTCCGCCCTCGGCCAAGGAGTTGCTCTACAAACCGCGCGGGCTGGTGTTGATCACCGGGCCGACTGGCTCGGGCAAGACGACCACCCTCGCTTCGATGATTGACATCATCAACCAGGAGCGTGACGAGGCGCATATCATCACGGTGGAAGACCCCATCGAGTATTACCACAAACACAAGAAGGCGCTGGTCACCCAGCGCGAAATCGGGGTGGACGTGCCAAATTTCGCCGAGGCGCTGCGCCGCGCGTTGCGGCAGGACCCGGACGTGGTGCTGGTAGGGGAAATGCGCGATTTGGAAACGATTGACGCGGCCATCACCGCGGCGGAAACGGGCCACTTGGTCTTCGGCACGCTGCATACCACCGGGGCGGCCAAAACCATTGATCGCATTACCAACGCCTTTCCCACCAACCAGCAGGAAATGATTCGCATTCAGCTTTCCACGGTCATGGTGGCGGTTATTTCGCAGTTGCTGATTCCGCGCATAGACAAGCCGGGCCGCGTGGCGGTGTTCGAGATCATGGTCAACACGCCCTCCATCGCCGCGCTGATTCGCGACAACAAAACGTTCCGCATCCAGTCAGACATTCAAACCGGGGCCAAGTACGGCATGGTGACCCTGGACAGTTTTCTGCTGGAGAAATACCTGGCCGGGATGATCTCCCGCGAAGAAGTGGTCACCAAGGCCCAGGACCCGGTGAGCATCCAGGCCAAGTTGCAGGAATTGGAACTGGCCCAGGCCGTGGGCGTACAGCCAACCAGCCCGCCGCCGGAGAATAGTTGAGCTAACTTCAATATGTCGGGAGAAATTGTAAATCCACTGTTGTCGCTCGTCAAAGAGCAGGGATTGGTTGATGACCTGCAATACGAGGAAGTGGCGGCGGAAATCAAGCGCAGCGGCACGCCCGCCTTTCAAATCCTCCAGGACTTCGGCATTTTGGACGCGGATTCCATTCTCCAGGCCATGGCCAATCATCTGGGCACGGAGGTGGTTTCCCTGGCGAACCATGAATTTCGGCCGGAAGTCATCAACGCCATCCCGGGCAACGCGGCCAAGACGTATCGGTGCATTCCGGTGGACTTGACCGATGGCACGCTCCGCGTGGCGTTTGAGGACCCCCTGGATCCGGCGCACGTGGACGAGTTGGCGTTCGTCGCCAAAGCGGAGGTCCAGGTGGTCGTGGCCAATCCGGCGGAGGTGGCCGCCGCGTTGGAAAAACATTACGCGCAGGAGAGCGAAGACGTTTCGCAGATTCTCAAGGAACTCGGCGGCGATGAAGAAATCGCCCGGGAAGTAGCTGCCGTCGGCGACACCGACGATGAGACGCTCATGGCGGGGCTGGCCAATGAGGCGCCGATCATCCGGTTCGTCAACCTGGTGCTCTTTCAGGCGGTGCAGGACCGTGCCAGCGACATTCACTTCGAGCCGTTTGAGGAGGAGTTTCGCATTCGTTACCGGGTGGACGGCGCGCTTTACGAAATGTCCCCGCCACCCAAGCATCTGGCCCTGCCGGTGGTGTCGCGTATCAAGGTCATGGCCAACCTGAACATCTCCGAACGACGGTTGCCGCAGGATGGACGCATCAATTACTCCCTCGGGAAGCGCTCGATTGATTTGCGTGTTTCCACGTTGCCGACGCAGTTTGGCGAATCCGTGGTGTTGCGCGTACTGGATCGCGCCTCCGTGGATCTTGAATTGGAAACGCTGGGCTTTCCAAAGTACGTGCATGATTACGTTACGGAAGCGATCCAGCGTCCCAACGGCATCTTTGTCGTGACGGGCCCGACCGGTTGTGGCAAGACCACGACGCTCTACTCGGCGATGCGCCGCGTGAACACCATTGATTCCAAACTGCTGACGGCGGAGGACCCGGTGGAATATGACATTGAAGGCATCATGCAGGTGGCCATCAATGAGGGTGTGGGGTTGACGTTCGGCAAGGCGTTGCGCTCCTTCCTGCGCCAGGATCCAGACATCATCATGGTGGGTGAGGTGCGCGACCTGGAAACGGCGCAGATTGCGGTGCAGGCGTCGCTGACCGGCCACTTGGTGTTGAGCACGCTGCATACGAACGATGCGCCCGGCGCCGTGACGCGTTTGGTGGATATGGGCACCGAGCCGTTTCTGATTTCCTCGACCTTGATGGCCGTGCTGGGCCAGCGATTGGTCCGCCGGATCTGCAAGGAATGTAAGACACCGTTCGAGCCGACGGAATCGCAACTGGCGCTGTTGAACCTCTCGCCGCACGATCTGGGGGACAAGGTGTTTTACTACGGCCGGGGCTGTTCGGCGTGCAATGATACCGGTTACCGGGGCCGCAAAGGCATATTCGAATTGCTGGTGGTCAATGATGCCATCCGCATGTTGATCACGGAACGGGCGCCCACGGTGGTGCTGCGGCAAAAGGCGGTGGAGTTGGGCATGGTGACGCTGCGGGAGGACGGCTTGCGCAGCATCTTTGAAGGTGCTACCACTATCGAAGAAGTCGTCAAATACACTTAAACGGGAGAATTGTTATGCCAAAGTTCAGTTACGTGGCGATGGACCAAAAGGGCAAGGAGCAGAAGGGCACCCTCGAAGTCGCCAGTCAGAACGAAGCCATCGGTCGCGTGAAGGAGATGGGCCTTTTCCCGACGAAAATCGTGGAGGTGGACAAGGTCAAGCAAGCGCCCCAGAAGAAAGGCAAGGCGGCGGGCAAAGCTGGCGGTAAGAAGGGCATTAACGTCAATCTCAATATCCAGATTCCCGGCTTGAGCGGCCGGGTGAAGTCCAAGGTCCTCACCACTTTTACCCGTCAGTTGGCCACGCTGGTGGATGCCGGTCTGCCGTTGTTGCGCGGCTTGCGCGTGCTGGAAAAGCAGGAGCGCAACCCCACCTTGAAATCCATCCTGGGTGACTTGGCGCTGTCCATTGAAGGTGGCAGCACTTTTTCCGAAGCGTTGGCGCAGCATCCCAAGGTTTTTAATCGCCTCTTTGTGAACATGGTCAAAGCCGGCGAACTGGGTGGTGTGCTGGAAGTCGTGCTCACGCGCCTGGCGGAATTCATGGAGAAGGCCCAGAAGATCAAAGGCAAGGTCATCGCCGCCATGTTCTATCCCGTGGCCGTGCTGGTCGTCGCGGTGGGCATCCTGATCCTGCTCATGGTGAAGGTGGTGCCGCAGTTCAAGACCGTGTTCGAGGGCATGAGCATGACGCTGCCGGCCTTCACGGTTTTTGTCCTAGGTGTCAGCGAAATTGTGAAAAACAACATCTTGGGGACCCTCGGAGCGCTTTTCGGCGTCTGGTTTCTGTTCTACCTCTTTACCCGAACCAAGTTTGGCCGCCGTGCCTGGGACAAGGTCAAATTGAAGATGCCGGTGATCGGTCAGGTGGTGAGCAAGGTTGCCATCTCCCGCTTCACGCGCACCCTCGGCACGCTGATCAGCAGCGGTGTGCCGATTCTGCAGGCACTGACGATCGTCAAGGAAACGGCCGGGAACGTGGTTATCAGTAACGCCGTCAATTCGGTTCACGATAGCGTCAAGGAAGGGGAAACCATCACCGCGCCGCTGGAGGCTTCCGGGGTGTTCCCGCCCATGGTCATCAGCATGGTGGACGTCGGCGAGCAAACCGGCGCGCTCCCGGAAATGTTGCTGAAGATTGCCGATAACTACGACGAAGAGGTGGACAACGCCGTGGCGGCCATGACTTCCCTGCTCGAACCGGTGATGATCATCTTCCTCGCTGTGGTGGTGGGCAGCATTGTCATCGCCATGTTCCTGCCACTCATTGAGATGATGAATCAGGTCGGTGGCTCAGATGGAGGGGAAGATTGAGGTTTCGGACTTTGCTCCCCAATGGTCGCTGAGTCTCGCCTTGGTGGCCATTTTAGTAACGCATGTTGAAATTTGCCTTTGACAGCACTGACTGCCTGTGCGTAAATACATTGTAACGACATTGCATGGGCGTTTCATTTACAATTAACTCGAAATGGAGTTCGATTGGGACAATTCGCCCTTTGAGTTGGATAGCTCTTTGACTCGTCGGGAGATCGAGGAATCGTTCGAGGATCCGTTTGCGATCAGGTTGTTGCCGGACTCGCAGCGGTTCGCCGTTCAGGCGCGATTCTTCAATCTGGGGATGTCGGCGACCGGTATGGGAATCCTGTGCGTCTATCGCACGAACGGAAAGCAGGTCCGGGTCATTCACGCGCGGCCCTTCCAGCCGGAAGAGCGGTTCTTTTATCAGCGCAAGATGGATCAGACGCTGTCTCACTGAGCCGCCGCCGGCACTGACGAACCGGTTAAATCAGGTTTTTTTGAACATGCGCTCGATCGCCAACTGGGAAGAAGTGCCGATCTTCGACAGCGAAGCTGCCGAGGCGGATTTCTGGTCGGAGAACCGGCCCGACCTGCGGCTGATGGAAGCGGCAGTGGCGGGTAGCAGCGAATCATCGGAGTCGATAACCATCACGCTGCGCATGGACCCGCGCATGTTGGCGCGGATCAAACGGCTCGCCCGCTCGCGGTATTTGAACTATCAAAGCATGATCAAGCAGTGGTTGAGCGAACGCATGGAGCAGGAGTTGCGCGAACGTTGACCCACATTTGTTATGACAAACATCAGGGTAACCAAACGAGCCGGTGGCCGCGGATTCACGTTGATCGAACTGCTCGTGGTCATTGCCATCATGGCCGTGCTGGCGGCGCTCATCTTCCCCGCGTTTGGCGCCATCAAACGGCGCGCGACCATCAACAAGGCCCAGACCGAACTGCAGGAGTTGCGGACCGCCATTGAATTGTACCAGGAGAAGCTCGGTTTCTTTCCGCCCGATAATCCGGGGCACACCGCCCTCAACCAGTTGTATTACGAGTTGCTGGGCACGGAACAGATCAACCCCACGACCTATGAAACCCTGGACAAGACCGTCCGAGTACCCGCGGGCAGTTTTGCCCGGGCGTTTAGCGGCACTGACGCCAACAACAACGTGACCGTCTCCGGCGTCTCCGGCTTCATCAATTGCACCCGTGCCGCCGGCGACGAAGCGGTGCCGGCAAAGAATTTTCTGAAGAGTCTCAAGCCCGGGCAGTACGTGGCCGGGGCCAATAACGGAATGGCCATCCGCCTGCTGACCTGCTCGGTGCCGTGGCCGAATACACTGCCGCCGGTGATTTCCACCTTCGTGCCCGCTGATGCCAGTGTGAAGCCCAATCCCTGGCGCTATAATTCCTCCAGCCCGACGAACAACCCCGGCTCCTATGACCTTTGGGTGGACGTAATCATCCGCGGCAAGACCAACCGCATCAGCAACTGGAGTCAGCAACCGCAAATTGTCGCCACCCCGTGACCAATTGAACCAATCCTGGCACATGAGCACCACCTTCCAATCTCCAGCCCCCGAGGAGAGCCGGGTTTCGGTGACGTGGGAGGATTGTGCCTGGGTGCCCGCGATCATCGTGCAACCCTCCCGTGAACCGTCGCGCAACCGCCGTTCCAGGATACCCCAAACTTTCTGCAAGCCTGATATAACCTGCGCCCGCTCACGTCAACCGGGCCTCCGCTCATTCCAGAATATGAAAACCCCGTTTCTCCGCTCTCGCCGGGCGTTCACGCTCATCGAACTGCTCGTGGTGATTGCCATCATTGCGATCCTCGCGGCCATGCTGCTGCCCGTTCTGGCCAACTCAAAGAAGCGGGCCAAGGAAGCGCAGGCCAAAACTGAAATCGCCAACCTGATCACCGCGATCAAACAGTACGAGGCCGCTTACAGCCGCTTTCCCACCATTCCCGGCGTGCTGGCGGGTTCTAGTGATGCGACCTTTGGTTGGCCCGGGGCATCGTTACCTGGCGCGACAGCGATTGCCACCAATGCGGGCATCATTGCTGTGCTCATGGACCTTGAGACTTACGCCAATGGGCAGGACACGCCGAACAAGGGGCATGTTCTGAATCCGCAGCGCACCGCATTTCTGAACGCCAAGGCGGTGGGCGACACTGCCTCGCCGGGGATCGGCACGGATGGTGAGTACCGCGATCCCTGGGGTATTCCCTACGTCATTTCCATGGACCTCAACTACGACGAGCGCTGCCGCGATGCGTTTTATGGGCGCACTGCCGTATCGCAGCAAACTGTAGGCAATGCCTCGGGGATCAACGGATTGTTCAATGCCACTCCTCCGGGCAACTCCGACAATTACGAGCTTAACGGTCCCATCATGGTCTGGTCGCGAGGGGCGGACAAACAGGCTAACGCAGCGATTAAAGCCGACCAGGGCGTCAACAAAGACAACCTCCTGAGCTGGAAGTAAACCGTTGTGAAACCCGTCGCGCGCCATTCCGCCTTTACGCTCATCGAACTCCTGGTGGTGATTTCGATGATCGGGATTCTGGCCGCCATCACCATGCCCACGCTGTCGAATTTCCGCAAAGCCGACGCGATGGCGGCGGCGACGCGGCAGTTGCAGGATGACGTGGAGCGCGCCCGCCAACTGGCCATCAGCCATCGCACCACGGTTTACATGGTCTTTTGCCCGTCGAATTTCTGGGCCGACGCTTCGTTTGCGGTACTGCCTGCCGCGGAGCAGGAGAAGGCGCGTCGGCTTTACGACAAACAACTGGCGGCTTACACCTTCGTGACCTTGCGCAGCGTGGGCAATCAGCCCGGTCAGGAAACTCCGCGCTATCTGTCGGAGTGGCGCATGCTGCCCGAGGGCGCGATTATTCCGCTGTTCAAGTTCAAGCCGCGGATCAACCAACCGAACCAGGCCACGGCCATCTTTGATCCGCCGCCGCCGGCCACTGCGAATCGCCGGTTTAACGTGGCCGGCTTCAGCCTGACCACGGATGTGCCTTTCCCGTCGGAGGCCGCGGCGCCGCACTATCGGTTGGTAAATCAAAAGAAGACTTACATCGCGCTGCCCTACATTGCCTTCAACCATTTGGGCCAACTGACGCCGCAGCCCTTCACTTGGGCGGACAACTCTGAGTTTATTCCGCTGGCCCAAGGCCGGGTCGCCCCCGCCCTCGACGTCAACAAAATCCCGCTGCAACAGCCGCCCACGGTGGTCGAAAATCCGCCCGGCAACAGCACCAACGCGTTCACGCTCATCCGCATTGACTGGCTCACCGGGCGGGCGCGCGTGGAGAAACAGGAGTTACCACCCCAATGAGAGTCGCGATGTCCAGTGCCCCAGCCCCAGCCCCACGACGCCCGCGCGCCGGCGGGGAGGCGGCGTTCACGATGGTGGAAATTGCCCTCAGCCTGGCGGTCATTGGCTTCGCGCTCGTGGCCATCATCGGCGTCCTGCCACTGGGGCTGGAAGTGCAGAAGGAAAACCGCGAGGAAACCGTCATCAACAACGATGCGAATTATTTCATGGACGCCATCCGCAACGGCGCCCGCGGATTGGATGAGTTGACCAACCACGTGACGGCCATTACCACTTACAGCCAGGTTTACGACGCCGACACCAATGCCGTGGGTGCGCCGGCCAGATTTGAATATGATTATTCGGGTACCACGGTGCCGGCTTGGCCGCTCGATTCAGGCTCAAACATCGTGGGCTTGTTGAGCCGGCCCAAGTATCAACCCGCGGGCGCGGGTTTCCGCAGCAATTACGTGGTGGCCCATGTCCGCTCCCTGAGCGGGCCGGCCACGGAAAAATTCCCGCAAACCGATCCCACCATTCAGGACCTCGGTTTCAGCTACCGGCTGATCTCGGAAGTTGTGCCCGTGGCGGCTTACGACACCAATTCGGCGCACGCCCGGAATCTCCAGGCCAACATGCATGAAGTGCGTCTGCTCTTTCGCTGGCCGCTCCTCCCCGGCGGCAAGACCGGCAATGGCCGCCAGGTTTACCGCTCGCTGGTCGGCGGCGTTCATATCAATGAGCCGGTTCGCAGCCCGCTGTGGTTTTTTCAACCCACCATCTACACCACCGTCAACGCCACGCCGTGAGCACTTACATTCATTGCCGCCGTCTTGCTCCGGATCAATCCGCGCGTCGCTTCGCGTCTCCCGTCCTGCGCCGCCGGCGACTGGCGTTCTCGTTGATTGAACTTCTCGTGGTCGTGGCCCTGCTCTCGATCATCATCCTGGGTTTGCTGTTGATGTTCAACCAGACCCAGAAGGCGTTTCGCACCGGGATGGCCCAGGTGGACGTGCTGGAGTCCGGACGCGCCGCCACCGAGATGTTGTCGCGTGAACTCCTGCAAATGACGCCCGCCTACAGCAGCAATGGCGTGAATTTTTACGTGGGCCTGCCGAAGCTGGCGAGTTACTCGCCCCTGAGTCAGCCGCTACCCGGCAGCACCACGCCCGCGGAGGCCCGCACGAATCTCCTGGAGGAGATGTTTTTCCTGACGCGGTACAACCGCACCTGGGCCGGCATCGGTTACCTGGTGACGCCGCCGGACGAGGGCGTGGCCACGCTCTATCGCTTCTACGGCACTAATCTGTTCGGCCAGGATCCGGCAACGCTTTACGGGGCTTACCTCAACGCATCACTCACGAACATGAGCCGTATCATTGACGGAGTTGTGCATTTCAAGGTCCGCGCTTTCGACACGAACGGCGTGTGGATTGATCGAACTTTGAACTTGAATATCACTATCACCAATGGCACGCCCGCTTATGACTTTGGCGAGGTCAGGGATCTCCGCTTCTATTCCAACGCCGTGCCGGCGTTTGTGGAATTTGAACTGGGCATCCTGGAACAGCGTACCCTTGAACGGGCCAAGTCCATCCCCGCCGCCGCGCGCCGGGCCTACCTGGAGAAACAGGCCGGCCGCGTGCATCTTTTCCGGATGCGCGTGCCCATCCGCAACGTTGACCCCACCGCGTATCAACCATGAGAGTCAACCATCATAGTTGGAAAACCATAATGCCTCAGTTTTGCCCGGCGGTAGCGCAGATTTCCAATCTGCTGTATCGCCGAATTCCATTCGGCAGACCGGCCGAACGCTCGGAGACGTCGGCGCTTTCCAAGGCCGGCGGATTGGAAATCCGCGATACAGCAGGTTGGAAACCTGCGCTACAAGCGTTTTCGCTGAGCAAGACTGAGGCATTACGGAAAACCATCAACTGCCAACCGCCCAGCACCAGCGCCGCCGGGTTGTTCGCCGGGCGCCGCCGTGAAGCTTCGCGGTCCCACGGTCGCGGTTCAGGGTTCCCGTCCCAGCGCGGCATGGCCCTCA
This sequence comes from Verrucomicrobiota bacterium, assembly GCA_014860005.1. The sequence goes on along the minus strand of JACZKP010000026.1, from coordinate 108,871 downwards.
TCATCACCTTGATTCTGCTCTCCGTGATCACCTTCCTGGCGGTCACGTTCCTGGCGTTGAGCCGGCGGGAGAAGGGCGCGGTCACCGTAATGACGGCCCAGACCACCGCCAAGCTCGCCACCGACGCCGCGCTCAATCGCGTGACGGCGGAGTTTATTGCCGGCTTGTCCGCCAGTTCCAACGCGTACGCGTTCGGGATGATGGTTTCGACCAACTACATCAACCCGTTCGGTTTCCAGTCCGGGGTGTCCAGTTTCGACAATGTCAGCTACAGCTATGCGAACGGCGCGCCGGTCACCGGCAACGATGCGTTGCAGAACCTCACCAATCTGCTCTACAACCCGCGCGCTCCGGTGGTGGTGACCAACCGATACTTCGCCAACTCCAACGAATTCCGGTTCTACCTCGACCTGAACCGCAACCGCCGCTACGACACCAACGGCTTGCTGCCCGTCATCAACCCGAACGGCGAATTTTACGACCTGGCTGGCAACTGGATTGCCTCGCCACAGGCAGGCAATACCTTGAGCAACTTTTTCACGGGCGACCCCGAATGGATCGGCATTCTGGAGCGGCCGGAACTGCCGCACTCCTCCAGCAACCGGTTCATTGCGCGCTACGCGTACATTGTTGTCCCCGCCGGCCGGACGCTGGATGTGAATTACATTCACAATCAGGCCAAGCAACCCTCTTCTCCAGCGCGGGAAGGTTTCTTCCGCAATCAGGGAGTCGGTTCGTGGGAGAACAACCTGGCGGCTTTCCTCGTGGACCTGAATACCAACCTCTGGCATTCCGATATCCGCTATGCCACGCCCTACACTTACCTCACCGCGCCGAATTTTGAGAGTCAGGGCGCCGCGTTTTACGATGCGTTACGGATGGTTCGCTATCGGTACGGTGGCAATTATCGCAACACGCTGCTGCCGGTCAGCGCCCTGTTTGGCGTGCCGGGGGTGAATGCCTTCAGTCGCGATTTTGTGGACGGTTACTCCGGCGGCCCGCTGGTGACGAACTACTGGGGCTGGAATGTGACGGAGGACCGCGACGTGCCCAGGGTGTCAGGGCAGGGCTGGCCCGGCGCGGACAACCTGGATCATTTCTTCACCACCCAGGATTTGTTTGATCGCAGCAAGGCCGCCTATCAAGCCTCCGCGAATGAATTGACGTTCACCGACCGCATTCAAATCGCCGGCACGAACACCTCGTCCTACGACCGCTACACCTATTACCGGCTGCTCGAACAGCTCGGCACGGATTCCGCCCCGGATACCGGTCCCAAGATTCACCTCAACTACATCAACGTCGGCGGCATTGCGGCGACCAATTTTATTCCCTGGACCACCACTGCTCCCCAGGTGGCGGCGGCGTTGGGCCGGCCCGTTTCGGAAGTGTTCTTCACCAATGCCGTGGACAATCTGCTGCGCGCCGCCGGCTACAGTTTCGGAGTGCGCGACATTCCGGTGTTTTCCCGCACCAACAACGGTTTCGTTTATCAACCCAGCGTTCACCGGCTGCTGCAACTGGCGGTGAACATTTACGACAGCATGACCAACCGGGTTTATGGCACGGCCACCAACCTGCCCACCGTGTTCCGGCCCATCTTCCAGAACCGCAACGGCGAAATCTACATCACGAATTTCGTCGAAGTCACCGACCTGAGTTTCCTGTCCGGCACGCTGCGCAGCCTGGTGGACACCAACGTGGCCAACGCCGTCCAGCCCGACGATCTCATCTTCGGCGTGCCGCTGGTGATTGGCGCGAAGAAGGGGCTGCCCAACTTCAACGAGTTCGCGATGCAGAGTGTTTTCCAGGTTACGCGCAAACTGGAAATTCTGCGCTCCAGCCCCGCGGCGCCGCGCTCCAGCTATCGCACCAATCTGATGTACATGATTGGCGTCTCCAACATCATTGGGGTCGAGGCGTGGAATTCCTATCGCACCAACTACACCCGGCCCGTGGATATTTATGTGACCAACTTCCTGTCCATGACCTTGACCAATGATTCGGGCATGAGAATTTCGTTGAATCCAATCATGGGCCGGCACCTGCCCGTGCCGAACGTCTCCAACGCGGTCTGGTCAGCTTACCAGACGCTGAACGAAGCGCCCTCGTTCGTCATTCCATTGCAGACCAATTTCCCGTTCCTGGCGGAATCGGCCGTTTTGCCCTCCTCGCCGTGGTTCACGACGAATTGGAACCTGGCTTGGGACACCACCCAGACGTTTCCCATTCCGCGATGGGGGCTGGCCATCACCAACCGGCTGCAGTTCATCATGGTGGATCGCGAGACGCGCCGGCTGATTGATTATGTGCATCTGGATCAACTGCAGGCGCTGCGCAATTTGAGCGAGGAAATCCGTGACCCGGACGATGCGCTTGGCTTCGCGGGATTGTGGACCACGAACCGGCCGAGGGGGAATGTCCCGCAGGGATTCATCAATCAGATTGACGTCTCGCTGGGCAATCAGGGCGGCAACACGGCGGACTGGACGGGCTATGGCCTGGGGCAGCCGTCGGGCACGACCAAGGATTACGAAATTGACAAGTTTCGCGTCTTCATGGGCTTGTCGCCGCTCCGGCAATGGCCAACGCCGATTGTGAATAACAATCTTGGCACCAAGACCCAGGTTCCCTTCACGCCCACCAAACGGATTTCGCAATACCTGACCTGGCAGGCCAACGATCCGCTCGTGCATTACACCGCCGGGGATTTGCGTCATCTGGAATTGGGCGACGGCATTCAGCCCGAATCACTCAAGGCGCCGCTCCAGGCCAACAAGAACATTGGCCGGCTTAACGACCGTTACCGTCCCTGGGGTGGAAATCCGCACCAGGCCACCGACCCGAATCAATTCAACCTGGCCCTCAAGGACCCCTTGGTGCGCGCTTCGGATGACTGGCAGTTTCCCACGAATAAATTCCCGAACGTTGGCTGGCTGGGCCGCGTCCACCGCGGCACGCCCTGGCAGACGGTCTATATGAAAGCTTCGGCGGTGGATACCAACGTGTGGCAAAACTGGAGCGGCAATCCGAATTCCGTGGATGCCCTCTTCACCCAGCCGACCAATGACTGGCGACTGTTCGATGTATTCACCACCGCGTTCAACGACAACGCCACGCGCGGTCAGCAATCCGTCAACCAATCCGGCCTCGCCTCGTGGTCCGCCGTCTTCAGCGGGGTCGTGGCCCTCACCAACGCCTCGACTGATGCGGAACTCAACCGGCTCGTGCCCCTGGCGCGGTTCAATCCCTGGATCATTGATCCGGCCGGCACTGACGGCACCAATTCCCCGCTCTGGCAGTTGGTGGATGGTCCCTACGGGATCAATGCCATGCGGACCAATTTCCCGGGCGGCACGTTTCGGCACCTGGGCGAAGTGCTCGCCGCGCCGGCCCTGACCGAACGCTCGCCGTTCCTTAATCAGGCCACGGCCACGCAGATGCAGAAGGGCTTGAACGACGCGGTTTACGAGTGGCTGCCACAACAGGTGATGGGCTTGTTGCGCGTGGGTGATCCCCGGTTCGTGGTGTATTCCTACGGCCAGACGCTGCGGCCGGTGGCCCGTGCGATTGTCAGTTCCGGGCCGTACGCCGGAGTTTGCACCAATTACCAGGTCACGGCGGAAATGGCCACACGCGCTGTCGTGCGCGTGGAAGGCAGTCCCGACCCGGCGCAGGCCAACCATCGCGACGCGGCGCGCCGCTATCCGCCGCGGGTGGTGATCGAGAATTTTAATCTGTTGCCGCCGGATTGAAATAACTGCAGCGAGGCTGGCGATCAACTCGGCCGGCGTTTTGTGATTTATTGACTGGAGTCTTTTATGCGTCAACGACCTTTAGCGTGGTTTGTGTTGAGCCTGCTGCTTCTGGCAGGCGCGTGGTACACTTGGCAGTGGGCGGAACGGCGTCAAGCCAGACCCCAGCCGGCGATGCCGGAAATTGCTCCCGCCGTTGCGACGAACGCGGCAACATTCCCGTCGCGGCGCGCGGTGGCCACCGTGCTGCCCGCGTCCACGTCCCCGAGGTTCATGTTGACTGAGCGTTTGCCCGAACCCGCGGCGGTGACTGGCACAACTTCCAAGCGTGATCCCTTCGCTTATCGGCTGGATAACACCGCCCGGTCAGTTGGCGAGTTGGTGCATGAAGACCGCGCGATTCTGCTGGAGAATGCCTTGATTGATACACGGCAGCCGCTGAACTTGGTGATCCCGGAGCATCTGCGGTCAACGGAGGATCCCGGCAGCTATCTGGTGCAGGCACACGGACCCGTGGATGACGCATTCCGCGCGGCGTTGCGAGCAGCGGGGGCGACCATTGTTTCCTACATTCCGAATCACGCCTACCTCGTCCGCGTGTCAACTGCCGGGGCGGATGGTTTGCGGGCCGATCCGCGAACGGCGGCGGTGCTGGCGTATGAGCCGTATTACAAGTTGAAGGGTGACTTGCTCAAACTGGCGGTCGAGCAGACGGAACTGCCGGCGGGCAGTGCGTTGGATGTGCTCGTGTTTGCGGATGCGCGGACGGAAACGCTGGCGTCGTTCGCCCAGAAGGGGCTGGAGGTTTTGGGCGAAGAACGTTCGCCGTTTGGCGCGGTCTTCACGATCCGACCGGCGACGACCGGCTGGCATGAACTGGCGCGGTGGTCCGGCGTGGAAGTGATGGAACTGGCGCAGGCGCGCGTGCGCGCGAATGATTTAAGCCGGGTGCGACTGGGCGTTTCAGAGGATACGCTGGTGGCGACGAATCATCTGGATCTGACGGGCAACAACGTACTGGTGAACGTGAATGACACGGGTGTGGACGACGCGCATCCGGATTTGGCAGGGCGGGTCTTTGGGGATTCGCCGGGCAGCCTGCAAGATTTGAATGGCCACGGGACGCACGTGGCGGGAATCATCGCGGGGAGCGGATTATCGAGCACCAATCCGGTAAATGTCGGCGCCGAGGCCAGCGGCTCGGTGACCAACGCGGATTTCCGCGGCAAGGCGCCGGCCGCGCGGATTTTTTCCATGTCGGCGGGGCTGTCCACCGGCCCGCTGGTGTCGGACGCGTATTTGCAAGAGACGGCGGCGCGGACCAATGCGCTGATCTCGAACAACAGTTGGAATTTCGGGAACGACAACACTTATGGAATCCGGGCGGCCAGTTACGATGCGGCGGTGCGCGACGCGCTGCCGGCGGACACCGGTTCGCAACCGGTGCTGTTTGTCTTTCCGGCGGGCAACGCCGGGCGCGGCAATGACATCGGCTTGAGCGGCGAACCGGAGACGGTGCGCTCGCCGGGCACGGCCAAGAACGTCATCACGGTGGGCGCCATCGAGCAGCCGCGGGACATCACCAACGAAGTGGTGCGCTCCTCCATTACCAATACGCCCTGGCGGGGCATGACCAGTTCGGACAACCAGGTGGCGGCGTTTTCGAGCCGCGGCAATGCGGGCATCGGGACGGAGGGCGAGTTCGGGCGGTTCAAGCCGGACCTGGTGGCGCCCGGCACATTTGTGGTTTCGACCCGTTCGACCGAGTGGGATGAAGCCGCGTATTACAACCCGACGAACCATAACCTGAACACGTTTTTTGATCAGTTGGTGCTCACGAACCAACTGAACAATTACAGCATCTTTGTGCCGCAAAACGCCGTGGCGGTGTATATCAATCTGCTGCCCAACGCGAATTCTCCCAACCCGTTGCCGGATTTGCCCATCTTCGTCAAGCTGGGGGACATTCCCACGACCAACGACTTTGATTTCGTGGTGACCAACTCCGTGGCGATGCCGCCGGATCACGGACCGGCCTTGGGGCCGAATGACGTGGGGAACACATGGTTTTACAGCGTGGGAAATGTCACGACCCAGAACCTCAACTTCAACATCCTCACCGACATCGTCACGACCAACGATCTGGGCAACCAACTGGAAGTGTTGCGCGACTTGAACGACACGCTCGGGCCGTATTATCGCTATGAATCGGGCACGAGCCTGGCGGCGGCGGACGTGGCGGGCACGCTGGCGTTGATGCAGGAGTTTTTTGAACAACGGTTGGGAGTGACCAACAGTCCGGCGTTTTACAAGGCGCTCCTGATCAACGGAGCGCGGTCTGTGGGTACGCTGTACGACTTCGCGGTGCGCAGCAGCATAAATTTTCAAGGCTGGGGCCTGCCGAATCTGGCCAACAGCCTGCCCGTGGCGCAGAGCAACCTGCTGAATGGGGTTACGCACATCGGGCCCGCCTCGATAATGCTCTTTGATCAGAGTCCCACCAATGCGCTGGGAACGGGACACAGCCGGAGCTGGCGTTTCAGTGTGACCGAGGAGGGCCGCAACCTGCCCTTGCGCGTGACGCTGGTGTGGACCGATCCGCCGGGCAACCCCGCCGCGGGCGTGAAACTGGTGAACAATCTCGATCTGGTGGTGACCAACCTCGACACGGGCGACGTGTATCTGGGCAACGACATCGCGCCGGGCAGCAACTTCACCTTCCCGTGGAACACCAACACCGCGGCGAATCTGGACGCGGTGAACAACGTGGAAAACGTGTACTTGATTCCGCAACTGGGCAGCAACTACGCGATCACGGTGCTGGGGCGGAACGTGAACGTCAACGCCGTCACCGCGCATCCCGATGACGTGGCGCAGGATTTTGCGCTGGTGATCAGCGCCGGCAACGGCGAAGTGCCCGACGCGCTGCAGTTGGTCGAAACGCAGCCGATTGTCCGGGCGGCACAGCCGACGGTGACCGCCGTGGGGAACACTTTCACCAACAGCCCGAACATCTCCGGTTCGCTCCTGCTGGGCCAGCGCGTGGGCGCCAATACGCCGTTGCTGGGCACGACCAACGGGATGACGAATCAATGGCATTTCTACGTGCTCACCAACACGATGGACTTCACCAACGCGGCGTTCGTGACCTTCCTGCCGCCGGACCTGGCGCTGCCGCGTCTGGGCGTGCGCGAGGACAACCTGCGCAACGCCACGCGCCTGGAGGCGGACATTGACCTGTACGTTTCGCTGGACCCGCGCCTGCTGGACCTCGCCCCGGATGCGATTGCCAACGCTGACAAATCGCGCGGACGCAATGGAACGGAATTGATCGTGTATAGCAACGCACAGCCCGACGCGGTGTATTACGTCGGCGTGAAGGCCGAGGACCAGATGGCGGCGGAGTACGCGTTCCTGGGGGTGTTCAGTCTGAATCCGTTCAGCACGCGCGATGAGGATGGCAATTTGATCGTGCCCGGCCTGCCGTTGCCCAGCACCGTGCCCGATGGCAGCCCGGCCGATCCCGGTACTGCGCTGATCATTGGTCTGGCCATTGAACCGGTGCCGGTGCGGCGCGTGGTGGTGACCAACAGTTTCTACCACGAGAACCCCGGCGACCTTTTGGGCACGTTGAGCCACGGACAGCAATTTGCCGTGCTCAACAACCACCGCAGCGGATTCCCGGGCCAATACACCGCCACCTATGAAGACAACGGGGAGTTGGACTATTTCGACAACGGTTTCTTCAGCGTGCGAACCACGGACGGGCCGGGCAGCCTGCGGAGTTTTGTGGGCGAAGAGGGTCTGGGCGTGTGGGTGCTGGCCATGGTGGACAATTCGCTGACGCAGACCGGATCGGTGGACGTGTTGACGCTGCGCCTGGAGCCGCAGAACGTGGACAGCAACGCCGTGATCCGCGTGGTGCCGCCCAACAGCTTTACGTATGACTTCATTGACGTGCCAATCGCGGCCACCAACCTCACCGTGTGTGTGTTTAACACCTCGCCCAATCCCCAACCGGTGGAACTCTATCTGCGGCGGGGCGAGTTTCCGACGCGGGTCAGTTATGACTACACCTTGACCGTGCAACCGCCGGGCGACTGTCTGACGGTTGACAAGGCCGACTTGCCGCCGCTGACCGCCGGGCGCTACTACATCGGAGTGTTCAACCCCAGCGGCGTGGACCAGACCATTCGCATCGTGGCCACCCTGGGGCTGGACCTGGCAGCGATTGTGCCCATTACGTACGGTTCCGTGGGCAACGAACCGATACTGGATGACGCGGTAACTTATTCGAGCGTTTTCGTCAACGACCGGGCGCGGATTGCCCAGTTGGAAGTCGGCTTGCGCGTGGATCATCCGCGAATCTCGGACCTGATGTTTACGCTCGTCAGCCCGCAGGGCACGCGGGTGTTGCTCATGGAAAGCCGCGGCGGCACCAACAGCATCAGCGCCGGCAGCAGCGTGCTGACGACCAACATCACGACACTGGAAAATGGGTTTGAGACGGTGCCGGCTGGTTTGTATCCCGTCGGCTCGGTGCTGGAAGACTGGGCAGTGACCAGTAACGCGGTGCGGGTGTTGCAGAACGCGGCGGTGGCTCACACGGGTGACCGCGCGGTCGAACTGCGCGACGGGCAGTTGGAACGCAATTATGCAACCCTCCCGGGGGCGTTCTACGAGTTCAGTTACGCTTACCGGCAGACGCCCACAATGGGGGGGATTGTCAGTTGGTGGCCGGGCGAGAGTAACGCTAATGATGTCGCGGATGGAAACAACGGGACGCTGGTGGGCGACACCACCTATGGACCGGGCGTCGTCGGGCAGGCGTTTGTGCTGGATGGCGATGAAGATGGGGTGAACATAGGCAATCCGACGAACCTGCAATTGTCCAATTTCACCATCGAAGCGTGGATCAAGCGCGGCAGTGCTTCAGTGATTTCGTTCGACCAAGATTTCGTTCCCGGCGGATACATTCTTGCGTACGGAGACCGGGGTTATGGTTTTGGCCTGATTGACAGCGGCTACTTGTTCTTGAGCCGGGTGCGCGACAGTTTCGTGTTTTCGTCCAACCGGATCACGGACACCAACTGGCATCATGTGGCAGTCACTAAAAACGGGGGGGCGGTTACATTTTACGTTGATGGAGTGCCTGCCGCGCCGACGACTTACAATCCTGGTTTTGCCTTTATCAATCCTTTGGGTATTGGTGCGCGCGGGGACAATCTGGCGAACAGTCTTTACGGCGCAATTGACGAGTTGGCGGTATTCAATCGTGCCCTGACGGCCACAGAAGTTCTCTCCATCGCCAGCGCCGGATCTGCAGGCAAATGCGGGATGCCTACGCCCCCTGATGTTTGCGCGTCCCACGCCGGACTGTTGGTCGCGGGCGGCGCCAGCCAGCCGATCCTCGCCCTGAGCACCAACTGGGCGACCAACGTGATCAGTTTCCAGGCCACGCAAACCAACACGCTCTTCGCGTTCCAATCCGTGGGCAAATCAGGGCTGTTGCTCGACTCCTTCTCGCTGACCGAAACCCTGGTGATCACCCAGAGCTACTACCTGACGTTCACGGAGGACACCAACCGCACCAGCACCCCCATCAAATTCGCCGTGCCTCCGTATTCGGCCTCGGCGGTGCCGACGAACTTCTTGTTGAGTGGTTTCGAGCCGGCTGCGGCGGGCGATTATGTCGGCCCGACCGTGGGTGTGCCGGATGGCTGGAGTGTGCTGACCTCGAATCGGGTTTCGGTGCTGGATGATCCTTTGCTGGTTCATACCGGCACGAAAAGCCTGGCTTTGCTCAACGGCCAGATTCAACGCGCATTGCCGACCACGCAGGGCCGCAGTTACGAACTCGACTTCGCGTATCGCCAGCCGCCGAATCTGGAAGGCATCGTCAGTTGGTGGCCCGGTGAAGCCAATGCAACTGACATCGTGGATGGGAATCATGGCGCGCTGGTGGGAAGTGCCGCGTATGGTCCGGGCATGGTGGGCACGGCCTTTGTCTTGAACGGACAACGCGGTTCGGGCGTGCCGGTTGGTTTGGCGACGAATCTGCAATCGCCCGACTTCACCATTGAAGCTTGGATCAAGCGCGCGAGTCCGACTGTTGCGTCGTTAGATCAGGTAGAATTTGGCGTAGGTGGTGTTATTTTTGCCTGGGGATATGGAGGGCCGGGTTTCGGGATTTTCAATAATGGTGATTTGTTCCTCACCGAAGTTGGCCTCACCTTCACGTTCGGCGCAACGGGTATCACCGATACCAACTGGAACCACGTCGCGATCACCAAGACCGGCGGCACGGTGGTATTCTACTTGAATGGCGTGCCGTTCCTTGCGCCTCCGTTCGATCCTCCCTTCGTTTTCTCGTCCCAGGCAGCCATCGGCGCGCGGCCCGACAATGGGTTCAGCAATCCGCTGTATGGATCAATTGATGAGCCGGCCTATTACGACCGCGTGCTCAGTGCCGCTGAGATTCAGGACATTTACGCCGCCGGTGCCGCGGGCAAGTGCGGCATGGTGAGGCCGCCCACACTTTGTGCTTTGACGGGTGCGGAAGTTGTCATCCCCGGAATCTTGACCAACAATTTCAGTGGCAACGCCACGAATTGGTTCACCAACTCACTTGCGTTTGTTGCGCCGCAAAACGGAACCCCCGTGTTTCTGACTCCGCTCCCGGGAGGTCAGTCGGGCGTTTTGTTGGACACCTTCGTGCTGACCGAACTGGAAGGCTCGGTTTACTACCTGCCGGAGGAAACCTTGAATGCTTTGCGCAACGAAAACGCTTTTGGCGAGTGGCGGCTTGAAATGCTGGATACCCGCAGCGGCGCGAGCAATATGACCTCGCTGGTGAGCTGGCAGTTGCAGTTCGTGTATCAGACCGACATTCCCTTGCCGGGAGTCCTGGAGCATGGCGTGCCCCGGACGAATTCCGTGCCGCCCGGCCAGATTGCTTACTATGTGGTGGACGTGCCGGTGTGGGCGCAGTTTGCCACCAACACTCTGATCTTCGCCGATCCGCCGGGCGTGGATGTGCTGTTCAATCAAAACACGCCGCCCTTTGGCACCAATGCCGGCGACTTCCTCCTCATCGGCCCGGACTCCACCGGCGGCAGCAACACGCTGGGCCTGGCCTCGGTCCCGCCGTTGTTGCCGGGCCAGCGCTATTATCTGGGGGTGAGCAATGGTGGTCCGGCGACGGTTACTTACGCTTTGATGGTGGAGTTTGATATGACGCCGCTGTTCAACGGCGTGCCGGTGAGCAGCACGATCGCTGTCGGTGCCTTGCCGCGTTATTTCTACTACGACGTGTCGAGCAATGCCACGGCGGTGAGTTATCAACTCTTGAACCTTGGCCGCAATGCCGATCTTGTCGCCCGCCAGGGCGCGCCGCCCCCGACGTTGACCAGCTTTGACTACAGCAGCTTCAATGCTGGTACCAACGTTGAAGAGATCATTGTCTTCACCGATTCCACACCGGTGGCCCTGCGCCCTGGCCGCTGGTATCTCGGCGTGTTCAACACCGACCTCGTGCCGGCCGACTACACGATTCTGGCGATCGAATACACCAATGTGTTCCCGACCATCGTCACCTTGACCAACGGCATTCCGTACGACGGCGCCAATCCTGGCCCGGCCAATGCGCTGGATTACTATCGCTACCGGGTCACCACCAACGCGGTGCGGGCGCAATTTGAAATCAACAATGCCACGGGCGACATGACGTTGCTGGCCCGCAAGGGACTGCCCCTGCCCGATCTGGCCACGTTCGATTACCAGAGCACCAATGCCTTCCCCAACGACGAACTCATTGTGGTGTTCGACACGTCCACACCTGTGCCGTTGTCGTCCGGCGAATGGTTCCTTGCGGCCGTGAACGTATTCGGCTTCCCGGTGACGTATTCCATCACTGCCACCGAATGGCCGGCCACCGGACGGCCATTTGCCATCACCAATGCATTTATGGCGGGCAATGGCTTCTGCTTCACCTGGACCTCGCTGCCTGGGGTGCATTACTACGTTCAGGGTTTGACGAACTTGAACAGCACCAATTGGGTGACCGTCTCGCCGTCAATCACGGCCGTGGATTACTTCACGACCTGGTGTGAGCCGCCGACTTCGCCGTTCCATTTCTTCCGTGTGGTGGAAGGCCTGGCCCTGGATACCGTGGTGACCGCGCCGGTGATCACGAGCATCACCCACACGAACAATACCATCGTGCTGGAATGGACCGGCCCGGTCAGCGCCACCTACGAGGTGCAATGGTCGCCGGTGCTGGTGCCGCCCGCCTGGACCAGTTTCACCAACAGTGTTACATCCACCAACGGACAGTTCCGCTTCGTGGATGATGGTACTCAGACTGGCGGCTTTGGGGTGACCCGCTTCTACCGTCTGCAACAACTGCCCTGATGCCGTCGCTCGTTCTCGCGCTCAATCCGTCCATTGACGCCGAGTGGCGGGTGGACGAGGTGCAGTGGGAGGAGAAGAACAACGTCCGTTCCGAGCGGCGTTGGGCGGGCGGCAAAGGCATTAACGTTGCCCGCTGGCTGAAACATCTCGGCAGTCAACCGCTCCTGCTGCTGCCGCTGGGCGACCGGACTGGCGCGGAACTCGCCGGCCATCTGCGCGCTGAAACAATCCCCGTCAAAATCATCCCGCTGCGTCAGCCAACACGCGTTAACGTGATCATCACTACCAACACCGGAAGGCAGATGCGTTTCAACCCGCCGGGGCCGGAGATTTCCGCCCAGGATTGGGGCCGTTTGTTGGCGACCGCGAAACGGGAACTGGCGCGCGCCGACCTGTTGATACTTTCGGGCAGTCTGCCGCGCGGTTTGCCGGACAACACGTACGCGGTTTTGCTCCGCCTCGCGCACCGCTTCGGGGTGAAGACTTTGCTGGATTGCGACGGGCGGGCATTCGCGGCAGCACTGCTGGAGCGCCCGTTTCTGGTGAAACCCAACGAGCACGAACTGGCCCAATGGTGGGGGAGACCGTTGCGGGCAGAAGCGGAGATCGTGCGTGCCGCCCGCGCACTGTCCAAACAGACCCGGGGGTGGGTGTTGGTTTCTCGCGGAGACAAGCGCAGCCTGCTGCTCAATGAAGCCGAGGGCAGTTGCAGTTTCGCCCAACCGCCACGCGTGAAGCCGCTTAACACCGTCGGCGCCGGGGATGCCCTGCTGGCTGCGGTCGCGCGTGCGATTCAGACGGGGCAGCCGCCAGCGACCTGGCTGAGCGCGGGGGTGAAGACTGGCAGTGCCGCCGTGCGACTTGTTGCAGGGACACTTCCGGGGCGCTCCCTGTAGGATTCAGCGGGAGTAGCTCTGATGCGCCCCTATTGGGTCGCCTACCTAATATGGGTGATAGCATCGGAGATTCGAGGAGGTATGATTACGCCTTGGCATCCCGTGTTGCGCAGGTGCGAGGCGACGGAGAATGGATGATCACCCTTGGTGTGTGGTCGCGGCTTTCCACCTCAAAGACGGGCACGAGGGCCGAACGATGCAGGCGGCGAGAATTTTTGTGCTTTGCCCAGCAAAAACCAAACAACCCCGAAGCAAGTAATGAAAACAAGAACCCTGAAAGGCAGCTATCTGAAACGAATGGCGCTGGCCTGTGCTCTGATCTGGAGCGCGGGCGCGGCGATGGCGGATTACCCTACCACCCTGTCCGGCCTGAATCCGCTGGGCTACTGGCGGCTGAACGAACCCACGCAACCCGTGGTGCCCACCTACCCGTTGACCAACGCCGGCACCCTCGGGGCCGCCGCCAACGGCTTGTATTATGGCGCGCCCAGGTTGGGTCAACCCGGCGCCCTGAGCACCGACAACGCCGCAAACTTCAACGGCACCGGTCAATATGCCGAAGTGCCCTACAATGCCGCGCTGAATCCCACCGGCCCTTTCACGGTTGAATTCTGGGCCAATCTCACCAACGCCTCTGCCGGCGCCAAGTCAGGTGTGGTTTCTCGCTACATCACAGTGGCTGGTGGCCCGACCGGTCAGTTTGGTTATTTGTTCTTCGTAAACAACGGCAACACCAAGTGGCAGTTCCGGGTTTACAACGGCACTGCCGGCGTGACCGTCACCGACACCTTTGGTCCTGATATTCAGGCCGACACTTGGTATCACGTTGTGGGTGTTTACGATGGCACCGAGATCAGCATCTACGTCAATGGTGTGCAATCGAGCCCCGCAGTTGCGGGCGCATACGTTGCCAACACCAATACGCCCTTGCGCATCGGCGCAGGCACCACGGAAGCCGCGCCCACGCTCTTCTTCCCCGGCCTGATTGACGAGGTGGCAGTGTATCCGGCCGCACTGTCGGCTGCTCAGATCGCCGCCAATTACGCCGCAGCTTCCGCCACTCCTGCTGGTTACGCCGCCCAGATTCAGGGGCTTAACCCGGCGGCTTACTGGCGGATGAATGAGCCCACCGTGCCGCCCTACATTCCCTACGCGGCCACGAATTCTGGCTCCCTTGGCAGCGCGCAAAACGGCACCTACGTTGGCGGTGCGAGTTCCGGGGCGGCCGGGCCGGTGAAAGCTCAATTCGCTGGCTTCGAAACCGACAACAAGTCGGCGGCTTTCAGTGCGGTCAATAGCTACATCAGCGTCCCCGGCTTCGCGACCGCCACCGACACAGCCACCATCGTTGGCTGGATCAAACGCGATGGCAACCAGGTCAATGCCTCGCCCATCATGTTGCAGCGCGCCGCCGGTTCGCCGGCCACCGGCTTGGTCGTGGACTTCAATAATCGGCTGGGCTACGTGTGGAATGACGATGCCGCGACTTACAGTTACAATCCCGGGGCGGACTTTTTCATTCCCGATGGTGTTTGGACGTTTGCGGCCGTGTCGGTTTCTCCGACTGAGGCCACGATCTACATCGGTTCCACCAACGGCCTCAGATCAGCCACGCGCACGGGTGGGCATGGGTTGCATGACTTCAGCGGGGGGCCGTTGCAAATCGGACGTGACGGCACCAGCGGCACCCGCATGGTGAAAGGAAACCTTGATGAAGTGGCGCTTTTCGGTACCGCGCTGGATGCGACGACCATTTCCAATCTCTTCTACTCGGCGACGCCGGCCATTCCGCTGGTGACGCGCACACCTGCGGATCCATTGTATGAAGGCATGACGATTAGCTTCAGCGCTTATGGCCTTGCCAGCGGCCCAGTGAATTATCAGTGGCGGAAGAACGGCGGCAACGTCGGCGCCAACAGTCCCACCCTGACCCTCAATAATGTTGGGACCGGAGATTCCGGCAATTATGACGTGGTGGTGACTTACGGAGCTAACTCCGTGACCAGCTCTGTCTCGGTGATCAATGTGGTGGCCGGCCCGCCGGTTATCTTTGCCCAACCCGAAGGCGGCACGCGCTTCGAAGGCGGCAAGATTACCTTCAGTGTTTCGGCCGGCGGTAGCGTCCCCCTCACCTATCAGTGGCAGAAAGGCACAACCGACATTCCTGGCGCGACCACTGCCAGTTACACCATTGCCGGAATCACCGCCGCTGATGCGGGTGATTATCGGGCCGTGCTCGTGAATCCTTACGGCACCAACATCACCACCGTTGCTTCCCTGACCGTGCAACCGGCTGCCAATTACGCTGCCGTGGTCATGGCGGGTCAACCGGAAGCTTACTGGCGGTTAGACGAAACCTCGGGCACCATTGCCTTTGACTATGCGGGCGGGCTCAATGGCACCAACAGCGCCTCGGTTGTCAATGGCGTGGATGGACCACGTCCGCCGGCACGACCGGGATTTGAAGCGGGCAACGTTGCGCGCCGATTGAACGGCACGGACGGTTGGGTCACCGCAGCGCCGCTCAATTGGAATACCAACACCGTCACCTTCACCGCGTGGGTAAACCTCACGGGCTACGATGACGATCTGTCCGGCGTGGTCTTTACTCGTGGCGACAACGCTTCCGGTCTGGATATTCGCTCCACTGGTGAATTGCGTTATCACTGGGACGGCGGACAATGGGGCTTCGCCTCCGGCATTACGGTTCCGCTCAATACCTGGACATTCCTGGCCCTGGTGGTCGAGCCGGGCCGGGGGACGCTCTACATGAATGACGGAAACGGCTTGGTTTCCGCAACGAACAATACAGGGCATGGCGTGACCGCGCTGAGCGATCCGCTCTTCCTGGGCCGCGACCGCACCGACCGGCCGCTGGTGGGTGATATTGACGAAGTGGCCATCTACAAACGCGCGCTCTCGCCGGACGAGATCACCAACTTGTCGCTGATGGGCATCACCGGCCCCACACCGCCGGCGATTGTGACCCAACCGGCCTCGCAGACGGCGTTCGCCGGCCAGACGGCTAGTTTGACTGTTGGAACCATCGGCGCCGCGCCCATGACCTATCAGTGGAAGCTTAATGGTGCGAACATTCCGGGCGCCACCAGCAAGACCCTGACTCTGACGGCTGTCTATTACAGCGATGCTGGATCTTACACCGTGGGCATCACAAATGCGCAAGGTTTCGCCAACAGCCAGCCAGCCACGCTGACCGTGCTGGCGCCACCGACGTTTGCCAACCTGACCAACGAGTTGGTGGTGCATCTGAAGTTCAATGACAACGTCCAGGACTCCTCTGGCCGTGGCAACAACGGCACGATCGTGGGCACGCCAACCTTTGTTCCCGGCAAGGTGGGCAACGCCCTGCGCTATAACACCGTTATTGAAACCGGTACCTACAACTACGTCACCGTCCCCGCAACGACCGACCTGCAGTTTGGTTACGACACCAGCTTCTCGGTCGCCTATTGGGTGAAATTCACGGGCCTGCCCGGCGATTTGCCATTCCTTTGCACTTCCGCCGGTTCCTACGGTTTGTTCGGCCTGACCTTTGCCCCTTCCTACAAACTGGGTGGGTGGTCTTACTACCTTGGCAGCGATACAACGTCCGTGGGCCTCTACGGCCCGGACAACACCATTAACGACGGCAACTGGCACAGCCTGGTCCATACGTTCCACCGCACGGGCAATGCGGTTACCTACCTGGACGGAGTGGTCGTGGATACGCGCTCCATCGTAGCGGTGGGCAACATGGACAGCGGCTCACCGTTCACGATTGGCCAGGATGCCACGGGAGTCTATCAGGAGAATGGCGAGGCGGACATTGACGACCTGGGCATCTGGCGGCGCGTGTTGAGTCCCACGGAAGCCACCGCGCTCTATGCGGCGGGATTGCAGGGCCGGAGCTTCGATACCTACGGGCCGGTGTCGCTTACGGTTGAGAAAATCGGCGGCGAACTGGAACTGATCTGGGAAACCGGCACACTGGAATCCGCCGATAACGTGGGCGGCCCTTACACGCCAGTGGTTGGCGCCTCCGCACCCTATTACAAAGTCACGGTGGGGACCGGCAACAAGTTCTACCGCGTGAAGCTGTAGAATCATTGTCCAACTGAACAAGCAGGGCCGGGAGCAATCCCGGCCCTGCTGCTTTTCAAGTAGTGAATCCGCGCTCCGATAGGTGGTTCAGGGCAAGGTGACTGCGGAGCCGCTGGCGCGACGTGCTACCTGCCCAGGTATTTCAGCACGGCCTCGGTCCGGCTGTGGACGTGGAGCTTTTCGTAGATGCTGCGCACGTGCGTGCGCACCGTTTCAAAACTGATGTTCAGCAGATCGGCGATTTCCTTGTAGATATGCCCCTTGGCCAGACTGGCCAGTACCTGCTGTTCCCGTTCGGTCAGGGTGGCAATTTCCGGCGCCCGCTGTGTGGTGGCGGGCATCTGGTCTATTTCCTGGAAGAACTGCACCACGCGGCGCGCAACCTGGCGGGACATCGGTGCGCCGCCGTTATGCACTTCACGAATGGCCTCCAACAGTTTTTCCTTGGGCGTGCGCTTCAGCAGATAACCCGTCGCCCCGGCCATCAAGGATTTGAACACCTGTTCACTGTCGTCGTACACCGTGAGCATGAGCACCGGCAACCCGGGCGCCAACGTCTTGAGTTGGCGCACACATTCCGGCCCGAGCATCCCCGGCAGATTGATGTCCATGAGCACCACGTCCGGACGATGGGCCGGTATTCCCTTCAGCGCCGCGTGACCTTCCGGATATGCGGCCTGACAATGAAATCCCGGCGCGCCGTTCAGGATCGCGGCCAGATTGGCCCGCACCCCGGCGTCGTCCTCGACCAGTGCCACTTGGATGATTTTGTTCACTCGGCGGGGTGTATTCATAATTGCTGGAGGGGATTCCGCGCCATACCACATTCGGGTTAGGTGGCCGGCTCGGTTGCGGGCGGGCGGGGAAAGCGGAAGCAAATTCTCGTGCCGCGGCCGGGTTCACTGAGCAATTCAGTGCGTCCCCCGCACTCCACAAGTCGCGACTTCATGTTCTCGACTCCGTTGCCGCCGGTGGTGGTTTGGTCCGGGGTAAAGCCGCAGCCGTTGTCTTCCACTTCGAGTCGTACCGCCTCCTCGTCCAGCGTCAACCGCAGCCAAAGTTGGGTGGCATCCGAATGTTTGAGCACGTTGTTCAACGCCTCCTTGAGCGCGAGAAACACGTTGTGGCGCACGTCGGCGCGCAGCGGTAAATGCGGCAGACCCGGTGGTATCTCCTGCCAGCACCGCACGCGGCTGTTCTCGAAGAACTCATCGGCATACCGGCTCACATAATCGGCGAATCGCGGGAGGTTGTCGTTTTTGGGATTGGTCGCCCAGACGATTTCGTCCAGCGACTGCACGGCGGCCCGGGCTTGGGTGCCGATGCGCTCGAAATGTCCGTGCGAGTCCGCCGGCGCCGCCGCGGTTTGTCCCAGATCGCTCAACTGGGAAACCTGGGTCAACATGCCGCCGATGTGATCGTGCATGTCTTGCGAGATGCGCAGGCGCTCGCGTTCCACGGCATGGCGGGTTTCGAGCAACGCCAGTCGCCGCCGGTATTTCCGGCGCTCGACGAATCGCAGCAGGCCGGCAAACAAACCGATCCCGGCCAGCGTGGCCAGCGCCAGGAACCAACTGGTCTGCCACAGATACGGTTGCACCGTGACGGCCAGCGTGGTTTCCGGACTCCAAACCGTATCGGCGTTGCAGGCCATGACGCGGAACGTGAACTCGCCCGGTGGCAGTCGCGAGTAGTAAGCCGTGCGGCGTCCACCGGCTTCGATCCAATCGCCATCATAACGATCCAGGCGGTAGCGGAAGCGGACTTTCTCCGGCGACGCGAAGCTCAAGCCCGTGTAATTGATTTCCACGTCGCGCCGGCCCGGAGGAATTCTCAAGTGCAACTGCGAAGGGCCGCCATTGCGCGCGTCGCCGGTGGCTGCTGGACGCAGCGCCTGTCCATCCACCACCATTTCCTCCAGCAACATGATGGGCGGACGCTGGTAGGCTTCCTGTGCTTTTGGATTGATGAACACGAGTCCCCGGACGGTGGAGAAACAGAGCAGGCCGGAGCGCAGCTTCAACCCGGCCGGGTAAAATCCACTGGAACATTCCTCCACCGGCATTCCGTCGCTCAATCCAAAGCTGCGCGGGTGAACGAAGGCCCGCTGCCCGGCGGCCAATTCATTCAAATGGTGTTTGCTGACCCGAAGAATGCCGCGGCTGCACCCCAGCCAGAGATCGCCTTCATCATCCTCCAGAATCTGCGAGATCGTGTCCGCCCCGAGACCTTGCTCGGAAGTGAAATTGATCACCTGTCCGTCCCACCAGCGACTCAAGCCGCCGCCGGCTGTGCCGATCCAGAGCGTGCCATCCGCTTCCCGATACAGGGTGCGAATGGCGGCGTTAAACAAGCCATTGGTGACGGACTCAACCGCTTCGCTACCGGTGCGCACGCGCTTCAAGCCGCCCGCGAGGGAGCCGACCCAGAGAACGCCATCCGGTTGTTGCACCAGCGCAGTCACCGGCCCTCGTGCGACGCCCTGCGGAAACTCGACAAACTGGCTGCCGTCAAAATGCACCAGCCGTCCCAACGAGGTGCCAATCCACAATCCATTCTGCCGATCCTCACACAACGCGGTGACCAGCGCTTCGCGTATCCAGGGAAGGTTGGTGTAACAACCTGCCAGTTCACCGTCCTTCCAGCGCAACAACGCTCGCGCCCCGCCCCACCACAAACTTCCGTCGCGCGCGGCCAACACCGATTCCACCACCGAATAAAACCGGAACACACCTCCCGTCCCGAAAGGTTCGAATCCATTTACGCCGCCGTGATACAGTCCGCCGCCGGTGGTGCCGACCCAGAGCGTGCCGTCGGCGGTTTCGGCGACGGAGCGCGTGAAATCATTGGTCAAGCCCTGCGCTGCGCCCACCGCGATCAGCTTGCGTTCATTCAACCGGCCCAGGCCGCTGGTGCGCGTGCCGACCCACAGATTCCCCTCCCGATCAAATCGCAAGGCCCGAATCGCTTTTGACAATTGCACCGGTTCGCTGGTGATGGCGATGAATCGTTCGCCGCGCAGGCAATGGATTCCTTCATCCACGGAACCCACCCAAACCGTGCCGTCCGCCGCCTCGGTCATGCACGTGACATAAGCGTAGGGCACGCCGTCCTCCTGGGTATAGATGCGCCATTGACCATTCTGGCGGCACAACAACATGCCGTTGCCGATGCTGGCCCAGAGCCGGCCCTGTTGGTCTTCCAGCAGGCAGTAGGCGGCGATGCGCTGGATGTCCGGCGGGTTTTCACACTTTGCGAGTTGGTTGTTCCGAAACTCGAAAAGGCCCGCGACCGCCGTGGCAATCCACATCGTGCCATCGCGGCCCGCCAACAGTGCGTAAATGCTCGTCCGGCTCAGTTCAGCCAGCGCTTCCACCGGCACAAACCGGTCCTGTTCCCAAACCACCAGACCCGCACGCGTGCCGACCCAGAGCCGGCCTTGCGCATCTTCAGCCAGCGCGTTGATGCTGTCGCCGCCCGCCCCCAGTGGCGGCAACGGGACTGTCTCGATGCGTCCCGCGACCAACCGGCTCAGTCCGCCGCCGTCCGTTCCGATCCAGAGGATTCCTTGCCGGTCTTCAAGAAGTGTTTGGACCGCCACGCTCTCCAACCCCTCGCGCAGGCCAAACACCGTGAAACGCAGCCCGTCAAACCGCGCCAACCCCTCGCGCGTCGCCAGCCACAGATAGCCTTCGCGCGTTTGCACGATGGCGCTGACGGTGTTCTGGGGCAGGCCCGCTTCCGTGCCCCAGGTCCGCACCACCAATCCTTGCGCCAGGGAAAAATCCTCCGCGGCGCGCAGTGTGAACGCAAACAGCAGACCCCCGCACACTGCGGCCCGAATCACTTTGCCGGCACCGGAACCAGCCTTTGCCATGAACCCGAACATGAATTGTTCCGAAGCTTACGCTTCCCGAACAATCTGCAAAGGAAGTTTTCCGGCGGCACATCCGCCTTTGCTTCCATGCAGTCATGCCTCCGTGCGCCGACTATTTACCCGAACGCGGTAAAGACGTTTTGAGAAGTTCGTCGCCTGCAAATCGGTGAATTGAAACTGACCGGGCCAAATTTCTGTGACGTGCCCAAGCTCGGTCCAGGCGTTGGGTGACACAGACGGATTCGTTGAAGCTAACACGCTGAAACTTGTTCCTACCATGTGGTTGAAACTGAATTGAAACACGCTACCTGGCAAGACCGTTGGTTTGCTCAACGCGGAGGGTGTTTTCCAAAGCCCCAGGCCGGGGTAAATGGCAATGGACGTTGGCGAGGTCAAGTTGCTGACGATGACTGTTCCCGGGATGACCGTTCCCAGCTCCGCTGGCGTGAACCATTGAATTGTACCATTACCCGAGTTCGCAACGTACAGCATGCCCGCACTGTCGAACGCGATGCCTCTCGGAGTGCTCAGGCCACCGGGAATCGCAAACAGGTGACGAGTGCCATCCTCTGTGAACTGGTAAATTCGGTTGTTGCCAGAGTTTGAGACGAAGATGCGTCGGTTTTTACGTTACGTTGCGCCTTCTTGGTCTCGTCAGTTATCATAATTTTTTCCGGACACGGAAAAGTTACGCTTTCACGTAAACCCCTGCGCCTTTCTCCGCGAACTCCTTCGACTCCGCTCTCACGCTGGTTTTTCCACCACTTTGCCGTTCTGCCACACGAGGACAGGCAGGCCGAGGGCGCGGTGCTGGGTTTTGACATTGTCCGCGGCTCGGCGCAGGGCGCGTTCGGCGCGAGCGACGAAGGCCGGGGCTTTGCGTGATTTGCGGGTGCGGTGTCCGTTGGTTTTCATACGCCAGTCAATTGTCGCACGGATTCAATATCATTCTCGCCGGAAATCGCCAGCCGTTTTGCGGGGAAACTTCGGTTGTCCCACACAGCCCAGCACCGCTACGGCAAACTGAGTATCATTCCTCAAACAACCCCTGCGCGAATTGTTTGGCGTCGAAGGGTTGCAAGTCGTCCGGCTGCTCACCGAGATTGCGAGGGCACTCAGCCAAGCGTGGCAAGGTCGAGTTCAAGTCCAGACAGGATTTCGGAGTGGATTTTCCCCTTGTTTGTGGCGCAGGAAACCAATTGGTAACTACCTGCTTGAAGTGAAAGAATCTCGACGGAGCGGTTGGCGACGTCGGCGAGCCAAAACTCTTTTACCCCGAAGCGCGCATACAATTCGCGCTTGTCGTAGCGGTCACGGCGAAGGCTGGTCGGAGAAATGATTTCCACGACGAGATCGGGCGTGCCCATGACGCCGCGGCGTTCCAGCAAACCCGCGTTGGCGGTGGAGACGAAAACAAGGTCGGGCTGAACGACGTTCTTTTCATCCAGGATGACATCCACCGGCGCAAAGAACACCTCGCCCAGCTTGCGGGCTTCGACGTGTTGCTGAATTGCCAGAAAAATGCCGCGGGCCCAACGTTGATGGAAGAGTTCCGGGGCAGGAGACATAATCGCTTTGCCATTGATGATTTCGAAAACCGTGTCGTCGTTGAGAGCCAGATAGTCCTCGTACGTCCAGACTTTATCCAGGTTTTCAAGAACTGCGTTCACGCTGGCAAGGTAGCGGACTTGCTGCGCTGGTGAAAGCGGTTTTTCCTATTCCTCAAACAACGCCTGCGCGAATTGTTTGGCGTCGAAGGGTTGCAGGTCGTCCGGTTGCTCGCCGAGGCCGATGAATTTGATGGGCAGGCCGAGTTCCTTCTGGATCGCCACCACCATGCCGCCTTTGCTCGTGCCGTCGAGCTTGGTCACGATGAGGCCGGTGAGCGGCACGGCTTTGTTGAATTCGCGCGCCTGGTTCAGCGCGTTCATGCCGGTGCTGCCGTCAAGCACGAGCAGGACTTCGTGCGGCGCGCCGGGCAGTTGTTTGCCGATGACGCGATGCAACTTGAGCAACTCCTGCATGAGGTTGTGCTTGGTGTGCAGGCGGCCCGCCGTGTCAATGAAGAGGTAATCCGCCTTGCGCGCCTGCGCGGCGGTGACGGCGTCGTGGGCCACGGATGCGGCATCCGAACCATACGCGCTCGCGATGACTTCGACCTTGAGCCGCGCGCCCCAGAGTTTCAGTTGTTCGATGGCGGCGGCGCGAAAGGTGTCGCAGGCGGCGAGCAATACGGTCTTGTGCTGCGACTGGATGTAATGTGCGAGCTTGGCGGACGTGGTGGTTTTGCCGGTGCCGTTGACGCCAACGATGGAGACCACCGTTGGACCGCTCGGTGCTTTGAGCAAATCCGGTTTGTTGGACGAGAGGTTCATTTCCACTTCGGCTTGCGCGACGGCGAATACGTCGTGGCCGGTGGTGCCCTGGGTTTCGTAGGCTCTTTTCACCGCATTCACGATTTGCTGGGTCACGGCCATACCGAGGTCGGCGGCAATCAGCGCCTGTTCGAGTTCTTCAAGCGATTCGCCAGTCAGCTTAGGCGAACGCGTGACGATGCGCTTGATTTCGTGAACCAGCTTGTTGTGGGTTTTGGCCAGCCCGGCTTTGAACTTGGAGAATAGGCCCATGGATGGAATGCAGAATGTAGAATGTGGAATGACGCCTCTGGTCGCGGCGCGCAAAGCTACCTCCGCGCCACGGAATCTCTGGCTGCTTTGAGTTTCTCGACGTGCGTGTAGGGCAGTTTGACGGTACCGATGAGGGGTTTGCCCTTGCTCATGCCGTGGCAATCCGAACCGCCGGTGACGAGCAGTCGGTATTTGTCCGCAATCTCCAGATAACGCTCCGCGGCGTGCGTGGAGTGTTTGCTGTGAAAACACTCGATGCCATCCATGCCCGCTTCCACGAGGTCGGGAATGACGTCGTCGGAACGATTCAAGCCGGGATGCGCGAGCACGGCCAGGCCACCGGCCTGGTGAATCAATTCAATGCCCTCGCACGCAGACATCTTCATCTTGGGCACCCACGCGGGACGGTTCTTCTTCAGGTAGCGCTCGAAGGCCTCGTCCAGTGAGCCGCACAATCCGGCATTCACCATGGCGCGGGCCACGTGGGGCCGACCCGGGGAGCGGCAGTTGGCGAGCGCAAAGACGGCGTCCGCCGCCAGCGGAATCCGCAACTGGTTCAATCGCGCCACCATTTCGCGGATGCGATTCTGGCGCACGGTCTGGAACTTGGAGATTTCGGCGAGGAGCGTGGTATTCCCCGTGTCGAGGTAGTAGCCCAGAATATGGAGTTCGGCGCCCTTTTGCTCGGCGGTCAATTCCGCACCGGGAATGAACTCGATTTCCGCCGCCTGGCACGCCGTCGCCATGCGGGCGCAACCTTCCACCGTATCGTGATCGGTCAGCGCCAGCGCCGCGAAGCCGAAGCGCACGCCGTTGGCCACCACTTCCTCCGGGGAATACGTGCCGTCAGAGAAATGCGTGTGGAGATGGAGATCGGCGAACATGGTTTAAAAGCGAAAGCCAGAGTGCGGAGTGCAGCAGTTCATTTCACGATTCTCGCCGGGCGCATGAGTTCGCCCTTAACCTTGTCCAGGATGCCATTCACAAATTTGCCGCTGTCCTGCGTGGAGAATTTTTTGGCGATGTCCACGGCTTCGTTGATGCTGACCACGGGCGGGATGTCCTCGCGGTATAACATTTCGTAAATGGCCAGCCGCAGAATATTGCGGTCCACGGCGGCGATCCGATGGATTTCCCAGTTCTTGACGTGCCGGGTGATGTGCTCGTCAATTTCGTCACGATGCTGGACGGCGCCGCGGATCAACGGTTCGGCGAACAGGCGCAATTCGGCTTCGGCGGTGGTGAGCGGCGGCAATTCGACGGGTTGTCCCCAGTTGGCCGGGCCTTTGTCCTCGGCGATGGCGGCGGCGCTCTGGCTGTCCCAGAATTCATTGAGCGCGCCATCCAGATCCGCCGGCGGATTAAGATCGTTCTGAAACAGGAATTGCACCGCGCGTTCGCGGGCCTCGCGTCGTTTGCCCATAATTCACCGCTACAATGCCGGAAAGGAAGCGGCGGCGAAATCAAAAACTTCGCCGGCAGTAGAAAAGCCAGTGGCAAGGCTATCGAGGTCACCGTACAAATACAGCCTGCTGCCGTCGCACCAAAGCGGACGACTCGTCACGTACCAATCTTCCCAAGGTAACGGAACTGACTGTCGAAAAATGCAATGTAGTTCTGGCCGTGCGGCACTCGCATACCGGTAATCACGGAACGGCAGTCTGCCACGTAAATGACCTCACTGCTCGCAGGCACAAGCTGACCTACATGAAAAATGCGTGAGCACCTCGTTTCGGCCATCTGGAAAACCAGGGTCGCCGTTCCTGGCTGAGGCCAGAAGGAATGCCCGAATGTCCGGCGGCTGACGCGATGATGTGCTCAAACAGCCACTCGTTAAGCCAACGACGGCGATGAACAGCGGGAGATGGCGGAACATGGTGTCGAATGGCGAACAGTTAGAGACAAACAAGTGCCATTTTAGCCATCGGCACTTCCTCACGGCACCGGCACCGCATTGAACACCTTCTTGATGATCGCATCCGTCGTCACCGCCTGCGCTTCGGCTTCGTAGGTGAGGATGAGGCGATGGCGCAACACGTCCGGGCCGATGCTTTTCACGTCCTCGGGCGTGACGTAAGCGCGGCCCTGCAACAACGCCCAAGCTTTGGCGGCCAGCGTAAGATAGATCGTCGCGCGCGGTGAGGCGCCGAACTGGATGAAATGCTTTACGTCCAGCTTGTATTTCTCCGGTTGGCGCGTGGCGAACACCACATGCACGATGTAATCGCGCACCTTCTCATCCACGTGAATCTGGTCCACCAGCTTGCGCGTATGCTGGATTTCCTCGAGCGCAATCACCGGCTTCACCGGAATGGCCGGCGCCGTGAACGCCATGCGGTCCAGTATCTTTCGTTCCTCATCGAACGCCGGATAATCCAGCAGCACCTTGAACATGAACCGGTCCACCTGGGCCTCCGGCAATGGATACGTGCCTTCCTGATCAATCGGATTCTCCGTGGCCAGCACCAGAAACGGCGAGGGCAGCGGCATCGTTTCGCCGCCGAGGGTGACCTGGCGTTCCTGCATCGCTTCGAGCAAGGCGGATTGCACCTTGGCCGGCGCGCGATTGATTTCGTCGGCCAGGACGAAGTTGGCGAACACCGGCCCGCGCGTGGCATGATATTTCCCGTCCTGCGGATTGTAAATCAGCGTGCCCACGATGTCGGCGGGCAACAAGTCCGGCGTGAATTGGATGCGATGAAACGTCGCTTGAATTGCCGCAGCCAGCGTGCGCGCGGACATGGTCTTGGCCAGACCCGGCACGCCTTCGAGCAGGACGTGGCCGTTGGCGAGCAAGCCCACCAGGAGGCGGTCCACCAGTTGCTCCTGGCCGACGATGACTTTCCCGATTTCTTCCCGCAGAGTCCGAATCCACGTGGCGGTGGCCTGCACCTGTTCGTTCAAAGCTGTGTTCATTCGCGGGCAATCTAGGGACGGAACGCAGGCAACTCAAGTTTTCCTCCTTGGTTGCCGCCTCTTGCTTAACCGTTCAGAAGTGTTCTAACGAGAACCTTTCCGCAAAGAAAACTATCTCGATGTTCTCAGCGCCTTCATCAATGCGGCATATTCCAGAGCGGTTATTGTGAAAGGTTGCCATCTCATTACAAAATGGCCGTCATCACCATTCCCGGTAGCGAAGATTCGGTTCAGTTCTTCGAGGTTTGGCAGACGTGAGTCCGAGTTCACAAAACTCGCAAGGTATGCTTCGCAGCGAATGAATGTGAGAAGATCCTCCTCTCGCTCGATGTTCCCGGAAGGAGGTAAGTGGCGAAAACGTACACGTTTCACGCTAACCCATTCAGTTTTCCACTGCTCGGGGAGCGACGTTGAATCGCCTCAGACCCTACTTGTTCAGTTCCTTGATCCGGATGTTTTTGTACTCAACCCACATGGGCGGGCCGGAATGAATCTGCAGCGCCAGAATTCCCTCCATGCAGCGAGCCATGTAGGGATTGGGCTTGCCGTCTTTGTTCAGGGCGGGCTCGATGTCGTTGTCCACAAGTTCGATGGTCTGGATGCCGTTCAGCCAGTGTTGCACTTTGTTGCCTTCGCAGCGGATGACGTAATCGTTCCAGTCGGACTTCTTGTAGGTTTTGCCAATGGCGTCCTTGTCGCCGAGTTTGCCTACCACCTGCGGTTTGCCATCTTCGCCGATCTCGACCTTGTCGCCGACGCTGACGAGCCAGGCGCGGCCCGATTCGTGGTAGAGGAAACCTACTTTGCCCGGGGTGTTTTCCACCTCGGCCTGGTAACCCGCAACGACCCACTTGTTCCTATCGTCGGGCTTGAACGGCTTGAGGCTGGAGCGGTACTGCACGCCGGCATTGCCGCTTTCGATCCGGAATGAAAGGCGCAACTCAAAATCCTTGAAGACAACTGGCTTGCCCTGGTCGCCAACGTAAAGGAGGAAGGTGTTGCCGTAAGTGGGATTCTCTTTGGTCGTTTCGCCGCGAATGGCGCCATCCTTCACGGACCAAAGCCGCATGTCGCCCTCCCAACCCGTGAGGTCTTTCCCATTGGAAAGCAATTTCATGCCGGCCGGTTCGGGCGGAGCAGTGGGGTTGATTTCCTGAGCCAGGGTGGTGGAGATCATGAAGAAACTTGCGAGCGCGGAGACAGCGATCATTTTCATGGCACAAACCTTACCCGCATTGCGACCGCTTGTTAAGCGCAATCTGCGCATCAACCAGCCGGGCGCCGACACTTGACTGCGGTTGCATGGCATCTTGAAATCTGTCATCAGAACAGCCGACACGCATTTTTCGCAAAATTGTTTTATCAATCTGCCCATGGCCATCTCCGTATGCATCGTTGAAGACGACCTGCCCACGCGGAAAATCCTCGCGGGCTGGATCAAGGGCGCGGAGGGTTTTCAACTGGCTGGGGAATGGGGAGACGTCCGCAGCGCGATGGAGCACTTGCCGAAAACGAATCCGAACGTGGCGCTGGTGGATATCAATTTGCAGGCAGGCTGCGGCATCGAGGTGGTGAGAAAACTAAAACCCAGGCTGCCGATGACCCAGTTCGTGATGGTGACGGTGTACCAGGACGCCGATCACATTTACGAGGCGCTGGCGGCGGGGGCCAGCGGGTATCTGCTCAAGCAGACGCCGATGGAGGAACTGCTCACGGCGATTGCCGATGTGCATGGTGGGGGTTCACCGATGAGCAGCAGCATCGCGCGCAAGGTGATTCAAGCGTTTGTTTCCAAACGAGCCAGTGTGCCGGAGGGCGTGAAGCTCTCGACGCGCGAAATGGAAGTTTTGGAACTGTTGGCGCGGGGTTACGTTTTCAAGGACGTGGCCGGGCGGCTGGGCCTCAGCATGCCGAGTGTCAAAACTTACGTGCGGCGGATGTACGAAAAGCTGCACGTTTGCTCGCGCAGTCAAGCCGTCGCCAAGTATGCCCACTTGACGGCAGACGAACCGCAGGGGAAGCCCGGGCATGGTTGACCGACACCGCCTGAGTTCATCCCATCCGCGGGGCAATCCGAAGCGCCGACGTGAGCGGCCAACCTCATTCCCGGAGTGACGGCTTGGATCAATTTCCCAAAGCAGCAAGTCGGTTCGCATGGTGGTGGGGTTCATTTCGCCGTTATTGGTCGAGGGCCGATCGGTTGGCCAATCATCGCGTTCCAAAATTTCAGGCTCACGTTTCACGACGGGGCCGAGATGATGAGCGCTCCTCCTGATTGAGGTTGGCGTACTTCGCGACGGCCTGCGCCCGCGAACGAACGTGGAGCTTTTCGTACACGCGGCGGACGTAGGTATTGATCGTCGGGATGGTGACGCCCAACTGAGCCGAGATTTCCTTGTAAAGGTAACCGCGCGCCAGCAGCACCAGCACTTCCTGCTCGCGGGGTGAAAGATCGAAGGCGTCGGATCCGGATGACGAGTTTTGCCGAAACGATTGCACAATCTTGCGTGCGATGCGGCTGTTCATGGGCGAGCCGCCGCGATGCACCTCGGTCAGCGCCCGCAGCAATTCTTCCTTGGGCGTTTGTTTGAGCAGGTAGCCGGTCGCGCCCGCGGCCAATGCGTCGAAGATGTGATCGGTATCTTCATAGACGGTGAGCATCACGTATTGCGCGGCGGGCAGCATCGGCTTCAGCTTTTTCACTGCTTCGCAGCCGCTCAAGCCGGGCAGGTTGATGTCCATCATCACCACATCGGGTTGGTGCTGCGACAGCGGGCCGAAGGCGCTTTCGGCGTCACCCCAGTCGCCCACGAGCCGGAAGCCCGGCGACTCCTTGATCCAACCGGCGAGGATTTTTCGAGTCTCCTGGTCGTCTTCCACAATCGCCACCGCGAGTGTCATCTTCATACCGTAGTTCAAATCTCACCGGTGGGATTGTCGGCTGTTTTAATGACGAGCGGCAACGCTTCGTCATTGAGGGTTGCAAAACTACGGCTCGCGGCGGGTTTTGACCGGGACGGCCAAGCGCACCTTCGTTCCGTGGCCGGGTGCCGTTTCCCATTCACAACGGCCGCCGATTTCTTCCAAACGTCTTTTCATATTCGGCAGGCCGTTGCCGCCGGTCCATCGGACGGCCTCATTTGGTTCCGTGGAATTTTGCCGGGGCCGGCGCGGATCGAATCCGCGCCCGTTGTCGCTCACGGTCAGGCGGAATCCTGCAGGGGCCAACTCCAGACTGATCTCGACCTCGGTTGCGCCGGCATGTTTGACCACGTTATGCAGCGCCTCCTTCAGCGCGAGAAACACATTGTGCCGCAATTCTGCCGGGAGCACCCAGGGCGGCAGTTGCAGGGGCACATCCAAACGGCAGCGAATTCCTGCCGCTTCCACGAAGTCCTGCGCGAAACCTCCCAGGTACGTCGCCAGGCTGTCCAGCGTGTCATGTTTCGGGTTGACCGCCCATACGATTTCATCCATCGCACGAGTGAGTTCGCGGCTGGTGGTGTTCACCTGCGCCGCTGCCAGCGCTCCGGGAGAATCGCCCGCAAACTCCTGGCGCATCGTCTGGCTCAACATGGTGATGCGGGTGAGACTCGAGCCCAGGTCGTCGTGAATGTCGCGTGCGATGCGAGCTCGCTCGCGTTCCACGGCCCGTTGCTGTTCCAGTTGTTCCAATTTGCGTCGCACGCGCCTTCGCACCACCGACAAGACCCCACCGCCAACCGCACTGGCGCCCGCCACCACGGCGGCAACTTGAAACCACCAAGTCTGCCAGAAATAGGGGAGCACCACAAAACCCAGCGCCGCGCCGGTTTCATTCCACACCGCGTCGTTGTTGCAGGCCTGCACGCGAAACGCATACGTGCCGGGGGCCAGATGCGTGTAATTCACAATCCGGCGCGATCCGGCTTCGATCCATTCCTCTTCCAGTCCCTCCAACCGGTACTTGAAGCGCACCCGGTCGGGGGCGACGAAACTCAAACCGGTGTAATGGAATTCAAATCGCTGTTTGCCCGCCGGCACAGTAAGCCAGGTCGCTGTGTTTTCTGCGCTGGTGACCGCGCTCAAGGCCGGCATGGGGCGGCCATCCACCATGAATTCCTCAATGACCACCGGCGGAACCACGGCGTTGGTGGTCACGTCGGCCGGATCAATGATCGCAATGCCCTTGGCGGTGGGAAACCATAGCTTCCCGTCGGTGGCCATGCGCGCTCCGGGCTGAAAGCCGCCGGAACAGGTTTGCGAAGCCAGGCCCTCCGCCCGGCCGTAACTCAGACAGTTCACGGTGCGGCTTTCGCCATCCGCGCAGCGGTTCAAGTCCGTGCGACTCACCCGTAGAATACCCCGATGCGATCCCAACCACAGGTGTCCGGCGCGGTCGTCCACGATCTGCGTGATGGTGGCGTTGGGCAATCCTTCCGCCAGACTGATCCGGGCGAAGCGACCTTGTTTCAGCCGGCTCAAGCCATGGTCCGCGGTGCCAATCCAGAGGGTGCCGTCCGGGTCGGCGTGGAGACAGTAAACGAAATCGCTGCCCAGCCCGTCGGCCTTGCGAAACGATTTGAGCGTTCCATTTTTCCACGAAGCCAGTCCGCCGCCGGACATGCCAAACCACAACGCGCCGTCCGGCGTTTCCGTGATCGCGCGCACGTCCGGTACGCCCAACTCCGCGCGGCCCGCGATGCGCTCCAATCGGCCCCGGGCCTGGCGCCACAAGCCCGACTGCGTGCCAAACCAGAGTTCGTCCGCCGCGCTTTCGTATATGGCCAGCACCGCGCTGGGAAGCTCGCTGAATTCGCGGGGTGCTTTGAAACGGTCGTGGTGCAGGATGGCGACGCGCTCGCCCCAGCTTCCGGCCAGTAAATCGCCCCGCCGGGTTTCCAACACCGACCAGATGAACGTGCTGCGCAACCCGTGGGCTTCGGTGAAGTGAGTCCACGGCGCCGCTGCCGAATGCGGATCGTAGCGATACAATCCCGCGCCCTGCGTGCCGACCCAGGCCGAACCATCCGGTCGCAGCGAGAAAGACAAGACCGTGTGCCCGCCCCATTGATCGGGGGGATTCAACATCATGACTTTCTTGGCGCGCATGGCGTTCAGGCCCTTGCCCGTGCCCAACCAGAGGTTGCCCTCGCGGTCTTGATACAGGCGCGGACCCGGTCGGAGGAAAGCCCCTCGGCCCGGGTGAAACGCACCAGGGGTTGGTCGGGTGCGAGGCGATAGAGTCCGTTGCGCGTGGTGCCCACGAGCAACGCGCCGTCCGGCGTTTCCAGCAGCGAGGTGGCGAAATCCTGTTTCCATGGCACGGGTTGTAGCGGCCATTGCCAGCGGCCCTCCGCCCATTTCCCGATCTGGCCGTTGCGAAGCACCCACCACCCGGAGTTCCTTGCGGGCAACACGCGCTCGTAGTTGTTCGTGTAGTGAGTGGTTTCATCCAGGGTCAGCGTCTGAAAAACCCCCTGCACGATGCGCCCCGTGGTGCCGTTGGAGACGACCCAGAGCCGGCCGGCGGCGTCCCGGTTCATGCGAATGGGCCAGCCTTTGTCCGGCAGGTGCCGGAGACTTTCGTGACCGTCCCGCAACCGGAATACTCCGCCCCGACTGCTGCCAAGCCATAAATCGCCATGCTCGTCGGCATTGATGGCCTCCACCGGACCGCCCGCCCAGTCAAACGTGGGGAGCACGGATGCGAACCGGCCGTGCTGACGCCGGGTCAACTCGCCGGTTTCATGCCCGATCCAGAGGCTGCCGGCGTCATCCTCGTAAAGCGCGGTAATGCGGCCGTTGGGCAGTTCGGGGGTGTTGGCGGAACTGAACACGGTGAAGCGGATGCCGTCGAAGCGCATCAGCCCGTTGTAAGTGCCCAACCAGAGGTAGCCGTCGCGGGTTTGCAGCAGAGTGGTGACGGAATTGATTTCCATTCCGTCCGCCGCGGGCCAGGTGTCGAAGAAGTATCGGGAGTCGCCCGCCGCCGCGTCCGCTTTCTCACCGGCTGAGCACAGGCAGAACCAGACGCCCAGCGCCAGGCATTGCGCGGCGCGCCAGCACGGCTTTCTTCGCGGGGTCACGCGGATGAGTTTGGCACGGCTGTCAATGTTGGCAAGTCCCGGAGATGCTTCAGCGCATGTGGCTTGTCATTAAGTTGGCCGACATGACGCCCCGAGGCGACCGCCGTTATCGTCCGTGTCATGACCCAGGACGCAACGTGTGGACGAGTGTTGTCTTTGCCGGTCAGTTCAATAATCCAGACACAACCAACGCCGACCAGCACCTCAGTTATATGAAGATCAAACCCCTGTTATTCGCCGCAGCGCTGCTTGCCGCCAGCCTCACACCGGTTCGAGCCGCGAGCATTTTACAGCCTGCCGATGGCTCGGCCATCGGCTTGGAGGCCGACAATGCCATCGCGATCATCACCAACAACCTGACGCGGATTTATTGGGTTTCCACCAACGACGCCACGGCCAGTGGCGGCACGACGTTGATTTGCGCGTTCACCAATACCATTGCCGGTTCCCAGGCGGGCCGGCCCAACAGTTTTGTGACGTACCCGATTCGTTTCAGTCAGGCGGGGGTTTACTACGCCTATCTCCGCTGGCGGGCCGACGCGGCCGTCGTGACCGCCGCTGCCGACAACTTTCTGGCCAACAGTTGTTTTTTTCCGAACGCGTTGAACCTGACGCCCACGCCTGGGGATTCCTCCCAGATGTTTACCGTCAGTGCCAATGGCGTTGGCGCACCCACTTCATTAAACTTCCAGTGGACCGGAGCGCAAGGCACGACGTACATTGTGGACGAACCGGGCGAACTGAATTTCGTCATCGGGGACCGCGAACCCGGTTTCATCCTCGACCGCATCGTCCTGAGCGCCGACAACACCCTCACCCCGGCGCAACTGGATGCCGTCCCCAACGCGCTGACTTCAGTCATCCCGCAGGGTCTGAACGAAACGTTCATCGCGTTTGAGGCGGATCGCCCGCAAGGGGCGGGCGCAATCTATGCGAACAACCTGACGCGGATTTATTGGGTTTCCACCAACGACGTCACGGCTAGTGGCGGCACGACGTTGATTTGCGCGTTCACCAATACCATTGCGGGTTCTCAGGCGGGCCGGCCCAACAGTTTTGTGACGTACCCGATTCGTTTCAGTCAGGCGGGGGTTTACTACGTCTATCTCCGCTGGCGGGCCAACGCGGCGGTCGTGACCGCCGCGGCTGACAACTTTCTGGCCAACAGTTGCTTTTTCCCCAACGCGCTGAACCACACGCCCACGCCTGGGGATTCCTCCCAGATGTTTACCGTCAGCGCCAATGGCGTTGGCGCACCCACTTCTTTGAATTTCCAGTGGACCGGGGCGCAAGGCACGACGTACGTCGTGGACGAACCGGGCGAACTGAATTTCGTCATCGGCGACCGCGAACCCGGCTTCATCCTCGACCGCATCGTCCTGAGCGCCGACAACACCCTCACCCCAGCTCAACTGGATGCGCTGCCCAATTCCGGCGGCCTGTCCAGTCCACCGAAGGTTCTCTCCGTTTCCGGGACTTGGGGCAATCAGACCGTCACCGTTACCTTTAGTGAACCGCTTTCACCGGCGACGGTTGTCACCGAAAATTTCAACCTGAGCGGGGGCGTGACGGTCACGGCCGCGGAGTTGAATCCTGGCAACCCCACGGTGGTTCGGCTAACGACCACGGACCAAAGCCAGGAAACGGCTTACACGCTTACGGTCAACAATGTGACGAGCGCGATTTCCGGCCAGGCCATCCCCGCGGGCACGACTGCCAGTTTCATTGCTTGGAAGCTGGTGTCCGGCTGGGTGCTCCAAGAGGTCTTTTTTGGTACCGCCGGCAACGCGCTGGGAATCACCGAGGTGAACAGCTATGCGAACAACACGCCGGATCGGACGCATTGGGTGAAAGGCTTTCGCAACGACCGTTTCCCGGACGCGAACCAACTGTTCACGCGGATGACCGCCCGGTTCACCCCGCCGACCACCGGCACCTATTCCATCTATGCGGTAGCCGACAATGACGCGCATCTTTTCTATTCCGAGGACGTATCCAGCAAAGTGTTGAACCGGCATGACAGCACGCCGGAATTGATCCCACTAGCCGCGGTCGGCTCCAGTGTTCCGCCCGGGCGCACGACCGGCCCCATCCCGCCGTTCTACGCGGACGGTGCGGAACTGCCCGCGCAGGCGGGACCGCTCACCGCGGGCACTCCGTATGTTCTTCAGGCGATTCATCGCCAGGTCAACGATGACACCTATTTTGCACTCGCCGCCGACGTCAGCACCTCGGCCACGCCGCCGGAACAACTGCCGGCGTTGGGCGGCAACGTGATCAGCGCGTGGGTGAATCCGAGTCTGGGCCAGGTGACCTTCACGCGGCACCCCTCGAACACCACTGCGGCGGCTCATTCCCGCGCGACGTTCACCGTCGCCGCGACTTCCCCGCAAAGCCCCATCTATTACCAGTGGCGCTCGAATGGCGTGGACATCGTCGGCGCAAACCGGGCGACCTACATTACCCCCGTGCTCGACGCTTCATACAACGGGGCAGTATATAGCGTGCTGCTTAGTGTGGCGGGGCGGGATACCCTCAGTGGTAGCGCTACCCTGACCGTAACCGCTGGTTCGCCGCCGAACCAAACACCCTATCTGGGCATCAATTTCGCCGGGGGCAAGTTCGACGTTCCACCCGCGCCGCTGACGCCGCACGACGTTGCTGGCGTGGTGCCGCAGGCGAACTGGAACAACCTGTTTGATTACAACTTTGACGGCTCGGATGTGCTGGTGGATGCCACCGGCAATCCGAGCGCCGTGGTGCTCGTGGCGGCGGGTCTCCAAACCCACCCCACCGGCACGAAACAGTTGGGTGATGCCGACGCGGCGCTGCTCAATGGGTACGTGGGCGGCCTGAACAGCCCAATTACCTTTACCCTCTCGGGCTTGCCCAGCGGTAACTACAATCTCCTCGCCTACAGCGTAGGTTTCAGTTTCAACGCGACCTACGAACAATCCTTCGAGTTGTCGCACAGTGGGGGGCAGGTCTTCCCCACGCTCAACGTCAAAGGGCAGACCGGTGTGGAATATCTGGCCAGCCCGGTTTATGTGCGCATAAATAGCACCGATCCGGACAATCGAACCCACGGCAACTATGTCCAGTTCGACAACGTGGTGGTTGGCACCGGCGACACCTTGACGCTTACCGTCACTCCGGAATCACCCATCGCCACTCAAATCCCGGCCATCAACGCCATCCAACTGGTGCAGGTCCTGCCCAGCCTCGACTTGCCCAACCTCACCATCACCCGCAGTGGCGGCAACCTCACCGTGGCCTGGCCGGCTTCGGCCGCGGGTTACGTGCTGGAATCGCGGACCACCTTGACTCCGGGTAACTGGACCATCGTCGGAGGTACGCCCAATCCCATCACCACGGCCGGCTCGGTCAACGTCCCGGCCGAAGGCGAAAGCCGGTTCTATCGGCTTCGCAAATTGTAATCCGAACCACGGGCCGCGTTCCCCGGAGCGTGGCCCGCAACGTCACGCTTGTGAATCTGATCCCTTCCATCCTGTAGCAGTTCCACCCGGCGACCCGCGTCGCCGGGTGGAACGTTCTTCCGCGAGATGATTGCACCTGCCGTTCAACCCAGTTTCACTGCCGCGACTCCGGCCCGCCATCCCGCGCGGTCGCGCGCCTTTACGCTCATCGAACTGCTGGTAGTTATTGCCATCATTGCAATTCTCGCGGCGATGTTGTTGCCCGCGCTCAGCAAGGCCAAGACCAAGGCCCAGGGCATCAGTTGTCTGAACAACTTGAAACAACTCCAACTGGCGTGGGCCATGTACCCGGACGACCATGCTCAAAAACTGGTGCCCAACGGCGATGGCTTCGGCAGTCCGGGTTGGGTGGACGGTTGGCTCAAGACGGCCCGGGACGCCACCAACGTCACTTTGCTCACCTCGCCCAAGGGCCTGCTGTGGGAATACAACAAGTCCTTCGGCATCTACAAATGCCCGGCGGACCAGAGCACGGTGAAGTTTGGCGCGACCGCCCATCCGCGCGTGCGAAGCATTTCGATGAACGGCAGCATGAACGGCACGGGCTGGTACAACGATCGCATTCGGAATACCTTCTTCACGTTTCGCAAACTGTCGGACATCGCGCGCCCGTCCCCCGCGCAGGCCTTCGTGTTTGTGGATGAACACCCGGACGAAATTGACGACGGCTATTTCCTGGTGGCGCTCGAACTCAAGGGGGCTTGGGCCAATCTGCCGGCCAACTACCACAGTGGCGCATGCGGTTTCTCCTTCGCCGACGGCCACGCGGAAACCAAGAAATGGCGCGATCCCCATACTCTTTCCCCGCGCGTCGTGCCCAATGCGCAGGGGCCAAACGATGTTCCGTGGGTACAAGTGCGGGCGTCCGCGCCCCAGAATCCCGCCACCCCGTGGCCACCGCCGTAAGCCCGCCGTGGCGGCTATCCCCACAACTGTCGGTCCAGCGAGCGCAGTTGAATCGCTTCCGAGATGTGGTCGCTGGTGATGCTCGCTGACGCAGCCAAGTCGGCAATCGTCCGTGCCACTTTCAAGATACGGTCGTAGGCGCGGGCGCTGAGGTTGTAATCGGCCATCGCGTTCTTCAAAAGCTCCTTCGTTGTCTCCTCCAGCGCGCAGAACTCCTTCAACTCTTTCGGCCCCATGCGCGCGTTGCAAGTGATTCTGGGCTTGTGGGCAAAGCGGGTCTGCTGCCGCTGGCGCGCGGCCACCACGCGCTCGCGGATTTGCGCGGAGGTCTCGCCCGTGCGGTCGCCGGAAATCTCGCGGAACTTCACTTGAGGTACTTCCACGTGTAGATCCACACGGTCGAGCAGCGGACCGGAGATGCGGCCCAAATAATTCTGAATCTCGCGCGGCGAGCTTTTGGACTCGAGGGGCATTTTCCCGTCCGGCGTGGGATTCATCGCCGCTACCAGCATGAATTGCGACGGAAAGGTCATCGTGCCTGCGGCGCGCGAAATCGTGACGCGACCTTCTTCAAGCGGCTGGCGCATCGTCTCCAGCACACTGCGCTTGAACTCTGGCAGCTCGTCGAGGAACAGAATGCCGTGATGCGCGAGTGAAATCTCGCCGGGCGTGGGATTGATATTGCCACCGAGCAAACCGGCGTCGCTGGCCGTGTGATGCGGCGCGCGGAACGGCCGGCGCGTGACCAGCGCCTGGCCTGGTCCGAGCAGGCCGACAATGCTGTGAATCTTGGTGGTCTCCAGCGCCTCCGCCAGTGTCAAGGGCGGCAGAATGGTGGGCAGCCGTTTGGCGAGCATGGATTTGCCCGTGCCCGGCGGGCCAATGAGCAGCAGATTGTGCCCGCCGGCGGCGGCGATTTCCAGCGCGCGCTTCACCGATTCCTGGCCTTTCACCTCGGCAAAATCCACGTCGTCCTCCAGCGGTTGATCGAACAGGCGGGCGAGGTCCACTTTCGTGGGCGCAATCTTGATTTCACCTTCCAGGAAACTGGCGGCCTCGCGGAGGTTCTGCACGGGGATGACTTGCAGACCATCCACCACGGCGGCTTCCGCAGCGTTCTCCGGCGGCACGAGCA
Organism: Verrucomicrobiota bacterium; assembly: GCA_014860005.1. The sequence goes on along the minus strand of JACZKP010000026.1, from coordinate 70,681 downwards.
CGCCTGCCTTGCCATCAGCCTTGGCGCGGATTGCGACGGGCAAAACGCCTTTGCAAGAGCGCACCGCACCGGTCAGCGCGAGTTCACCGACCGCGATGAAGTTGTCAAGTTGATCGGTTTCGATCTGTTCGCTGGCAGCCAACATGCCGAGCGCGATGGGCAGATCGAAACTCGGCCCTTCCTTTTTCACGTCGGCGGGCGCGAGGTTGATGGTGGTGCGCCCCATGGGAAACTTGAAACCGGAATTGGTGAGCGCGGTGGTCACACGGTCGCGCGATTCCTTTACCGCGGCGTCTGGCAAACCCACGATTACGATGATCGTCTCGCCCCAGCCGGCATTGACTTCGACCTCGACGGGATACGCCTCGATGCCATTGACGGCGGCGGAACAAACCCTGGAAAGCATGGGCCAACCCTACCAAGGGTAGCGAATGCATGGCAAATTGAGAATCGGATGCGCACCGGCGCGGGGACTCCGCCCGGCGCGGCTGGATCCCGGGGCGGCCGCGTACACAAACCGCATAGGCGATGAAATACGCGGGTTAACGACTATTGAGGAGTTGGCTGACGAATATCCGTTGGCCATTGTTCCATCTGCGCGGTATGAGTTCTTAAGGGCAAATCAAAACCTGATGGCCACACACAAATGGAAACAACTGCGCACGCTGGGGCTGATCGCCCTCGGCGCGGCTCTCTTGCTGGCCGTGGCCCTGCCAGTGTGGTGGCCATGGATATTGCGCACGCTGCTGGCGTCCCAAGGCGTTGGCTTCGGCGACTACGAGCGGGCGGGTTACACACGCGGCGTATTGCGTGAGGTCCGCTGGGACATATCCGGAGTGAGTGTCAGCGCGGAGCGTATCGAAACTGCGCTGCCGGGCACGTGGCTCTGGCGGAAATGGTCTGGCGACGGTGACGGTCAGCCGCTGGTGAACGTTCAGGGTTGGCGACTGGAGTTTTCCTCAACCACCTCAGGTCAGGAATCGGAAGGTTCATTGCACAAAACTTCGTCGGACGTGGACACGACCTTCCTCGCGTTGCGGCGCTGGCTACCCTCGGCCAGCGCCACCAACGGCGTGGTGCGAGTCGGCACAAACGAGTTTCACATCCGCGAAGTAGTGTGGCGGGACAGCCAGGTGGCGGTGGCCGCTGCCTGGCCACCTCATCTGCCGGAGACGCAAGTGTGGGCGAAGTTTCGTCCGCCCGGAGAAGCGCACCGGTTCGCCACAATTACCGTTCAGTCAGCGGCGTTGGAACTGGAATTGGAAGCCAATCTCACGCGCTCGGTGGACGAATTGACCGCGGACGGGTTCGTGGTGTGGCACAGCAACCGTGCGGAACTGGCTGCGAAATTTGCTGAAACCGGCTGGCTGCCGCAAACCGCGTCGGTGCGCGGTGACGCCCTCGAACTGCCCGGCGTGGCACAATCGCTCCCCGGTTATCAGTCCCTCCGCGGCGAGTTTGATGCACAGTGGCAGTCAAATCATTTCGAGGTCGAGTTGACCGCGCGCGCCGAACCGGTTTCCACCAACACTTTGCCTTGGCCATCGCTCAACGCGCGATTGCGGGCAGTGGGCGATTCGCAAACCGTGCGTCTTGAAAACGCCGATCTCACCGCGGCGGGACTGGACGCCAAACTCACGCAGCCGGTCGAAGGCGGCTTCACGCTCGAGTCCTGGCGTCAGGCGTCCGTCGTGTGGCGCGTCTCCGCCACGCTCGCCCGGCAACCTTGGCTCTTGCTCACCGGCAATGTCACCGGAGAGATCAGCGTGAAACTGGCCGACCCGCCGTGGCCAGACGTGCGCTTTGCGTTGTCGGGCACTGACGCGGACGGGTACGGCTTGGCCGCCACGAATCTGGCGCTGCGGGGCGACCTGCGTTGGCCATTGCTTCGTCTGGAAGAATTCCGTGCGCAATTGACGGACGGGCCGCTGGTGGGCGTGCGCGGCGAGTCCGACTTTGAACAAGGCCGCATCATTGCTGCGGAGATCGAACTGCGCGGATCAGTGGCGCCCGCGTTCCTCTCCGCTGGCTTCAGCGCGGAATCACTGGTGTTGACAGGGCGCGTGAGCGGACCATTCGGAGGACTGACACACACCGGACATCTGGCAGTCGCAAATGGCGTCATTCATTCGAATCTGCCGCCCGTGAGCGGTGAAGCCAATTGGCGTGGGGCGGCCCTCGTGTTCGAGGAAGCCGGGGTGGCGTTGAACACGCCGGAATGGTCGCTGGCGCTCGGCGGTTCCTTGGATACGACCGGCGGAAACTTCGCGGCACAATTGGTGCAAGGTAGCATTGCGCGGAGCAACCTTCCGCTCGCTGCGCTGGTGGCGCCCGCCCGGATTCAGGTTCAACCACCACGCGACGATTCGCATTGGCAGGTGCGGGTGGAAGAATTCCACGCGCGTGGACCAGGTGGTGAAATCAATTTGAGCGGCGAAACGGTCTGGCCGCGCACGGGCCGCGTGCGTCTGTCAGCGTCCGGCGTGGAGGTTCGCCGCTGGTGGGAATTGGATGAACTGTGGCGCGACGCACAGGTCGAGCGCTGCGAACTTGAAACCATCTGGGACAAGGGGCCACTGGAATTTAACCTCCGCGCCCAATCGCAATTTATCAACACCACAAACGGCGCACTGCGCGCGGAAGTGAAACTCCAGGGCGGGCCGGACGGTATCCGAATTGAGCAGGCGCGAGTACTTGATGCGACGGGACCGGCATTGACGGCCAGCGGCACCGTGCCAGTCACGTTTACCCCGGTGGACGCCGAACGCTGGTGGCGTGCGCAACCAGACGCAGCGATTGATCTCCAAGTGAACGCCGAACGCGGCGCTCAGTTTTGGGAGGCGCTGGCAACATGGACGGGAGTTAAATTGCAGTCGCCGCACGGCACCTTGTCGTTGCACGGCACGCTGGCCAATCTTCAAGGGCGGCTGCAGGCAAGCGCCGCCGCTGCGGAATTTCCCACCACGCAGTTACCGCTGCCAAAAGTGGAGGCATTGGAAGCGCAGATCGAACTGACCCGCACCAACATATCTCTCGCGCAGTTTACCGCGCGCGTGGAAGACCAGCCGGTGCGCGTGACAGGTGAATTGCCGTTGTCGGAGGATTTGTGGCAACGCCCAACTGATCGCACAACCTGGCCAAATTGGGAACAGGCGCACGGGCGGCTCATCGTGCCCGCCGCGAACGTATCCGCCTTTGTGCGCTTCCTGCCCGACCTGCTGAGCCCGCAAGGCACGGTGAATCTCGATCTGACGGTGCAGCCTGGCGGGAGGTTGCGCGGAGAGTTGACGCTGGCGGACGCGGCCACGCGCGGGTGGCTGCCGATGGGGCCGATCCGCGACGTCAAGGCGCGGCTGCGGTTTGCGGACCGGCGCGCGGTGGTAGAGGAATTCACCGGCCAACTCGCGGGCCGCACCGTCAGCGTTGCCGGACACCTCGACTGGCCGGAGTGGGACAAGCCCGGATTCAGCCTGCGCCTTGACGGCGAGCGCGTGCCACTTGCGCGTGAACCGGGTCTGATCCTGCGCGGCGACGTGAATCTATTGCTAGCTTCCACCAACGGCGTGCCGCCGGCTCTGAGCGGCACCGTGCGGTTGCGGGACAGTTTCTACCTCGCGGAACTACGCTCGCTGCTGCCGGGCCGGGCGGAATCGCCGCAACTGCGTCCGCCCTATTTCAGCATCACCGAGCAGCCGTTCGCGGATTGGAAACTCGATGTGAAGCTGACCGGCGAGCGCGGGTTGCGCGTGCGCACGCCGTTGTTCCGCGGTGAACTGTCGCCCGACCTGCGGCTGAGTGGCACGTTGCGCGAACCGCGGGCCGTCGGCGAGGTGCGGATCAACGCGGGCCGCGTGCAATTTCCCTTTGCCAGCATCGGCATCGAGCAAAGCCGCATCCTGCTGACTTCGGATAATCCCTACCGCCCGGAGTTGTTCATCGAAGGCACGTCGCGCGCGTATGATTACGACGTGCGGCTCAGCGTCACCGGCTTCGCCGACGCGCCCGTCTGGGAGATGTCGTCCAATCCGCCGCTAAGTCCCGAAGCCATCGTGCTCATGGTCACCGCGGGCGAAGTACCGCGCGACCGCGTCACTTTCACGGAGCGCCAGCGCGCCGGGCGGCTGATGTTTTTTCTCGGCAAGAGTCTTTTCTCGGAACTCTGGCTTGATGACACGGTAGCCGACCGGCTCATCGTGCGTTCCGGAGAGTCCGTCACGTCCGATGGCCGCGAGACGTATTCGGTTGAATACATCCTGACGGACCGCTGGTCGCTGGTGGGTGAATACGATCAATTCAACGCGCTGAACGCCGGCATCAAATGGCGGGCGTACTCCAAATGAAGCGCTGGCCAACCATCCTTGTCGCATCGGCGCTGCTGGCGACCGTGTGCTTCGGCGCGACCGTGGACGCGGCAGAGGAATCCAATGACCGCGTCCAGGTGCGGGTCCGCGGGTGCGGCCTCGTGGTGAACCGGCAACTGGCCCAGACGCTGCGCCTGCTCAAAAGTGATGCCACCCAACGACCGTACTACGACGCGGCCGACGTTGAAGACGCGGCGCTCATCCTGGCAGCGCGATTGAAGGATGAAGGCTACCTTGCGCCCGCCATGACGCTCCGGCTCACGTTGCTGGACGGGAGTACTCAGGTGCTGGAGTGGGATGAGGAATTGTATTCGCGGCTGCCGCGCGAGCTGCGCGCGGGGCGTGTGCATTTTCAAGTTCGCCGCGGCGTCCGGTTTTACTTTCGCAAAGTTTCGTTCGAGGGCCTGACCGCGCTCCGTGACGGGGAGGCGCAGCGGTTTTTCATGGGAACGGATTTTCTGTTGCCGCAAAAAAGCACGCGTCTCTACACCCCCGGACGGCTGGCCAGTGCATTGCGCGCTCTCACCGACGCGCTGCAACAGAAAGGTTACGAGGACGCGGAGGTGACGACCGCCAGTTTGCAGCGGGATGACGAGCGCGGCGCCGTGACGTTGCGGGTCCAGGTGAACGAAGGCCGCCGCTCGGTCGTGCGTTCGGTGCGGCAGGAAATTCATCCGCCGGAAGCGACTGCTCCCGTCAAGATGCCCGCCAGAGAACCTGATACGCCCTACTCGCGGCTATGGGCACAGGATTACACCCAGACTTTGCAGCGCGAGTTGTATCGCAAGGGCTTTTCGGATGCCGATGTGACAATGACGCCGGAGGAGCGCGACACCAGTGCGGACTCCATTCAAGTGGACCTGTTGGCGCGGGTGGAACCGGGCGACCGCGTGCGGTTGGGTGACGTGCGATTCGAAGGCGAGGAGCGCACGCGGCGTTCCGTGTTGGAACGGCGCGCGAGCCTCGAGCCGGGCGAATGGCTGGATCGCGTGGACGTGGAGCGGGCGCGTTTCCGGCTGGCGCGGCTGGGCGTCTTCAACCGTGTGGAACTGGACTACGATCCTCCCGACGGGCTGGAGCGGGACGCCGTGTTCACGTTGGAGGAAGGAAAACGCATGGACGTAAGCCTGCTGGCGGGCTACGGCAGTTACGAGATGCTGCGTGGCGGGGTGGAACTGGAGCAGCGCAATCTGTTCGGACTGGCCCACCGCTCGCGGTTGCGCGCCGTGCAATCGTTCAAATCCACCAGCGCCGATTATTCCTACACCATGCCCGACCTGATTGGCGGCGAGACGGACGTGTTTGTGCGCGGTTCGTATCTGCGGCGCGAGGAGATTGATTTCCTCCGGCGGGAATACGGCGGCGGCGTGGGCGCCCAACGCTTTATGCCTTCGCTGCAAACCCATGCGGGGCTGCGATTCAATTACCAGCGCGTGCAGGCGACCCAGTCGGAAGTCAGCGCCGAAATTGGTCCTAAGGACGCCACCGTGTCCGCGTGGGTGCTCGACCTCGCCCGTGATCGCCGCGACAGCCCGCTCGATCCGAAACGGGGACACCATCTGGCGCTCAGCCAGGAAGTGGCGACAGAGGTCTTCGGCGGCAACGTGAACTATTACCGCGCGGAACTGGGCGCCTCGTATCATTTCAACCTGGGTGGCGGTCGGCGCGTGCATCTGGGCGCGACGCACGGCGTGGCGTTGACGCTGGGCTGCGCGGGCGATGACTTGCCGTTTGCGAGGCGCTTCTTCCCCGGCGGCGAAAACTCCGTGCGCGGGTATCAATACGGCGAAGCCGCACCGCGCGACGCGGAAGGCCGCATCGTGGGCGCGGAGGCGTTTCTGCTGGGGAACGTGGAATTCGAACAAGCCTTGACACCCGTGTGGTCGCTCGTGGCGTTCTGCGACGCCATCGGCCTGGCGGAGAACGTGAAGGACTATCCGTTCAACGAGAGCTTGTATTCCGTGGGCGGCGGCATCCGCTGGAAAACCGTCATTGGTCCGGTGCGGCTGGAATACGGCCACAACCTGAACCGACGGACTCACGATCCCGCCGGTACGCTGCATTTCTCGATTGGTTTTCCCTTCTGAGCGGCGCGTTCCCGTCTGGCGGCGGACACATGTTGCTGTTCTGTAAAACCGGTAGTGGCCCCGGCGTCTCGCCTGTTTGAAAGTAAAAGAACGGGCAGGATGCCCGTGCCACTGCCAGGTTCATACTCCCAATGCACGATACGGTGATCGTGGCGGCTCACCAAGAGCACGGTGGAACCGGTGAATGGATTGGGAGTTCTGCCTTCAAACGATCCGGTCAGTGTGGCCACACCTGAACGCCCGAACCCGGAATTGACGATTGCGGCCCACCGTTACACACTCCCACCCAATGGCCTCCGCGGCTTACTCCGAAATCAGAGATTCGTTACTTCAGCTCTAGGGCGCAAGCGGTGGACGGCCATCAAGTCCGCTTCGCGTCTTTGCGGCTTTGCGCCTTTGCGTTAACCTCGGCAGCGTGATCAGTCAAAAATTCAAGAAAGCTGAAGCTGCGCTCGGCCATCGCGGCAAGCTGTAAACCACCGGCCCCGCCCGGCAGTTTTGGAAGGATGGAGGGAAGTAGAAGGCAAAGTCCGAAGGCCGAGGTCCGAAGTCTGGGTGCGGCTGGCTTGTCCTCGTCATGCGCCCGGAGTAGCTTGTGCCGCATGTTGGATTGGACAGAATGTTCGGCGGTGGAGCGCGTGCCCGGCAAAGTCAGCGGGGCGTGGGTTTTCAAAGGAACGCGCGTGCCGGTCGCCGCGCTCTTCGCGAACCTCGAAGGCGGCGCGACGGTGGACCAGTTTCTCGAATGGTTTCCGGGTGTCACCCGCGAACAGGCGTTGACCGTTCTGAAATTCGCCGAGTCCACCCTCGCATTGGCGACGGCTTGTTCCCGCCCATAGCGCCGGATCGGAGATCGGCGCTCCGGCCCGCCGAGAATTCCTTCCTCCAGCGCATCGCGCAACGGACGGACTTTCTTCTCATAGCCTGGTAGATGTTTGCGCGCCTTGCCCAAGGCGACGACTGGCGGCACGCACTCCGTCCCCCGCGCAGATCCCCGTTGTGTCCGCGGAGAGCGATTCAACCGGTCTGGCGTTTGACCCCGCGCGCGAGCCGGGCCGCTCCGACCATGATCAGCGCGGTCACCAGCAGGACGAATATCCGCATCCCCCACGACGACGCCCGCGATACTTTGGCTTGCAGGCCGATCCTCAAATCCGCCCACGGGTCCACGACCACGGCGCGCTGGAACGTCAGGAGCCGGCCCTGTTCGGGGATGTTGGCGCGAATGGCCGCGGGGCTGCTGACGGCGGCGTCCTGTTGCTGGATGAGTTTCTCGGCCAGGCGCATGAACGCCGCGTTTTCCTCGGCGGTATTGCGGTCAATGATTTCCTTTGCGTCGCGTTGCGTGTAATTCGCGTCCTTGCGGCTGCGCAGTTCGCGCAATTGGCCGGCCACGCCGCCCTCTTCGCCGGCCACCGCCGCCTGCCGGAAGTTCAAACCCACCAGCGCCTGCTGGAGCTTGAGGTTGTTGAGCTGCACGCGGGCGTCTTCATTGAAGGCGAGATCGTGCTGGCTCAAACCGAACGCCGCCTGGAACGCGCGGCGCGCCTGTTGCGGATCGCCGCGCTCAAGGGCGGTGTTGGCTGCACTCAACATTTCCTCGGCGGTCCGGGTCTTTTCGCGCTGCTGGCTGACTTCATTTTGCAGGTAGGTCTGCACGTCCATCGCTGCGGCGCGGGTGACGAGTTGCGCTTCCTGGAATTGCAGCGTGCCGGTGTGGCGTTTCACGTGCCATTTTTCATTGAGATGAATGCGCCACGTCACGTTTTCCAATGGCAGATCAAATTTTGGCGCGAGCAATTCCAGATCAAGCGACCGTCCGCCGGGCTGGCCGGCCTGACTGCTGTAAAACAATTCCACCGGCACGGTTTTCCCGCTGCGGGATTCCTGCTCCAACGGAATCAATACGCGATCCTGCTCGCGCCAGGGCCAGACCCCGCTCTGGTTCACAAACGCGAACCAGAATTTCGCGTCCTTCGGCAGGGTGAATTGCAACAGGCGTTTGTCGCCGGGCAGCATCTCCAGGCGCACCTGCGTGAGCATCGCCCCGCTGTCAGAGATCACGGAGTTCAGCGTGACATTGTTAACGCGCGCCGGCAGGAGTTTGGCAGCTTTGTGGCGGTCGAGGTTCAGGGGAAGCTGGAAATCCGGTTCGACGAGCCGCCAGGCAAAGTTGGCCGTGGCCGCCGGCAGATCCTGCTGCAATGCGCGCGGGATGCTCTGCCACTCGGTGGGTTGCAGCGATTCGGGAAGAATGTCCGGACGCACCTGCAAACGCCCACCGGCTTGCACGGTCACGAAACCGCGCTGCAAATTCACGTCGGCCGCCTGCACGCCGCGCAGCAATATCTGCGGCACGTCCGCCGTGAGTTGCGTCTGCCAGAACACCTGCAGGAGGTAACGGCCAATCACGCGACGATGCAGTTTGACCTCCCACTCCTGCAATCCATTCGTGACCGCGCCGGGGGTGGCGAGGTAGTCGGCCACTTGATCGCCCTGAACGCGCACGCTCTCGGCATTGACCGGGAGCCAGAGACGAAACGCCTTCAGGCCGGTGTTCTCGATCTGATATTGCAAATTCGCCGCCACTTTCACCTGCGCCTCAGTTACGGTCGCATGCTGCAAACTCGTCACTTGAATCCACGGCTCCACCTGTTCCAGTTTCAGCGACAGTTGCCATGCCTTTTGCAGGACGCGGAACGCCAGCACGCCCTTTTGGCGGATGCCCGATTTCTGCGGGTCCAACTGCGTCAGCCCCTCGCTGGCGGCGACCTGCGGCAACAAGCCCTGTTCCGGCACAACGACCAGTGTGCCGCTGTGTTTGTTCGCCTCGCGCAAAACGAGGCGCGGCACGGTCCAATCGCCCGTCGCCCTCACGCCCGGCCCGGTGAGGCTGATGGCAAATTGTTGCCGGCCCTCGGTCTTGCCCTTCAGGTGCAACGTGATGATGCGTTCTGCTTCCGTCTTCAATTCGGTCCAATGACTCAACGCCGCTCCGCTGATGGATTCCACTTCCAGATTCGGCGGCAAGTCGAAGCTGAGTCGAAATACCCCCGCACGCGTGATGTCCACGATCACGTTCGCGGCCAGCACGATCCGGTCTTCGCCCAGGGACAAGGTGTCCTGCGTCTCCACCCGCACGTCGGGTTCGACCGGCGAAGCTTTGACGGACGCTGTGGCCTTGGTGTCCGCATACCGAAACGCGCGCCGCACCGTGAGACCGGGAATCTGAGCGGCGAGCGCTTGCGCCACCGAGCCGGGAAAATCTTCGAGGTTGATCGGCGAAAGCGCCGCCGCATCCACGGTGTCGAGTTGCACCTCGTTGCCGGTGGCCACGCCGAGCAACCCGATCTGGTTGGCGGCGTTCTCTACCGACACGAGTCCGATGGATTGCTCGAAGGACAACGGCCCGGTCGCGACCTGCGACCGAATGATCAGCGTGAACGGACGCGACTGTGACGGATTCAATGTGACGCGCAGTTTTCGTGTGTCGGGATCAAACCGCCACAAGGAGACAATTCCCGTAGCCGCCGACGTGAGGAGGCGGTCATCGGTTTTCGGCTTTGCAGAGTCCGCCTCCTCACGTCGGCGGCTACTGTCAATGACATCCGTTACCGTCGCACCTGGTGGCACGTTGAAAACCAACTCACCCAGTTCGCCCTGGGCCGGCCGGATCGCGGCGTAATGCGCGCCTTCAATCACACCCGCCGACGGCACGTAGAGTTGCGTCCACTCGACGTAGAACACCGGCTTCTCGCGCTTCACATCCCGACTGCGCGGCTGCCAGCCAATCCAGGCGTCGCGCACCGGCGCGAGCACCAGCGTCGCGACCGTATTGCTGCCCGCCATTTCCCGTTGAACCGATACCGCGGCCGTCGAGCGCACGTCCACGTCCAGATTCACCAGCGTGAGGGTGAGCCGGTTGACCAGGCCCGACTGCGTGGGCAACGGGAATCCGCTCTCGCCCTCGCGCCGGGTGAGCTGCAATTGATATTGCGCTTCCACTTCAAAGACGCCGCTCTCCAGTGCGAGCAATTGCCGGGCGGTTCGATCGCCCGCGGTGGCCTGCACCAGTTTGAGTGAGTTGGTGGGGTAAGTGATTTGGGTCAAAACCGCCGGCTCGAAGAGCAGGGGCAACATCTGACCTTTGGTGGCCTGCCACCGAAGCTTGGCCGTAGCCAGCGCGAACTGTTCCTCGACGCGAATCTGTTGCGTGACCGACGCGGCGAGCGCGGTCTCGCGGAAGGAGGGCAAGTTGGAGTTTTGACCAGGTCGTTCAGCGGCAAAGCCAACCTGAAGGGTTGCGAGCAAGGCGAACGCGGCCGTCGCGGAAGCGATGTCGCCCGGCGAAACCGTGGGCGGACCGGACTGCGGTTTGCGCGGGAGTCGGCAGAGCCGGCGGAGCAACGGAAACGCGACGTGCAGGAGCAGAAACGCCACCACCACCCACAAGAACAGCACCGCCCCGTTGGGCCAGCGCAGGGCAGCCCACACCAGCAAGAGCCAGCCCAGCAGCCAGGCGGCCACCTTCGTTTCGCGCTCCGGCCTTAGCCAGCCATAGACCCAAACCGCCAGCGCCAGCAGCGCCGGCCAGGCAAAACCAGCTTTTTCCGTGAACGACACACCTTCCGCGATATTCGCCACTTCCACCGTCAGCGGGCTGCCGGCTTGTTGCACGGGCGCAAGAAACGTGATCGCCCGGGGCAGCAAGCGCGTCTGGCGTTGCGTCAGGTCGCCCAGGCTGGCCAGTGCCATCATGGCCACCAAGAACGCCACCAAGCCCACCAGCGCGCAGGTCAGGTAGCGAGCGCTGAATTTGTAAACACCCTCGCCAACGGCCAGTCGCCAAATCCCGCCGGCGACTCCAAAAAGGATCAACGCGGCCAACAACGAGACGATTGCCAAATCCGCCTGTTGCCCCCTGAACGTCCGCGCGAGTTGGGCAAACCCCGAAATATCGGTGACGCCATGCACCGGGGTGAGCGAGCCTTTGCGAAACACCAGCCTTCGGCCCGCGTCCGGTTCGAGCTTCCATTCCGCGAGCATGACCGGCGCTCCCGGCATCGGCGCGGCCACGCTCACGCGCGCCGGCACGGACGACGTGGAGGCCAGTTTCAAATCGAGCGTCAGGACCGCGTTCGGATCGGTTTGTTGCGGCAGCGGAATCAGGTTCGTTTTCGCGTCCGTCACCGGCACCACCGCTGCGCCATTCACCTGCGCCGACCAAAGCTGGGTGCCATCCGGCAGAGTGAGGCGGAAATGGGGATTACCACGGTTCTTTACGAAGTACCGCACGTCCGTCACCACCTGGCCTTCTTTCGAGATGCGCGTGGTCAGCGATGCGCGGTCCACCACTTGGCTGAGCGTTTCGCCCTGCGCGAGCGGGCTGAGGGCGAGCCGCAAGTTAAAAGGCCGGGCCGTGTAGCGATACGCCTTCAGAATGGGCGCGTCGAAGAACAGACGGTAATCGGGCGGCACCTCGCCGGTTTCCAAAGGCAACAAGCCGGGCGAGACATCCACCGGCTCCACCCGAAACTGATAGGCGCTGATGACGAGCGTGTGACCCTGCTCCGATTGCGCGTCGAGCGGGCGCGCGCCCGTGAACGCCAGCGTGTCCCCCTGCGCTTTGAACGGCCGCTCGTAGGTCGCCAGCAACGTGTACGCGCCCGCCACCGGCGTGTGCAGTTTCACGAGGAAGCCATTGGTCGTCTTCTCCCAGTTGCGGACGTCTTTGCCGGTGAACTCGACATTGAAATATTCCTCGGACAACTCGATTCGGAACGCCGACACCGGCGCGCCGGAGATGAGAAAATTGAGGACGCTGCTGCCGTACGCGATGCCTTCGCCGATGGAGAAAAGATGAAACGCATCCGCCTGCACCGTTTGCGGCAAACGCTCGACACGCATCGTCGCCTGCCATGCGGGATCGCTCAACCGGAACGCCGATTGAATCCCTGCCACCTTGCGCGGGAAAAACGCCGTCGCGATTTCCGTCAACGCCTGCGTCCGCTCCGGCGTCAGGCGAAAGCCCGCGTCCGCCGACACACCCACGTGGCCGCGCGTGGATTTCGCCTTGCTGACTTCGAGTTTGGGCAACGCCCAGTTCGTTTCGCCGAGCGGTTTGTTGCGTTCGAGGCGCAACTGCACCACCTGCCGGCCTGAAACGGGCTGGCCGTAAACTATGCGGAGTTCGCTTTGATCGGTCGTGCCCCTCACCCCATCCCTCTCCCCATCCGATGGGGAGAGGGTGTCCGAAGGACGGGTGAGGGGTATTTCGGTCAGAAAGTAATCACTCATGCCGCTGGCGATGAGTCGCGCGAGCGCATAACCCTTGGGCACGCGCAGCAGCAACTCGCGCAACGGCGCTTCGCGGATGTCCAGTTCCAGCTCGGCGTCAATCGCCAGTTCATTCTCGCCGAGGTGATACGCGAGCACCTGGGAGACGGCCAGTTCGGGCAGGATTTGGTCCGCCTGAATCCGCAACGCAAACTCCGCGCCGGAAAAGCGATAGGCAAAACGCTGGCTGCCGGTCATACGGAAAGCCGCCTTCGTCGCGTCGGTTTCCGGGAATTGTTCGGGCGAAATCTGCGAGAGGCCGCCGGCCTGAACCACTTCGAGCCGCACGGCGCCGTCGTTGACAATGCGGAAATAGCCGGCAAAGCGCGTTGCACCCTCCGGGCGAAGCTGCAACGCGTTGGCGGATTGCGGAAAGGCGCCCAGCGGAGTTTGCGTTTGCACCTGCACGGCGAACTGATCCTTCTGCGGTTGGTTGAACTGAATGACGAGCCGCCGCTCACCGGGAAACCGTTCCACGTTCCCCGGCTCGACCGTCCAGGCGAGCACTTGATCGCCAATGACGCGGGTGACCTCGCCATCGCCGCGCAGCAACAGCGTCACGCGGATCATCTCGCCTTGCATCACCTTACCCCCCAGCAACGCAACCTGGCGCATCAGGCCGGGACTGACGGTGATTTGCGACAGCATTTCCGCCGCGTAGAACAACCGCCCTTCCTGCTCTTTCCGCGTTTCCTTCCATGCCAGTTTCACAGCGCCGTCCGCGGGCAGGTGACTGAGAAAATCGTTGCCCGACCGCTCCGGTCGCGCGGCGTTGGCGAACTGGAACTGAGTGTCTGCGGGCAAACCTTGCAGGACGATGGGTTGCAGGGCGCTGGGCGCGACCTGAAAGTCCACCGAGTTCCAACCGTCGGCCTGACGCACCGTGGCATGGAACTGGAGCTTGATCGGGAACTCGCCAGGCTGGTCGCACGCCAGAACGAATTGGCCGTCCTCGAGTTTCATGCGCCAGCCTGGATGCGCATCCAAGTCAGTGAGGGCAACACCACCAGACAGCAGCGGCAACGAGCCACCTTGGGGATTTTTCACCTTCGCGGTGGCGGTGAGAGTGAACGTCGCAGACTGATCGCTGAGGCGCCCCGTAAGTCGGGCGTTACTGAGCACGACCCGGCGTAATTCCGGGTCCGCCAGCGAAAGCGTCATCGGCAGGGCATAGCTTGCGTCGTGAATCCGAAACGCCAAGGGTTCGCTTCCAGCCGTGACCGAAGCTTGGCGCATGGATTCCGGCAGATACTTCCACTCGACCGGGACGGCGCCGACCGGCGAGGCCACGGCGATGGACAGCGCAGCATCGGTATCCACGCGCACGAAACCCTGAAACAAACCCGGCAAGGGCGAAGCCAGAGTCAGCGGTGTGACGGTGTGGGGCAGGTCTTTGAACTCGGTTTCCGCGGTGACGGTGACGAGACAGTTGGTGAGCGGTGTTTCGGCGGGTTGGAGTCGAAGCACCAGAAAGCGGCTGCCACCGGCTTCTTCACGGAGGCTCCAATCCAGCAACCGATCGCCTGTCACGGAGCGAAGTTCGCCTTCGCCGGACAAGACCAGCGCAATTTCCTTCGGCTCGCCCTGGATGACGTCAATCTTGAGGAGGAAGGTATGGCTGAACTTTTCGAGGGTCGCGCGGAGCGAGTGTTGCAGCGCGGTGGCATAAATGGGTTTGGCACGGGCGGCGTCCAGGCCTTGAAGGTCGGCCTCAATAATCAATTTCGCCCGCCCGTCATCCAGGCCACCGGAGAGGGAAAGGTTTTTCACCTCGGCCTGGGTGGCGGCGGGGACGGTCGCCACGACGCCTTGAACTAATAACAACAGACAGACGGCAAACCGTGCGAAGTAGGTGTTCATAGAATGAGTGACACTGCAATGGGTTGTTGGTCGGGGTGTGAAAATCTGAGGATGAAGTCCGGAGGCCTCACGGCATTCGGTCTGTAGCGCAGAGTTGCATTCTGCGCTACGTCTGTGGGCGACGGTTGCGGTTTCCTTGTGCATTCTGAGGTGTGATGCGTGTGTTTTGTTCCGCCGACTCGCCCGGCTTCATTTCCTGGTCGCAAACACCAGTTGATACGGCACGGCGGGATTATTCTCCGTGTCGCGAAAACTGTTGAACTGCCCGTGATTGAACCAGAGCACGTAGGTCTTGCCCGGCTCGAGTTTCACCGGAACGACGCATGTCCGCTGGTCGGACAGATAGTGAATCTGGCCGGCCGTTTCAGGGAAAGTCTCCTTGGAAATCTGGCAAACCGCCCACATCCGATTCGTCTTCATGTCTTTGCTGAAGGTGACAGTGATTTCCTTGAGCGCCGGGCCCACCGTTGTGTCGCCGGCCTGCGGCACGGTTTTCAGCACCGAAGGCGGCATGGTTTTGACCGTGACCATCTTGTTGGTTTGGGCCGATGCCACGCCCGCGAAGAGGAGCTTAGCGGCTGTGATTCCGATCAGTGTTTTCATGTCCGTTTCGAACTACGGAATATCTCGTGTGTTTGGATATTTTGCGTCCACCTTGTCGAAGAACTGGTTGATGTTGTAAACGGCGAACCTCTTTTCATTGTCACTGCGAAATTTCGCGGCCCGCTTGTTCAGCCCCTTCATTCGGTAGAGTTCATAAAGCATTGTCGGCTCGCGTGACCCGGTGTCCCCGGCATTTTCCAACGCGTCCAAACAACGATTCATTTTGCCATCCGCGAACTCGGTCGCCGGCAATGCGTGCAGATACTTGTGGATGATGTTCCAACACTTGAAGTAGGTGCCGGAGAGTGCCATACGGGCTTGTAGATAGTGTGCCTTCGGCTCGACTCCGCTGGCTTCGACTTCCTTCTCCACCCGGATTCGTCTCGTTTCCAGGACCTCGACGAGATTCGTGAGCCATGGTCCGGCATCGTTCTCCGCAAGTTTGCACAAATAGTTTGGTCTAAAACCCTCGTCAGTAAGGTTGGCCTTAAGTATATCGCTTACTTGTTGGACATCGAATTTCAGCAAGGCGTGGCCCGCAGCCGTATGCACATCACTATTGTTGCCGCCCCACACTCGGCCACCCGCGTGCAATTGATCTGTCGTCAGCGGGGGAACAGGATTTGTCAGTCCAACCGGGTCTGACAGCAGTTGTTTTAATGTAGGCAGGAGCGAAACAATTGTTCCGTTGCCGATGGCATCAGCAACGCCCGCCCGAACTTTTGCCGAAGCGTCAGCCGACCGCTCTCGCAAGGCTTGCTCGGAAAACTCTCCAGGGAAATCGGGCAACAATAGCACCGCTTGCAAACGGACATCTTCGGCAGCATCTCCCAGCCATTGCGGAAGGGCATTGCTCACCACCGAGAACTTCGTCCCGGTGAACGCGGCGATGGCAGTGACACGGCGCGCAACGGAAGATGCGTTGTTGGCAATTTGAATCAACGCGTCCTCATAAGGTGCAATTTGCGCTGCACAATCCGGAGCGGCCGGGAAACAATTGAGCGCGGCGATGGCAACTTTGTCGTTGGCATGGGTGACGAGGGGCAAAAGGACTTTCAACAGAGCCTCGCGCTTGAAATCATCCGTATGCCCCCATTGACGACCGCAACCCTTGCTCATCGCGCTCAATTGCCGAATGGCATAGAGTTGCTTTGTGGGGCTGGTGTCGTTGAGAAGCAAATTGAGTTCAAGCCAATGGGCGTCTTTGACCGAAACATCTGGAAGCGGACGGTCATCGAGCGTATGCAACACTCCTTCATCCTCTTTACCGGTGTGCGACAAGCGTATCTGCCGAAATTCGCCTTCGTGGGCGGTCTTCACTGCAAAAATCAGATAACACTGGCCTACGTCTAGTTCGTAGTGTTGCGGGGAATACATTCTCCCCATTCGATCTTGCGGATTGGAAGCATAATGCTGAAACAGCATGAACTTGGTCGAAAAGTTTCCTTTGAGAATGGAAACTATTTCTAACTTGGTCGCACGTGTTTCAAAACCGTGCAGCGGTCGAAACGCCTCGTTGGTGATGACGGCGAAGGAAACTGCGCGCGCCTTACAAATGATGTCCGCGTTGGTTGACATTTTGTCCAAACCGTCCGGCGAGCCAACCAGGTAAGCGCGCAGGCAAAGAGGCGTCATTGCGGCAAAGACAACCACAAGGAAGGTAACGTAATGGGCGGAGCGAGTGTTCATATCTTGTTGGATTGTGAGGCTCGTTGACTGCTCGGTTTCATTTCCCTGCAACGCTCTTCGCCTGCCGGATCATCCATTCCAATTTCTTCGGGCGCGTGTCAGCGCCATAGACTTCCGGCACATTGCTCAAGTAACCGAGCAACGCATCGGGCGTGACTTCGCCGGCAAACGGGCTTGCGACAAGCCATTCCGCAAACGCGCTGGCGCTCGCGGCGAGGCGCATCGCAGGGCTGGCGTGTTCGAGCGGCACGACGCTGCCGGTGTACGGCACAGGCCACTCGTGCTCGCGGTAATCCTTCGTGCCGGGGAGCTTGAAGCGCACGCGCACGATGCCGAGCGGGCCTTCACCGGCGGGGTTTACCTCCACGGTGTAAAGCGCGTTGCCGGCTTCCTGCGCGGCGATCTCGGCGGCGTCCACCGTGTTGTCGCGGAACTGCTCCTTGGTGAGTTGATGCTTCGCATACCCGATCTGGCGATACGCCGTCACGCGCTTCGGATTGAACTCCACCTGTACCTTCACGTCCGACGCGGCGACCTGTAATGCGCCCGCAAGTTGCGCGGCAAATTCCGTGGCGGCTTCCGTCGGCGAATTGATGAACCCGTATCGCCCATCGCCGTTGCGCGAGAGCACTTCCAGCAAATCATCGTTCAATCCTTCCCAGCCAATGCCGAAGCAATCCAGCGCCACACCTTGCTTGCGATGCGTCTCGACCGCGTGCTTGAGGGATTCCGGTTCGACGTTGCCCAGATTCGCCGCGCCATCGGTGAGCAACACAACGCGGTTGAGGCCGCTGGCGAGGTAATGACGCAACGCCGTCGCGTAGGCGAGGTTCATCGCTTCTTCGAGATTCGTGCCGCCTTGTGGGGTGAGGCCGCTGATCTGTTCGACGATTTCGCCCGCCGCGCTGCCGGAAACGCCGTCCACCCAAAGGCGTGGTGTGCGGGCGAAGCTGATGATGCTGAGTTTGTCCTGCGGCTGCAACTGTCCGGCCAGCACGCGCAACGCTTCGCGGATGATTTGGACGCGATCGGCGCGTTCCATCGAGCCGGAATTGTCGAGCAGCAGCACGACGTTCAACGGACGACCTGCCTGCCGGCCTGCCGCGCCGGTCTTGAGCGAGAAACGCAACAGATCGCGATTGTGCGCGAACGGATAGCGCGCCCGTTCCCATGCGAATGCAACCGGCATACCCGGCGGCGGTTCGGGATCGCGGTAATCGAAGGCGTTGATGAATTCCTCGGCACGCACGGAAGCCGGATCGGGCATCTGGCCCTGTTCGAGACTCGCCGCCGCCAGCTTGAATGCCACATCGCTGACATTGAGCGAAAAGGTAGAGAAGGCGTTCTCGGTGGTTTGAATTTCGGGTTGAGGAGTGGGTGCGTTGGTGACGGGTTTGCGCGGCGCGGGCGGGTCATTGCGTTCAGCCAATGAAAGCACGACTGCATAATCTTCGATTGAATACTTGAGCGGTTGTTCGGCTGATTTGATAATGGCATCCAGCACGTCGGTCAGACGGGCATCACGAAGAGTGCTGCCGGATGTTACAGCCAAACTACCAACGTCCATTGTTCCAGTTGAACTTCCTGCCTGTGGCAATCCGCTCGTGGGATCAACAGGCGATGCTTGGACAGCGGGTAAATTTGGATTCAGAATGAAATGGATACCTTTCTTCTCCGGGTCCTGCTTCTTCGCTTCCTCGTTGAGCATTTGGACCACCTCACCAAGCGTAACGCCGTTCAAATTGAGAGATTCCAGACGAATGCCGTTGAGTTTGCTGGCGATGATATGACGGCTTCCCCCGGTTCTCACGAGGTTCGTTGGTGGTATCTGCCAGTAGCGATCCATCCTCTCCAATTCGCGCTTCGCTTCAGAATCACGTTGGAGCACGCTGGTGGTTTTATCAGCCAGGGCAATTTGCATAACCCCCTTCCTTGACTCGTTCTCGCCCATTTTTGCGGCAGCGGCCTGTTGTTGCTTCCTGGCCAGGTTCAGGTAGTAGCCTGCTGCCCGGTTATCAGGCTCGCTCTGGAGGACTTCCCGCAACTTGGCTTCCGCGTCAGCGGGTCTGCCTGGTTCGATCAGCACTCTGGCGTCCTGAAGTGGATCGCCTGCTATCGCCACCCCTGCATTCATCACACCGGCACCCGCTGAGGTTGGTGGCAGCACGATTCTGCTTTGACTCCGGCGCAACGGCTCCTTGGCGGCCTCAAGCGCGACAATAGACGACTCCACTGGGACCACCGTGCGGCCTGCAGCTTCAGTGGAATACAAGTCTTGCGGAGTCGTCGATGATGCAGTCGCCTCGGAATCAAACGCTCCTGCCTTGAAGCGTGGAATCGGCAATGCGGAAGCCACCTGAAAGCCGAGGGAATCCTGCGCCTTTGCATCCGGTTGTTCGGGTTGCGGGGCGGATCCCAGCAGGGAGAATCCGCGCCCCCGCGTTTCGGGAGTTGGCGAGGCTGAAGCAAAAGCTCCACCCAACGCAGGCTGATCTCCCAAGACAATCGGTTTGTCGGCATCTTGCTCTGCGGGCGCAACCGCGACTGGTGGTACTCTTCTGGACGCCGGGTATCCCGGCGCGCGGTACATCTGATCCACAGTGGTTTCGGGAACCGGCGACGCCACAACTCCCGCGCGCCCCGGCGGGCCGGCTGGTGGCGGCGTTACCGTGAGAGTTCCAGGCACGGCGAAGCCGCCGGTGAGTTCCGGTCTGGCCGGATCTGGTTTGTTGTCGTCATAAATGCCGCGCAAGGAAGTGCGAACACTCCAATCGGGAAGGGTAACATCATTCTCCGCGGCGAGCTTTGTTCCTTTACCTCCTGTCTGTTCAGCCGTTGGGAGGACAACTTGCTGGCGCGCGGCGGCTGGCGCTGGCGGCGAAGCTGCTACCTTAGATTCGAGCGCATCCCCAGCAAAACTGTCCACTGACGTCCCTTCGGGGGTAAGCGCAAGCGCAATGCCTTCAACCGGCAGACCGGTAGTTGGTGAAACACCCAGGGCTTGGACATAATCGTAACGGGCGACGAATTTGTTGTCGGTGGAGTAAGGCAAGGCTGGTTGCTTCAGCACTCCTGCCCATTCCGGATCACTCACACTCTGCGCGACAACTGCCTCGCCAGATTTCCTGCCTTCGGCCACGCTGCTGGGACGTCCGCCACCCCTCCAGGTCCCAAATTGGAGACCCAATTCCGAAGCACCCCGAACTGCGCTTGCGGTCACCTCAGCCTCAGACTCGGCCGGTGTGGGCAGAACAATCTGAGCGGATGGTCTGCGGGCTGTTCCTTGATGATCATAACGCTCCGCCATTCCGCCACGCGGCAAGTCCAGGCGTGTTGTAATAGTGTGCTCCCGCGCGTCTTGTTTCGACGCATCTGCGGTAGCCACCGTGGTGATGGCTTGCGACTGCGGGCTTTGGGCAGATCGCCGGAAGAACCAAGTCCGAGACTGAGCTTCGCCGGTTTCCACCGTCGGCGGGAGTCCGACCGGGCCGAGGACGTAAGTTTCGCCGGCAATTGACGCGGGCAATTCACCGCCTTTCAGATAAGGCTTCAAATCCACCGTGGTGGGCACGGCATTGGCGGGTTTGTTATGATCCACAGCCCACTGTTGCTTGGCGGCTTCGATCTGCCGGAGCTGGTTCATCATGGCATTCGAGGCGGAAGTGTTTCGCGCACGGATGAAGTTGGGCAGCGTAATGGCCGCCAGGAGCAGTAAGATCGCCGCAGCGGCAACGGGCACCAGCCACCTATGTCGGCGCGAGAGCGGTGAGAGAAGCGGTTGCGGCTTGATCGTTTTGAACTCGGCCAGAAGCTTCTCGCGGCGTTCCTCAGAAAACTTCAGTGGCGCAGCTTGGGCCGTCGCCGGCTCACTCTGACTGACGCTGACTTCGCGCACGAGGCCAATGGTTCGTTCCAGCCTTTTGTGCAGGGCGGCCAGTTCCGGGTCTTGCGCGAGTTGGGCCCGTAACGCGGCAGCTTCCTCGGCAGGCAATTCACCCAGCAGCAGCGCGGTGAGTCGCGCCTCGAGTTCCTCGCGTGGAGTTTGGGGAAAATCGGGGTTCATGGGCAGGAGCGCGGACAGCTTTGTCCGCGAGTTTCGTTTGCCCGCCGGGATTCGCGCGGACATGGCTGTCCGCGCTCCGCAGGCACAGCGCAGAATTGAATTCCATCAGTATCGCCGGAAGTCGTCGCGGTTCGCGCACATTTTCCGGAGCGCGGCTGTGTGCGGAGCGCCAGCCGCAGCACGTCGCAAGGGCATTGGGTGTTTGGATCCGCTGCGGCTGGTCCTGCGGACACAGCCGCGCTCCTTTGGTTGCGGCTTGGCCACGCTGCGCCGTATCGCCGGGTTGCTTCTGGTCGGGCGTTCAATTTGTCTGGGTGCGCCGTGATTTCGAACGGTCCGCAGATTGGAAATCCGCGATACGGCAGATTGGAAATCTGCGCTACGGCGTCGCCAACGGTCAGGTAATTGGGAAATGTTGCATTCATGGGATAACTCCGCTTTTAGCGAGTTCGGCAGCGATGGCTTTGAGCGCGTGGTGCAGCAGATAGCCGACGTGGCCGGTTTTCAGACCGGTGCGTTCGCCGATTTGTTGGTAGGAAAGGTCATCGTTGAACTTCAGTCGGATCAATTCCCGGCTGCGTTCATCCAGCGTTTCAAGGCCCAACCGCACCAAGCCGATGCCTTCCAGGCGGGCGATTTGTTCATCCGGCAAGGGCTGCGGATCGGTGGTATCGGCGGGAGCCGGATCGCCGTTGCCATCGGAAGCGTTGAGGGAAACGAATTTGGCCGAGTCGCGCCGGTGGTTCAGGGCCAGGTTGTGGATGGTCCGATACAGCCATCGTCTTGGCTCGCGCACCTCCTCGAACTGGGCATGCAATTTCATGAAAGCTTCCTGAACCAGGTCCTCGGCCAGCTCGCGCGCGCCCGCCAAGCGCACCGCATAATTGAGCAGGGGCGTTTCAAGGGCTGCAAAGAGCTCCTGAATCGTTTCCCCACCGGGGGGTTCGGCACTGGTTTCTTCTGGTCGCATTACGGCCCGGTTCGGCGCGTTGTCACGATCGGTTCCGGTGGCTCGAATTTTCCCGGCGTGCTGGTCCGTGAAGGACATCGTGTTCCATTAGAGTGACACTTGACGGCGCGGTTTATTAGACGAAATGTCCGCGGCAATGCTCCCGCGCGCCAGGTGCGCCGGCGGCACGTTCAAAACTGGTGGAAGAAACCCCTTGCCGGCCAGTACGAACTCTTGTTGCAGGTGCAGCCAAAGTTCGTTGCCTCGGCCTCCGTCCCGCTGCTTCAGAATCTCAAGGCCCCGGCAGTGCCTGGTAGAACCGCAGCGGTGTGTTGGTGGCTTCGTTGTCTTCGTAAATCCATTCGCCGTTGAAATCAGCAAGGTTGGTTCGCAACGCCGTCCAGGCGTTGAAGTTGGTGGAAGCTGTCAAAAGATAGCGGTGGCCGGGAAAGCCCGTGATGCGCAATTGAATCGGCCAGGCCTCTGGAGTCACGGTGATGGACGGGCGATCCACTGCTTTGCGCAGATTCAGCCGTCCGCCCGTCCGGCATTTGCCAGCGAAGGCGGGGTTGGGATCCACGGCGGCGAGCAACCGTTCGATCAACTGCGGGGCGAGTTCGTGTGGGTGATGTTCGAGTAATAGGGCCAGCGCGCCCGCCACGACCGCCGCCGCCATGGAAGTGCCGTTGCGGCTGGCATAATGGAAATCGTTGGTGAACCCCGTGGAGTAAATGGCGGCGCCGGGCGCAAACAACGCCACATTGGTCGGGCCGTAGTTGGAGAAACTCCAGCTCGCGTCGGTGCGCGTGGAGGCCCCGACCGCCACCAGATTATCCAGCGCGAGACTCGCCGGATAGAACGGCAACGCATCGGTGTTCTGGGCGTTGTTGCCGGCGGCAGCCGTAAACAGGATTCCGTCAGCGCGCGCCGACCATATCACATTCGACAAGATCGCAGAGAATTCCGAGCCACCCCAACTCAGATTGATGACGTGGGCGCCGTTGGTGCGCGCGAATTCGATGCAGGCCACGGCATCAGAATTGAAGCCGTTGCCGGTCGCATCGAGGAATTTGCACGCCATCAGTTGCACGCGCCACGCCAAGCCGGCGATGCCTTTGGCATTATCCGTCGCCGCGCTGATGATTCCGGCCAGATGCGAGCCGTGGCCGTTGTCATCCCACGGATCGTGATTGCCGGTAAGCGCGTTGAAACCATGCGTACCATCCAAGGGGTTTTTCCAGAGGCTGCCCGCCAGGTCCTCGTGCGTGTGCCGGAGGCCACTGTCCACAATTGCCACGACTACATTGCTGGCATTGCGGACGAGGTCCCAGGCTTCCGGCGCGTCAATGTCCGCGTCCGGCAGGCCACCGTTTTGACCGTAGTTGTTCAGCCACCATTGCGTGCCGTCCTGGAAACGCGGATCACTGGGCAGCGTGGCGGCAGCGGATACCACGTAATCCGGTTCGGCAAACTGCACGAGTCCGCTGGCTCGATAACGCAAGACGGCAGCCAGCACGCTCTCGCCATCCGCCAGCTTGACAACGCGAACATCGCCTTGTGCTGGAAATGAGCGGACCACCTCATGTCGCTGCGCGGTGTGGAATTGTTCGAGCGCGGTACCGCGGGAAGCATCCCGTGGCAAAATCAGAATCCGTTGCGGATGATACGCACTGAGTGCCGTGTCACCAATCGCCGTTGACACCAGCGCCAGCCAGATGGCGACCACCATCACGCTTGGGAATCTCCAGCCACGGCACAAGCTGGAATGAAAGTCGCAACGGGCACTCCGGGAACGGATGGCGCAGCGATTTCGAAGGGGTGCTCGGCCAAGTTCACAAAGCCGATGAAGCAGGGAAGCACAATGCAGACGCAGCGTCGTCCATCGCGAGGGGGAGGTGCGATGGCGAAAGAGCAAATGCAATGTTGAGTCCGTTTTCAAAGGGCGTCGGGCGCAAGCGTAGAACAGCGACGCTCAAAACGCAAAACCTTGCGAGGCGTTGCGAGGCGTCTCGCTTGGGCCGGCGAGGAGGCGCGCCGGCTGGCGGCGGGGCGTCGTGCCGGGGTGAGACTCATTCTTCCGGCGACGATGGATTCTCCCAGTCGGGATACACTTCCGGTTTTAACTGGCCGCGACGGATCAATTCTTCGAGGTCCCGGATGATCGTGCGGCGGGCGACGTTGAACTGCCTCGCGAGCGCAGAAATGTTCGGACGTCCGCTGGACTGGCTTACGATTTCCCGAATCTGATTCTGCCGGCTGAGTCGGTCGGTCGAGCGGCTGAAGAGTTCCAGCGCATCCACGCGGCGCGAACGTTCCAAGGCTTCGAACTGGCGCACCACTTCGGCTTCGCCACATTCCTTCAACGCGGTGGCCACGGTGCGTTGGAGCTCATGCACATCCACCGGCTTGGGCAGACAGTAGTGGGCGCGACGCGGTCCCTGCAATGCCTCCAGTTGCTGTTGTACTTCGAGCGCGCCGGAAACAATGATGATGGGTACATACGGCAACAACTCCTTGAACTCGGGCAAAAAGTCGAAACCGAGTTCGCCCGCGTCGAGGACGTGATCGAGGATCAGCACCTGCGGCGCACACTTGGGGATGCACGCGAGCGCCTCGCTGCCGCTTTTCACACGGACGAGTTGATATTGCGCCAGCGCCTCCTCGTAGATCTCGTATTGCAGATCGTCGTCTTCAACAATCAGGAGCGTGGGAAGGTTCGAGTTCATACAATTCTCATTCCCGCTTCTCTTAATCTTAATTTCAACCCTCTCAGGTCGTACCCGGGATCAGGATAAGCTTACGATCAAGATTATGGAGCGTGGTGAACATGGGTTTCAGATTCTGTTACTGCGGGCAGTTCGCGCACCGGCAGAATAAGCGTCACCAGACTGCCCTTGCTCACAACCGATTCCACCGCCAGTCCGGCTTCCATTTTTTTCGCCAGTTCGTAAGCCATCGAAAGTCCCAGGCCGGTGCCGCGCCGGGTGGAAAGGGCTTTGGTGGTGAAAAACGGCTCGAAGATGCGCGGCAGCTTCTCCGGTGGAATGCCGCAGCCGAAATCCTGAACAGAGACTGCGACATATTCCTTGGTCGCGGCGGGCGCCAAAACCGTGCCCGCCGGCAGAGCTGCCAACCGCCGTGTGGCCAGCACCACCCGCTTGCGGTCGGTCATGGATTCGGCGGCGTTGAATATGAAATTCAGGAGAATCTGCTGAACACAATCGCGGATCGCGGTTACCTCCGGCAAATCCGGCGCGCGTTCAAAACGGATTTCCACCTCGCGCAGGAAACGGTCGCCGAGCAGCTTGAGCGTGTCGTCCACCACGGCGTTCAGGTCGCACGCCGCCGGTGACCGGGCGGAATCGCGGCTGAAGCCGAGCAACGCCTTAACGACGCCCGCGCCCTGGTCGGCAACCATCTTGATGCGGTCCACGCGCGTGTGAATCTTGTCCGGTTTGTCCAAGTTGTCCTCGATGATCTGCGCCGAGCCTTTGACGATGGAGAGGATGTTGTTGAAATCGTGGGCGAGGCCGGCGGCCAGCGTGCCGAGAGCGTTCATTTTCTGGCTGTGCAGCAGTTCGCGCCCGGCCCGTTCGAGTTCTTGCGTGCGTTCGGCGACCTTCTTTTCGACCTCGGCGTAGCTGCGGAGCAACTGCCGGTGACGATTGAAGGCCAGGCCGGCAAAAAACAGCGCCACCGCCAAACCGGCAACGGAAATGTACAGCAACCGGGGCTCCTTGAACCACGGCAGGGCGACGGCGAATTCCAGTTTCGCCGGCCGGGGATCCACATTGCCATTCCGGTCCATGGCGCGAACCTGGAAGTAATGTTTGCCCGGCGGCAGATCGGTGAAGGAGATCGTGTTGACGTCCTGAAAAAGGGTCCAGTCGCGTTCATCCAGCCGGTAGGAATACAGCAACCGGTTGCGCGGTGTATGTTTCCATTTATCCTGGCCCGTGAAAGCGATGGTAATGGTGCCTCCCTCCGGCACAGTGTTTTCCAGTTCGGTGCGCGGCTGAATTTGCGTCTGCGGCGGGTCGGGGTCCGCGTCCGCATGATAGAGGCTCGGACCGTGAGTGGTGCCGGCCCACAAACGTCCACGCCGGTCTTCATACACTTCACGCACATTCTCGCTGGGCAGGCCTTCCTCCAATCCGTTCTCGATCCAAGCCCCTTGATGAAACCGGTGCAACCCGCTGTTGGAGGCCACCCAAATGCTCCCGTCGCGTCCGCGAAGCAGCCGGTTGATGTGATCGAAACCGCTCCGCACCGGCAGCCAGTCTTTCCCGTCAAATTCCCAGACTCGATCCATCGTGGCGCACCAGACTCTGCCGTCGGGCATATCCAGAAAACCTTGTGCGTCTTCGGGAACGCTGGGTTCTGCGACCGGAAAAGTCCGCCATTTCTTTTCCTGATACCACGCAATCCCCGCTTCGCTGCTCAACCATAGATCACCATTGCGGGCCATGAACAGGCTGTTGGGCGGG
The DNA here is from genome assembly GCA_014860005.1 of Verrucomicrobiota bacterium. Next base: position 44,246 of record JACZKP010000026.1, on the reverse strand, counting down.
GCGGCGCTCAACGCCTCCGGCAACGGCTGCACGAACGACTGGAAACCATGGCCGTCGAACGTCTCCAGCCGGGCCGCTTCATTGGCCGGGTCATCGCCGGGCTGGAAAACGCAAAGGCTGCCGTCCGTCAATAAACCCAGCGGGCGGAACGGCCTTGGGCTTGAAGCCGGCACGAGCACGTTGAACGCCCCGGTTGCCGGCTGGAATTGCAGCAGTTGATCGCCCGCATCCACCAGCAAACTTCCGTCCTTGAGCGGAAACAACGCGTGGGCGGTCGCGGCATTCCCGGTTGCGGTGGCGGGCAATGGATGCTCACGGTGAAGCTCATCTTCGAGGACGTGAAGGCTGGTGCCGGCGATGAACCAGAGCCGCCCTGCGGCATCTTCCACCAGACTATGGACGAGGGAATTGATTTTTTGAATTGGCGCCGGGCAGCGCCACACCGGCAACGCATAACGAAACAGGCCGTCGGATGTCGCCAGCCAGAACGCGCCGCCGGGTTCAACCGCCAGATCAAAATAACTGCGGGCCGCGACCTCGCTGGTTTCGGTCAGTTCAGTCTCACCGGTCTCGCGCTGGAACAGGGAATTGATGGTGGCGGCCCAAAGACTTTTGTCCGGGCCGGACCAGGCGAAGCGCAGCCGCTCGTTGCCCACTGAGAATGCCGTCCAGCGCTGTCCATCAAACTGCACCACCCGTTTCCGCGTGGTTTCCGCGGACTCAGCCACCAAGGTGAGGCCGCCGTCCGGCGTTTCCCACGGCTCCTGCAAGTTGTGAACGCCAAGCGATTCGGGCGGCAGCCATTCCCGCCACTCACTGTCCGGTTTGAGGTTTCGCACCGGTCCCGCCCCCCTGACCACGCCGCGCTTCCCGGCAATCCAGAGTCCGCCATCGCCGGCGAGCGTCATGCCGGAGAAACTTTCCAACCGGGTTTGCGCCGCCAACAGTAGCACGCGGGTCTGTGGCCGGTCCGGCTGTTCGGCGTTGAATTCCATCAAACGGTCGGGCAGCAGGAACAGCACGATTCCCTGCCTGACCGGACAAAGCGGCACCGCCCGCACCGAGGACGAAATACCGGCGCGAAACGTGTCCGCAATTTCGGGCACGGAATGAACCATCCAGTCGCCGTCGCGAAATTCCCGCAACCCCCCGGCGGTAACCGACCATAACTGGCCTGCCGGACTGCCATAAACGCGGTTGGGGATCGTTTCCTCGGGCGCTGGGATGACGTTGACGGTGTAGCCATCCAGTTCGCTGACGGAGCCAAGGTTGGGGTGTTTGAGGAGGACTTTTCCCTGTTGGCTGACGGTCACGGAAACCCCGGCGGATTCCGGCAGGCCATCGGCCCGCTTGAAGACACGCCAATTGGCGGCCGGTTGGCCCCAACAGGTTTCCGTCAGCGCCAACCAGGCAACTCCGAGGAAAATGAACCATCCCTTCGGCGTCATGGATTTGTCTGCCCCGTTCGAGGGCGTTGGCGGGATTATCCTCCGTCCGCCGCAGCGACGCAATCAGAAGCCGGGGGGTGTGCGGCCAAACGCACAGTTCCCGCCCCCGCAAAACTGACCTAAGAATAGCGGAAAGATTTGGGAGAATTCTGGATGACCAAACCTTCGCAACGACCCACCCGGCGGAGCCCGACGGAGACACTCCGGCGGAACGCACGGATTGCCGTCAGCCGCAGCGGATTCACCCTGATCGAAGTACTGGTGGTCATCGCCATCATTGCCATTCTTGCCGCCCTGTTGCTGCCCGCGCTGGCCAAGGCAAAAGCCCGGGGGCAGCAGGCAACTTGTCTCAACAATCTCAAACAACTCGCGCTCGCCACACAGATGTATGCCGCCGACAATCAGGGCAAACTGGCGGAGAACCTGCCGGCACCGCAAAACACCAACTCCTGGGTCACAGGCAATTTGAAACTCACCAGCGACGCCACGAACCGCACGTTGCTTCGTGAGGGCAGACTATTCCCCTACGCCAGCCAGACCGGTACCTATCGGTGTCCCGCCGATTCCGCGCAGACCGGCGGCGTGCCGCACGCACGCAGTTACGCCATGAATTCCTGGATGGGCAGCCGCTACATGGAGTCGTATCCCCGACAAAGCGGCTTTCGCACTTTTGTCCGGGATAGCGAAACCGCAGCTGCTGGACCAGCCACGCTGTGGATGATCTCCGATGAACACGCCGCGTGCATTGATGACGGGTGGTTTCTCGTGACCATGGACGACAGCCGGCCCTTCGCCAGCTTCCCCGGCACCCAGCATCAACACGGTTACGGCCTGAACTTTGCGGACGGCCACGCGGAGGTTTTCAAGCTGCGCGATCCCAAAACCCAATCGCCCGAAGTGCGGATCAGCCATTACAACGCGGACTGGATTCGTCTCAAACAAGTCACCACCAGCCGATGAAGATACCACGAAACCGTCTCTACCTCCTCTCGCGGGGGCTTCACCGCTGTGCGCGCAACTCCCGGCCCGGCGATTCGCGCTTCACTGCCGGCGCCCGCCTCACGGAACTGAACTTGCCAACCCAGCAACACCGTCTTCCCGTGCTAAGTTGGCAGGCGGATTCCGTGCCTGTGAAAGTGATCGTCAAGTCCTGACCGGCACACCGGCAGCAGTGCGGCAGAATGTTGCGCAGCATCTTCAACAAATCCGCGGCAATTGCTCGCCGCTGGGCATGTCGAGAATCCGGCTCGCGCCAATGCGGCTTTTCAGCACCACCAGTGGATTTGATTTTCCCGTCACTGTGCCGATGAGGGTTGAACCTGCCCCCACCTCATGCCCGCGCAGGATTTCCAATGCCCGCTCCGTGTCTTGCGCCGCGATGAACGCAACGAATCGTCCTTCATTCGCGACGTTCAGCGGATCCAGCCCCAGCATCTCGCACGCGGCGTGAACGTCTTCGCGCACGGGGACCAATTTCTCCTCGATGGCAATGCGAACCCCGGCGACCTCGGCGATTTCATTTAGCGCACTGGCCAGCCCGCCACGGGTTAGGTCGCGCAGGCAGTGGATTTCAACTCCCGACTTCAGCAACGCCAGCACCGGTTCATGCACCGGCCCGGAATCGCTTTCAATCTGACTCTCGAACTGCAAGCCTTCGCGCACCGCCATGATCGCCATGCCATGCCGGCCCAGATCGCCACTCACGATTACCGCGTCACCGGGCTGCACCCTTCGCGGCGCGATGTTCATCTGGTGTTCGATGACACCGATGCCCGTAGTGTTGATGAACAGGCCGTCACCCTTGCCTTTGTCCACGACCTTGGTGTCACCGGTGATGATTTGCACGCCGCATCGTTGTGCCGCGTCGCGCATGGAACACACTACGCGCCATAAAGTTTCCATGGGCAATCCTTCCTCAATGATGAACGCGCAACTCAAGTAGAGTGGTCGCGCACCGCTCATGGCGAGATCGTTCACCGTGCCGTGGATTGCCATCGAGCCGATGTCGCCACCGGGAAAGAACAACGGACGTACGACGTAGGAGTCAGTTGTCATGGCCAGCCTTAGTGGCACGGGCGTCTCGTCCGTTCGTTGCTGCTGAAAATTGCTCGCTTCACTTGAACCGAACGGGCGGGACGCCCGTGCCACTAGCGGAATCTCGAACTGTGCCGAGTCATGGCGCGCATCGAGAATCGGATTGCTAAACGCCTTGCCGAAGACGTTCTCCAGCAGTTGGTGCATCAATCTCCCGCCGCCACCATGCGCCATGAGGATGTGCGGGTACTGCTGAATCGGAATAGGGCATTGGGTTGTCATGGTTTTGCTTTCCAACGGATGAAAAGTGCCAACGGATAGGAACCGTCTGAACGGAATCCGTTGGCACATTTCATCCGTTGGAGAAATCGTTTCATCGCTGGGTCGGACGCACGCCGCAGATTTGCAAGGTACGCTTGCCGAAATTGACTGCCAGGCCCACCGGGAGGTCCAATGCCCGCAAGTAAGCCTGTGTCTTCCCGAGTTCATAGGGGCCGATATTGTCCTTGAGGGCGCTGACACAGCACAACACACGCTCCCCGACCAGCATCGCATCCACTGGGAAACGGCCAAGGTCGTCGCCTTCGAACTTCACCGGACTAAACAACTCCCCCCGCAGCGCCAGGCCGTGGTGTTGCCATTCTGCCCCAAGCAGTTTTGCGTAAACCGCCTCCCCGTAACCCAGCCCGTGCATCCGTCCCACCTCCAGCAATCCCGCTCGCACCGGCCGCAATACTGCCCGCAATTCCGGAGTCAGCAGCGGTTGAATGTGATCGTAATTCTCCGCCAAATCCATCGGCTTGTCGGCATAAGGCACGCGCTCCACCTTGACCTTCTCCTGACCGAAGTTGAGCAGCAACCCGAGTGATTTTCGCCAGAACTTCAAGTAGGAGATGATCTGCACATAATTGTCCTGCGCAAACCCTCCGGGGAGAGCTTTGAGCTCCAGCAGGATTTCATCCCAAGCCAGCGCATCGTATTGAAATGTGTGAACCAACCGTTCCCGATGCCGAAGCTCGCCTCGCCGCCTGGATAGAATTGAAATTCCGCGCCGCTGGCAGCACGCCAGGAAAGCCCGATGATACGCCTCCTCGGGATACCCCACGCCGACCTCGTTGTGAACATCAAAGAAACAACGGCGCAACAACCGTGTCTTGTCCTCAAACATCAACGCCATGAACTCCCTCCTGCCCGGCGAAGGTTGTTCCTGCGCCTCACGCTTTTCGTATTCCATCCGTTGGAACTTTTCATCCGTTGGCCATCCCCGGCCGGCGATACCGATAATACGCCGCGCACGCGCCTTCGCTGGACACCATTGTCGCGCCGAGCGGATGTTCCGGCGTGCAGCGCGTGCCAAACGCCGGACATTCGTGCGGTTTCTTCAATCCCTGCAACACCAAGCCGCTCAAGCACTCCGCCGGTTCTTCCACGCACCGATCCGCCAGGCCAAATCGCTTTTCCGCATCGAACACCGCGTAAGCCGAGCATAGGCCCAGACCGCTCGCGGGAATCTCGCCAACGCCCCGCCACTTGCGCGGCACCACCCGGAAGACTTCACGCACGAGTTGTTGCGCCGGTTGATTGCCTTCCCGTCGCACCGCGCGGGCGTATTGGTTCTCCACCTCGCTGCGACCAGACTCCAGTTGCTGCACACACATCAGGATGCCCTGTAAAATATCCAAAGGCTCAAAGCCGGTGACGACAATCGGCACGCGATACTTTGCCGCGAGCGGAGAATAATCCTCGTAACCCATAACCGCGCAAACATGCCCCGCCGCCAGGAACGCCTGCACGCGACAATCCGGCGACGACATCAATGCCTCAATCGCCGGCGGCACGAGCACATGCGCGATGAGCATCGAGAAATTCTTCAAGCCCTTCTGCGCCGCCTGGAAGACCGCCATTGCCGTCGCCGGCGCGGTGGTTTCAAAGCCCACCCCAAAGAACACCACTTCCTTATCCGGATTGTGTTCCGCAAGTTTTACAGCATCGAGCGGCGAATACACCATCCGCACATCGCCCCCCTTCGCCTTCACGCTCAACAAATCCGTGGTGCTGCCCGGCACGCGGAGCATGTCCCCGAATGACGTGAAGATCACCTCAGGCCGGGCGGCGATTTCCAACGCCTTTTCAATCATCTCCAGCGGCGTTACGCAAACGGGGCAACCGGGACCGTGAATGAGCGTGATTTGTTTCGGGATCAATTCATCAATGCCGAACTTCACAATGGCATGCGTCTGGCCGCCGCAGACTTCCATGATATTCCACGGGCGAGTCGTAACGCGGAGGATTTCCCGCGCGATCTGTTGCGCGAGGTCGCCATCACGATATTCGTCGAGGAACTTCATAACTCCGCTTGATGGGGCGAGGGTGCCGACGAGCCGCCGTCCGGCTCGCGAGGACGCTCGCCCCACCCGTTCAACTCATCCAATTCCTGCATCTGCTTCAAATACTCAAACACCTGCTGCGCCTCCGCCTCGTCCACGATGCTGAGCGCAAAACCGACGTGGACGATGACGTAATCGCCCACCCTGGCTTCCGGCACATAGGCAAGGCTGGCCTCCTTGAGGATGCCACCGAAGTTGACGCGGCCCATGCGCGTGATCGGATCGTCACCGGTGATGGTTTCGACTTTACCTGGAATGGCGAGACACATGACGCACTGTGTTTAACTCCTTTTCCACGCGGCGGCAAATCGTTTGCGCTCTGCCGCGGCGCAGTAAAGCTCAGGAAGGCGACGATCCCGGCTTCCTTAAGCCCATTTTCTTCATGCGTGAAAGCAACGTGGTGGGCTTCACCCCCAGCAGTTCCGCGGCGCCGTCAGCCCCTTTGATTTTCCAGCCGGCCTGTTCGAGAACGGTGAGCAGGTTGTCGCGATCGCGTTGCAGCATTTCCACCTCCGTGAGGAACTTCGCGCCCGGCTGACCCGGCGATGCGTGCTTGGCGGGCGGTGGCGCGGTCGCGGCGGGGAGTCCCGGCAAATCAAATGCCAGCGCCCCGCCGCGCGCCAGGATGACCGCGCGCTCGATCACGTTGCGCAACTCGCGCACGTTGCCCGGCCAGTCGTAACTCTGGAGACTGGCCACGCCGGCTCTTGTCAGCCGCGGCTTGGCGCACTTCAAATCCCGGGCCGAAAGATCAACGAAATGTCCGGCCAGGAGTGGAATGTCGTCCCGCCGGTCACGCAACGGCGCGACTAGAATCGGAAACACGTGCAGCCGGTAGTAGAGGTCTTCGCGAAAGCGACCCGCCGCGACGGCTTTCTTCAAGTCCCGATTCGTGGCCGCGATGATGCGGACGTTTGCCTGACGCGTGCGGTCGTCGCCCACGCGTTCATAACGTTTCTCCTGCAAAACCCTCAGCAGTTTGCCCTGCATATCCAGGGGCACTTCACCAATTTCGTCCAGAAAGAGCGTCCCGCCTTCCGCGGTTTCAAAGCGACCGGCGCGATCCTTGATGGCGCCCGTGAACGAGCCGCGGACGTGGCCGAAGAATTCGCTTTCAAAAAGCTCTTTCGGGATTGAGGCGCAATTGACCCTGACCAGCGGCCCGTCCTTGCGCTGGCTGCGGCGATGAATTTCGCGCGCGACCAGTTCTTTCCCGGTCCCGGTTTCGCCGAGGATGAGCACCGATGCATCTGTCGGTGCGACGAGGTCAATCTGGCTGATGATTTGCCGTAACGCGGCGCTCTGCCCGATGATGTCGCCAAACGCCTTGGCTTCCACGACTTCTTCCTGGAGATAGGCGTTTTGCTGTTCGAGTTGGGTTTTAAGTCGCCGGATTTCCTCGAAGGCGCGCGCGTTCGCAATCGCCGAACCGATGTGGTCGGCAAACACCCGTCCCCATGGCCGGCCTTCCTCCGGCAGCATCAACCGGCTGAAACCCACAATTGCCCCGAGAATTTCGTCCTTGTAAATAATCGGCGTCGCCCCGCAGCCGCGAATCTGTTCCCGCTCCAGCCAGTCAAATCCGGCCACTTCCTGGCGCTGCCCGGTCAAGTCGCGCAAGATGATCTGTTCGCCCGTGACGGCCGCCCGGCCAAGGAAACCCACGCCCAGCGGATTTCTCGCGTTGGGATCATCGAACCGCGGTGACTCCGCCGGAAATTTGGCCACCGACACGCCCTTGCCCGCCACGAGATGCAGGCAGCGGGTTTGGTCGGGGCACTCGGGACGACGCGGGCAATATGCACAACGGTCGCCTGGTTCGATCAGCCAAATCTGCGCACAGGACATGTAGGGCCGCTCCCCGGCATGGCTCACAATCTTCTGGAGCAAACGTTCCAGCGAATGTTCGTGGGCAATATCCAGGAGCAATTGCAGCGCAACGTTGGGATCAAACCGGCTGTCACTCTCAGTTTCCATGACGAACCAATGCTGCCCGACATAGACCCATTCGTCCAACTCCAAACAGACGATATTTCGGACGTTCAATTTCCCGACCCGTACGCACTGGCGGACCGATCCTCGACGCCCACTCATTATCAGTAGGTTACGCATTGTCATGCATGCTGGCACGGGCATTGCAAAAGTAATGGTGCATCTGAAAGCGCAGTCGAGATTATGAACGCAGATTCAAACCCAACCCGGATCGCCGACATCAGCGAAGGGAACTTCGAGTCGGAAGTGCTGCTTTCGCAGCAGCCGGTGCTCGTCGAGTTCTCGGCGGCGTGGAGCCGGCCCTGTCACATCCTCGATTCCGTGCTGGATGAAGTGGCGAGCGCCTGTGCCGCGCGGGTGAAGGTCGTCCGGATCAACGCCGACGACAATCCCGACCTCAGTCTGGTGTACAACATTCAATCCATTCCCACGCTGCTCTATTTCGTGGAAGGAAATCTCCGAGCCAAAATGATAGGGACGGCGAGCAAGGAAGCAATTCTCGCCAAGTTGCAGGCGGTCTCTCAAGGCGGGGATGCCGGGTTGCTCACGCACTCTCAAAGCGAAGAACACAATGACCTGTGAATCCAAAACTATCGCACCGCTGCGGCGTCACTCCGTAAAACGGCCGCTCCATCGCGTGAACTTTTTCTGCGACGCCCCCGAAGCCAAAAGCGTGAAGCTGGTGGGGGATTTCAACCAATGGGATCGCGAAGCAACTCCGATGCGCCGAATGCCTGATCGTCGGTGGATTGCGACTTTGGAAATGAACCACGGCCATCACCGATACCTGTTCGTCGTGGATGGCAAGCCGACGCTGGACCCTGGGGCGAACGGCGTCGCCCGCAACGACCAAAACGAACCGGTGTCGCTCATCGCCGTCAGTTGACCATGAGCACCAATTCCCCAAACCGAGGGACAGAAAGAAACAATGCCTTGCCCGCCGAAGCCAGTGGCTAACCCGCAACTCAATATGAATCCTACAATCCATCCGCTTCTCCTGATCGCGGTCGCCGCAGTCTTGACCTCTTGCTCGCGAACTGCAACTCCACCACCAGCGCCCGTGCCGGAAGTCGCGACCGTAACGGTTGTCCGGCAACCCGTCTCACTGACCACCGAACTGCCCGGTCGCACGTCGCCATTTCGCGTCGCGGAAATCCGCCCGCAGGTTAATGGCCTTATCCAGAAGCGGCTGTTCACGGAAGGCGCAGATGTGAAGGCGGGGCAGGAACTTTATCAGATTGACCCCGCTCCCTTCCAGGCGGCGCTCGATAATGCCAAAGCCGCGTTGGGCCGGGCCGAGGCCAACCTGCCCGCCATTCAGGGCAGGGTGAATCGCTACCTGGAAGCGTTGGCCGACAAAGCCGTGAGCCAGCAGGACTTCGATGATGCGTCCGCTGCGCTTAAACAGGCCGAGGCCGATGTTCGATATTACCGCGCCATGGTGGACACGGCTCGCATCAATCTGAATTACGCCCATGTCGTTTCGCCCATCTCGGGACGCATTGGGACTTCGACCGTGACCGACGGTGCGATTGTGACGGCGTATCAGCCAGTGGCGCTGGCCACGATTCAGCAGCTTGATCCCATTTACGTGGACGTGACCCAATCCACCACGGAGCTGCTGCGCCTGCAACGCCGCCTGCACGAAGGGCGACTCACCCAAAATGAAACCAATGGAAACGATGTGGAGCTGATCCTCGCCGATGGCACGAAGTATCCGTTCGCGGGCGCGTTGCAATTCCGTGATGTCTCGGTGGACCCCACCACCGCGTCGGTGATTTTGCGAATGGTTTTCCCCAACCCGGACGGGATGTTGCTACCGGGCATGTTCGTGCGGGCGGTGGTGAAAGAGGGTGTCAATAACGAAGCCATCTTGATTCCGCAACAGGCGGTGTCGCGCAATCCAAAAGGAAATCCGCTCGCCTTGATTGTGGACGCGAATGGCAAGGTCGAGCAACGGATGCTCAGTCTGGATCGGGCCATGGGTGATCAATGGCTCGTCATTTCCGGCCTGGCAGCCGGCGACCATGTGATTGCCGAGGGCATGCAAAAAGCGCGGCCCGGTGTGCAGGTGAAGGAAGTTCCGTTTGAGGGTGGTCGAAAACCCGCGACAGAATCAGCCGCGCCCATCGCCACGGTAAGATCGCATTAACGGAGCCGCGCCATGTTATCCCGATTCTTCCTCAAGCGTCCGGTGTTTGCCTGGGTGATCGCCATCATCCTGATGGTCGCGGGCGCGCTGGCCATCTTCAAGCTGCCCATCTCCCAGTATCCGCCCATCGCGCCCCCGTCCATCGCCATTACGGCCTTTTATCCGGGTGGATCAGCCGAGACGGTGGAAAACAGCGTGACGCAGATCATCGAGCAGAAGATGACGGGCTTCGATAAGATGCTGTATCTCTCGGCCAGCAGCGATTCAGCCGGTGCCGCGCGTATTGAATTAACCTTCGCTCCCGGAACCGATCCCGATCTCGCCTGGGCGCAGGTACAGAACAAACTGCAACTCGCGATGGCGAATCTGCCGGAAGTGGTGCAGCGCCAGGGCGTCATGGTGAGCAAAAGCACCCGCAACTACCTGATGGTGGTTGGATTGGTTTCCGAGGACGGCAGCATGGACGGAAGTGATTTGCGCGACTACGCAAAGTCCAACTTGGAAAAGGTTCTCTCACGGGTGCCGGGCGTGGGCGAAGTGGAAGTGTTCGGCGGCCAATACGCCATGCGCATCTGGCTGAACCCGGACAAGCTCACCGAGTTTCAAATGACCTTGCAGGATGTGGTCACAGCCTTGCGCGCCTACAACGTGGAAGTTTCCGCCGGGCAGTTTGGCGGGGCGCCGGCGGTCGAAGGCCAGCGCCTGAACGCGTCCATCATTGTTCAAAGCCTGCTCAAAACGCCCGAGGAATTTGCCGCCATCCCGCTCCGCACCAATCCCGATGGTTCGGTCGTGCGGGTGCAAGACGTGGGCCGCACGGAATTGGGAACTGAATCTTACGACGTGGATGTTTATCACAACGGCCAGCCCTCGACCGGTCTGGCGATCCGGCAATCTGCCGGGGCTAACGCGCTGGAAACCGCGGATAATATCCGGGCCAAGCTGGACGAGCTAAGTCATTTCTTTCCGACCGGCATGAAGGTGGTGTACCCGTATGACACCACCCCCTTCGTGAAAGTGGCGATCAATGAAGTCGTCAAAACGCTGCTCGAAGCCATCGTGCTGGTGTTCCTGGTGATGTATTTGTTCATGGGCAACATGCGGGCAACGTTGATCCCGACTATCGCCGTGCCGGTGGTAATTCTGGGAACGTTCGCGGTGCTGGGACTGTTCGGCTTCTCGATCAACATGCTCACCATGTTTGCCATGGTGCTCGCCATCGGACTGCTGGTGGACGATGCCATCATCGTGGTGGAAAACGTCGAGCGCATCATGAGCGAGGAAGGGTTGTCCCCCTTTGAGGCCACGCGCAAATCCATGGACCAAATCACGCCGGCCTTGATTGGCATCGGCCTGGTCCTCTCGGCGGTGTTCGGTCCGATGGCGTTCTTCGGCGGCTCGACGGGTGTCATCTATCGCCAGTTTTCCGTGACCATCATCGCTTCAATGATGCTGTCGGTGGTAGTGGCATTGGTATTGACGCCCGTGCTCTGCGCTTCGTTTCTCAAGCCGGTGACCAAAGGGCATCAACCGGCCGAAGGTGGCGTCTGGTTTCTGCGGCCGTTCTTTCGCTGGTTTGATCGCGTCTTCTTTCGTGCCCGAAACCAATACCTCGGTCTGGTGCGCCACTCGCTCGCGAAGAAGTTCCGTTATGTCGCCATCTTCCTGGTGATCGTGTTGGCGATGGGTTTCCTCTTCAAACGAATGCCCACCGCGTATCTGCCGGATGAAGATCAGGGAATGTTGATGGTGCAGGCGTTGCTGCCGGCGAATTCCACCCTGGAGCAAACCAAGGAGGTCATGAATCAAGTCAAAGACCACTTCCTGCAAGACGAGAAGCTTGCCGTGGAGAGAATCATGACGGTGGCGGGCGTGAGCTTCTCCGGGCGCGGACAGAACTCGGGCCTCGCCTTCGTAAAACTCAAGGATTGGGATTTGCGTGACCGTCCGGAACTGCGGGTGGGCGCCGTCGCCGGTCGCGCGATGACCAAGTTCGCCACGATTCGGAATGCGATGGTGTTTGCCTTTGCGCCACCGGCGGTTGTCGAATTGGGCCAGGCGAAGGGATTTGATTTCCAATTGCTGGATCGCGGCGGCCTCGGTCACGCGAAAATGATGGAGGCCCGCAATCAACTCCTTGGCTTGGCGGCGACGAACGCCGTGCTGACGAAGGTACGCCCGAATGGGCTGGAAGACGTGCCCGAATACCGGGTGGACGTGGACTGGGAGCAAGCAGGCGTTCTGGGCGTGCCGATCACCTCGATCCACAGCACGATCTCCGCCGCGTTTGGCAGCGCCTACGTCAACGACTTCATCCAGGGCGGCCGCGTGAAGCGCGTGTACCTCCAGGCCGATGCGCCTTACCGCATGTTGCCGCAAGACCTGGAGAAATTCTACGTGCGCAACCACTCGGGCAAGATGGTGCCGTTCTCCGCTTTTGCATCAGGCCATTGGACTTCCGGTTCGCCGAAGCTGGAACGGTTCAATGGTTTTCCGTCCATTAACATTTTGGGCGAAGCAGCGCCCGGTCGGAGTTCCGGAGAAGCGATGTCCGTCATGGAAGGATTCGTCAGCAAGCTGCCGCCGGGAATTGGCTTTGATTGGACGGGCCTGTCGTACCACGAGCGCCAGTCCGGCGCGCAGGCCGGACCGCTTTACGCCTTCTCGATCCTGGTGATTTTCCTGTGTCTCGCGGCCTTGTATGAAAGCTGGCCGATTCCTGTTTCGATCCTGCTCGCCTTGCCGCTGGGTGTCATCGGCGGCGTGATTGGTTCGACCCTTCGGGGTTTGCCCAATGACGTTTATTTCCAGATCGGGCTGCTGACCACGCTTGGCCTGACGACCAAAAACGCCATCCTGATCGTGCAGTTCGCCAAGGCGCGCGTGGAGGAAGGCATGGGCTTGATCGAAGCAACGCTCGAAGCCGCCAAGCTGCGGTTGCGGCCCATTGTCATGACTTCGCTGGCGTTCGGTTTCGGGGTGTTGCCTCTGGTGCTGGCGAGCGGCGCGGGGGCGGGCGCGCAAGTTGCCATCGGCACCTCGGTCATTGGCGGCGTGGTGACCTCGACGTTCCTCGTGACAATCTTCGCGCCGCTCTTCTATGTAATGATCGAGAAAACTTTCGGCCAGCGCCGGGCAACCGCGATTGTTGCCCCCCCACCCACTTCAACCGGAGATCACCGATGAACAAGCACACACTCACTCTGACTGCCGGGCTGACCGTCGTCCTCACGGGTTGCGCGCTGACGCCGAAATACGCCCGGCCGCAAGCGCCAGTGCCGGCCGCGTGGCCCACCGGTCCAGCTTATGCCTCACAACCCTCAACCAACAGCTTTCAACTCCAGGAGTGGCAGGAATTCTTCACTGATGCCAGGATGCAACAGGTCATCAGCCTTGCGGTGAACAACAACCGCGACCTGCGTTTGGCGGCGCTGAACGTCGAACGCGCCCGGGCGTACTACGGCATACAAAGAGCCGAACTGTTGCCCACGGTGGATGCGGTTGGCAGATGGAGCAAGGCCCGACTTCCCGCCGACCTTTCGAGCAGTGGAAAACGCCAGACCGTGGAGCGCTACGATGCCCATCTCGGCGTTGCGGCCTGGGAAATTGATTTCTTTGGCCGCATCCGCAGTTTGAAGGACCGCGCGCTCGAAGAGTACCTCGGCACGGAGCAGGCGCGTCGCAGCGTGCAAATCCTTTTGGTGTCCTCCGTGGCTCAGTCGTATCTGGCGCTCGCGGCTGACCGCGAAGCTTTGGCGCTTGCCGAAACCACCCTGCTCAACCAGCAGTCCGCGTATGATTTAATCAAGCGGCGCTTCGAGCTTGGGCTTGTGGCGGAGTTGGATTTGTTACGCGCCCAGACGCCACTGGAGGTGGCACGAAGAGACGTCGCGAATTATCTGCAACGCGTCGCCCAAGACGAGAACGCGTTGAATCTGCTCGCGGGCGCTCCCGTGCCGGGCGAACTTCTGCCCGCCGGATTGGACCAACTCAATCCTCCCCAAAAGGTCGCCACCGGCTTGTCCTCCGAAGTGCTCCTGCGCCGACCGGATGTCCTGCAAGCTGAACACCAGCTCAAGGCAGCCAATGCCGACATTGGTGCCGCGCGCGCGGCGTTCTTCCCACGCATTTCGTTGACGGCGGCCATGGGCACCGCCAGCAGCGATCTCTCCGGGTTGTTCAAATCCGGCTCGGGTGCGTGGAGTTATGCACCGCAAATTGTCATGCCGATTTTTGATGCCCGCACCTGGTCCGCCCACTCGGCGGCCAAAGTGCAACGCGAGATTGCTGTGACCCAATACGAGAAGACGATTCAAGCCGCCTTCCGCGAAGTCGCCGACGCCCTGGCCGTGCGCGGCACCGTGGACCAGCAAGTCGCGGCGCAGCAATCCCTCACCAGTGCCTTTGCCGACACGTATCGCCTGGCCAATTCCCGCTTTGACAAGGGTATTGATAATTATCTCGGCGTGCTGGATGCGCAACGCTCGCTCTTCGCGGCGCAACAGGCACTGGTCTTCCTTCGTCTGGCGAGGCTCGCCAACGACGTGCAGCTATATGCGGTATTGGGCGGCGGCTGGGAGCCCGGAAAAGCGTCCGGGCTCGCCGCCGCATCCGCGTCACCCTGAATACCATCGGCGAACGGATTTTCGGAAAATCATTCCAAACGAAAGAAACCATTATGAAAACGACCAAACGTCAGGACCGCCGCGCCTTGGAACCGCGGCCAAGAAAAACGCACCCTACCGATGAACGCATCCGGCAACGAGCCTTTGAAATCCACAAGGCCCGAAGTGGCGACCCCGGTGGGGAACTCGACGACTGGCTGCAAGCCGAGCGTGAACTGCTGGCCGAACAGGAGCACCCGACCGTGCCCGGCGAAAGTATCCGCGCCGTTCCGTTCGTGCAGGATTGAGTGGAAGCAGGCGCTGAACTCGGTCTGGCAAGTAGCCGCCGACGTGAGGAGGCGGGAAGCCCTGGAGAAGATCGAAGCCGCGCCTTGACCCAAATACACCTTCAAGCAGACGGGGTCATCGAGCGTAGCGCCGCTACCACCTGACCGAGCGCAATCCCGCCGTCGTTGGGCGGCACGCGCTGATGCCAATACGGCTGAAACCCTTCGGCGCGCAAGCGTCTTACCGCACGTTCGGTCAGGTAACGATTCTGAAAACACCCACCGCTCAGGGCGACTCGCGGACACTCAATTCGCGCGGCCACCCGGACAATCGCCTCCACCAGCGCATTGTGGAATCTTGCCGAGATTTCACCAAGAGCAACCCCATTCCGCACATCGGACAGAACTCCTTCCACCACCCGCGCCCAGTCCAACACCATGGGCGAACGACTGGTGATCAGCGGCAATTCGTAGGCTGCATCGGTGCTGGCGTTGGCCAGCGCGAACTCGAGTTCCATCGCCGCCTGTCCCTCGAAGCGCATCTCCTGTCGCATCCCAGCGAGCGAAGCCACCGCGTCGAACAATCGCCCGACGCTGGAGCAGGCCGGCGAGTTCAACCGGCGTTCCAGCATGGTCTTCAGCGTCGCCTTTTCCGAACAGGATAACGCGGCAATGGTGCCAATCTCAGTGCGTTGAAAGGCTTCGTCACCCAGCAATTCACACAACAATCCCAGCGCTGCCCGACGCGGCTCTTTCATCGCAGCATCGCCCCCGGGCAGGTGGAATGGACGCAAATGCGCAACCCGCTCGACCGCCTCTTCCGTCACCAGGAAGAACTCTCCACCCCAGATCGTGTTGTCGGTGCCGTAACCCGTACCGTCCCACGCCACGCCGAGCGCAGGCAACTCGACCTCGTTCTCGGCAATGCAGGACAGGACATGCGCGATATGATGTTGAACGCCCACGTAGCGCAGGCTTCCAGCCTGCGAGTTCACGGAGCATCCCTGCTCCTTGTGGCCGCGGGCGGCAAGAACTCCGCCCGAACCCGCAGGCCGGGATGCCTGCGCTACTTGCTCCAGCGCAAACTTCGTCGAAAGATAATCCGGATGCAGATCGGCGGCGATGACATTGGGACGCGCTTCGTAGAGCTTTTCAAAGTCGCCGATCACCCGACAGAAGGCATTGTTCGCCTGCTCGGTTTCCAAATCGCCGATGTGCTGGCTGAGGAACACTTGAGGTCCAACAGCCAGCGCCACCGAATTCTTCAAGTGCGCGCCGACGGCCAGGACTACTTCGGATTTCGGATTTCGGATTTCGGATTTGAGAGTGATGGGCAAGGGCGCATATCCCCTCGCACGGCGCAGGACCATTTCACGATCCAATATCACACGCACAATGGAATCGTCCACGTGGCGGACAATGGGGCGGTTGTGAACCAGGAAGACGTCCGCAATGTCGTGCAGCCGTTCGAGTGCCTCGTGCTCATCCGTGCAGATCGGTTCATCGCTCAGGTTGCCGCTGGTGGCGACAACGGGGAAGCCGAGTTCGGCCATAAGCAGGTGATGCAGCGGATTCGAAGGTAACATCACGCCGAGGTTGGGATTGCCTGGCGCGATGGAAGGGGCAAGGTTCAAAGTGGTTTGTTCAACACTCGCCCTCACCCTGGCCCTCTCCCCCAGGGAGAGGGAACAGCAATTGGCGATCTCTTGTAGTTCGCCCGCCCGCCGCGCTGTCTCCAGATCATTTGATTTTACATGAAGATGGACGCTAAACCGTGCGCGCTCGAAATCACCAGTGACAGCGGAATAGTTCTCCTTCTCCTGAGTGAGAGGGCCGGGATGAGGGCCGGCCAATCGCTTTAGCAAGACAATCGGTGCTTCCGGCGAGCGGAGCAGGCGTTCTTCCAACGCTGAGACTTCGCAGAATTCCTTCACGCTCTCCAGCGTCGGGAATAGCAGCGCGAAAGGTTTCTCCTCGCGATGCTTGCGTTCGCGCAAACGGCGGACAACGCTTTCGCTCCGCGCATCCACCATGAGGTGAAAACCACCGATGCCTTTGACAGCGACAATTTGACCGCGACGGATGGCTCCGCACGCCGCGACCAAGGCGTCGTGATTCGTGGGACAGGCGTCGCGCCTGTCTCTGACTCGATGAATGGAGACAGGCACGATGCCTGTCCTACGCACCCAAAATTCCAATCGCGGCCCGCACGCGGGACAGGCATTGGGCTGCGCGTGAAAACGGCGCTCACGCGGGTCGTCGTATTCCGCCTGGCACGCGGGGCACATTTTGAAAATCCGCATCGAAGTTTTCGCGCGATCATAAGGCAGCGCTTCGATGATGCTGAAGCGCGGGCCGCAGTTCGTGCAATTGGTGAACGGGTAGCGGTAGCGGTGATTCGTGGGATCGAAGACTTCCCGCAGACAATCCGGGCACGTGGCGATGTCGGGCAGGACGAGGGTGGTCATTTCACCACCCGTTTCGCTTTCGCGGATTTCGAATTCCTTGTAGCCGATGGCATCGAGCCAGGAGGCTTCAAGACTCTGGATGAAGCTGCGTGGCGGTTTTTCCCTTTCGAGCCGAAGCAGAAATCGTTCAAGCGCATCGCGCGCGCCTTCCGCTTCAATGAAGACGCCCTGCGGTGAATTGTTGACCCAGCCGGCCAGGCCGAGTTCATGGGCAAGCCGATGAACGAACGGACGAAAGCCCACGCCCTGCACCGCGCCGCGAACCGTAAGTTTCAATCGCGCGAGTTCGCGGCGTTGTGTGTTCACAGTGACTCTCATGGGCGGTTTGGATGCACACTCTGCTCCAACCACAGGAAGATTCAACGTGGAATCCTCCGGCTCTTTTCATCCGTTGGCGAATGGCAGCCGAAAATTGGCAAAGGAGGCCAGCCGGATTGATTTTGACCCGCCGCCAAGCCATTCTGGTCCGGTGGCGGTAGCCGGTTTCACAGTGAAGGATGAAGGGCGATGCACGAGGTTTCGATCATGGAAGAAGCGGTGCGGATGGCGGTCGCGGCCGCGAAGTCGTCGGGCGCCAATCGTGTGCTTGCCCTGCGGCTGCGGGTGGGCACGCTCAGCGGCGCGGTGCCCGAAGCAATGCGGTTTGCGTTCGATGTGGTGTGCCGCGATACTATCGCCGAAGGTGCGAGCTTGGAGATCGAATCGGTGTCCGCGGCGTGCTGGTGCGCGACCTGCCGGAGCGCATTTGAGTGTGCGGATTTTGTGAACGAGTGCCCACGCTGCCACAATGTGAGCGGTGAATTGCGGCGCGGACGCGAATTGGAAATCACCTCGGTGGAGTTGGCATCGTAGCGCCCACTGGCAGTCTGCCGTGTCGCAGGTTGCCAACCTGCTCTACGGAAGCGCAGAGAATGGGGCAGGCGACCACCTCGGGAACAAAGTAACCGGAAACATTTATGTGCAAAGAATGCGGCTGCGGACTGGGCGACGGCGATGTGAAAGTCGGCGGTCACTCGCACACACACAAGCACGGCCATGAAGATCACCACCAGGGTCATGAGCATCACCACGACCACGGGCATTCATCTGGTTCGCTGACATTGAACTTGAATCGCTCGCTCATGGAGAAGAACGACCGCCTGGCGGAACGCAATCGCGGGTTTTTCCGCGCGAAGAAGCTACTCGTGCTGAATATCGTCTCCTCGCCCGGTTCGGGCAAAACCACCTTCATCCGCGAAACGGCGGCGCAGCTTTCAGGGATGCTGCGCGTGGGCGTGATCGTCGGCGACCTGGCCACGGACAACGACGCGGAACGCCTGCGCAGCGCTGGAATTCCTGTCGTGCAAATCACCACCGGCACGGTCTGTCATCTGGATGCGGACATGGTTTCCAGAGCCGCGGGGCAACTGGACCTGGACCAACTCGACGTGCTGGTCATCGAAAACGTCGGCAATCTCGTCTGCCCGGCGGATTATGATCTCGGCGAGGATCTGCGCGTGGTGTTGCTGTCCACGACCGAGGGCGAAGACAAGCCGCTGAAGTATCCACCGATGTTCCACTCGGCCAACGTTGCCATCGTCACGAAGAGCGATCTGGCGGCGGCGGCGGGCTTCAATCGTGACCAAGCCTTGATGAATCTGAAGCGCGTCAGCCATCACGCCCAAATCTTCGAGCTGTCCGCCAAGACGGGAGATGGGATGAAAGCGTGGCTGGATTTTCTGGTGAAGCAACGAACGGCCCAGGAACGCTCACTCTGAGTTCTTACGGGCTGACCAACTGCTTTATCAATTGGCGCTCGCGGTTGTAGATGTTTACTCGCAACGGCATCTGTCCCGCAGCGTGCGTGGCGCAACCGAAGCAGGGGTCGTAGGCGCGGAAGGCCATCTCGACCCTGTTGAGCAGGCCATCGTTGACCACCCCTTTCTTGATGAGGCCCTTTGCCGCCTTGTCCACGCTCATGGCGATGCGGGCGGCGTTGTTCTGGGTGGCGACGATCAGGTTGGCCATTTTGATCAGGCCGTTGTCGTCCGTCTCGTAATGATGGAACAGCGTGCCGCGCGGGGCTTCGACCACGCCGATGCCCACGGTCGGTCTTGCGGTCGGGATGTTGCGGATGTTACTGCTGGTGATCTCGGGATCGTTGACCAACTCGACCATGCGCTCGGCGGCCTGAATGATTTCCACCACGCGCGCCCAGTGCGTGGCGAGGGTGTGATGCACCGGCTTGCCTCCGAGCGTATTGAAAAATTCGTCGCACGCCTGCTGCGCGAGCGGGGTGGCCATGCCGTCGGCGGCATTCAGGCGCGCGAGTGGTGCGACCGCGTAAATGCTGCTTTGCGGGCCTTCCTCGAAGCCGTGCCAACCAAGCGGTTTCAGGTAACAGAACTTCATGTAGCTCCACGGCTCGACGTGCTCCGCCACAAACTCGCGGTAGCGCTGCCCCGGGAACTTCGCGTATTCCTTGCCGGCCGGATCCACAACGCGGAGGAGGCCGTCGTAGAAATTGACTTTATTCTGCGCGTCCACCAGGCCCATGTAATACGTGCGGTGCGTGTAGGTGTCGCCCGTGATCAACTTTACGTAATCGGGATTCTTGAGGACGATGTCCTTGAAGACTTGCAGCGTGAACTGGGCGAATTCGAGCGAGTCCTTGGCCAGTTCCTTGAACTTCGGCAGGTCTTCGGCCTTGAGCGGCTTGGAAACACCGCCCGGCAGGCCGAACACGGGATGAATCACCTTGCCGCCGAAGTAGGCGATCAACTCGCGCACGCGCCGTCGCATCGAGATCACTTTTTTGCCGACCTCGACGCCGACTTTGCCAATGACGCCGACGACATTGCGCTGCTCCTTCGGCGCGTCCGGGCCGACGATGAAGTCCGGTCCACCAAGGATGTAGAAGTGCAGTGCGTGATCCTCGAACATGAAGGCGTTATAGACCAGTTCGCGGATCTTCCGCGCGGCGGAGGTGGGTTCAACCTTGTAGAGATCATCAAGCGCCTTGGTCGCGGCCATGTGATGCGCCGTGGGGCAAACCCCGCAAATGCGACTGGTGATTTGCGGCATGTCCTCCGCGGGCCGGCCAATGCTGAACACCTCGAAGCCGCGCAGTTCGGGGATTTGCAGGTAGGCGCGCTCAACGTCGCCGGCTTCGTCCAGGAACACGTCAATTTTCCCGTGGCCTTCGAGCCGCGTGATGGGGTCAATGGTCACGCGGCGGCGCGCTTCGTTGGCGGCGGCGTGGGCGCGGTCGTGGGCTTTGTTCCAAACTTCCTGGGTGGAGGGGTTCATAGGCAAATTGGTTAACCACGAATGAACACGAATGGACACGAATCAGAACCCGGAGCGCGACCTTCAGGTCGCGTCAACGTGCGACACGAATGACGCCCGCGAATACTCCCGACGCCTCCCGTGCTGGCACGATGAAGCGGCATGAATGCCGCGCTCCATTCCGGGAATTTCAATTCGCGTTCATTCGTGTTCATTCGTGGTTCTAAATTAGGATGCCGGCAAATCCACTTTGCGCCGGAGCAGGCTCTTGGCAAGGCCATAGCGGTAGAACGTGCCCACAGGGTCGGGAATGCCGGCTTCGATCTGCCGGACTTCCTTCTCGTCTTTCGAAGCTACATTCGCGCAGAGCGAGGAGAGAATCTTCGCGCCCTGATCGCGCACGCGCGACGTCGGTCCAAAACAGCCGGTACAAGGCATGTTGCCGCAGGTGCAGGCGGCTTCGCATCCGCCACGCGTGGCCGGGCCCATGCATACGATGCCTTGCGCGAGGAAGCACAGGTTGGGATCGAGCTGCGTCAGGTGCGGGCGCTTGAATTCCTTGAAGCCGACATCCGTGGGTTTGCTCGCTTTACGAGGGCACTCATCGCACAGCGCAATGTCCGGCGCGAGCACGCTGCCCTTGGGCGGCAGCTTGCCATCAAGCAACGCGCCAATGGCGGCCTTGGTGATCTTCGGCGTCGGCGGGCAACCGGGAACGTAGTAGTCCACCTCCACGACCTGATCGAGCGTGCGGACGACATTGCGGAATTCCGGCAGCGTGACGGTGTGGCCGTTGTTTTGAAACGAAGTCTGCGGACGCGTCTTTGGTTCGTTCACCATCGTTGGCGTTTCTTCGTAAACGAAACGCAGCAATTGCTCGCGCGAAAATTGATTGGCCAACCCGGGAATTCCGCCGGTATGCGCGCACGCGCCGTAAGCGATGATGAACTGGCTCTTGCGCCGGAGCAGATGCGCCATTTCCTCCTGCTCGCTCGTGCGGATGGCGCCATTGATGAGCGTGGCCACGATGGATTTGTCCGGCATGGTTTCAACGTCGTGCTTCTTGAAATCCATCGCGCACGGCCAGAGCACGATGTCAACGGCCTCGACCACGCCGAGGATGTCTTCGGCCAGGTCAACCACGGCTTCCTCGCATCCACCGCACGAGGCGCACCAGTAAATGCCGATCTTGGGTTTGGCGCTCATCAATGAATCCTTCCTCCTCGTTGAGAACTGCGGCGTTCCCCCTCATCCTGAGCCTCTCCCGCCGGGAGAGGGAACAGCAATCGGGCGATTTGTGGTTTTCCGATGTCTGTCCGGCGATCACCGCGCTTGGATTTGTCGAAAACCGGCGTGCGATTCTCCTTCTCCCAGCGGGAGAGGGCCGGGGTGAGGGAGAAGGGCCTGCCAGTCCGACCAGTCTGCGAACTGTGACGCGTCTTCAAGATCCCAACCAAGGCATTCATATTCTAAGCAATCTGGAATTCTGGTTTCTCCTGATGGCCAATGCCTG
The DNA here is from genome assembly GCA_014860005.1 of Verrucomicrobiota bacterium. Next base: position 22,094 of record JACZKP010000026.1, on the reverse strand, counting down.
CTTCGAGTTCTGCGATTTCGCAGTCCCAATCCGCGAAGCGCCCTGGCAGGTTCAGAGGGCCGAGCGCTCTGACTTGTTCGACCATCTCGTTGATGACCGTTTTCACGCGCTCGCCTTCCGAGGCGGAGATCCATTCCATGCGCACGCGTTGGTCCTCGATGCCCAGGTCCGCCAACATCCGTTTGAGCATTTGAAAGCGGCGCATCGTCTTGTAGTTGCCCTCGACGTAGTGGCAATCGCCCAGGTGGCAGCCGCCGATGAGCACGCCATCCGCGCCGCGCGCGAGCGCGTCGAGGATGAACTGCGGGTCCACGCGGCCCGAGCACATGAGCCGGATGACGCGGACGTTGGGCGCGTATTTGAGCCGCGAAACGCCCGCAAGGTCGGCGGCGGTGTAAGTACACCAGTTGCAAAAGAACGCGATGATGCGTGGTTGCCAGTTCGGTTCAGGCATAGGACAACACTCCTTCGATCTCGCTGAAGATTTCCTCGTCTTCGAACAGGTTCTGCCTGATCGAGCCGGACGGACAGGAGGCGACACACGTGCCGCAGCCTTTGCAGAGCGCAGCGTTGATGGTCGCCTTCTGCTTGCTCTCATCGAAAAGGATCGCGGTGTAGGGGCAGAGCGGGATACACGACTTGCACCCGGAACAATCGGCTTCCTCGATGTAGGCCGTATTCGGCTCCTGTTGGATGTAGCCCTTGTCAATCAGCGCCATCGCCTCGGCCGCCGCCGCGCCCGCCTGGGCGATGCTGTCGGGAATGTCCTTCGGCCCCTGGCAGCAGCCGGCGATGAAGACGCCGTCCGTGAAGGTGGCCACGGGGGCGAGCTTGGGATGGCGTTCGAGGAACCAGCCCTCCGTACTGCAACTCATGTTCAACAACCGCCGCACGTCCTGCGCGTCGGCTTGCGGTTCCATGCCGGTCGCCAGCACGATCATGTCCACCGGGATCCGCCGCACGAAACCCGCCAGGGTGTCCTCGACGCGGATGACGAGCTTGCCTTCCTCCTCCGGCGAGAGCGCCCAATCGGTGACCTCGGCCACGCGTCCGCGCACGAACTGGATGCCGTCCCGCAGCGACTTGTCGTAGAACTCCTCGCAGCCCTTGCCCGGCGCGCGGATGTCGAGATAGAAGATCGTCACGTCGGCGTCGGTGTGCTCGCGCATGAGCTGGGCGAGTTTCATCGAGTGCATGCAGCAGGTGCGCGAACACCAGCGGTTGGTCTTCAGGTCGCGCGAGCCGACGCAGAGGATGAAGCCGACGGATTTGGGATGCCGGCCGTTGCGCATGATGATTTCGCCCGCCGTTGGTCCGGAACTGTTGACCAACCGCTCCAGTTCCAGCGACGTGACGACGTTCGGATAACGCCCGTAGCCGTATTGCGGAATGCGCGATGCGTCGAAGAGCTTGTAACCCGTTGCCACGATGATGTTGCCGACCTTGATTTCCACCAACTCTTCCTTCTGATTGAAATCAATCGCCTTGCGGTCCGCGCAGGCTTCCACGCAGGTCTGCTTGCACTTGCCGGTTTTGAGTTGGATGCAGCGCTCCGGATCAATGAGCACGATCTGCGGCGTGGCTTGTGGGAACGGAATGTAAATGGGTTTTCGTTTGCTCAAGCCGACGTTGAATTCATCGGCGAACTTGCCTTCCTTGAACACGCACGCCTTGATACATTCCTGGCAGCCGACGCACAACTCCTCGACAATGTAGCGCGGCTTGCGCTTCACGGTCACGGTGAAGTTGCCCACATAGCCGTCCACCTTCATCACTTCCGAATAAGTCCACAGCGTGATGTTCGGATGCGAACGCACGGCGGACATCTTGGGCGTGAGGATGCAGGCCGAGCAGTCAAGCGTGGGAAAAGTCTTGTCCAGTTGTGCCATGTGGCCGCCGATGCTCGGCTCGCGCTCGACCAGCGTGACCTGCTTGCCGGCATTTGCCAGCAGCAACGCCGCGTGAATGCCCGAGATGCCGCCGCCGATGATGAGCGTGTCCGGATTGATGGGGACGCGGGTCGGTTCGAGCGCCTTGTGAAAACGCACCCGACGAATCGCCGCGTGTGCGAGCGCCTTGGCCTTGTCCGTGGCGGCGGTGCGGTCGGTATGCACCCACGAATCGTGCTCGCGAATGTTGACCATCTGGAAGTAAAATGGATTCAAGCCACCGGCAGCGCAGGCGTTGCGGAAGGTGTGTTCGTGCAAAAGCGGCGAACAGGATGCGACGACCACGCGATTGAGCTGATGCTCCTTGATGTCCTGCTGGATCAGCTCCTGGCCGGGATCGGAGCACATGTATTTGTAGTCGCGCGACACGACCACACCGGCGAGCTTCGCGACGTATTGCGCGACCGCCGGGCAATCCACCATCGCGGCGATATTGCTGCCGCAGTGGCAGACGTAGAAGCCGATGCGAACGTCGCCGTTGGGTTGGTGGTTTGATTTCATTCGGTGCGGCGAGTTTTTGGCGTGGCGTTCTCCCTCACCCTTACCCTCTCCCGCTGGGAGAGGGAACAGCAGGCGCGCGTTTGATTTATTTCCGATGACCGTTCGGCAAATCCCGCCGGCCGATTTTTCGGGTGATTGACTGCAATTCCCCCTCTCCCCGATGGAGAGGGCCGGGGTGAGAGGAAAGTAACCGCACGATTAAATAATATGCCCATGTTCAAGCGAGAGTTGTCACCGGCGTCGGCAGAGGTCTCATGGGTATAAAATTCCGTTGGAGCCCGAGTTCTTTTTCCGACAATCCAAACGCCAGCCCCAACAACTGCGTGAAATACACGGTCGCGATGCGCGTCGGCCCCCAGCGGCGGTCAATCTGGTCGTGGTACGCGTCCATGTTGAACTGGCAGAGCGGACAGATGGTGGTGATTACATCCGCGCCCCGCCGCACGGCCTCTTTGAGCAGGATGTAGGTCATGCGAAGTCCAGCTTCCGGCACCGTGCCGGTCAAACTGCCGCCGCAGCACTTGGTCTTGAGCGGGTAGTCAACGACCTCGGCGCCGAGCGTCGCCAACAGGCGGTCCATCGTTGTCGGATTCCATGCGTCGTCAAACGTCGCGTAAGGGCGGACCACTTGGCAGCCATAATAAGGCGCGACCTTCAGACCTTTCAGCGGACGCACGACCTTTTCCTTGATGACATCCAGCCCGACGTCGTGGATGAGCACGTCGAGCGGGTGGCGAACCTTGGTGCTGCCGGTGTAGGTGAGATTGGCGCGGTTGAGCGCACGGTGGACGCTGTCGTGAATGTCGGGGAAGTCGGTGATGTTGTGCTTCGTCTTGTTGAGCACGAGATAACAGGCGCTGCACGGTGTCAACAGGTCGTGCGGGCCGGTTTTCTCGGCGATGGCCAGATTGCGCGCGGCCAGCACGCCGGCCTTGGCTTCGTCCACGGACATGTACGCGGTGGCGCCGCAGCAGTTCCAATCTTCCAGTTCCTGCAACTCAACGCCCAGATGCTTCATTACGGGAAGAAGGGATTCCTCGTAAGCGCGGCCCAAGCCTTTGAGCGAACAGCCGGGGAAATAGCTGTACTTCATGCGGCCTCCTTTGGTCTGGCATTGTTGTTACCCGCAGCGGCAAGCATTTTTTCCAGTTCGGCCTGACGCTCGATGCGTTCAGCCCGGAGGACGAAACGCCCCGTCCGGATCAACCCCAACCCCAATCGCCAGGAACTGAACACCGCGCGCCAGTTGGCCTTGAGGAACAGCCGCATCACCAGCAACGTCTCGGTGATGCGCCCCTTGCGACGAACCATGTCGGAGAATTCTTTTGCCAGAATGGGAATCGGAAATCGCTTCGGGTAAATCCCTTCCTTGATGGCGCGCTGCTTGAGCGCATACATGATGTCCGTGATGCGAATCTGCCGCGGGCACTCGACCGTGCAGGCGTAACAGGACGCGCAGAGCCAGACGGTTTTGCTGCTCAACACCTCGTTCTTGAAGTCAGCGCGTACCAGGGCCATGACCTGGCGCGGTGAGAAATCCATGTAGATACTGAGGGGGCAGGTGCCGGAACATGTGCCGCACTGGATGCAGCTCTTGAGTTGCTCACAGCCCGACACACTCATGATCTCGTCGGCGAAACCGCGAACCCGGTCGGCTTCGTATTTGATCGTGCGCTTGACCTCCATCATGGCTGGGCTCCTTTCAGGCAGGGCTTGGCGCCCGTGGTTGGAAGTGAAAACAAAGAATCCCTTGCGGGGAAGGCGTGGTCGCCTTTCGCCGAGAATCGCCGTCTGGTCGGCTGGTTTCTCATTGCGACAAAGAAGCAGGTGACTCGGGCCGCCTGCCGGGAATGGCCCTTCGCGTTGTCGTCCCGGCTAACACCGCCACTGCCTGCTCTCTCAGGGTCGAATCATGCCGCGGTCACCGCGAGCTTTCCCTACATCATTTGGCAATTTCCAACCTTTTCTTGCGCTGCCAAACCAGGGTCAACCGCTCAAGAGGCGGGGCAGATCGCCAAAAGCGATCCGCCGCCAGTTGGACTTCAGCGCATCCGATGGCGTCAATTGACACCCCCCCTGCCGGTTGTTACCGTCGGCGCTCCTGAGAACCAATCATGGATTACAAGAACACACTTAATCTGCCCCGCACCGATTTCGCGATGAGGGCCGACCTCGTCACTCGCGAGCCGGAGCGCCTAAAGAAGTGGGAAGCTGCCGGCCTTTACGCCCGGATTCAGACCGCCCGCGCCCGCGCGCCCAAGTTTGTGCTGCACGACGGACCGCCCTTTGCCAACGGCGACGTCCACGTGGGCACGGCGCTGAACAAGATTCTCAAAGACATTGTCATCAAATACAAAACACTCCGCGGCTTCTGCGCTCCTTACATTCCGGGCTGGGATTGTCACGGATTGCCGATTGAGTTCAAGGTTTCGCAGGAGATGCGCAAGGCAGGTGACACCAGCGCCGAACCGGCCGTGATCCGCAAAGCCTGCGAAACGTACGCGCGCAAGTTCATAGACATCCAGCGAACGCAGTTCAAACGCCTGGGCGTGCTGGGCGATTGGGACAATCCCTACCTCACGCTCAACAAGGAATACGAAGCGGACGAGTTGCGGCTGTTCGCGGACATTGTGGAACAGGGTTTTGTCTATCGCGGCAGGAAACCGATCTATTGGAGCATCCCGTGCCGCACCGCGCTCGCTGAAGCGGAAGTGGAATACCAGGATCACGTCAGCCAGAGTGTGTTCGTGAAATTCCCGGTCGTTGGGCGGCCCGGCGTGAGCATCATCATCTGGACCACCACCCCGTGGACGCTGCCGGCGAATCTCGCCGTCGCCTACAACAACACGTTCAGCTACTCGCTCGTGCAGGTGGGTGAGGAACAATTCATCGTCTCAGCGTTCCTGCTTTCGGCAGTGGCGCAGAAGTTCGGCTGGGAGGATTACCAGATCGTTCGGAGCCTCGACGGCGGGCACTTGAGCCAGCTTGAATACCAGCATCCGTTCTGCAATCGCACCGGGAAACTGTTTGCCGGGGACAACTTCGTGACGAACGACACCGGCTCGGGCTTCGTTCACATCGCCCCCGGTCACGGCATGGACGACTACAATCTTGGCCGGTCGAACGGTCTGCCGATTTACTCGCCGGTGGACGACGACGGGCGCTTCGCGCACACGACCGACCTGCCGGTCGAGCAACAGATGCCGGCAGAGATGGTGGGCAAATCCATTCTGGAGAAGCATGGCAAGAGCGATGCGAACGAAGCGGTTCTGCACGAACTGCGCGTGCGCAAGGCGCTGTTGCACCAGGAGAATTATCATCACAGCTACCCGCACTGCTGGCGCAGCAAGACGCCCATCATTTTCCGGGCGATGGATCAGTGGTTTATCAAGGTTGATCACGTAGCCGCCGACGTGAGGAGGCGGACTGATCTCACGACGGACGCCGACCGCCTCCTCACGTCGTCGGCTACATTCCGTCAAAATGCCCTTGCCGAGATTGACCGCGTGCAATGGATACCCGACTGGGGGGTTAACCGCATCAAGAGCGCCGTGCAATCGCGGCCCGATTGGTGCATCTCGCGCCAGCGCACCTGGGGAGTTCCGATTCCGGCGTTCTACGACGCACAGGGAGAAGCAATCCTCGACGCGCAGATCGTGCGCAAGACCGCCGATTTGATTGAGCAACACGGCTCGAATGTCTGGTTTGAAAAATCAACCAGCGAACTCTGGTCGCTATTGAAGCCACAGGATTGGTCCGGCGCGGAAGCCGTGGCCAAATCCAACGACACGCTGGACGTGTGGATTGATTCCGGCTCTTCGTCGCGCTCGGTGCTGATGCGCCGCGAGGAACTGCATCACGCCGTAGGACAGGCGTCGCGCCTGTCTCCATCTGCATCGGAAAAAGAGAAGTTAGAGACAGGCGCGACGCCTGTCCTACGCTGGCAAGCGGACATGTATCTTGAGGGCAGCGACCAGCATCGCGGCTGGTTTCAATCCTCGTTGCTGCTGTCACTGGCCGGCAACGGCGCGGCGCCCTACAAGACCGTGTTGACGCACGGTTTCATGGTGGACGCGGATCGCGAGAAGATTTCCAAAAGCAAACAAGGCGCGGCTGCTTACGAGAAACCGCAGACCTCCGAGGCTTACGTCAAGAAATGGGGCGCGGACGTGGTGCGGCTCTGGGTTTCGTCGCAGGATTTCCGCAACGACATCATCGTGAGCGAGGAACGCATTGGTAAAGTGTCCGAAACCTATCGCGGCATCCGCAACGCCCTGCGCTATCAACTCTCGAACCTGTACGACTTTGATCCCGCAAAACACTCCGTACCGGAGAGTCAACTCACCGGCCTGGACCGCTGGATTCTCGGCGAGTTTGCCAAACTCGAAACCGAGGTCCTCAGCGCCTACGACAAATATGAATTCCATGTCGTCTATCAGAAGCTCAGTCAATTCATCGCCGTGGAACTCTCCGCGGTCTATCACGATGTCATCAAGGACCGGCTTTACACGGATCCGGCAAATTCGCCGCGGCGGCGTTCGACGCAGACCGCCTTGCATCGTCTCGTGACGGGCTTGTGCCAGATGCTCGCGCCGATTCTGGCGTTCACGGCGGATGAGGCTTGGGAATTTGTGCCGGGCCGGAAGACGACGACCGTTCATGAAGCCAGTCTGGAGCCGCAGGAGTTTGCGCGGGCCGATGCAGAAGTTGAAGCTTGGAAAAGTCTGTTTCTGCTGCGCGAACTGGCGTTGCCGGCATTGGAAAAGGCGCGCCAGGCCAAGGAAATTGGCAAGGCCCTGGAAGCGAAGGTAACGCTCACCGGTGAAGGGCCACTGCTGCTCGACGCCCGATTGAATCTGGATTCGCTGCGCGAACTGCTGAACGTGTCGCAGGTGCAGCTTGCGGAGGAAGCGGGCGCCGTTGTGGTCGCCTCCGTTTCCAAAGCCGACGGCCAGAAATGCGAGCGCTGCTGGCACTGGGAGACGGACGTGGGCACGCACGCGGAGCATCTCACCCTATGCGGTCGCTGCATAGAAGCGGTGAAGCCGTTCAAAATGTGAACGCAGCGCGGCTGGGGGCGTAACCACAGCCGCCCGAACAAATCTTTTTCGAATGGAACGATGCCTGAGGCGGCGCTGTAAATGCCTTGAGATTACCGACCCGGTCGCTTGCATAGCAAGTTTGTGAAGTAGCCGTCTCGGTTCTTGTATTTTTTCAACAAGTACGCGCTGGTAACAGCCTTCGTGCCCTGCAAAGCTTCGTCAATTTCCAGCAACTCGAAGCCCAGCGAACTTAACAAGCGAAGGTAAGTTTCTGGATCCGCTCCGGACTTGATTAAACTGTGCGGTTCAAACTCCGTCACGAGGACGGCCTTTGAATTCTTCAAAAGCAATTCCTTCATCCCCAGAATTGCACGATACTCTGCCCCTTGGATGTCCATCTTGATAAAATCGATGGTTCTGGCAAGTTTTAAGAAGTAGCTGTCCAACTGTATTGCTGGAACATCGAAGGACTGGCGCTTGTCTCCCGCATCGAATATCCTATGATCGGCTTTCTGTTCGGGATTATGGTAAAGCTTTACCGTTCCCGTAATGTCACAGACGGCGGCTTGAACCACCTTGGCGTTGGCGTAACCGTTTACCGCCAGATTTTTTCTTATCAAATTGCAATTTTCAGGGTCTGGTTCAAACGCGTAAACCTCCCCACCGGGGCCAACTTTTCGGCAGAACTGTAATGTATAGTAACCAATATTGGCCCCAATATCCAACACCACGTCACCCGGCTTGATTTGGCCGATTACAAACTGAGTTTCAAATGGCTCGTGGATTCGCTTGATCGAAAGCTGAAGTGAATCCTTATCGTCCAGGTACATCTTATGGCCTAAAACATCCTCCACGAAATCAACCTTTGATCGCACGACTAGTTGTCTCTGAATTGAATCCAAACCGGGAATCACCCGGATGATCCGTTCCAGCCGCAAGTGTGGAAATAGCCGTTGCTTGACGGAAAAGAGGAGGCGAAAAGTGCGCAATAGCGCATTCGTTAAGACCTGCATATAACTTGGCGATAAAATGTTTCGGAAAAAGAAACCAGCACCCGTAGCGGTGCAAGACACTAGTCAGAGCATCGGGCACGTCAAGAGCGAATTTACCTTTCCCGGGGAAAGGGGAGAAGCGAACTGCGGATCGCACTTGAAGCACAATACTCCGCGATTTTTCCGTGGCTGAAGCACATCCAGACTTGAGTTTGAGACGCCTGGGCTTTCATCCTGCCCTTGGTGAAACCAAACGGCTTTCGCGCGGCCATCATAAATTACATCCGTGAGCAGGCGAAGCCGGTGGATAAGTTCAGCCATCAGGCACGGCTCTACAAGCTGACCCGCGAAATCGGAGCGGACCAAAGCTGCGATGACGTGGTATTTGCCGCCGTCTGGCTGCACGATCTGGACGTTTTCATCGGGCATTGGCCGGTTTGCCGGGCCATTCTTGCCGGACGAACTGGGGGCTGCCACCACACACGATTCGACATCATTTACCGCTTGCTCCGCAGGCGGGCGCGTTGTTAGGTAGCTCGCGGTCCATCGGTTTGACAGCCAGTCCGAGGGCCGCTGTTTATGCCGAACATCAAACCTTCCACGCGCAGCCCCTGGGCCTGGATTCCCACGCTGTATCTTGCGCAAGGCCTGCCGTTCGCAGTGGTGAATTTCGTTTCGGTGATCCTGTACAAGGGCTTGGGCGTGTCGAACACCGACATCGCATTCTACACCGCCTGGCTTTACCTGCCCTGGGTCATCAAGCCGTTGTGGAGTCCGGTGGTGGACATTCTGCGCACGCGGCGCTGGTGGATCTGGGTGACCCAACTGCTCATGGGCACTGCGTTCGCGGCGGTGGGAATGACTCTGCCGCTGCCAGTATTCTTCCAGGCCACGCTGACGGTGTTTTATCTGGTGGCGTTCAGTTCGGCCACCCACGACATCGCGGCGGACGGTTTTTACATGCTGGCGCTGAATGAAAAGCAGCAGGCATTTTTTGTCGGCATCCGCAGCACGTTCTTTCGCATCTCCATGATCACGGGGCAGGGCTTGCTCGTGATGCTGGCGGGTTACATTCAAACGCACACGGGTTTGCCGAAGGTGGAACTGGACGTAACTGGCCGGCCCGATGTGGCGCTCATCGAAACGCTGGACCCCGAATCCCGCGTCACAACTGGTGCCGACGAAGGAGAATTGCGCCTTGTGACCGACACGACAAAGGTGGAAATCAATCCCCAGGCGCGTCCCCGGGCTGAGGTCAGCGCGCTGATTGCCGCGGCGAAGGACTGGAACACAACGAATAATTTCATCCGCACGCAACAGCGCGCCAGCATTGCCGATCAGAAAAGCGAAGGCCCGTCTTGGTGGACACGAACGATCAGCGAGCCGCTGGGCAAGTTCCTGCGGGAACGTTTCGGGCCGGACATTCAGGCCAAGAGTGATGTCGCCGGCAACATCGGCGTCGTATCGCTGCATCTTTCCAAGCCGCCGGGGAAGGAGATTGTGGTGACGCCCGTGTTCAAGTCCGGCGACAAGAGCGTGTCGTTGATTGAAGGTTCACGATTGGTGTTTGATGATACGAACTGGAATCAGCCGGCGCTGCTGGTCATCCAATTGGACCCCAAATTGAAGGCCGAAACCTCAGCACAATTTGAAATTCGTTCCGGCAACATTGTGCTGTCCTGGACCATCACCTTCGCGGTGCTGGTGGCGTTGTTCGTGTGCTTCGGGATTTATCATCGCTTCATCCTGCCGTATCCGACCGGCGATCAACCGGGCAACGTTCAAGGCATCCCCGTTTTTATCACGGAATTCTTCAAGACCTTTGGCTCGTTCTTTCGCAAGGACAACATCGGGGTGTTTCTGCTGTTCCTGTTGCTGTATCGGTTCGCGGAGGCGCAACTGGTAAAACTGGCCGCGCCGTTCCTGCTCGACGCACGCGAAGTCGGCGGATTGGCGCTCACGACCGGTCAGGTGGGGTTCGTTTATGGCACGGTGGGCACGCTGGCATTGACGGTCGGAGGTCTGTTGGGCGGATTCGTGGCGTCGCGGAACGGATTGCGCGCGTGGATCTGGCCGATGGTGCTGGCGATCCAGTTGCCAAACCTGGTGTATGTCTATCTCTCCTACGCCCAGCCGGACGCATTCTTGATCGTCAATGCTTGCGTGGCCATCGAGCAATTTGGTTACGGCTTCGGTTTCGCGGCGTATCTGTTGGTGATGATTTACATCGCCCGGGGTGCGCATAAGACCGCGCACTACGCCATCTGCACGGGATTCATGGCGCTAGGCATGATGCTGCCCGGCATGTTCAGCGGCTGGTTGCAGGAACTGATCGGCTACCAGCATTTCTTCGTCTGGGTACTTCTGGCGACGATTCCTGGATTCATCGTGGTGAAGTTGATTCCACTGGACGCGGAGTTTGGGCGGAAGACCTGACGCAATCCGAGGCCGGAATTCCGAGAACGGAAGAAAATCCAAACGCCGAATCGCGAATCCGAAAGGATTACTCCTCGGCTTTTGCGTTCACGTCACTTCTTCACGAATAACGCCAATGACGCGGTGTATCCGTGGAGAAAATTCTTTTTGCCCACGGGCCCGATCTCGCCGTTGCAGAAGAAACCCGCCAGGCCCAGCGGACCGAACTGTTGCTGCACGGTTTGCGCGTCGTGGTTCGGTGCGCCGAACAGGTGCTTGCCGCGGCCATTGCAACTGCACAGGCAGCCGCCATAAATCGTCGCCCCGGCCAGTTCGCGCTTGGTGCGCCCCAGCAGTTCCTGCATGTCCTCATTGGCTGCCGCGGCATCGCGCCTTTGAAACTGCACGGTTTGCCCGGCGCGCGGCAGGGCGCCTACGGCGATGATGCCGGAGTTGGGATCCCCGCCCAGCAGGTTGCGCACGAGGAAATCACCGCGATGGAAATCCTCCAGATATTCATTCACCACCAAACCGATGAAGAGGTTGCCACGGGTTTTGCGCTGCTCCTCGGTGGACAGTTGATTCACCGTTTCAACCAGCACTTCGTAGGCGGGCCGGTTGCCGATTTCGTGGATCAAGTTTTGTTCAACGCGCGTGAGCGTCCAGGTTTCGCCGATGGGTGTGCAGCCTTGGGAAATGACCCCGAGCAATTTAACATCGCCGCCCACGGAAACCGCTACGCCACCCTCTTCGAACACTTCGCCATTGAGATAGACTTGCGTGCGTTGCTCGTCTGACTCCCCGCTGGCCAGCCCACCCAGCACCGGCAGCGGCGCGTAGGCCTCGTTCCACGAACGCATCCAGGACTCGGAGTCCAGATGGAAGGGATCGGCAAAGACGAGCCAGCCATTGGTCTGCTCCGATCCCACGCCGGTTTCCGTCGGCCAGTAGGCCGCTTCGTCAGCAGCCTCCACCTGATCCTGATTGAAATGAACGCCCCGCAGCTTGCCGCCGGGCAGCGCGTAGAGCGCCAGCACCAAGCCCGCGTCTTCCTCGATCTCATTGGCACCGGCGACCAGACTGTTGCTGGAACAACCCGCCAGCAGCGGAATGCGCGCATGCACGCGCAGGATTTCGAGGACTTGTTGGGCGTGCGGAAAGAAGCGCGGCGACATGAACACCAGGCCCAAGGAAACCTGCGGCGCAATCAATTGCCGCCGCAACGTCTCCGCCCACGCCTGCAAGCCGGCTTCGTCAAATCCGCCCGGCCAATGCGCGGCGATGGAGTATTCACTGTTCACGCCGGCAACTTACGGACGCGCCGGAGGATTGCAAATGCCAACTTCATCTCGCGCAATGTGCTGGCAAGTAGCCGATCGTCCTGGCCGCTTCCAGCCGCGTCAGACCTGCGGTGTGTGAACGAACTTGCGCACGCGGCCAAAGTCCACCCATTCCAAAATGTAGAAGTCACCCTGCGAATCCACACACAGGGCGTGCGGCGCGGCGAACAGCACGGGATTGGTCTTGTTGTCCAAGCGATTGGTCTTGCCGTCTGCCTCCTTGCCGTCGCCCAGCTTCGCCACGGGTTGGTCCTCGACATCCATGATGGCAACCATGGCCGCGAGGTCCGGGACGTAGAGATGATCTTTGTGTTGATAAAAGCAGCAGGGGTTGCGCACGAAATCGCCTCCAATGGTGCGTTTGTATTCCAGTTCCAAGGAGAAGACCTCGTAGCGGCCATTGGCGCGATCGGCGATGTAAACCTCCGGCTCGCGGTTTTTGACTGTCTTCACCCAGACACCGTGGCAGGTGTTGAACTGGCCGTGCTCAGTTCCCCGACCGCCGATGGTTTTGAGGTGACGGAAGTTCTTGTCGAAACGGCTCACGCGCTGGCTGCCGTAGCCGTCCACCACATAAATGTCGCCATTCGGCGCCACCGCCACGTCCGTGGGATTCGTCCAGTCGAATTTCTGCGACGTCGAGTCCTCCCGCTCCACATTGCCGATGGTGTAAAGAATCCGGCCTTGCAGGTCGGTCTTATAGACGCGTTTGCCCAGCTTTGGGCCTTCGCGATTCGTGCTGACGTTTTCAGTGAAATAGAGAAATTCGCCGCGACCTTCCTTGCTCCAGTAAAGGCAGTGAGCGGTGTCCTTCACCTGCTCCAGCGTGTAGCCGACCTTCCCGGCAAATTCGTTGCTCCAGGTTTCCAGCAGCTTGCCCTTGCGGTTGAACACTGCCACGCAAGGATTCGTCGAGCGCGTCGTAACATAGACCCGGTCCTTGGAATCCACCACGATGCCGCACCCGTAGCCGTATTTCATACCCTCGGGCAGCCGGCCCCAGTTTTCGTCGAGCGTGTAAGTCCAGTGGCCGCTGCCGATGCTTACGGGGGCCGTTTTCTCCTGCTTGTCCTTCGCCCCGGCCAGATTCGGCAGCGAAAGCGCCAGACCGGTCGCGGCGAGGGCGCCGGAGCGGATGAAATCACGACGGGTGTAGCGATTGGGAAAAAGATATTGGCTCATAACATTGGCTCGGTTGTTGGTGGAGACGGACGCAGATGTAGAAGCCGCGCCGCCGAATGTCGAGCGCGAAAAGCAAACGCCGGCGCGAAACATTCCGTTGCGCGCCGGCGATGCGGTGGAGGATCAATTACTTCAACTCGGCTTGGTGAAACTCGTACCAATCATCGAGGTTGTTCAGGTTGACCGCGTCGGGATAGATCGAGCCGTCATCGGGCAGACCGTTCGCGCCGAGGATGTTTTTCCGGGTTTGATCGTCATGAATGTAACCTTGAATCGCGACGTTCAGCTTCTGGATCGTGGCCTTGTCGAGCTTCACTCCGGGTTGCTGCTTGATCCACGCCTCAAACTGCGGATAGGTGGGTTTGGAGTCGGTAATGATCTTCTTCACCGCATCGGGATTCAGACCGAGCGCGTTGCAGACCATCATGTCGTAGCCCTGACCGATGCCGGGGTAACCGTCGGCCAGCTTGCCGCGGGCTTCGAGCGAGACTTTGAGCCAGAGACGGGGCAGGTGCAGCACGCCGAGCGAACCGGTCGTGCCCGAACTGATAAGGGGAACAATTTTTGCCATAGGTTTCGTACGTTTGTGTTTTTTGTGACGCTGCGAGCTTAGGCAAAACGGCCAATGGGTCAACGCGATTCTAGCAGGTGACCGCACTGAACTCAGGTGAACAGCACCTGACTGTGTCGACCGCCTTGTAACGCTTCCAACGTCGCGCAATTCTGAGAAGTTTCTTTGACGCAGAGGACGCCAAGGTTGGCGCCGAGGAACGCGGAGGTGGTTTTTCTTTGCAACCTTTGCGAGAACCTCTGCGCCCTCTGCGTTAAGTCGAGCGGCGTGGGTTTGGTTGCGGCTCTGCCGTGCTGGGCTTATTCTGATCAACATCCTCGGAATTCCGGTCAAGTTGAGGACGAGAAGAAGAACAATAACGAGGACGGGTCGCCAGCCGGCAGAACTCCCGTAAACCTCCTGGCCGTCCGCTCCTGCCGGCTCGCCGGCCGCGTCGGTCCGATTTGCGTCCGTGTTTTGCGTTGACCCGACCAGTCAATGCTGGTTAGGGTGCGCGCCCTGTGCTGAGTTAAAGTTATGTTTGGGACATTTAGAAAACACTCGAAATGGCTGTGGATGGTCATCATCGTCGCCATTATCATTACTTTCGTCTTCTGGGGAGCGCAAGGCCCGCAGAGCGGCGGTGGGGGCGGCAATGTAAACCTGGGCGCCATTAATGGCGAAGTCGTGACCCCGCTTAAGTTCGACAATGCGCGGCGAGAGGTATATCTGCGCTATTTCCTGAACTCCGGCGAATGGCCGGATACTGGCGCCCGCCAAACCGGGTTCGACGCGAATCGTGAAACCTATTATCGTCTGTTGCTGATTCAGAAACAGGAGGAAATGGGCGTCCACGTGAGCAGCGAATCGGTCGCCAAGCTCGCTAATGGTGTGTTGCGCTCGGTGAATCGCGGCAATCTGCTACCGCTCGCGGAGTTTGAGCAGAACGTGTTGCGCCAGCGCGGGATGACGGTGGCGGACTTCGAGCGGTTTCTCCGCCATGAACTGGGCATTCAGCAACTCATCTCGGTCGCCGGCTTGGGCGGCAAACTCATCACGCCCCAGGAAGCCCGGTCGCTGTACGCGCGCGAGCATCAGGAACTCTCCGTGCAGGCGGTGTTCTTCTCGGCCACCAATTACCTTGCGGATATTTCCACGCCACCCGAGGCCGTCTCACAGTTTTACAGCAATCAGATGGCCCGTTACCGCCTGCCCGAACGCGTGCAGGTCAGCTACGTCCGGTTCGGGCTGTCGAACTATCTGGCCGAAGCCACCCAGCAATTCAGCGAGCTTACCAACCTGAATGAGATCGTCGAAGCGCAGTACGAGCGCCTGGGCACGAACTTTTTCCTCGAAGCGAAAACGCCCGAGGAGAAGAAGGAGAAGATTCGCGAAGTCCTGTTCAAAAACCAGATGTTGTTGAACGCGCGCCGAGCGGCAAACGAATTTGGGAGGATTTTGTTCGACCTTGCACCCGTCCTGCCTGAAAACCTCAACACGCTGGCGCAATCCAGCAATCTGACCGTGGAAGTCACCCAGCCGTTTGAACGCAGTGAGGGACCGTCCGATATGATCGTGGGCGAGGATTTTGCGAAGACGGCGTTTGAGTTGACGCCGCAGGATCCGTTCGCCGGACCGCTCATCGGCGACGACGGCGTTTACATGATCGCGATGAAGCAACGATTGCCCAGCGAGAATCCGCCGTTCGAGAGCATCCAGGAGCGCGTGACCAGCGACTACAAATTCATCCAGGCAGCGCAGCAAGCGCGGCAAATGGGCCAGGCATTTCATGCCACGCTGACCAACGGCCTGGCCAGCGGCAAGAATTTTACGGTGGTCTGTGCCGAATCCGGTTTGCGTCCAGTCATGCCGCCACCGCTGGCCATCAGCACGCGGTCCCTGCCCGAGGTGGAAAACCACGTGAACCTTTATCAATTCAAGCAGGCCGTTTTCACCACCCAGCCTGGCGAGGCCAGCGTGTTTACGCCGACAGCCGACGGTGGCTTCATTGCTTATGTGCAATCCAAATTGCCACTGGATGAAGTGAAGTTGAACGCCGAACTGCCTAATTTCCTGAGTTCCTTGCGGCAGGCCCGGCAGGGGGAATCGTTCAATGACTGGTTCCGCCGCGAGGCGGAGCGCGCTTTGCGCGATATACCCATGTTCCAAGCGCCGCCCCAGATGGGTGGCCCGCCCGCGGGTTAGGATGGCAGGTTGCGGGAACCCAGGGTGACCGACGCGCACGCCGGCTGCCGGTCTTTGCACTCGATGAACGCCGTCGTCAAACTTTCCTCAACCGCCACGCGCGAATTCTGGGAAATCCCCATCCTGTTCGAGGACGCCCACCTGCTGGCGTTGGACAAACCCGCCGGCCTCGCGGTTTCACCTGATCGCATCGAACCCGATCGGCCCAGTTTAATGGGACTGCTGCACGCGGGCATTGCCGCGGGCAAACCGTGGGCCAGTGAACGCAGCCTCACCTACCTGAGCCCTGCCCACCGTCGGGACGCTGAAGTCAGCGGCGTAATGCTGCTGGCAAAATCCAAGGCGGTGCTCGTCACGCTGGCCAATTGGTTCGGTTCCGCCAAGGGCGGACAAAAATACGTGGCGCTGGTCCGTGGCGCACCATCGTCGGATCATCTGGAGCTCAAAGCGAAACTCGCGCCGCATCCAATCAGACCCGGTCTGCTTTGCGTTGATGCGAAACGCGGCAAACTCACATGCACCCGATTTGCGGTGGCCGAAAAGTTCTCGGGTTACACCCTGCTCCACGGCGAACCGCTGACCGACCGCACCCATCAAGTTCGCGCGCATCTGCGCCACGCCGGTCTGCCCGTCGTGGCCGACGAAGCCTATGGCGGACAGCCATTGCTACTCTCGCGGCTCAAGCCGGCATACCGCCTCAAGGACGGTCGCACCGAACGTCCGCTAACTTCGCACGCCGCATTGCACGTGGAGGAAATGGCCCTGCCCCATCCTGTCACCGGCGAGCTTCTCACCATCCGCGCCGCTTGGCCGAAAGAATTGACCGTGGCGGTGAAATACTTGAGACGTTACGCGTTGATCGGTGGTGATATAACCGATGGGTAACTGCCGTGGATCGAACGTTCAGTTCAAACCGCATCGCCGGATTCTGGCGAAGGCAATTCCAGATTCCAGCGACCATACCTCAACGACTCCTCGATGCCGGTTTGGGCCTGGCTTTGCCCGTGCTCTGCCTGATTCTTGATCCGGGCATACTCGAGGCAGGAGAATCATTGGATTGGGCATTGCTTCGGGATTGGAGAGTTTTCGCATATTCAGAGATGGCGCTTGGACTGATCGTGTTGAGCTATTTCCTGATGACGAATCGTCCGTCTGCGCCGGTCGCCGGGGCTTTGTTGGGTTGTTTCCTGTTTGCATTCATCCTGGGGCTTCTGCTCCTGCCGCTGGTGATTTTACTAACTTACGAAGCAGATTGGTTGGGTATATTGGGGCTATCTCCCCTTGTGACTGGCTTGATCTTTTTGCGCAACGCGGTGCGCTGCTGGCGTGCGTTGTATGAAGGCCCATCGCGCTATCCGCCCGAGGCAATAGTCATCATCATTGCCGTCCTGACGCTGGTAATTCCTGCCATCCCGGATGTGTTGGTGTTGATCATGACTGGCCCGGTGCCGCCGGGTGTCTGAAGTCATCCCATTCCAACCTCATCACAAAACCAACAACAGCCGTTTGATTTCCTTCAACCGTCCCTTGGCGTCTGGTTTGGTCAGGCGCGGGAACTTGCCGCCCAGCATGATGAAATCGCCGTGGCGCGTGAGCATCAACTTGTCCTCCTTAACCTCAATGACGGTCAAGTGCTTTTCGCTGGCGAGCAGCTTGAGTTCCGTTACGGCCAGCAACAGCTCGACTGATGGCGGCGGCGGGCCGAAGCGGTCGCGCAACTCCTTCTGGAAGGCGTCCAATGCGGGTTTGTCCGTGGCCTGGGCCAGCTTGCGGTAAATCTCGATGCGATGCTGAGGCTCTGGGACGTAGGCGTGGGGGAGCGCGGCTGTGTGCGGAGCACCAGCCGCAGCAGCTACCTTGCGAGTAGCGCTTTCTGAATCCAGCCCACCCGCGCCTTCAGCGTGCTGCGGCTGGGTCTTCGACCACAGCCGCGCTCCACTCAATTCGGCTGGCGCGTGCATGTCCAGGAAGTCCAAGCGAACCGCCACTTCCACCCGCGGCTTCACCTTCTCGCCTTTCAACGAACTGACACTCTGCTTGAGCAACTGGCAATACAGCTCGAAGCCCACCGCTGTGATGTGGCCGCTTTGTTCCGAGCCGAGCAAATTGCCCGCACCGCGAATTTCCAGGTCGCGCATGGCAATTTTGAACCCGCTGCCGAGCGTCGAGTATTGCTTCATGGCGCTGATGCGCTTGCGCACGTCGATCAATAGGCGCGCGTGACGCGGCAGCAACAGGTAAGCGTAGGCCTGATGTTTGTAACGACCCACCCGCCCGCGCAATTGATAGAGGTCGCTCAGCCCGAAGCGATCCGCGCGATCAATGATGATCGTGTTGGCGTTCGGAATATCGAGGCCGCTCTCGATGATCGTGGTCGAAAGCAGCACATCTGCTTCGCCATTAACAAACTTTGTCATGACCTCTTCGAGATCGTCCGCGTTCATCTGACCATGACCGACGACGATCCGCGCGTCCGGGACGAGTTGCTGAAGCCTCTGCTGCATCGTCGGAATCGTCATCACGCGGTTGTGCAGGAAGAAAACCTGGCCGCCGCGCGCCAGTTCGCGGTGGATGGCGTCGCGGATGACGCGCTCGTCGTATTCGATGACGATGGTTTCGACCGGCAGGCGATCGTGGGGCGGCGTCTGGATGGTGCTCATGTCGCGTGCGCCGGTGAGCGCGAGGTAAAGCGTGCGCGGAATCGGCGTGGCGCTGAGCGTGAGCACGTCCACCAACGTGCGCAGGCGCTTAAACTTTTCCTTGTGTAACACGCCGAAGCGTTGCTCCTCGTCAATCACGACGAGACCGAGTTCTTTGAACATGATGTCCTCCTGAATCAACCGGTGCGTGCCGATGACCATGTCCACCGCGCCCGCCGCGAGGTCTTTGACCACGCGCTGCTGCTCGCCTCGCGTGCGGTAGCGCGAAAGCAATTCGATGCGCACCGGATAATCCGCCATGCGTTCGCGGAAATTATTGAAGTGTTGCTGCGCCAAAACTGTCGTGGGCACGAGCACAGCGACTTGTTTCCCGCCCATCACGGCTTTGAACGCGGCGCGGATGGCAACTTCCGTTTTGCCGAAGCCGACGTCGCCGCAAATCAGCCGGTCCATTGGCTTGGCGCGTTCCATGTCGGACTTGGTGTCGTTGATGGCTTTGAACTGGTCGGGCGTTTCCTCGTAAATAAACGAACTCTCGAACTCGCGTTGCCAGGATACGTCGGGTGGGAAGGCGTGGCCGGGCTGCGACTCGCGCACGGCCTGGATTTGCAACAACTCGGCGGCGACGTCGCGCACGGCCTGCTCAGTCTGCTCCACGGCCTTGCGCCAGCGCGAACCGCCCAGCGTGTTGAGCGGTGGACGCAGCTTCCCCGCGCCCACGTATTTACTGACGAGATGCGCCTCGGTGACGGGGACGTAGAGCTTCGGCGGTTCGTTGCCAGTGTCGCTGGGGGCATACTCGATCACAAGGCATTCGGTTTCGTGATGCGTGATGCGTGATGCGTGATGGTCCCTCGTCGTCGCGGGTAAATTCTTTAACCCAAGGAAACGGCCGATGCCGTGCTGGAGATGCACGACGAGATCGCCGGCTTCCAAATCCGCAAAATCAATCTCCAACGCCGAACGCATCGCCGCCGCGTGCGGCGACTTGAGCCGGCGCGGACGTTGCACCCGGTAACGGCCGAAAATCTCCGCGTCCGTGACGACAACCAGTTTTGCCTCATCGCAAAGAAAACCGCGGGCGAGCGTGCCGATATGGAGCGTAGGACAGGCGTCGCACCTGTCTCCAAATTCTTTTTCCCAATCGGGAGAATCAGTTTTCCCACCATTCGCAGGTGAATCAGCAGCAGGTTTGCTTTTTGAAGATGGAGACAGGCGCGACGCCTGTCCTACGCCGAAGCCGTGCTCCGCCCAAATTTCCGCGAAACGTTGCCGCTCGCCGTCGTTGTTGCAGAAAACATGAACGGCATAGCCCTGTCGCAGCCAGCGATGCAGTTGAGCGAAGAATTCGCGGCGTTGGGCTTCGGCCACCTGCGGTTCGGGCGGACGTTCGCCGAGAGGGCGAAAGGCTTCGAGCGAGGCGAACGTAGTGGCACGGGCGTCTAGCCCGTTCGTTTCAAAACCGCTCGCAGCAGCTTTCGGCTCGAATTGAACGGGCGGGACGTCCGTACCACTATCGCCTTCGGTCAAGTCAACTCGCGCCAGACCGCGTTGGTCCAGTTCGGTAAGTAAGCTTTCCCACGAGATGAAAAACGGATCATCCGGCGGAATTTGTCGGGCGTAGTCGTCGGCGTGGATGGCGAGTTGTTCCGGTTCGCACAAAACAAAAATGGTTTCGCGCGGCAGGTAATCGAGCAGCGTGGCGAAAGGGGCGTGGCCTTCAGGCCGCTTCACCGTGCGATTACGAGCGGGCGATGACAGTCGGGCAGGTTGTTCAGGTTCGGACGTTGAAGCGGGCTGAAGCCCGCGCTCCAAGGCGCGTTTCAAAATCCCCAACTCGCCGGCGGGGGGCAGGCTGAGGTTCGTGATTTCGCCGCGCGAAACTTGCGTGAGCGGATCGAATTCGCGCAGCGATTCGAGTTCATCGCCAAAGAATTCCAATCGCACCGGCCAGGGACTGGTCGGCGGGAAGACATCAAGAATTCCGCCACGCAGGGCGATCTCGCCCTTTTGGGTGACTTGCGCTTCGGATTCGTAGCCTTGCTCCTCCAGCCACTCGATCAGATCGAGCGGGTTCGCTTGGTCGCCACGCTGGAGTGCGCGGGTGCGTTGCTTCAGGTCATCCGGGAGGAAGGTTTTTTGCAGCAAAGCCGCAACGGATGTCGTGATGATAGCCGATGGATGATAGCCGATAGCCGACTGGCTGGCCAACGCGACGAGGGTTTGCAGCCGGTCGCTGATGACATCGGCGTGCGGGAGTCTGGCTTCGTGGGGCAGAACCTCCCAGGCGGGGTAGAAATGCGGGGAGGATGGAGGATCGAGGGTGGAGGATGGGGCGGTCGCGGTCGGTGGATTTTGGTTTGTGGATTCGATCTGCGCCCACGTTTCCAAATCCTGCTGAAAGTATTCCTGCGTCTTGAGGTTGTCGGTGACGACGACGATGGGGTGGTCGGGAAAAAGATCTCGCAACAACGCCGCGAAGAATGGCTGGGCTGCCGTTGGGACGCCCGGACAGGACAAGGCGCCGCCCGACTCCAGTCGCCGGGCAAGGGATTGCACGGCGGGAGTTGCAGCAACCCGGACGAACAGACTGTCTGCCGCCGGGACTTGGAATTCCTGGGCCAAGCGGGAGGAAAGTGGCGGCGGAATGAGGGCCAGTCAAGACGGGTGCTGCGATTTCAAGTGACCAAATAAGCGGCCTTGCACGCTGTTAGTTTTGCGACTCCAGCGCGGCAGCGCCGACGAGATCGAAGTTTTCTTGCAGACAATGGCTGTGCGGTAGTTGTGCTCGGTTTGCTTCACGCGTCGTCATCCTTGACACGCGGCCCCTGAAGGCACAAGGTCGCTGCCAATGAACCCCCCGTTATGCGTTTCCCTCGGCCGTATCTTTGATGGCAGTTTTCGACCCGAAAGATTCTTCAGTGCATTGGTGGCGCTCCTGCTGCTGAACGCCGGTGCCGCGCCAGCGGCGGTTTACAGCGTCAATTCGGTGTTGGATTATCCGGACGGAAATGGCGGCGATGGCCTGTGCGACACGGGAACCCCGGAGTCGGGCACGACCGGCATCTGCACACTTCGGGCGGCACTGGAGGTCGCACAGATGGGGGACACGATTGTGTTTGGTTCTTCGCTGTTTTCGGTGGAATAGCCGGGTAGTCTCGCGGGCATGACACCTGAGAAACTGTTTCATGAGTTGCTGGGATTGGGATTGAACTGGGAAGTGGTCGAGAGCCGGTTTGACCAGAAAAGCGGCACGGT